>CP054181.1:2131257-2841677 GCA_015709655.1 Ignavibacteria bacterium | reverse complement strand
CTGGTGCCTGAAGTTTGCTAAATCACACTACGAGAATTTCCCTGTTGTTTCTGTTTTGCTTACCAAACAGGAACAACGTGCATTAGCTGCTGTTTATGCAATTGCACGAATCGGGGACGACATTGCCGATGAACCCTTTACGGGGGATCGCCTGGAAGCACTTGCTACACTCGATGCTGTGGTGGACAACCGTATTGAGCCTGGCGGAAACCCTGCCTACATGGCAATCCAGGATACGATCAACAAATTTCGTCTGCCGACTGACCCCTTTCACCGCCTGTTTATGGCTTTCAGGTTTGATGCAGAGAATACGGCTTCAGGCACTGCACAGCCCCCTACTATCCGCTTTAACACCTGGGAAGAGGTTCATCAGTATTGCAATAGCAGCGCAAATCCCGTTGGCGAACTGTACCTTCGGATTCACGGTCAGTGGTCGGACGCTGTAAAGCCAATGTCTGACGCTCTGTGCACGGCCCTACAAATAACTAACTTTTTACAGGATCTTTCAGTCGACGTCCCACGGGGGCGATTGTATATTCCGGGTTTGCCCAATAACCCACTGCAGGATTTGGTGCAAACTCAACGGGCATTAGATGATGCTAAAAACCATACTGCCAGGCTGTACACAGCTGCCCGTACGTTGTATCAAGTAGTACACCCTTTACGATTGCGGTTAACGCTTCGAACTATTGCGCTTGGCGGACGAATCATTCTTGCACGGTGTAATATCTCCAGTCTTACAAAACGAGTAAAACATCCATAACCCTATTGCCTACACAAGCCCATTCCACATTGCGGCTGCATATTTGAAGTGGGTAATTCAAGCGCACCTGATAGTAGTCTAATTTGAATGCCTATCTTTGGTAGCAAATACACTTCTATGTCGGAAGACACAGTCAAAATATCAACCACCGGATCTACCAGCTTTCACTACAGCTTTTCGTTCCTCCCCCGCGAACAACGTCATGCCATTCGCACTGTTTATGCATTTTGCAGACGGATTGATGACATCGTGGACGAAGGTCCATCGGAAAGCCCTGAAGACATTGCTACAAAACGGGAACGCCTTCAATGGTGGCGTTCAGAAGTTGAGAGCCTTTACAATCCTGCTGCAGCATCTGTTCTTACAAAGGGGCTTTCACAATCGCTTCAGAGTGTCATCCGAAGGTATTCAATTCCAAAGCAACACTTTTTAACCCTGATTGATGGCTGTGAGCGCGATTTAGTACAGCACCGTTATGCAACATTTGATGAACTTAAAGAATACTGCTACGCTGTTGCGAGCACCGTTGGATTAATCAGCATTGAAATCTTCGGGTACAAGAACGAACAAACCCGCCAGTACGCTATAAACCTGGGCTATGCACTGCAGCTCACCAATATTATGCGAGACCTGAAGGGCGATATCCTCCGAGGCTATGTTTACCTTCCTCTTGAAGACCTGGAACGATTCCGCTATTCTGAGCAGGATCTGAAAAACGGGGTGTACAATGAAGCATTCAGGGCATTAATGACATTTCAAGTACAACGTGCCCGACACTATTACCACAAAGCCCGAACCTTGCTTGTGCCCGAAGAAAAAGTGACCATGGTGGCCGCTGAAATTATGGATGCAATTTATTACCGCCTACTGGATAAGATTGAACTTCAGGACTATGCTGTGTTTACCAAGCATATTTCGGTAAGCACCGTTCATAAGCTGGCAACAGCACTCAGGATCTGGTTAAGCAGCAAATTATTCATCCAGCGCTTGCGTGGATGATTCATGTTGTAAATTCGCACTATGGTGAATGAACTTGATACCCGTTTTGAGTTTAATGACGTAGAGTCACGTGAGGTAGAAAGATTAAAAAATCTGTACCCTCACCCTAAGGCAGCCATTATGCCCGTACTGTGGATGGCCCAGAAAAAGTGGGGCTGGCTGAGTGAGGATGTCATGCGATATGTGGCTACGGTAATGGACGTACCCTACGCACATGTTCTTGGCGTTGCAAGCTTCTACACTATGTACTTTAAAAAGCCTATGGGACGTTACCATGTGCAGATATGCACCAACGTATCCTGTATGCTCCGCGGTGGCGTGAAGTTGCTCCAGCATGCTAAACAACGCCTGGATATCGGACATAACGAAGCCACCACTGATAGAAAGTTTTCACTCGAAGAAGTTGAATGTATGGGTGCCTGCAGCGGAGCCCCTCTTGTTGTTATCAATGAAACCTACTACGAGCATGTAACAGAATCGCAATTAGATGAACTGTTGAACCGCTGCGACTGACGCAGAACTCCCATCGACCCAATACACAAAAGCCCAACTGTTTGCAGTTGGGCTTTTAATTTTCGAATCATTCGTTGTATCCGACATCACTCAGCAAGGATTGCGGCCATGTAACATTTTCAATGAAAACGTAAGTCATCAATTCCCTGCTGTTGTGTTGTTTTGCATCAGTTAGTTGTTCTCGCCACGGTCAATCAGGTACGGAGTGGAGCTGCGGTTGTTCTCGCCACGGTCAATCAGGTATGGAGAGGCGCTACGGTTGTTTTCACCACGGTCAATTAAGTAAGGGCTGAGGTTACGAGTTGTTTTCATTGTTTTGTCCTTTGAATTCATTTGGTTATTAATGGTTTACAGGAAAAGACTACAGATGATGGTTTGATTAGTCTTCATACCGATCGAAAATCCAGGTAACAGTACCTTCTTTTTTCCTGTTCCACTCGGCTTGTTGCATGATAACCGGATCATTCATGGACTGCTGAATTAAACATTGATTCGGCGGCATATTCACAATATCAACAACTACTTGTTCCGGAAGCGTTGTAACCTGCTCTGTGCTTAGTACACCAAGAACCATTAAGATGGAAATGAATAAACTCATGACAGACTCCTGTTTAAACGTTAAAAATGTTAAAAATGTTTAAAAAACTTAATTCTCATCGTATGTTGTATCACCTACCTGAGGCTTTACCTGACAGATCTGGACGATAGGCTCATGCAAACATCTGCTGACTGTTACATTGGATACTGTAAACCATACATTACTCCAGTCAACATTGCCACCACATAACGGCGTTTTTGTTACATTGAGCAATTTAGATATTTTCCACAATTCAGGCGGTTTTGTTACCACCTCTGATAGGAGGGGTGATTAGAGCAGATTTTTGACAACTACATACAAACCAAGCGGAGAAACAGCGTAACACTCTCATTTTCCAATGATTTGCTGGTCTTTAGGTCAAAAATGGACTACTACAACTTTACCACGAGGTGCGAAATATCATTTACAGTTTCCCTTGTTCTGTTACATCAACAGTACAAAATTGAGCACTTATTTTTACTAATGTAGTTTCTGCGACATACTTTTTGTTACATTGCGTATATGTATGTAACATTTGCCTGTAAAACGTTATAGGCGGAAGCACAAGAACTCACTTGGGCAAGGATTATGGAAGTCTTAAAAGAAATACTTCGGATTGTTACATCTAAGGCAGATGTATCAAAAATTTTACCTGAGCTTGTGGATCAGAATCACAGCGACTATCACACGCTAACTGGACGCTATTTGAGGGGTATTCATACCGACGAGTTTAAAACTGATGAGGAAGCAGCCCAGGTCCTGTACAAGGCACATCGCTCTGATCAGCGCTATCGAACTCTGAAGTCACGGGTATATGACAGGCTGATTCACAGTGTACTGTTTCTTCAGGTAAAGCAACCTGAGCACAGTGAATATCTTAGCTACTATTACAAATGCACAAGAAATCTAATATGTGCGCAAACCCTGATTCGGTTTGCTGCCCGAGCTGCCGGCCACGAAGTAGCTGAGCGGACGCTTACCATGGCAGAAAAATATCAGTTTACCGACATCTGTCTGGCACTGGCAAAAATTCTGCACGATACTTCAGCAGTAATGGGACAGCGAGGGAAAGCCTCTCTTTATCGTGGGAAAACAAGCACCTATACATCATTACTTCAAGCAGAACACAGGAGTGATTTTATAATTGATACTTTCGTACTAGAAACTGACATGAGCAGCCGAACCACGGCTTACTTATCAGATATGGCAGAAGCGGGGCTGATGGAAATCAGAGAACTCTGTGCTGCTCATAAATCGCATACACTCATTCTTAATGAATTCAGAATGCGTATCACACTCCACAGTTTTCACGGACAACATAGCGGAACACTTGAAACTGCCAATGAGGCAATTGCCTATTTGGAGGCCAACCCGCACTTATCACAGCCGGCCCGACTTGGTGAATTCCGTCTGCAAAAACTGACAGTACTTATTGCCTTAGGTAAAGTCCAAGAAGCATTCCGGATAACAGATTACGTTACAAACTCATTCCGTGCCGGCGGCTATAACTGGTTTAACGCCCTCTATTTCTCAATAATTGCAGCATTGCGAGTTGGTGAATATGAAAAAGCAGCTGACTATGTAAATCAGGCAACAAAGCATCAGATGTACAATCTGATTGATGATTTTAGAAGGCAGAACTTCACACTGTTAAACGCATACGTATTAATTGCTGAGCAGTTGCAATTAGGGAGTCTGGTGAATGCTTCACCGGAAGAGTTTCAAAGAAGAGGTGCACGGTTTAAGCAATTCAGGCTGTCAACCTATTTGAACAGTATTCCCGAAGTGAGCAAGTACAAGCAATTCTACAACACTGCTGTTCTGATATCAACAATATGCTTTCTGATTTTGTATAAAGACTTTGACCAGGCGGAACGCAGGATTGAGTACATCAAGGTGTATGTTAGCCGGTACATCCGTTCCCAAACATTTCACAGAGTGAAAATTTTCCTGCGTATGCTGCAGGCATTCAACCGATGCAGTTTTGATCCTAAGCAGATCAGGAAGGCGAACAAAAAATTACGGGCCCTGCTAGAAGAATCCGGTGCTGAATCTAATCCCACAGCAATTGGTGAATTTATCAAATTTGAGGTGCTGTACGAGGGCCTGCTAAGCTTTTTAGACCGCTATGAAGCATCATTGGATGAGTAATTTAATTCACTGTAAACAGACACAGTAAGACCTCAATTTCTGCAAACAGGAAAAACAAAAAAAAACTTCTTGCGTTAAATTCTACATTTTGTATATTGCATCTACATTTTGTAGACATGCTAACAGGAAGTTGTTATGCTAAAGACAGAAATTGGTTACAGACATCGGCTTGTTCGCGAGCAGCTAGGATTATCGGTACCCGATTATGCCGGAATTATGGGGGTTCGCCCATCCACAATATACTCATGGGAAAGTGGCCGTACTGCCGTTCCCCACAAGATACTTACGGTGCTGGAGCAGAAGTACGGTATTCCTGCAAGCTGGATTTTAACCGGTATTGTATCACAGGCGCATCAAACCACCATACCCACACTCACCCATTTAACCGAGCAGCTTCAAAAGCTACAGGCAATGGTAACCGGTCTTCGCAGTACATCACCGCAGGTTATACCAAGTCCGGAAATACCCCAGCCTTACAAAATCCCGATGCTCATGCTGGGGGTAAGCGCAGGTGTACCGGTAGCAGCCGAAGATACTGTAGAGCAGGAAATAGACCTGGCAGAAATGCTGCTCCACAACCCCGGTAGCACATATTTTATTCGGGTTGTGGGAGACAGCATGGTAAATGCAGGTATTGCCGATGGAGATACGCTGATTGTTGACTGTTCCGTACAACCACGGTACGGTCAGATTGTCATAGCCCGCATTTTTGGTGAACTTACAGTTAAGCGCTACATACAGCAGCCTGACGGAAGTCCGATACTACGGGCAGAAAACCCTGCCTATAACGATATCATCATAACTGCCGATATGGAGTTTGCCATCATCGGCGTTGTCCGCTCCTGTATCAAACAGTTTTAACCTATCACACTCCACGTACCGGACGCTTCTGTCTTCAGAAGTGTAAGGAATACGTGTCCCGTTACCAAACAAAAGGCACATCATGATTACCGCCCTGTTCTTCCCCAACCTGCCAATACTGGCATTTCAGATGGTCCTGGGTACCACAAAATCCATCATCGTGCATTCAGGCGGCTACGTAACAGCACCCGCTCAGATGTCGGGCATACGTATCGACCAGGCAATGGCGCTCCGCCCCCTCGCATGTCCGCTATCCAGACAGCCTGCACTTGAGCGTGCTGCCTGGGAACATATAATCGAATCTGTCTATAAGCTTACGCCAAGCATTGTTGATGTAGAACCTGGCAGACTGCTATGTAGCACCAATAACATTTTGGATATTACAAGGCTGGTCGCACGTATGGGAGGCTGTGCAGGAACTGCACGTACTGCTACACTGGCAATGCTGGCCGCAGTCTCGGCTCATCCGGGAACTATTGTGCGCCTGGATGATGACAGCAGTGCTGACTTTCTGGATACTCTTCCTTTACGTGTTCTTCACTCATTCCCGGAGCTCGAAATAAGTCAGCGTACAACGGACAGATTAGAACTGTTTGGAATGGGAACCATAGGCCGGATTCGCAGGCTTACCAGGCAGCAATGGCAAGATCAGTTCCAGGAGCAGGGACTTCGGCTGCACGAGTTTTTACGAAGTCTGTCTGACAGTAATCCGATCCCTCTGTACGTTCCTGCCCCTACAGCAACGGGCATTGTTTCTTTCAGCGATCCCGTCACCCAGCCCGATCTGCTGCAGCACTCGATAAATCTTGCTCTAGACAATGCTATGCAGCACCTACAGAAGCAGCATACCCGCAGACTGGAAGTTTCTCTGCTTGATGCATCGGGTAACCCGCTCTTTACTGCTTCCAGGATACTCCGTGCCTCTACGTCACAGCGTGAGCATCTCTTGGTTCAGGCCACAGCAATACTCAACCAGCTAACTACCTCTCATCCGTTGCAAGCAACACAGCAGTCGGTCCAGGGGTTACGTATCAGGCTGGGGGCTTTGTCTGTTGTGCCACCCAGCCAGACTTCCTTATTTAGAACAAAACCCAATGCCGAAGTTATCTCGAAATCTCTGGCACGCAGGTTTCCGGCTGCAATCAAGCACGTTCGAATTCTGGATGCCTATACCTGCATGCCGGACCGTTTTGCTTCGGTAGAACCATGGAACCGCTCAGGTGGAGGAGTTGCATAGGATATGCGTTTACTAATGGAGCCCATCGACGTAGCAGAGCAGGTACCGGCCACCGCCTTGCTTCAGGCTGACCATCTGCATTCCTCCGGTCTTGGAGTCCAGCCGCGGGCATTTTGCTGGCAGGGGCTGCTTTACGAAGTAGAAACTGTCCTGGAAACCTGGTCAGCACGATGCGAGTGGTGGGGTACGGAAGAACAGCGGGAATACTTCCTAGTGCTTACTCAGATGGGAGTCATGGAGATTTTTCAAAGCAGACAGGGATGGATATTATCACGGGTGTTTGACTAATGCAATCCTATGTTTGGCAGCCTTCGAACCTTCTCCTTCTTTTCATTCCTTCGTGCCGTTTCGTCGCCTGAAGAGCTTGCCTGCAGAGCTTCACAGCTTGGCCATTCTGCGCTGTGTTTAACAGACTGGAACGGCGTATATGGAGCAGTACAACTTCAGCAGGCATGCAAGAAACACAAACTCAAGCCCCTTATCGGATGTACTGTGGCGGTTGCTGACTCAACGGTAAGCATTATTGCCAAAAACGCTGCCGGCTATCATTCGATGAACTGCCTTATCAGCACTGTTCACGAAACACAGGATGTCCGGCTTACAAACCCGGACGAACTGCAACACGTGCGCGACTGCTGGCTGCTGCATACATACACCGTCCCAATCCGATTACATCACAGCTGCTCGCAAGCTGTTGTGCTTAACCTACAACGTACGCCTGGTGAACAGCGCAGGAACAACATACTCCTGCACCATGCGCGGCAGGCTGATCTGCCTGTGTGTATTGCGCCAGAGGTGCGGTACGCACAGGCCGCCAACTATGCACTGTACGATGTTGTTACGTGCATCAGGGTCGGATGTACCGTGTTTGAGCCTCACCCTGAAAGACCGGTGAACGATCAGCAGTATCTGCGGTCAGAATCAGAGCTTCAAACCCTTCTTCCCTATCCGGATGCCATGCAGACAACGCGCCGCATCATTCAGGAATGCAACTTTGATATCGTACCGGGTTTTATTACACCACCATCGGCAAATATCCCGGAGGGGGCTTCGGCCGACGTGGAATTACAGAAACTCTGCGATATACTGTTTCACAAAAGATATGATGCCGGCTCGGATCTGTCTGCCACAGCAAAGGCTCAGTTGGAACATGAGCTAACGATTATTAAAGAACTTAAACTAAGTGACTTCTTTCTTGTGGTTCGGGAAATTATCATGCAGGCTCAGCAGAGAAATATCCTGTATTCAGGTCGGGGGTCAGCCGCAAATAGTATTGTTGCTTACGTTCTTGAAATCACCAACGTGTGCCCGATTCGGCACCACCTGCTGTTTGAGCGTTTTTTGCATAAAGGACGTAAAGGAACGCCCGACATCGATGTTGATTTTGATAGTGACAGACGGCAGGAAATCATAGCATGGATGGAGCAACGGTTTGGCCGTGAACAAACGTCAATGACTGCCACTCTTATCACCTACCAACCGCGAATGGCTATTCGTGATATAGCCAAAGCACTTGGATGGACGCCCGAAGAGGTGCGGAATATCACCAGGCAGGTACCTGTAGTGACAACAAAACCGCTTACCGAATACATAGACGCTATTGCAGGCATTACCGGTCCTGCCCCGTTGCTGTCAACACTGGTAAAGATGTCAACGATGCTACTGAATCGTCCCCGCCACCTTGGTCTGCACAACGGTGGCATGATACTCTCGGCAAAGCCCCTTACCTGCTTTACTCCGCTGCAGCGATCAGCCAATGGAACAAGTGTGGTACAGTTCGATAAGGATGATGTCGAGGCAATGGGCCTGGTAAAATTTGATGTTCTTGGGCTTCGAATGCTGGCATGTATTAACGAGGCACTGGAGTTGATTGAACTGGAACAGCCACCAGACATGCCGCAAGAGGAGCCATCACGCAATACACCTGTTGCCGGTATGCGCGAGATAATACGTACACTGCCACCCGATATACCATCGGTGATGCAACTCATACGATCCGGAAAAACCATTGGCGTTTTTCAAATTGAAAGCCAGGGACAAATGCATCTCCTGGCACAACATCAGCCCGAGTGTTTTAACGATCTAATTACCGAAGTAGCCATTTTCCGTCCCGGTCCACTTCAGGGCGGGATGGTTCATCCATATATCAGACGACGTCGCGGCAAGGAAGCCGTTACGTATTTGCATCCTTCACTTGAACCCATCCTGAGTGACACTCTGGGCATCGTGCTGTTTCAGGAGCAGGTTCTTGAAATCGCTAATCGGTTTGCAGGAATGCCGCTTGAGGAGGCCGACGATTTCAGAATTCTGATAAGCAAAAACAGAGACTCAGACAAGATCGCCGAGCTCCAAAATAAATTTATTAAGGGGGCTATGGCACGAGGAATTAGCAAACAGATAGCCGAGGCTGTCTATGATACTGTACGGCATTTCGTAGGCTATGGCTTCTGCAGAAGTCATGCAGCCGCATTTGCTGCAATTGTGTATCAGAGTGCATGGCTGAAAACACAATATCCGGCGGCATATATGGCAGCATTTATGCAGCACCGCCCGGGCTTTTATAATTTGATGACGCTTGAAGAAGAAGCCCGCAGATGCGGCGTCCCCGTATTGATGCCACATATCAACAAATCAGGATTGCGCTACAAACTGGAGCGGACAGAGAAGAATATCCTTGCCATCAGGAAGCCGCTTACAAGTATTTCAGGGATCACCGAAGATATAGCTCGTCCGATTGTATGGGAAAGGTACTCAGGATACTATCGCAGCGTTGAAGAGCTATGGGAACGAACACGATTATCCCAGGATGTTTTTGATTCATTGGCACTTTCAGGAGCACTTGATGATCTTGAGAAATCATCACGGTCTGCACTATGGAAGTCTGGTGTGCTCGGCAACCATGCATCCCGGACTACACCTACTGTTGACCAGCCATTGTTCTACTCAGCTCCTGTACTTGACAATATCCCGGAGTTGCCTCCCGTAAAAGCACAGGAAAGATTAGCATACGATTATCAAACCCATGGTGCTGCCCGGCTGCATCCTATGACGTTGTTCAGACGTCATCTGTCGGAACTGGGCGTGCTGCCAATTCAGTCACTATCAGATGGATATTCTCAGAACGCTTCGTCAACCTCAGCCTCTCGGGATCCTGAATACCGTGAAGGTATTGCCGGCAATCCCACACCATACGCCATCGTTGCGGGGATAGTGATCCTCCGACAGTCTCCCCCAACCGCTCGTGGCGTATTGTTTGTTACGATCGAAGATGAAACGGGATATGTTCAGTGCGTTGTTGAGCCAAACGAGAGAGAGTATTTTCGTACGCAGCTTCGGCAGGCTGCACTAATCGTAAAGGGCATTGTCTGCGCTCGTGCATCGTGGCGTGGATTGCTCGTGCGGGAGGTTGCAGTACTGCAGCAGGCGATCGGTGGCTACGCAGGTCACCCGTCAATGTACGGTGGTACCGATGTACAGCATCATACAACCAACCATCCTGTAACTAAATAAATATAGTGTTTGCATTATGATAGCGTTGCTTATCGAGTACGATGGAACCAACTATGTTGGATGGCAAAGACAGCCAAATGGTATTTCAATTCAGCAAACCCTTGAAAATGCAATCTCTTCGCTCGTCGGGTCGCCGGTAACCGTAACCGGTGCAGGCAGAACCGATTCCGGTGTTCATGCTGCCGGACAGGTTGCCCACGCAGCAACCGGCATGCGCTCAGTGCCGGAACAAAAACTGTCGGTTGCTATCAACACAAGACTTCCACACGACATTCGCGTTCGGGAGGCACGGTATGTGGCCGACGATTTTCATGCCCGCTTTCAGGCAGTCAGCCGGGAGTATGAATACCATATTGCGCTCAACCAGAATGTGTTTCGGAACCGTTATGCATGGTACCCAACGCTGCCGTACGACCGAAATTTACTGAACCAGGCCGCATCGGTCTTTATTGGTACCCATGACTTTACCACCTTTAGCAAGCACAATCCAGCAACACGCTCATACACGTGTACCGTTGAACATTGCGCCGTAGAACCGTCTGCCGACGAACTTATCATTCGAATCAGGGCAGACAGGTTTGTGTACGGAATGTGTCGTGGTCTGGTAGGTGCAATGATGTCTGTTGCCCGCGGACGATGCAGTATTGATGAAATCAGGGGCGCACTTCTCGCTGCTGACCGGACGTTTCATGAGTTCAGTGTTCCTGCACATGGTTTAACGTTATACAAGGTGTACTACAACACACAATTATTTTCAAACACACAGACCGATTCATGATTGCTATTTGCGTCTCGTGATGCATTTTCGTGAATCCTCCGGCTTGCCCCCGGTGGTGCATGTGATTTACCCTCCTGGACTGACATCATGAAACTTACCGTAAAGAAAACGATACTTCGAGGAATTTACCTGGTAATCTTCTCGCTTTTTATTGCTACCGTACTGCCAACCTGCAGTAGCCTTAATGTGTTCCCCATTAGTAAGGACAAAGAGTTAGGGACTCAGTTTGATGCTGAAATTCGAAATGATCCTAAAACCTACCCTATCCTGAATAATGCTGCTGCCCGAAGTTATGTTCAGGGGATTATCGATCAAATCAAGCGTAGTCCTGATGTTAAGTATGCCGGACAGTTCCCGTATGTAGTACAAATAATTAATGATGACAAAACCGTAAACGCATTCTGTACACCCGGAGGTTATATCTATGTGTACACCGGTCTGCTAAAGGTCCTTGATAATGAGGCCGCCCTGGCCGGGGTGCTTGGTCACGAAATCGCACATGCCGAACTCAGACACAGCACGTCCAGAATGACGAAGGCAATGGGTGTTCAGGCATTACTCGATATTCTTGCAAATAACACAACAAGTACAACAATTAACTTCACCGCAAACGCATTTGCCGGTATTGGGCTATTAAAAAATAGTCGCGATGATGAATCCGAAGCTGATGACTTCAGCTTTCGGTATTTGATGGCTACAAAGTGGTACCCCGGGTCCATAATCTACTTTTTTGAAAAAGTTCGCGGACGGGGCGGAAGCGGGTTGGAAGAATTGTTCAGTACGCATCCCCTACCACAAAGCCGGATTGATGAAACAATAGCACGATTAAAGAAAAACAACACCCCCCCTCCTACCGAGGCACAGCTGAATGCCAGAGGGTATGCTGATTTTAAGCGAACGTTAAAGTAGAATCAATGGGCCGACTGTGGCTGGCATTATCGTAGCCAGCTTGGAGCTTCGTACAGAGCTATTGCCAAACTCGTCCACAATCTCCGAAACGCCGAGGCAACTGACGGATCCATCACGACCACAGTTCTGTCGTTTAACAGTTGGAAATCTCCCACTTGCGCAATCCGTGCAGCCGTTTCCGCGCGATACGTTTCCAATTCTATATAGGGCATGGCAACAGGATGTGCCACTTCAAACTCACTCCTGTCATACATATCCAGCATCAAGGAGCAGGCATTCACGATCTCTTCCCTGGTTCTGGCTGGCGGATAGCAAATTGCGGCTGTAGGACCAAGCGTTTTCTTCGTTGCAACAAAAGGTACCGTTCTGTTCCATTCCCGTATCTCGGCTTCGAGATCACTGTTACCAACAATCAATCCCACAGGGACGCCAAAATCCCCCAGGATAGCAGCATCCAATTGCGCTTCCCCACATGATTCTCCATAAAGGCGCAAATCCGCAATTGTACTACCAACAAACGTATGAGCAAGCAAACCACCGGGGGTACGCGCCTTGGTGTGGAAACCAACCAGAACCGCAAGGTCAAACGAGTCGTCTATTCCTTCACACTGACACAAAGGTTTGTTTTCAGGTGTTGCCGTGCCTACAACCAGTTCGGCCGAAGGGTGCAATTTATCCAGCAGTACATTACGCATAACGCCATGACCATCGCCAACTCTGAATGAAAATTCAATATCTGATCTGGCTTGAATGCAGCCCTCGATCACCGCATTCACATCGGCGGTAAGAGCAGCCTGAGCAGCACTGTAGCCACGTCCCTCCGGCATCAGCTGGTCAGGGTGAACTACTCCGGTTGCGCCTTCCATATCAACAACAATAAATATTTTCATCTTCTATATTGATTTTTGGGTTTGGAAATTCGTAATCGGATCATGAATACCAGCAGACCGAATAACGTTTACCGGGGTTGGGCTTATACAAGCTCTGCGTTTACCCAGGATTGTCCTACATCTGTGAGCCGTACTTTGACCGGTGTTCTATGAAGAGCCGGACGACCCGTAAACCGCACCGGGATGTAATTCTCGGTGTACCCTCGTAACAAGTCATTGCTTCGATCATATTGATCTGAAATTGCGGTTCTGACTGTACCTAACTGTTTCGTCCAGAATTCGCGTTCTCGCTCTTTGGACATTGATCGGAGCAGTCGTGTACGCTCCTTGCGTATGGCTTCGCTGACTCTACCGGGCAGCAGTGCTGCCGGAGTACCGGAACGCTCACTATAGGTAAATACATGAAGGTAGGTAAAAGGCATAGACTGAATAAACGCAACACTCTCATCAAAGAGCGCATCAGTCTCTCCAGGGTATCCAACGATAACATCAATACCAATTGCAGCATCGGATTTCGTTGCACGAATACTCTCCATTGTTCTTCTGTACATCTCCGGATTGTACCGCCTTTTCATTGATTTCAGTATGTCGGAGCTTCCACTTTGCAGCGGTACATGAAAATGTGGAGCAAACAAATCGGAGGAAGCAACAAGATCGATGATTTCCCGCGATAATGTATTCGGTTCGATACTCGAAATCCGGACCCTATAGGGTAGGCTGAGCCCATCCATCATTGTCAGAACGTCGATAAACCTGTGCCCATTGCTGCTCCGATACTCACCAAGGTTAATGCCCGTAAGGATCACTTCATGGAAGCCCTGGTCAGCAAGTCGCATACACTCATAAGCGATAGCCTGCATTTCCATAGCCCTGGCTGGTCCACGGGCAGCCGGAATAGTGCAGTAGGTGCACGAATATTCGCATCCGTCTTGCAGCTTAAGGTACGCTCTGGAGCGTTCACCAAATACTTGAGTTGCAGCGCCTTCAAAGCCGGTTGCTGTTGCCATGTCATTAACAAACACCTTTGGCGAAGTCCATTGCGACATCTCATCGGCAATGTTGGCAATATGCGTTTTATTGATGTTTCCAAAAACTGCCTTGACGCCTTCGATTGAGGCTACTTTTTCCGGCTGAAGCTGTGAATAACATCCCGCTACGGCTACCGAAGCAGTCGGAGCCCCCTTCAGTCCTCTACGTATAATTTGTCTGCACTCTGTATCAGCAGTTTCGGTAACTGTACAGGTATTGATAACAATGAGTTCTGCTTCCTGTCCAAGCTCGACTTCAGTGTAGCCCTTTTGGCGCAGTTTGTTTTTAATGACTGACGTTTCTACTTGATTAAGTTTACAGCCAAGTGTATGAAAAGCAACTCGTTTCTGCATAGATTACTGCAAAGTTAGAAAGGAAAACAATGACGAAGATTGAACCAGGCATCACCGGTACCGTTGAAGTTTGCGTTACACCGCAGATGACTGCGGTACTGGAAGGACGCGAGATTCATCCCGTGTGTTCTACCTTTTGGCTTGCCTATTATGCAGAGGTTGCAGCCCGGCGCGCTATCGAACCCTATCTTGGTGCCGACGATGATGCCGTTGGAAGCATAGTCGAAATCCGGCATCAACGTATGGCGGCTGTCGGGTGCAACCTGCTCGTTACAGCAACTGTGGCAAACTTCCGGGCCTCACGCGTACAGTGCATCATTACAGTGACGGCAAAAAAAACGAATACCCTCATTGCAGAGGGTATTCAGGAACAGGTGGTTATACGAAAGGAGGCCCTTAAGAATAAGATTGCTTCTGCGGTCAAATAACATAAGCGATCCTATTGTATTGTTTTCTACGAGATAATCTGCGCAATTACTACTTGCCCGACCAATATTGATTACAGTTTTGTAAGAATGAATTTGGTTGCATTCACCCTGCTTTGGGATCCTGAAGCATCATCATTCGAACGTGTTATTGATAGTTTCCGCCCGTAGCTCTGAACTCTTGCAGGAGGAACACCCCTTCGGATTAAAACGTCACGGACGGCATTCGCCCTCATGTGCGGATCTTTTTCTCCGTTATTTGAAGTGCTTGTATACTGAATTTCCAAAGCAAGATCTTTACGCTGCACTAATACTGTTGCAATTGAATCCAGTAATGGAATGTTATTGTCGTCAACAGCATTCGTTAGCTCCTGGAAATTAATATCTGCCGTCATTACAATCTGGTTAACATCTGCTGAATTTGAATATTCTAAACCAACACTCGGGAGCATTGACAGCATTTCTCGTGTTTTAACCAGCCCGTTTGTCGAAATCCCGGACATCGTTGCACCACCAAACTGCTCGGCAACTATGGCACGATTTGGTTGGGCCATGATGAGGTAGGAATGCCTCAGAGAATGGTAAATGCCCATGAACACTTTATCAAAATCATTAATATCGTTCAATGCATAAACGCGCCCATTCGTGGTTTCTGCCAAACGGTGCAGTTTTGAAAAGTCCGCAATTCCGTAGGTAACACAGTTTACAACTACATGATTTTCAACCGCGGATGCAACTACGTCATCAAGGGAATGTTGTGATTCAGTATCGTCGCCATCCGTAAACAAAACCATAAACCTTTTCACGTCATCCGGCATTTTACTTAACTGGTCAATCGAAACCATGGCTGCATCGTAAACCGCACTTCCGCCCCCCCTGTACGGCAGTCCATTAACTTTGAACTGACTAAGATACTCTTGACGGTCACGAGTAAGTTCAACCTCTACCTTTGGAGTACCTGTAAACTTAATAACGCTAACATAGTCGTTTGGTGAAAACGACTTCAGCGCGGATTGAATGGCACGCTGCATACGAACTGCACGTGGTATGGTGATTGACGGGCTGTGATCCAGCACAAAACTGACGGCAAAGGCTTCATTTTCGGAACGGCGAATTTCTTTTACTGTAATCGCCGAACTCGTTGCCTGAATTTTCAGCTCGTGGTTGATAAAATCCGTCCATAGTTGCCGTGCTTCTTCCTGACTCTCTAAGTATGGCGGAGCGTACCCTCCCAAACTTACTCCCTCTAAATCGGTGAGTGTTAATTGAACCTCACGTGATTTGTCGGCCATGATATCAGATAGTACAACATACTTGATCTGATTCTTGACTGCCATTTCATGAATCGGTACTAACCCCTGGCTGTTATTGTCTGGTCGTGTGTCTGCATATCCAGCGGATACCTGCGTAGCAGTGACTACAAACGCCACCGTACAAAGTAGTAATGAAATCTTCATCAAATGCCTCCCGAAATGACAGAAGTATAAAAACAACGGGCGCAATCTACGTACGTATTTTTACGCTGTCAAGTGGTAGAGCACGATTTTTCGATTTATTTTTACGTATTAATACGTAATGAGCAATCTTGGCAAGCCCTAAGGTATTACATTTCATTCACTTACCACGAACACATAATGTAGTGAATAAATTCAAAGAAAAACTTGGCAAATCACACTAATAGCATCAAAAACAATACTTTAATGGCTACAACAGTATTGCGGTACTGGAAAATTTCTAATTTCCTATGGTCACCTGAGCCATAGTTGACCATACGCATATTTACGTACGTAGGCATCGTCGACATTACATCAGACCGTATCGCTTGCGCAAAAACCACTCAACGCTGAAGGCTGACAAGGAGACCAGAATTGGCCAGACAGTATTCCAAAGTGCAACTTCGTTCGACCCGGTTTCGGCAACCTCGCGCATTCGCGGATCGGCCACAATTCTGGCAAGAACGGAATCCGCATTTTTCAGATCTGCATAGCTCGCCCCCGACGCATTGGATATGCCGCGCAGGAGAGCAGCATTTTGGGTCGTAGCAGCGGCTTCGATGCTCAGAGTATCAACCGAGAATCTTCCGGATGCCGTTGCAATTCCTTTATCTGCATCATACGCTACAGCTTTATACGAATAGTCGCCTGGTGGCAATGGACGCATACGAGTTGCAAACGTTCCATTCCCAAGTCCCTGCATGGTTACTACTCGTGAGCTTTTTGCCGACGAAATTGTGAGTTGCACCCCAGCCTTGGGATGAAGATTGTAAACAGACTGAAGCAGAGTTCCCGTAAACGAAATTTCCTCACCCGGAGCATAAATCTGGTGCATGGTTTTCACCACAAGGAGTTGTTCGCCTTCGTCCCTGGTAAGCACTTCCATGGTATTTGAAACAAACGTGCTCAGTACATCAGGTGCCGTAGCATTATGCAGCATCGCCGCCGCAGTCCCCATGAGTTTCCACCGATACAACCCGTACCCCAACACAGCAACGGCACGTTGTTTATCGTTCTTCGAGCGGACAATGAGGGGCTCCTGCATTGGAATATTATTAACCCGGATGGTAGCAAGAACATCAGCACCAGGGTTTACCTTCACAAACGTCTCAGTCTTATAAATCGGTGGCAGGGTATTCCACAAATCCTGATCAGCCGGGTCGCCGGAAATGCGCATAAATGGATCAGTGGCCGAGGCAGCATCAACATTGGCCGTCACCGAAAACTCATTTGGACGATGTGCAACCACGGAAAACGGCAGGAATTTTTCAAGGGGCTTAAGCTTATCGTAGTCAGTTGTCCTACTTGGAATAAAAAACAGATTCAGGCCTGCTTCGCAGGCACGCACCAGACGCTGAATAACATCCGTTGGCGTTGTTGGTTCAGGGAAGCCTACCAGAACGGCAGTTACCGCTCCCCTGAAATCAGTGTCAGACGGTGGAGTGGCGTAAAATACTCCGCCGGTTTTTTGCAGAAATGACCGAAGAATTACCGACTTATCAGCTCCGAGCTGTTCCTTTACAAACGATACATCCGGACTGGGCGCTCCTGCCAGGAGTAGGACCTTCTTCTTGTCATCTTTAACATCTACATAGCGTATCACTGAATTGTTATGCTGGTTTTTATCGGCCGTATCAGAGATGATCCGTACCTGAATCCGATGGATACCGGTCTTAACCGGCGTCCACTGCGTTTTTACCAAACTCACTTGCTTGCCGGATGTTATGCGTACGGTGTCAGACGCTATTTTTTTCCCTTCATCTTCAAAAAAAACGTGAACGGTTTTGCCATTCATTGCATCGGCGGCAATGGTGGCGGTAAGCAGTACGGGTTGTGCAACCCGGGTGTGCTCGGGAGATGTTACCGATTCAAGTCGAATGTCGGACGTGACAGCGGTATCTCCGATACCCAGGGTGTACCATCCAACTTTTGAGTCACGTACTACTGCTGTGGGCAGCACACCTGAATTCCACTGACCATCAGTGACCATGAGCACAACGCCCGGTTGTTCAGTACGTGGTCGGTTTACAATGTATTGCATGACTTGAGCCATATTCGTGCGGTCATCGGCAAATACAAGTGCCGAATCGGGGTTGTACTGACGTATCCGCGATCCGAAAAGCAGAACCCGGGTGTTATTGCTTAGCCCCTTCACCTTCTGAAGTAACGTTTGGATCTCATCGTGTATGGCCTGTTCTCCTGTATGTACGGGAACCGAACGTGAAGCATCGACGGCAACAACAAGCAAGGGTTTAGTTGTGTGCGAGTATAAAAACGAAACAAGGGGTTCAAACAATGCTAATGCAAGAGTAAACAACGCACAAAAGCGTAATCCCATTAACATTGCTTTCCTGTTCCGGGGCAGGACTGGCTGTGTTTTGGAATACAAGAAAACCGTCAGCGCTGCCAGGACCAGAGCCATACCTACCAGTAACCACCAATTCCCTGTTGTTAATACCAATTCAAACTGCTGCATGAATAACCTTTTTGTATTCCCTAACGCCGAAATTTACAGAACAATCAACTTGCTGTTTGTGTGCTTAGTACTGTACTACGTAACTTTGTGTTCTTATGTCGGGGCGTGGCTCAGCCCGGTAGAGCACCTCGTTCGGGACGAGGGGGTCGGAGGTTCAAATCCTCTCGCCCCGACACAATTAAAACCAGTTCGTTTACCCGAGCTGGTTTTTTATTATTACCGACTTCAGATTAACAAATTCGGTTAAACCAAAGTGCGAGAGTTCCCTGCCGTAGCCGCTGTTCCCGGTTCCTCCAAACGGCATTCGAGGGTCACTGCGAACAATGCCATTAATAAAAACTGATCCGTCCTTTATACCAACAGCTACATTCTCTGCTCGCTCGATATCTGCAGTGTATAAGGCAACGCCCAGACCATACGGTGTTTTCTGAGCAAGCTGGAGTGCCTGCTCATTTGACTCTGCCACCGTGATCGCAGCCACCGGTCCAAATGTCTCCTCGTCAAAAACACGCATTGACGGTTTAACGTTATCCAGTATCGTTGCTTCGAACAATGCACGCTCCCTATTTCCCCCAACCACACACCGTGCTCCCTGCCGAATTGATTCCACAACTTGCTGTTCGAGTTTTTCTGCAAGGTCTGTACGGGCAAGCGGGCCAAGAGTCGTCTGCTTCTGCATTGGGTCTCCCGGAATAAGAGACGCTACTCGTTCCTGAAGTCCGCCGATAATGTCAGCTTCATGCTTTTTGTGAATGATCAATCTTTTGGCAGCAATACAACTTTGGCCGGCATTTGAAAAACGGGCAACAACCGCATCATCACAGAACGATTGCACATTAGCGTCGTCGAAAGCAACCATAGCGTTACTCCCTCCAAGCTCCAGAACTGATTTTTTCAGACTTGCTCCTGCTGCAGCTGCTACAACTGCCCCTGCCGTGGTACTGCCGGTAAAGGTTACTGCATTAATTGCTTGGTGCGAAATGATGTTTGCAACGTTTCTGTGATGAACACGTACCCCTGCAAATACACCGTCTGGAAAACCAGCCTCTCTGAAAACACCTTCGATGGCTTCAGCACATCCGAACACATTGGGAGCGTGTTTGAGAACAACTGAATTGCCGGCGGCAATCATTGGGATCGCGCAGCGGAATACCTGCCAGAATGGAAAATTCCAGGGCATGATTGCGAGAATCGTACCTAACGGATCTTTTCGTACATAAGCCCTGTCTGCAACACCTTCAACATGTTCTGATTGAAGCATGCCATCAGCATTTTCGGCATAATACTCAGTGACCCATGCACATTTTTCAATTTCTGAAACAGATTCAAGAATTGGCTTTCCCATCTCGCGGGTAATAATGCCAGCGAGCTCTGAACTGCGTTCCCGTAGTTGTTTTGCCAACCCTAACATCAACGTTGTTCGCGTTCTCAGCGGTACCGTTCGCCACTGCTGTGTTGCTCTTAGTGACTTGCGGAGAATTTCCGCAACTGTCGGTTCATCGTACTCGGACCATGCTGATATGATTTCCTGATTGTAGGGATTGATACTATGAAACATTATATGTCCAGGCGTCATGCTGTTTACAATACATTTTTAATAACAATACCAATTGGTACACGATTCTGCCTTGAGGTGATTCGGGGGGCAGCGAGCAAACCTGAAGTTACTGGGCAGTTTCATTCCCGTATGGTGGATTTGCAAGCTGAAGTTCAACGAGGAACGTTGCCCCTCCCTCAGGTGACGTGTTTTCGTACCAAATCCTGCCGTTCATCCTATCTACCATTCGCTTGACCAGATAGAGACCGATACCGGTACTATCTTCACCTCCGGTAGGCGTTGATGACAGTTTACTAAACGGAGAAAACAGGCGTAGTCGGTCAGTATCGCTGATGCCGTGACCGTGATCCGCCACCCTCAGGACTACCATTGCACCCTTTTCAAGTGTGCGTTCAAGTCCAAGGTGACATTCAATGGTTTCACCTAACGGAGAGTATTTTATAGCATTACTAATCAGGTTGTCAAATACAACTGCAAGACTTGCATCCGAAGCCTGTACCCAGAGCGGCTGTTCACTTTGTGACGAAAGTATCCGAATGTTCTTTTCAGTTGCAAGTGCGGAAAGCGTATGCAACGAGTACGAAAAAGTCGTGCGGGCGTCGGTCAGGCTGCCATCAGTCGTATTCTCGGATGCCGCTACGCGTAACGTTTTGTTAACCATTTCGAACATCCGAGTAGAGATTGCGTGAATATCGCGTTCTAACTCCATTCGCTCGCTAATCGTAATCGTTTCATCGGTCCCCAACATTGAAGTCACAGTACGAATCGTACTGAGTGGGTTCTTCAATTCATGTGCAAGCAATGCTATATACCGTTCATTTTCGGCAACAACTTCTTCAAGGTGTCTTACGAGGGCCCCCAACTCAGCATTGCGCTGACGCTCTGCCTCGGCCTCACCCTTTTTCCGGGAGCGTTCAAGAGTTCTATTCATTCGGTACACCTTACTCTTGAGCGACCTCGAATAGAGCATTTTCAAGTGCTCACATCGTTTACGAAGGACAACTGATACATTCTTCCAGTCTTCTATACTTTCGTAGTATTCCAGTTCTTCGTTGTAGATTTCCAAAATGAATGGTACACTGTACATGTACTGGGGCAACGTTTCATTAACCAGCCTCAAGGTAGGCGCCCAGTCACCTGCCAAACGTGCCCTTTTTGCAGTAGCCCGCATTAATGGAAGGTGCGAATGCCCATCAAACTTGCCTGCTTTCTCCAGCTCGCTTACTTCATTTAGAAGTTCGTCTGCCGATTCGAGATCACCAATTTCGAGGTAGCTTAAAATAAGCATTCCGTAGTCAGAAGCAACGTCAGCAACTTCACCAAACTGCTTTGTGTACGTTAGTGACTGCTGAAATGCATCAATTGACTCATGAATTTTATCAAGGCTGCGGTAGTGAAGACCAATATTGTGCAGGGTTTTTCCAATGCCGACATTATCTCCCAGTTGTTTAAAAGTCTCCAAATTTTCCTTGGCTATGGTAAGTGCTTCCTCGAAATCATACAGATAGTTGTGGTATAGGGTTGCCATGTTCGAACGAACAATTGCGCGGAGCGGCACATCATCAGTGATATTGAGTTTTTCCAGCGCACGCTCGTAATAATCAAGTGATTCGCTAAATCGGTTAGTAAACTGGCATACATTTCCAACATTCAAAAGCACACGTGCCTGGTCAAGCTCCGATCCGAACTTTGATAGTAGGTCTAATGCTCTGGAATGCATTTCAAGTGCTTCGTCATAATTAACATCAATCAGAGCCAGGACTCCCAATTCATTATACCCCAGGCCTTCCAATCTTCTGTAGGCAGCACGTTTTGCAATTTCAAGTGCCTGCGACGCCTTTGTCCTTGCATCCTGGTTGTTACCGACGTGTATGCTGGCACGTGAAGAAATCAATAGGACGTCAGCAAAATGCGGACTATCAGCTTCGCATCGCTTAAGCAATTCAGAGCACTGTTCAAGGACAAACTGGGGATCGGACCGTAATTGTGAGCGGGCCTTCTCAATGTCATGAGCTAGACTCTTCTTCGTCATAGTGATAAACCAAGACTAATCCTGTGAATAAGCGCACTGCTTCCTACAGAGCTCATGGCATAGTCAACATGCATGTCATTCAGTGTAACACTGGCTCCTGCTGACACTCCAGCCAGCTGAGTAGCCACATTAACATTGCTTATGTTCCGGGTGGTATTATCGTATCCTAACCGTAGTCTTACATACTTACCGGCACGCAGCTCACCACCAACCGAGAAGTTCAGAAAACGGTCAAAAAACGATGGAACATCATCTGCTAAATGATTAATTGAGGCGTTTACAAGAACAGGCAAGCCTTTTAACTGGTGGTTAACCCCCAAACGAACATCAAGAGGAAGCTTGTCCGTTGTCCCGTCAAATGTTGTCAGCTGAAATCCGGCATTTAAAATCGAAAGCCCAATATTGGTATTCGACTTGGGGATTTGAAACAACAAACCGCCATCCATTGCCAGGGCAAACGTGTTTTGTGTTTCAACGGACCCATACAAGAGTTTTACAGTAGCTCCCCATGAAATCAGGGTGTCGATCTCACGTGAATAACTTCCTGCAAGTGCGATATCAGCTGCACCGAACGAGCCAAGGAGTTCGCCGGTAGTACTGGTTCTGTTAAACGACCCGTAGGATACAAAAGAAGCATGCACCGCATAGGCTTCGTTTGGTGCCGTACGCATCGAGTATACGAGGTAACCGGAGTTAATATCCAGAACGTGTTTGATAAACGTTACGTCAACCTGGTTGGAGTCGGTTGTAACCAGACTACCGGGGTTCATTACCACCATGGACGGATCGTTTGTCATGGCAACGGTAGCACCTCCAAGCGCAGCGGCACGTGCACTAATTGTACTACGCAAGAACGAAAATATCGTGCTCTGCTGAGCCCTGACTCCTGCAATTGTGGTACAAAATGCACAAACGATAACTGTGAGTGATCGCATGGGAAAGCGGAATAATGTCATACGTTATCCTTGGCTACTGCCTGTACTATTTCCCGGAAATGCTTTGGCGGACGAACAGGCTGCCATGTCTCCGAGTTGACAAAAGTGTGTTTCGTAAACCCCGTTACCAGTACCTGCTGTCCTTTGGTAATAACGTAGTCGATGTGCATGACGGCTCCATGATCAGTACAGTACGTGGCCTTCAAATCCAGAACATCGTCGTACCGGGCTGGCTGCAGATACCGGGCCGAAGCCTCAAGTACGGGCATCAGGATACCGGTTTCCTCCAGACGGGAATACGGAATTCCGGCGGCTCTGAGCATTTCTGTGCGTGCAACCTCAAAATAGCTTAAGTACACACCATGGTATACCACACCCATTTTATCTGTATCAACGTACCGAACCCGAATTGATGTTGTATGTGAAATTGTTTTCCCCACCTTAGGCCTTGGAATCTAATGTTGTAAACAACTCTAACAGCCGTTCCAGTTCTTCAACACTGAAGAACTCAATGTCAACCGATCCCTGCGTCTCATTCTTCATGCGAATCCTGACCTGCGTACCAAAAAGATGCCGTAACGATGACTCGATATCCTGTAGGGCAGCATGGTTTTCACCTTCAATTTCAGGCCGAATCCGCTGTCTGCGCACCGGACCGCCCTGGACAATGTCTCCGTTTTTTTCAACCTTCTTCCGTCCTAACTCTATATCCTTAACCAGCGCCTCAGTGCGCCTAACCGAGAGGTCGTGAGTAACAATCTCGGACAGTACTGCAACCTGACTGGCTTCGGTAGACAGTGCAAGCAGTGCCCGAGCATGGCCCATGGAAATTGTCCCGTTACGCAGCTCTGACTGAATCTCTGGTGGCAGGCGCAGCAGTCGCAGCATATTAGCCACCGTGCTTCTGTCCTTGCCAACTCTCGTGGCTACATCATCCTGTTTAAGACCACACTCATCAATCAGCAGCTGATACCCTAATGCAACCTCCAGCGGATTCAGGTTCTCTCGCTGTACATTCTCGATAAGTGCAATTTCCAGCATCTGTGCGTTTGTGTTTACTTCGATGATGTAGGCCGGAATTGTTTGCAAGCCGGCAAGTTTCGAAGCCCGTACGCGACGCTCCCCGCTGATGAGCTCATAACCATCAAAATGTTTACGAACCGTTATCGGTGTAATAACACCGTGAATGGCAATACTCCGAGCCAATTCTTCAAGCCGTGCATTATCGAAATCCTGCCGCGGCTGCATTGGATTTTTCCCAATAATTTTATCAATCTCTATCAATGCTATCGAGGAACTGCTTTCTGAGTCATCAACGCCCGTAAGTGACGTCTGCCTGCTTCGTTCCTGCTTCATTACATCTTTAGGGATCAGTGCTCCAAGCCCCTTTCCCAAGCCTAATCCGGGTTTCATACGCTATTCAACCTCCGTTGGAATAATACCATTCCGTGTAAGGATTTCGGATGCCAGGTCCAGATAGTTCTGGGCACCGATACTGGATGCTTCGTATAAAAGAACAGGTTTTCCATGGCTTGGCGCTTCGGACAGCCGTACATTCCGAGCAATCACGGTTCGCATAGCCTTATCTTCGAAATGTCGGCGAACTTCGTCAACAACCTGATTGGATAGGCGTAGTCTGGAGTCGTACATCGTCAGTAACACTCCTTCAATATCGAGTTTCGGGTTTGTACTCCTTCTAACAATTGCAATCGTATTCAGCAGCTGACCAAGCCCTTCCAAGGCATAAAACTCACATTGAACTGGTATCAGAACACTATCGGCAGCGGTCAGGGAGTTTAGGGTTAACAAGCCAAGTGAGGGTGGACAGTCGATAATGATAAAATCGAAGTCATCCCGAACTGCATCGATTGCCGTACGCAACAAGTATTCGCGCCCCTTTACGTCAACAAGTTCAATCTCTGCTCCAACCAGATTGATATGTGACGGTACCAATTGCAAGAACGGCATCATTGTTGGAACGATTGCATCCTTTATTGGAAGTTTATTTACTAACACCTCGTAGATGGTTTTCGTTAGCTCAGTCGTGTCAACATCATATCCATGCGAGGCATTAGCCTGAGGGTCAATGTCAATAAGCAGTGTTCGCTGTTCAGCCGCTGCCAGCGAGGCAGCAAGGTTTACAGACGTTGTAGTTTTTCCTACTCCACCCTTCTGATTAGCAACTGCAATTACTTTAGCCATTGTGATTCCTTTATTCCAGTCTGTTAATTTTTATGCATTAGGTAGTGTGTTACTGCACTGAGGACCAGAGAGTGCCGTACAATGCCCCGTTGGATTAACGAAAACAGTTCCTTTTCGGCAACAAGTCGAACCGATATATCTTCTAATGCGTCGAGGTTCTGCTTGCCGGTATCAGCACAATTACGCCACAAGTAGGTAAAGCACTGATTAGTCATAAAGGCTGGATTTGCATCCGTCTTGCCAATCAGTACAGCAGGTTCGGGAGAATACCAGCCTGTTTCTTCCCTGCATTCGCGCTCTGCGGCCAAGCGTGGGTCTTCGCGTAGCACTACAATGCCTCCGGGTACCTCGAGTGTGACCTCTGCAGTTCCGTGACGAAATTGCTCAACAAGAATGATTTGGTTATCGCCCGTAACCGGCACAATATTTACCCAAAGCGGCGCACTGGCAATCGTAAATGTACCCGTTCGGCCATCAGCTGCATGCCGGCGAACTTCGCGATGCACCCGCATAACGGTGTAGTCGGTTTCCGACTCAGCCGAAATCCGTTCCCAGCGAGCAATATCATTCGAGCGATGTGGCATAGGCACCTGTGGTAACAAACAAACGAAAATAGCGATTAGAAACCCAACGTACGTACTGTTTCATGCACGTTTCACGCTACCTTCCTCCGGATATGGATAATCGGATATCTACACCGAACTGAGTGGAACTGAAGCCGGGTGTAGAGGCGCCTTCCGAGAAGTTGCCTTCGTAGCGAATAAAAGCCGAGGCCGTAACGCGATTACTGATCGTATATCGTGCCCGAGGTTCAATGGTAAGTTGTGTTGTGCCGTTTACGGTACGGGCCTGCGTAAAAGGATACTCATCAACTTCGAATCTCGCCTGGATATTTTTTCGCATCTGGGTAAGAAGCGAAATCTCAAGATCATTTTTCAGTTCCAGCCCAATAAACCGCAGGTTCATGCCACGCTTTAAATACGATGCCTGAATTTGTAGCTCATGGGTGTTTTCCTGTTGAATCACTCCACGAGCTCCTCCGGAGAGCGAATGCGCCTGGGTAATCGAGTACCGCGCTGTTGCTGTTAACATACCTTCCAGTGCCCTCTCGTCAAAACTCAGGTTTAATCCTATCAGCGGCGAAAATCCTGTACGTACTTCCTGAACGTCGGTTACCCTTCCGTTGTCAGTTATCGTTGCAGATTCTTTATATGTGCTTTGGTAACCGTGTTCCAGGAAAATCCGCTGTGCAATACCCTTTAAGAACCACAGCTTCTCGATACCATCCCACCGCAGCGTCCAGTTTAAAGCAGGCAATACCTTGGCAGCCTCACCCGACCATAGTTGAAAACTTTCAAAACCTTCTCTGAAGGAAGTATTCAGAGCCTCTAATAGTAGTGTGTTCCTGTCATTTTCGTTGGCAGTTGCCATAATGACTGCCTTCCGCTCGTTATACATCCGCAGGACATTATCTACATTGTTATTGGCAAGTGAGAATGGGAAGAAGTTTGGAAAACTGATAAATGTTCTGTCAATTATCTGCCTTTTGAGTACGTTCGTAAACGTAGGATTTCCAAATTGATCGGTAATGACACGTTGATTGATCGAAAAGCCGATATCAGTTTTTGCAATGATGTCAAGCGTTGCACCAGGCCAGAGCGGTCTGTTGGTTTGAAGTTGGAAGGTGGATTTCGTATCGTAGTTGTCCATCATTACCCCGTTGGGCGGTCGCAGTCCTGGTGTGGTTTCGAACTTGAAAAACGGGAATGCAGAGCTGCCGGCAAGAACAACATTGCCGTGAGGCTGGTAGTTTAGGCCAAGCTGGTAGGCTGTACTCGGACCCCACGATGGCTGGTTGGCCCTGAATGTGACTGACCGTGCCCAGAAGTTCGTAAAACCGGTTTCACCCATAACGCCGCCGTTGGTAGCATTGCTGTTCTGATTGAACAGGAAGGTGAAATTCTCGAAACCAAAGAAGATATCCTTCAAAATATAGCCTAGTGTGCCAAGCGTGCTTTTGTCTGTATGCTTGATGGGGCCGAACAATGACTGCCCAAACTGCCCCCATCGGAAAACGGGGCTAATCCTGAACTGGGAATTGAATCGGGCATTTCGAACGATGTCGCGCTGAGCCGGATCAGGCGCAAGCGGATCAACCAGACCAAAGGTAACGGAATACGAGGCAGTGGTCTCGATCAGCCGGTCCAATCCGGCTATGGCAGGAAGCCGTGGACGCATTGAAATTGTCACAACCTGATCATACTGACCGGTTTGGCCAAAGTTGAACAGGCGACCATTACTAAAGAACATTTCACCAAACAACTCCGAAGCAGTCCGTTGTCTGCCATTAATATCAAGTTCCAAAGGTGCCAGCGTTGTCGTGTTCGTTAGCTTGTAATCAATAGTGGGATTGAGTAAGCCATTCTCTACAAGACGCCAGTTGAAGCCAACGGACTGGATTCCGATAAAGTTTCGTACGATCGGACTTGGGTACGATAAATACCTGCTCTGCTCGGTCGTCCTTCCCCGTTCAAAACCGGCATTTGCCGTCACGTTCTGCGGGAGGAAATTAAACTTCACGTCCTTATAAATCTTTAATCCGTAAACTCCATCAAGAAATTTAAAGGGGCTAACTGTAACTGTATTGGGAATGGTAACCGCATAGTCTGCTTTAAACCTCCAGAGCCATTCAAAACGGCTTTGTACAACCTGGGTACGCTGATATTCCTGAGCATAACTAAAATTAAACGTCAACTTGTTTAATATATCGTCAGCATACCATGCCGAGGATGGAATTCCAAGTTTAAGACCAGTTATTGCCCACTGATCCTGAATCCTGAGGGTTTCGGAACGTTCTATTACCTGGCGGGCTGCCTGGTTTGCTACTTCTTCCGTAGCCCCTTTCCGAAGTGTATCCACCCGGGTTGCTTCAGCAGCAGCATCAAGGAGCACGTCGTTCTGCGCCTGATACCGTGGTTGCTGGAAATACTCCGAGTGTGTATAGGTTATCGGGATCTTAGCCCCCTTCATTTCTTTAGGCAATAGTTTTTCAAGCGAGCTGTTTACCGTGACATTCCACGATGTAACCGTGTTGCGGTCGCCAAAGCGTTCTTCCAGTTTATGGAAGTTGGGTGTTCTTACATTGACGGCTGCGGCAACGTCAGCAAGGTCAGCAAGGTTTACACTGGCAGTAGCAATGGCTGCCCAGTCTTTATCACGTATGGGATCAACAACACGAAGCTCATCAACCCACATACTTGTTGTAAGCTCACTGGGATAGCGTTCGGAAGGGTTTTCGATTCCAAATGCAAAAAACGATACTCTGTTTAGGATTGGACTACCCTTGATTGCGTAAACTGCCGACGGATCGTTGGGGACCGGAAACTCCTGGCGTTCGTTAATTCGGGTGGCATCCCGAACCTGCTTAATAGCGGTTAGATTCTCAACGGGAATTCTAATATCCTGCCATCCGCGCAGTAGTGGTCTGCGCATTTCATAGTAGTTGGCGGAGTCCACACCAAACCGAATAAAGGCATAAGCCGGCGGGATCGAATTTCCGTCAATATGATCCGGCATGGTATTATCACCATGGATAAAGAATGCTAACTCTTTGTAATAAAACAAATCCCAGGGGGTATATCTGCGTGCTGCCATTCGTTCTTCGCCGTACTTCATGTTTTGCACGTCAATCCGAAGTGACTGCTCGTTCAGATACAGATTGGCAAACGGGTCCGGGTTTTGCAACTGTTGCGGCGGGCTAACCCCCGGTGGCATGGAATAAAAGTCGGGGGCATCCTGATTTTCTTCGCGGTTAACGTAGGCAACTTGCAGGACCGAGTCAGTTTCACGAAGTCCGGGCTGAAAGTTATGGCGTGCCAGCCAGTATGATCCTACAACACTCCAGTCTGCTATTGCCAGTTTCACCCGTCCGCCACGAAATGCAAGCCGTACATACTGAATATTGGTATAGAGCGGGTTTCCTACAACTGTGTCCGGACGGCGGACCGGAATACGGAATAGATACCATCCTTTGTCAGGATTCCCGCCGATAATCTGAGGGTTAGTTGCCGGATTGGGATCCAGACGAACCTCGTACCTGAAGTACGAGTTGTCAAGCATGATGGTTTGTCCGTTGTTCTTATTCAAAATCTCGGTATCGGGAAACTGTCCAAGTTCCGACTGGGTTGAGTTGTTTTCGTAGTTATTATACTTAATAAACTGTGATTCGTTCTGGTTCTGCCTGTCAGCACTAAAATCAAAAAAGTAGTCATCGCGCGCAGGGTCTGCTTCCAGATTCAGCGGATACGGATAGGACTCTTTCTCCTGTTGGTTTGACAAGGTATCAAGTCCTATGTCTTCACCTTCGTCGATGATATTATTCGGCGGATATCTGTCTTCGGTATTGAGTTTCTGGTTTGGTATTACATCTTCCGATATCTGACCCAGGTCAATATACATTTTTGACCCTGGTTCGTAATCTTCGATCTTCATCATGATTTCGATGTAATCAATGTTATCGTTATCGAAATTGGTGTTAAAGGGTGACAGCAGGCGCATCAGTCCGCCCCAGGTTCTGGCACTATTATCATAACGATAATTATTAGCAGCATCTCGTACCTGTAGTGAGTCTGGATCAAACCAGTGGGGATTTTCACTATCAAGAAACTGAGGGTTCATGTTGTAGATGCCGCGTTTGGCTGGATCGAACACGATCCGCATTGGGTTAATATTCGTTTGTCCAAGGCGCTGCGACCTGTTTGGGTAAACATCACTCTGCGGGACATCAGGAACAAATCGCTGATACCAGAAGGTACGGCCACGGAAATTCTGTGCAGTAGTATCATCGGTCCATAGAGTAATATCCGGGAATGGACTACTATGTGACCACACTCCAGGAGTAAGACCAAAGCTGATAATTCTGCGTGCTCCCTCAAAGTCGTCTACATACGCAACCGGTTTTCCATCGTCTGAAAGTACGCTGCTCTGACGTTTATTGGGGTTAGGGTTAACCATTGCCCATTCGCCCTTAAGCACGAAATTGCTCTTGGTTTTTGTGTCGATAATTGGCAGGTCATCGATAAACCGAGTAAGCCAGGGCAAGTTTGCATTTAGCTCAGTGTCAAACCCCCACATAAGGTTGGCATTGGGTTCCTGGTTTGGCTGCACTCTGTCCACGAGAGCTGCCACGTCGTAGTTCATCAGGGTCATCCCAATCCTGCCGGTAAGATTTCGCTTTTTAAAGAGCTGGTAATCGGCCCGCAATCCGGCAAGTGTTCTGGTTGTCAGATTGAACACATCGTTGCGTTCGTATTCTACCGAAAGGTTTGCGTTAGGCAGAGTAGCTCTGGGATTTAAAAGCGATAACGTTCCTCCGTAGTAATCAACCGAATAATCAACTCCCTCGCGCAGGTCTTGTCCGTCAAGCTTTACTTTCACCGATCCCGGTGCGACATTAAAGGCAAGAGGTATTCGGCTTCCTGAAGCCGTTCCGGATGCTTCACCTACGATCAGAAACCTGTCTTTTGCCGTATTGAGTCTGGCTGCCTGATCAGTAGTATCATACACTTCGTTAAATACATACTGTTCTGCAAGCTGAGCATTACCCTGTTTTGCAAAGTATTCACGTAAACCATCACGGAATGGCTCACGATTGGGGAACGTGATTTCACCTCGTTGGGGATTAAACACCGGCTGGCGGGCATCAAAAATCCCGTCAGGCGGTAGGGCTCCGGTACTGTTATTCACCTGGTCTAGCTTAAATATCGTTACAACCTTATCCGGAGCCCCTTCCAGAATATCGGTAGAGTCATTGGTATTGCGGTAATACCACATCCCGATGTTGGCATCAGTTGGATTTACATTGGTAAGGCCAACGGTGTAAACATTCTTCATTAGCCGCTTCCAAAGCGTTTTAAAACCGGGCTGCATTGCCTGCCGGGAAACCAGCTTCAATATCAGCGTGTCTTTTTCTCCTGCATTCCGAGGCAGCGTGCCAACGTACAAATCATCTTCATCTGTTAAGGCCGACTCGCCTTCGTAGCGATACGAAACAGCATAGAACCGGTCGGAGCGCAAATTCAGAATGGTGAGCGTACCCAGGTTAACATCAACCTCGTAGCGTTTAGGATCCAGCTGTACAAACCTGCCACGTTCCACTTCCCCCGCCTTGATGTCGCCATTCTTCATCGCATCGGGATATCGCTGTCCGCGTTTATATTGAATCGGATCCAGATCAGCGTATGCAACTGCTTCGTTTGCCTGCACCACACTCACCTCGGTTGTTGATTCCCATACAACAATTTCCTTTACAACCAGCGATCCGGTGCTTGCCGGTAAAACGGGTGGGAACGTTGAGTAAAACAAGTCCCATACTTTAAAGTATGCCGTATCCAGGAAGAAATGATTCCGTACATAATCGTAGGCACGTACGGCAAAGTACGACTTTGATGAGCCGCCAGCTGCGTTTAGAAACTGTCGTTCGGAGCGTCGTTGTGATGCAATCGTTTTAATGTAGAGCGGACCAAACTGAAAATCAGCTCTGATACCAAATAAGGTTTGCCCACCACCAATAAGCGTACTATTGGTTTCCAGATTTACATTGCCGAACTCAACCCGTTTTATAATATCGTCATCATAGCCCTCGTATCCCACCTTAAACCGGTTATTAAACTCAAACTGGTTGAGTGTATTCCAATCGGTATTAAACCGGAATTTATCGCCGATTCTGGCGCTGACATTAACCTGGATATTCTGGCTAAAAATTGGCGAAGACTGGGTCTGCCCCAACACAGAAGCAGTACCAAGATTCTGGGTGTCCCAGCGCCAGCCAGCACGCACATTTACCTCACCGTTCACGTTAATGCCAATTTCCGGTTTACCGAAAATTCCAAATATCGGACTGGGCGGAAGCGGGATGGTAAGGTTAGTAGCCTGATCCAGGAGTTTAAGAATCTCGTTTTCCGATTTAACCTTACTTAACTCATACCGCACCAGCGAAGAATCCTTGGCACTGGCATACAGCTCAAACGGTCTGCGTCTAAGGTAGTCATCCAGGTTTTCAATCCGTGGCAGACCCAAAGGCAGTCCCTGGATATTGTCACGCAGGGTAATTGTCTGCAGCAGTGAATCAACCGTCCCTGATTCAAGCAGACCCGGTGGTCGCACCAAACGTCCGGCAGACTTACCTGTTCCGTAAAATTCTGATCGTCTAAACCCGGACGGAGCTCCAAATCGTGGAATGTCGGTATTAGTTGGGTCGCCAAAATCCAAAACGGTTACTGAATCTGTGCGAACACTGTCAGACGCAATAGCACGGCCCTTCACCAAGGGGTGGCATAGTACAAAGAAGAGCGCAAGGAACAGCGCTCCGGCATGATGATTTAATTGTCGATCGTTCACGACCGGCTATTCACAATCAGAGAATAATGGAAGCATGAAAAGAAAGTACCAAACAACGTGAATAGCATGCCTTATTAGTGTAGAAAAACTTTCGCAAAGATAGATGTAGCGTAGTTTTGTGAACAATTTAACGTGTGAGCAAATACTTGAGTGTTAATGCCCACGAATCAACTAACGTGCCTAGTTTATACCGAATGCTGCAAAAATCTACGGTACTATTACTGCTCCTATGCGTTGTAACAGCGGGGTTCGCTGTTGATTTTCACAAATATTCGCCGCTTACGCCCCGACAAATTTCCGTGCTGATGCCCACCGAGACGCGCACGGTTATTGACCTCAGTGGTACGTGGGACGTGGTCGAGGATGGACAGCCCTCTGGTACTGTGGCAGTACCGGGTACCGTTTCGGGTACAGGACCAATCACACTCCGAAAAACAATTAATCTGAAAGCAGAAACAGTTAAGCGGTTTTCCTGGCAGCTTGAGTTTTTTGGTATCTCGGATGAAATCCAGGTTCGGATCAACCAAAAAGAGCTGGTACGTCACCCGGGAGGCAATGCACCGTTTACCGTAGTTATTACCGACAGGATGCTGCAGTCAGGCTCCAATCAGATTGAATTGGTCATCGGACCAACGGGTTCACTAATTACTTCAATCCGTAGATATGCGCCGGCGTCGCCAAAACAATGGACGGGTGTTACCCGTGAACTCTTCCTGGTCGGGACTCCACATGTTTCAACAGCCGAGGTTCGTACCTCCACTTCATACAGCCAGAACTTTTCCTCGGCATCGTTACTGGTGACGACCTCGATCAGGGGTGCAAACGTTGAGCGAATTTCAAATCCGACAGATACTGCGAAGTCAATTCAGCAAGGCATTGTGGATATCGATGTCGAAACAATTGTCCGCAACAAACAAACCGGAGATGTTGTTTCCAGGGACTACAGAAGCAATCTGAAGGTAGAGCGTGCCCGTACCGTAGTCATGAATGCCGACTTGCATATTGCAAATCCTCAATTGTGGTCGCCGGAACAGCCTAACCTTTACGAGATCGAAGTACGTTCGTTATTTGCCGGCCGTGTTATTGATGTGTACAAAAAACTGATTGGCTTACGGTCAATATCGGTGGCTGGTGCACCTGCGCAACGACAAATCAGGTTAAACGGCAGACCATTCTTTGTTTATGGTGTTTCGTATGTTGACGAATATCCTCAGGTTGGACCGTCAATGTCGTGGCGCCAGATGGAAAACGACGTCACCCTTTTAAAAACACTGGGTGCCAATACTGTCAGGGCTGTACGAGGCTGTCTGCATCCATACTTTATGTATCTGTGCGACGTTTATGGTATCATGGTCATGCCTGAAATTGATGCTAGCGGGATCCCCACGCCACTGCTTCAGCATGACGAGGTAAAGGCATACCTTGAGAACCATGCCGACCTGCTTGCTACATACGTCAGCTCGCATCCGTCGGTACTGGCATGTGGGTTAAGCACAGGCTTTGAAGAAGGTTCGCCCATTGTTTTGGCATATCATAAGACCGTAGCTGCATTATTCCGTAAGCACATCTCTGTTCCGTTGTACAAGGTTGTCCCTTCAACACAAATTTCTAAGTTGAACGAAGGGGGCTTTGATTTCGTGGTGTTATCGGCAAATAGCAGAAGTGAGCAGAATTCACTACAAACGGCTTTCGCATCGGCAAAGAACTCCGTCAGGTCAGCCGCCCTGCTGTCACTTGTCGGCTTCCCGGTTTCACCTCAGAACTCCAACGGATACAGTGATCCCATATCGCTTGAATCACAGGCTGTTGCAATTCGTGACGGATTAACGGCTGCCAGAACCAATGCCCTGGCTGGAATTATCATAAACACGTTTGCGGATTACTCACTCGAACTTCCCACCCTGATGGTGGATGGTAACAATCATTATATTTGTACGGCAGGTTTATTAGACGCCTGGCGTCAGCCACGGGTTGGTTTTGACATGTATAAAGCTCTGATTAACGAAGAGAAAGAGCCACTGCTTCAGGCACGCAATTTCACCGACTCAACGTCGAGCCTGTTTCTTGGCACAGGTATCGTGCTGGCGCTGATCTTAATGCTCATGGTAAATCGCTCGCGGAGATTCAGAGAGTACTTTATCCGCTCTCTTGTAAGGCCATACAATTTCTACGCAGACATCCGTGACCAGCGTATTCTTTCAACAAAGCAGACAGCGGGCCTGGGTATCGTTATTGCTGCCGGATCCAGTTTAATCCTTGCATCCACCCTATACTATCTCCGTACCGATGCCAGGATGGAATACCTTATGCATTTGTTCATCTCGGATGGAATACTTTTCAGCATCGTTCGCTGGGTGGCATGGAACCCGCTCCTTGCCATTATTACTGGAACAGTTTTTTGCCTGGGTCTTCTGGCTGCAACGGCCGGCCTGCTCAGAGCGGCTGCAATCTTTTCTCAGGGACGTATCTTGTTCAGGGACTCATTCACCATTGTTGTTTGGGGGGCAGTCCCGCTCCTGATGTTAACACCAATTGGTATGGGACTCTATGAGCTTCTGGCCTCCGATACAATATCAGTGTGGATTCCACTGCTTATCGTGAGCGTCATGCTCTGGTCATTATTTAGAATCCTTCGGTCAACAGCCGTGGTTTATAATGTTTCATCACTTGCCGTACATGGCATTGGTCTGGGATTTATTACGCTACTGTTAATTGCATTTATTACTGTTTGGGAGCTTCAGTTTGATATTCTGGAGTTTCTCGACTATTTCAGAAGTGTTATGGTTTTGTAACGATGGGTTTGTATGTTCCTGATGACCGCGATCTTAACGAGCGCGAACGAACAATCCTTCAAACGGTGATTCAGCTGTTTGTCCTCCATGCGTCACCGGTAGGTTCACGCGTGCTTTCACGTCACCTGGAAAAGGAACTAAACCTAAGTCCCGCCACCATACGGAATGTTATGGCAGACCTTGAGGCAATGGGATACATTACCCATCCGCATACATCAGCGGGGCGAATGCCAACCGACAAAGGGTATCGCTTTTATGTAGACACCCTACTGGAGTTCTCGCTTCAACCTCAGGTAGAACAACATATCGTGGACGAACTCTCGAGTAAACCACGGGAAACCCTACTGAGGGATGCCTCAAAGGTATTGGGGAAGCTAGCCAAGGCACTGGCTGTTGTTAAGGTTCCCAAAGTTTCAGAGGCACTGATCACCAAGGTGGAACTCATCTCCCTTTCGTCTGATAAAATTCTTGTTATTATTGCTCTGGATAGTGACCTTATTCGTACAATCACACTAGAGTCAAACACCGTCATTGACCCCACTGACCTAGAAGTCTTAAGTTGTTTTCTTAACGAGAAGCTCGCAGGTAAAACACTGTATTCACTGTCCGGTATCCTGCCGTATGCATCTGCTGATACCGACGGCCCAACCGGCAGCCTGCTTCGGTTGTTTGTGGACGAAGTGGGAAGACTTTCTACCACTGATACCGAATCAAGCGTTCATGTTGCGGGAGCACATCAGCTGTTGGAGAATCCGGAATTTGGTGATCCGGCACGGATGCGCAGCGTCATCGAACTGATGGAAAATTCGGATGTTATCGTGCACCTTGTAGATGCCGTCCCCTCAACCAGCGGTGTTGCTGTTCGGATTGGGAATGAATTACAAAACGAACAGCTGGCAGACTACAGCCTGATCACTACAATGTATCGTGTAGGTTCAGCCACCGGATCGATTTCACTGATTGGTCCAAAACGTATGGACTACGTTCACATGATGGGCTTGGTTCAAACGGTGAGTGGAGTTTTGCACAGCAACCTTCATGGCAAGGTGTCATAATTACTCGCCACGTAAATCGTCTGTGGCATTCTGCCAAGCAATCTTTTATCATATTTCTATCTTTTTTGCGCACTATGACTAATTCCGACGGTCAGACCGATGAAACAAACATGCCGGATAACGATATTCAGGAACAGGATGAACTCGCTGCACTACGTGCTGAAGTAGCCGAATGGAAGGAGCTAAGTATCCGCCGTAGTGCAGAGCTCGAAAATTTCCGGAAACGTACGGCAACTGAAAAAGAGTATTTGACGCTATATGGCGCTGAGCGCTTTATTTCAAAACTCCTACCGGTGTTCGATGACCTGAATAAGGCATTGGAGGCTGCTCAGAATTCACCCGATCATGCGCTGCTCAATGGTTTACAGATGGTTTACAACAATGCCCTGAAGGTGTTGGCAGAATCAGGAGTGTCTGTTATTGAGTGTAATATTGGTGATCCGTTCGACGTGAATATCCATGAAGCTCTGATTCACGTGCCAAGCGACCTGCCGGAAGGCCACATTACTCAGATTATCGAGCGCGGCTATCAATTCCATGATAAGGTGCTGCGACACGTAAAGGTAGTAACATCGTCCGGAACACCACAGAACGAATCAGACGTAACGGAGTAATACGGTGACAAAGAGAGACTATTACGAAATTCTGGAAGTGTCAAGACAGGCTACCGACGCTGAAATAAAAACGGCCTACCGGAAAATGGCAATGCAGCATCATCCGGATAAGAACCCGGATAATCCTGAAGCCGAAAGTAAATTCAAGGAAGCGGCCGAAGCGTATGATGTGTTGAGTAATGCCGAAAAGCGGGCACGGTACGACCGCTACGGTCATGATGGCGTCCGTGGTATGGGTGGCGGCAACGGTGCTGCAGGTTTTACCGACATCAGCGATATTTTCAGTGCATTTGGCGACATCTTTGGTTCCTCGGTATTTGGCGGAGCTTTTGGCGGGCGCAGCCGCTCTGGTAGGCGGAATCGCGGTGAGCCGGGATCAGACCTACGTGTTCGCATTTCACTGCGTCTTGAAGAAATCCTGAATCCTGTAGAGAAAACAATTAAACTTCGTCACTATGTTACCTGTACGTCGTGTTCCGGAAATGGAAGCAACTCGGCTGGTGGGTGGACACAGTGCGGTTCGTGTAATGGCACAGGTGAGGTGCGGCAGGTCTCCCGGTCAGTATTTGGGCAGTTTGTGAATATTTCACCATGTGGTGCCTGCGGAGGAATTGGCGAAATTCTAAAAACACCGTGTACGGAATGTAAGGGCGAGGGCAGGGTTGAGGGCGAAGAGAACATCCAGGTTACAATTCCTGCCGGAGTGGCCACTGGTAACTACCTCAATGTAAACGGTAAAGGTCATGCAGGCCGACGTGGGGGGCCGCCCGGTGATGTTCGCGTTGAGGTCGAAGTTGAAGACCACGAAGTATTTGAGCGGCAAAACGATGATGTACACATGGACCTGCCAGTATCATTTCCGCTGGCAGCGCTGGGCGGTACGATCCAGGTACCTTCGCTGACCGGGCCTACGGAAATTACTATCGACGCAGGAACCCAGCCGGGTGCCGTTCTCAGGCTAAAAGGCAAAGGAATTCCGCATGTTCAGGCCCGAGGCAAAGGCGATCAGTACATTCACATTAATGTATTTGTACCAACCACACTCTCGGCGACAGAGAAAAAAACTCTGGGTGAACTGTCACAAAGTAAACACTTTGTACCACCTTCACAGCAGAAAGACAAAGGTTTTTTTGATCGCGTGAAGGAAGCGTTTTCGTAATGAATACAGGAAACGCTTTTGTACAATGAAGCGTTTCCTGGTTACCATACAAAACGAGACAGGTCTTACCCGTGCAGAACTGGTAATTGTATTAACCATTTTTATTACACTTGCCATCGGGTGGCTTGGCAACATTATGCAGAGCAGTCAATCCACCCATACGACGGTCGCTGTTGAGCGTGTTATTGATTTGCTTGACTCGCTTGCGGCCAGTACCAGAGCTGGATCCGACTCTGTGGTCATAACTCCACCTTCGGCTTCTACCTCCCGCAGTTCCGAGTTAGGTCAGCACTCAAGAGCACCAACAACACAAACAGAACCGTCGAACCTTTTCAGGCGACCCGTTAATCTGAACAAGGCAACACCAGCACAGCTTGATAAGCTTCCTGGCATCGGCCCTGCTCTTGCCGGGAGGATTGTTGCCGAACGTGCCAAAGCCCCCTTCACATCAATTGATGACCTGCGCAGAGTGAAGGGAATTGGAGCAAAAAAACTTGAAAAGCTTCGTCCCTACGCCGTTGCACCGTAATTTCACAAATGCCTTATTGCGACTTTCTTCATCCTTTACGCTCAATTCGGGTTGGCTGGGAAACCTGTGACGGTGAAATCAGCCTGATCGAGTACACCGAACGTGAGCCGGATTTACTGAGCCCGGATGAGCAAACGGCAGTGGTAATCACTCCCGCTGCAGACCTTGTGGTACACCGTTTTCCAACGATTCGGAGAACGGCTCACCGCTATGTATTCGAGGCCGAGCAGTTTTTTACGGATGCGGAGCGCAGTGCAATGAACCTCTTTTCCATAAAAGGGGCTGACACATCCGCCTCAAGGCAGTGGGACGTTATCATGGGATACAGCAGCCGCGGACTAACAAATCCCGTAAACGAAATCGTGGCAGCATGCATGGCCACTGTTCCCGACGGTGATTGTTTTGTGTGTGGTGTATTTCCGGACAGGATTGTTGTAGCCCTCCAGCAGGGCAGCATTACTGATATCCGATCTGTGTCATGGCGCAACCGGTCAGTAGGCGAAGAATTACGTGCCACTCTCACACTGATGGCACATGACCACCTTGTAAGCTCGTTGCCTCTTGTGCTATTCGGTGACGCACTATCAAGACAGACACTAAATATTCTTATGGACCAGAAGCCGGCTGCGGCTGGTGAAATCAAACGCTTACAACCATTCAGACACATCAGCAGTACGCTTGATGATGACAGCAACCGCAGAATACTTTCACGTACTCACATCCTGGGGTGCATTGTCGGCGCCATTTTTATGCACGAGAACTCCTATCCTAATCCCCTGCTGCCGGTGAGTATCACATGAGTCTGAGAATTATCAGCGGCATTTGGAAAGGACGAACGCTGCCTCCGCCGCATACCAACGGTACCAGACCCAGTACTGACACGGTTAGAACCATGGTGTTTAACTATGTAACTGCATGTACCACGATAGACGGAGCCATAGTCTGGGATTTATTTGCCGGGACCGGTGCATATGGTTTTGAATGTCTAAGCCGAGGTGCCACAGCATGTACTTTTGTGGATTCGTCTGCTATTCAGTGTAAAAAATTGCATGATTTTGCCGCCAGGGTTAATGCTACAGGCCATGATATTGTTCGTGGGACCGTACGTGATTTCATACACTCACAGAGTAACAACAGCAGCCAGCCAACCATTGTATTTGCCGATCCTCCGTATGCAGACCGGGTGTGCAATGCCCTGCTGAACACACTAACGTCGCATGTTGCTGATTCCTGCGTATGTGTCCTGGAACATGGTCCATACGAATTCGTTCTTCCGCATGACGGGTGGACGGTACTGCAACACAAGGAAGTTGGCCAGGTTGTGTTTGACATCGTACAACGATCAGTCTAAGGATTACCATGCAAAAAACTGCAATGTACCCGGGGTCGTTTGACCCTATCACTAACGGACATGTTGATGTGATTCAAAGAGCAGCATCCATGTTTGGAAGCGTCACCATTGTTATCGCCCGCAACAGTAAGAAAACACCGCTCTTTAGTGAAGAAGAGCGATTATACATGGCTACTGAGGCACTGAAGCACCTCTCCAATGTTACTGTTCAGCTTCATTCGGGCCTTGTGGTTGACTATGCGCGCAACCACAATATCCCGGTGATCATCCGCGGGCTTCGGGCTGTAACTGACTTTGAGTATGAGTTTCAGATTGCCTTAATGAACAGGAAAATCGCGCCTGACATTAACACGATATTCCTGATGCCGCACGAGCGCTATACCTATCTGAACAGCTCGATCGTGCGGGAACTTGGTAAATACCACCAAAACCTGACTGAGTTCGTACCACCGGTTGTTGCATCACTGATTCAAAAGAAATTTCCACAAACCGCATGAACGTTCATATCATAACATTAGGCTGCAGCAAGAACACGGTTGACAGTGAAACACTCACCGGTACATTACAGGCCAACGGTCTTACTGTTGTCAATGATGCCGACTCCGCGAGTGCCATTGTTATTAACACATGCGGGTTTATCGACCAGGCAAAATCAGAAAGTATTCAAACAATCCTCGAAGCAGCCGAACTCAAGAAGAACGGTGGTATTGACACGCTCATCGTAGCCGGGTGTTTGTCGGCACGATATGCTAACGACCTTAGGAACGAAATTCCCGAGGTTGATCACGTGTTTGGAACCGAAGCCTACGAAGGAATTGCCAAGGCCTTATCACCTGACTTGAAGTACTCTCTGCTTGGCGAACGAACCGTCTCGACACCACGGGGCTATGCCTATCTGAAAATTTCAGAAGGGTGCGACAGACCCTGCAGTTTTTGTGCAATACCGCTTATGCGCGGCAGCCATCGCAGTATCCCGGAACATGACATCCTGCGCCAAGCCAGGAGCCTTGTTTCACAAGGAGCTAAAGAGCTGATATTGATAGCTCAGGATCTCACGTTTTACGGCTTAGACCGGACAGGAAAGCGCACTCTGGCCAACCTGCTACAAATGCTTGCAAACGAAAGCGGAGCTGAATGGATACGGTGCATGTATTCATTTCCAAGTGGTTTCCCGATGGATGTGATAGACGTCATGGCTGCCAATGATAATATTTGCAACTACCTTGACATCCCCTTACAGCATGCCAGCAATGAGCTCCTGCAAAGTATGCGGCGTGGGATTACACGGGAACGAACAACTGATTTACTAAATAAAATCAGAGAAAAAATACCGGACATCACACTGCGCAGTACGTTTATTGTTGGTTACCCATCCGAAACAGAGCAGCATGTTGATGAATTAGCCGACTTTTTACAGCAACACCAGCTCGATCGGGTTGGCTTTTTCCCTTACTCACGGGAGGATGACACACACGCATTCAGCCTGGGTGACCCAATTGCCCCTGAAGTCAAGGAGCAACGGATTGCACGCCTCATGGCAGTACAGTCCGAAATTTCACTTGAAAAAAACATTCAGAAAATCAGTACCGTCAAGAAGACGCTGGTGGAAGAAAAAATCAATTCGGAATGGCTGGGCAGAACCGAGTCCGACGCACCCGAAGTTGATAATGAGGTGTACATCCGGTCAGCCATACCATTAACGCCCGGCGAATTTGTTAATGTGGCGATTACGGACGCCGATGAGTTTACGCTGTTTGGCAATCTTGCTTAGGGCAGCCCGGGCTATTAAACCTTGAGGTTTTTGAAAAGGAAGACAGACATATATCCGCTCGCCAGTGCCATAACCAGAACGAGTACAATAACAGCAACGGACGGAGCATCAGCACTGCTTGCAACGTCCCGAAGGTGCACCACCGTCCTCCACACAAATGATGCCGTAAAAATACCTGCCACGGCAATTGCAGCAGGTAACGCAAACGTGCGCCGTTGTTTATGTAGCGCTCCCAACACAAGCATCAGGATCCCTCCGATAATTCCGTTTACCAGTGCCGATGCGCTACGATTTTCTGTTGCAATAAAACCCAGTGCTCCGCACACAAGCAGGAACACTCCGTAGTACATGATTCTATGGGCAACGATTCGTGGTGGAAGCATCATGTGGCTCTATTCAACGATCGTACCATCCTGAAGCCTAACAATCCTGTTTGCATGATGAGCCAACTCGATGCTATGAGTGGCAACGATAATGCTGACGTTATACTCGTTTTGCAAGCTACTAAACAGAGCAACGATTTGATTGGCATTATCAGTATCCAGATTCCCGGTTGGTTCATCGGCCAGCAATACTGCCGGAGCGTTCGCCAGTGCTCTTGCAATGGCAACCCGCTGCTGTTCACCACCGCTTAAGCGCAAGGGATGATGTTCTGTTCTGTGCAGTAATCCAACATGCTCTAAAAGAATGTGTGCTCGCTTGTGTGCCTCGGCCTTGGGCTTTCCTGCAATAAGCATTGGCATCATAACATTTTCGATAGCCGAAAATTCCGGGAGCAGATGATGAAACTGGTAAACAATGCCAAGGTAACGGTTGCGCATCGTGGCGAGCTTTCGCGGAGTTAGTTTCTGGTAACAGTAAACCTGATCCGTCACAAGCTGAATAGTTCCTTCATCCACGGTATCTAACGATGCCAGGATATGCAGCAATGTGCTTTTACCAGCACCGCTAGGCCCCATCACTGCAACAAACTCACCCCGCTTACAGGAGAACGTAACATTTCGCAATACCCGGGTTGCAGCCTGTCCTTCGGGGAAAAATGATTTGGAGACGTTTTCGGCGTGTAGTACCGTCATTCTTTACAATTGCTGCAACACTCGCACATCGTTTTGATACAGTAATCGAATATCGTCGATACCGGTTTGCATCATCACTATCCGTTCAAGGCCAAAGCCAAATGCGAAACCAGTGTATTCCTCGGGGTTGATGCCGGCAGAAACAAGCACATTGGGATGAACCATGCCGCAACCTGCAATCTCCAGCCAACCCGAATGTTTACAAATCCGGCATCCTTCGCCCTTGCATAGGAAGCAGCTCATATCAACTTCAAGACTTGGTTCAGTAAACGGAAAGTAACTGGTTCGAAAGCGGAACCGTGCATCAGCCGAGTAGAATTGCCGAGCGAATGCAGTAATGGTGCCTTTTAGGTCAGCCATACTCACATTCCTATCAATATACAGCCCTTCAACCTGATGAAACTCGGCAAGTGACCGTGACGAAACAGCTTCGTTTCGGTATACTCTGCCGGGCATAATACATCTGATGGGCGGAGCAACAGTTTCCATGACACGCACCTGCACGCTTGAAGTATGCGTGCGCAGTAACAGAGTTGCAGGGTTGGACTGCACGAAGAACGTATCCTGCATGTCTCGTGCAGGATGGTCGTCCGGGAAGTTCAGGCTTGAAAAATTATGCCGCTCGTCTTCTACATCGGGTCCGTGCGCAACCGAGAACCCCATGCGTCCGAAAATATCAACCACACGCTGAATTGTGGCCACAATGGGGTGAACCGAGCCATGCCCGGTTCTGCGGGCCGGAAGCGAAGCATCAATGGTAGGTTGCTGTTTCCGGTTCTGCTGCAATCGTGCGTTTATCGTGGCAAATTCAGTTTCAACATGAGCCTTCAGAACATTTAACTCTCTGCCTACAGCAGGTTTTTCTGATGTCGGCAGAGAGCGCATTTCATCAATCATCTGTTGTACCGTACCCTTGCGTACAAGATGTCGTAGCCGGAAGCCGTCAGCCTGTTCCACAGTACTGATCTGCGAAAGTTCCATCTCCAGGACAGCCCGAAGCTGTGCAACACGGTCCAGCATGGGTTTACCCCACTTGCTTTACAATTGCGGCAAATGCATCCGGATGATTCATTGCAAGATCGGCGAGCACCTTACGGTTTATCGAGATATTGCTTTTCTTTAGTCCGTGCATGAGGTTAGAATAGGTGGTACCGTTAAGTCTGGCTGCAGCATTAATCCGAACAATCCAAAGTGAACGGAATGTGCGCTTTTTGTTCCGGCGATCTCGATAGGCATAGGTAAGCCCCTTCTCGACATGATCGCGAACAATTGTCCAAACCTTACTTCTGGCGCCCCAGTAGCCCTTTGCGAGCTTGAAGTACTTCTTCTTTTTCTGATGCGCCGCTACTTTGTTTTTTGCCCTTGCCATGGGTTTTCCTTTAAATGTGCTGTCAGGAGAGCGGATCCCTGATCAACGATATTAATAAATATTATTACCGTAATGCCAGTGCGTGAAGAATAAGCTTTTCATTTGATGGATGAACTAGCGTATTCTGGCGCAGGTTACGTTTGCGTTTGCGAGATTTGCTGGTGAGAATGTGGCTTTTGTACGCCTTTTGCCGTTTGATGGCGCCACTTCCCGTTATGCTGAAGCGTTTCTTGGCGCCTGAGCTTGTTTTCATTTTCGGCATTGCTGTCCTTTGTGTTTAGTCGATTATGTCGTTGTAATTTATTCTTTATTCGTAACCGGTTCTGATTCAGCATCTGGAGCAGGTGCCACAACGGCCGGTTTTGATTTCTGGTTTTCTGCCTTCTTGGTGCTGCCCTTCTTTTTTAAATCGGGTGCGAGAGTAACACTCAGCATTCTACCTTCCGTTTTCATATCCTGATCTGTTTTTGAAATATCGGCAAGAGCATCAATAAATTTTTGTAACAGAGCCCTGCCGATATCCTGGTGGACGATCTCACGTCCACGGAACAGAACATTTGCTTTTACTTTATGACCATCCAGCAAAAACTTTCGTGAATGACGAACCTTAAATTCCAGGTCGTGGGTATCGGTACCGGCACGAAGCCTGATCTCTTTAAGTTCTTTTTGCTGTTGATTTTTACCAATTTGTCTGTCTCTCTTCCGCTGTTCATAAACGAACTTACCGTAATCAATAATCTTACAAACAGGCGGATCAGCCTGTGGTGAGATTTCAACCAAATCACGATCAGCATCATGGGCGCGTTGTAATGCTTCGCGAACCGTCATTACTCCATATTGCTCACCATCATCACCGATAACCCGTACTGTGGGGCCGGCAATTTCCTCATTGATTTTATGCTTACGGTTTTGTTCCGGACGCGGGGCTACGCCACGCGTATTAGGTCTCCTCAAAAGACATCCTTAATTGTATGAATAAACTGGTAAAGCACAAAGATACGGCTCTAACCCTTGTTTATCCAATAAGTTGACGTAGTTTTTTGAATAGCGAAAACACAACGTTTGGAATTGCCTGCACCGGGAAGGGGCTGTGAATTCCGCTCGATTACCGGTGATGAGCATGATGCAATACCTGTCCGACGTAATTTTACGGTTCTCAATCCGTCAAACAAGAAACTTATGAATCATACCGACGACGTTTTAACAACCATCGAAGAAGCGGATCGCCGCACCCCAACCGTGCCGAACGAGTTGCCGGTACTGGCTTTACGCGATATCGTCATTTATCCTCACATGATCTTCCCGGTTCTGATTGGACGGGCAAGTTCCTTAAAAGCCGTTGCCTCGGCGTTAGATCACGACAAGTTCGTGATGCTGCTTACCCAGCGCGATCCTACAACCGACGAACCTGGCTTTTCGGATATGTACAGTCATGGCACAGTTGCCAAGATCTTACAAGTTCTCAGATTACCGAATAATCTATTAAAAGTGCTGGTGGAGGGTATGATTCCCGCACGTGTCTCCGTGGAAATTTCCACTGAGCCCTTTCTAAAAGCAAAGGTGATTCACGTGCCGTCAGTGTTTGATGCCAATGACCAGCAGCTTAATGCCCTTGTGCGGCATGCCAGTGAGTTGTTCGAGGAATATGTAAAAGAACACCGGAACCTGCCACCTGAGGTTTTGGGTGCCTTTGAAAACCTTGACGATCCGGTAAGAAAGCTGTTCTATGCGGCTGCCAACATCCAGCAAAAAGTTGAAGCAAAACAAAAAATCCTGACTCAGGAAGGGCTAACGGCTCAGTATATCGAGCTAATACAGCTTCTAAGCAGCGAAATAGAACTCCTGCGCCTGGAAGCAGAAATCGACACCAAGGTTCAGGATCAAATTCAGAAATCACAGCGCAAATACTTTATCCAGGAACAAATCCGGGCACTCCAAAAAGAACTTGGCGAGGATGATGAACACGGCTCGGAGCTTAGTACACTTCGTGAACAGATAGAACAGGCGGAGCTACCGGAACAGGTGCATGCTCGAGCAATGGACGAGTTTGAACGGCTTAAACGCACTCCATCGATGAGTCCGGAATTCTCTGTTAATCGTACCTGGCTGGAAGTGCTGACAGCCGTTCCATGGAAAAAGCGAACAGCTGACGATCTGAATGTTCAGCATGTACGGAGCATACTGGATGATGATCATTACGATTTGGAGAAGCCAAAGGACAGGATTCTGGAATATATCAGCGTGCTGAACCTGGTTGGCTCATTGCGCGGACAAATCCTCTGTTTTGTTGGCCCTCCAGGTGTTGGTAAAACATCGTTGGCAAAATCGATTGCCAGGGGGCTTGGGCGGAACTTTGTCCGCATTTCTCTCGGAGGTGTCCGTGACGAAGCTGAAATCCGAGGTCACCGGCGCACCTACATCGGTGCCATGCCAGGTAAAATTATCCAGGCAATGAAACGGGCCGGCAGTGTTAACCCGGTAATTCTGCTTGACGAAGTTGACAAAATGAGTATGGATTTCCGGGGCGATCCAAGCTCAGCTCTGCTGGAAGTCCTTGACCCGGAACAGAACTCAGCGTTTAACGATCATTACCTTGAGGTTGACTATGACCTCAGTAATGTACTGTTCATTGCTACAGCAAACGTAAAATATGATATTCCGGCTCCCCTGCTGGACCGCCTCGAGGTGATCGAGCTTTCAAGCTATCTTGAGCCGGACAAGGTTGAAATTGCAAAACGTCACATTATGCCAAAACTCCTTGAACGGCATGGCCTTGCTGATTTCGACGTACGGGTTTCAGATGCTGCCCTGCTTCGTATTGTACGAGAGTACACGCGCGAATCCGGAGTTCGTAACCTTGAACGTGAACTTGCAGGAATCCTAAGAAAAGTGGCTCAGAAAATCGTGTCGCAGGCTACAACAGGTATCGAAGGGGCTGATATCCCCACTGATAGCATTCGTTCGCTTCCGTCCTTTAAAAAGCTACGCAGACGTGCGTGGAAAATTGATGCTCCACAGGTAGAGGAATACCTTAAAGCACCTCGCTTTAAGGAAAAATCATCTGAACTGCACCGCAAAATTGGTGTTGCCACCGGGCTGGCCTGGACGTCAGTAGGCGGCGATACACTCCCGGTAGAGGTTACGATAATGCCGGGAACAGAAAAACTCACCCTTACCGGAAAGCTGGGCGAAGTCATGAAGGAGTCGGCGATGGCATCGCTGTCATACCTTCGCAGCAACTATGCGAAATACAACCTCGAACCCGACGTGCTTAAAGGAAAAGAAATCCACGTTCACCTGCCCGAAGGCGCAATACCAAAAGACGGTCCTTCTGCCGGCATCACCATGACGCTGGCCCTGCTTAGTGCCATAACCGGAAAACCGTTGCGCGGTGATGTGGCAATGACAGGTGAAGTAACACTGCGGGGACAGATTTTACCCATAGGCGGCCTGAGCGAAAAACTCCTCGCAGCAAAAAGAGCAGGAATGAAAACGGTGCTTGTGCCGGGTGCCAATAAGGCTGATGTTTCAGAGCTACGCGAAGGTGTAACCGACGGCTTGGACATCGTCTACGTAAATAAGATTGACGAAGCAATCCCGGTGGCTTTTGACAGTGAATCTCCATTACCCCGCAAAACCATCGTCGCAAAGTTGCCGGCAACTACCAAAACAAAACACCGGAAAAAGTAAATTGTTTGTAATTTTGTGCTTTACATTAACACAGATCTCTAAAGAGGACCTACATCATGGCTAAAAAAGGTGCCCGCGTTATTATTACGCTGGAATGTACAGAAGCAAAAAAAGAAGGTAAGCCGGCTTCCCGGTACACAACAACCAAGAACCGTCAAAACGTTACTGAACGCCTGGAAATGAAGAAATACAATCCCTTCCTTCGTCGGCACACGGTTCATAAAGAAGTTCGGTAAGATATTGCCAAATACTCAGAACTAATAACCATCCTCGTACGGATGGTTTTTTTTTGCTTCCCCTACGGTTTCTTTTGTTTTCTGTTGTTTCGTGGAGGGCGTATGCCATCCACCCCGACGGGTTCGTGGTAATATTTGTGACGTTTCGTGCGGGCGACCACGTGGGGTCGCCCCTACGGGTATGCGTGGTGTTCAACGTTGATTCGTGCGGGCGATCACGTGGGGTCGCCCCTACGGTATTATCGTTATTTATGTTGTTTCGTGGAGGGCGGATGCCATCCGCCCCTACGGTTTCGTGCGGGCGACCACGTGGGGTCGCCCCTACGGGTATGCGTTGTGTTCAACGTTGATTCGTGCGGGCGACCACGTGGGGTCGCCCCTACGGGTATGCGTTGTGTTCAACGTTGATTCGTGCGGGCGACCACGCGGGGTCGCCCCTACGGTTTAATGGTAACATTGCGGTTTAACGCAAACCATTTAACACAATCCACCTGCGCAACCGTACCACGTCAACATTCCAAACGGACGGACTACGGCCCTTCGGGCCCCACCCCCACCGCCACCTCCATCGTGCATCACCACCTACCACTACAGCTCGGCCGGTCGGCTGCGTTGCGCAGCCTACGTAAGAAACATTAGAATTCCGGAGCAATTGCTTTGCTGTATTGTGCATGAATGACAGGAAAATGTGACACACCAAACACCTCGGACCCTACAGGTTTCGTGCGAACGGATGTAACACGTGGGCGGATGGTATTCGCCCCTACGGTTCGTATTGTTTTTTATGTTGTACCGTAGAGGGCGGATGCCATCCGCCCCTACGATTTCGTGTGGGCGACCACACGGGATCGCCCCTACGATTTCGTGCGGGCGACCACACGGGATCGCCCCTACGATTTCGTGCCGGCGACCACACGGGATCGCCCCTACGATTTCGTGCCGGCGACCACACGGGATCGCCCCTACGGTTTCGTGTGGGCGACCACGTGGGGTCGCCCCTACGGTTCGTATTGTTTTTTATGTTGTTTCGTAGAGGGCGGATGCCATCCGCCCCTACGGTTTCGTGCGGGCAACTACGCGGGGACGCCACTTCGGGTTTTGTATTATTTTTTAAGTTGTTTTGTGCAGGCGACAATCCACCCCGTGTATTGAGTGAATTTTCTCTCATCCTGTAAATTCTAAAGCAGTCAATCGTCGGGAGACGCTGCCTACGTTTGGGCTGGGTGGGCTATTTGGTTGGCTTGATTCGTGAAGCCTTGTCGGCTACGGCATCACTCAGATTAATCCCTCGCGCATTTGCAAAATTCATCAGAGCAATAAATACATCTGCGGCTTCATCGGCTACCATTGACGCAGGAACCTGAGCCCCCTTCCAAATTTTCTTTTCAAGATTGGCAAGCTCACCAGCCTCACCACAGAGTTCAAGACAGTAAAACTCAGGTGAACGAGGCTGAAACTGATCGGCCTGCCATTTTGCAAACGCATTCTGGATTTCGTCAAGATATTGCACGCTGTGCTGAACAATGGTCAATGTTTCACTCATCAGAACCCTTCGATTACGACAAATCAAAATACCGTATTACTAAATTACTTTCCTACTCTATCGAATTTTCGGGTTCAATAATCTCCCGCCCATCAGCATCAAGATCAGGCTCCTTCATTCTGTAGCCAACACCGCGCACGCTCTGTACCAATTGTGTTCTTTCGGGTTTTTCAATTTTCTGGCGGAGACGTTTTACGTACACATCGATAATGTTGGACTCTGGGTCGAAATTGTGCTTCCACACCTGCTGGGTGATCATACTCCTGCTTAATATCTTACCCTTATTCCTCATAAAGTATTCAAGCAAGGCGTATTCCTTTGTCGTTAACTCAATTTCTTTATTATCGCGATAGGCAAAATGCGTGACCAGGTCAAGCACAAGATCGCCGCAGGTGAGCTTGGTTGTTTTGTCGGTGCTTGACCTACGCAAAATTGAACGCAATCGTGCCGCAAGTTCTTCAAAGTGAAATGGCTTTGCCAGGTAATCATCGGCACCTGCGTCCAGACCCTGAACTCTGTCCTCAGTTGTGCCCCGCGCAGTAAGCATGATCACCGGTGTTGAATTTCCCAGTGCACGAAGTGCACGCAACATAGAATAGCCATCCATCTTGGGCAGCATCACGTCCAGAACGATGGCATCGTAGCCGCCTGACGAGGCATAGCGCAGCCCCTCTTCGCCGTCGGCAACGGCATCAACAAGGTATTTTTCTTCTTCAAGACCCCGCTTGATGAACGAAGCAACCTTTCGTTCGTCTTCAACTACAAGTACTCGCATCGTGTAATTTACAACACACCGGCTCACGTTGATACCCGATATTTGTGTAATGGCATGGGAACGTGTAGTTGGCCAGGCGGCCATCATTCGAATATTGCAGCGGTCGATATTGTCCGACAGGATACCACAGGCTCTCCTTCTGGAGGGGGCTGAGGGTTGCGGGACATTGGCACTGGCTACTGCGTATGCACGCGTTGTCTTGTGCGAGCAGCGATCTACGGGTGCCAATGGCATAGATGCCTGTGGAGTCTGCAGGTCGTGCGTTCAGAATGCCCAGCTGCGCCATCCCAACCTTCAGCTCATCACAGCATTGCCATCGGGAAAGGCCGACAGCGAGGCCGACCTTCCCGCTGATGTTCTGGAGGAACTGTCCGAATTAATCACAAGCGTTGCCAACGACCCGTATCAGCCGTTTATTCTTCCGGGAGCTGCTACCATTCGGATTAGCCAGATCCGTGAACTTAAGCGGTCGCTGGCTTTGTCGGCAGTGCAGCAGGGGTACCGGGTTGTAATTCTGCATAGGGCCGAAACGCTGACAACAGAGGCTGCGAACGCATTCTTGAAAACATTGGAAGAGCCCCATCCCAATACCCTTCTTATTCTTACCGCCGCCCAACCTGACCGGTTGCTGGCAACGATAACGTCGAGATGCCAGCGCCTGTTCGTCCCGCCTATCTCTACGCATGACGTGGTTGGGGAACTAATAAAACGCGGCAGCTCTGAAACCGACGCCATGCTTGCCGCATCGGTTGCTCAAGGCAATTTTTTGCATGCAGTACAGGTTGCCACCGATGATTTACGGGGCGTTTTTGAGGAGACGCTGACGTTACTTCGAGCATCATTGCATGGACGAGAGTACCGAATGCGGGTTACGTCTGCAATTGAAACCATGCTGGACCGACGGGATAAGCAAAAAGCTGTTTCGATATGCTCCGTACTTGCGCTGTGGTTTAAAGACATCCAGACCCTAATCGCAGGCGGAGAACCGAATTCTGCATTTACCTACTTTGATCCACAGGCTTTGGAGAAATTTGTGACTTCATTCCCGTCAGTTAACATGCAGAAGATTATTTCTGAAATTGAAAAAGCCAGCTTTGATATCTCACGAAACGTGCAGATTCATCTGGTAATGTTAAGCCTGATGCTTTGCATTCGGGACTGTTGCCTTCGATCGAATATTCCACGTGAACACGGCCCTGCATGAGAGTTTGTACCGTTTTTGTGATTGTTTACTTGTGTCTGACGGCATCATCAGTTCAGGCTACGGAATCTCTCTTCGTCCGTTCCGTTGTTACGGATTCCGCCGGATGGCGTTCGGCATCGGTCGTGTACTTTACCAATTCAGGTACCATCGCACCGTTAACTGCGCTCACCTTGAGTGTAACCGAGGGCGGACGGCGCGTGGATTCACTCGTGGTGAATTGTCCGGACCACTCGCCTGCAACAACAATTTCGTCTGTTCTTACCATTGACGTATCCGGATCAATGCGGCTGGGCGGTCCGAATCTAAAACTTGCAACAGAGGCTGCGTCTGCATGGGTTCAGGCGCTGGAGGGGAACTCTGACTGCGCCATTACTGCCTTTGACGATGGCGTGATGTTGTTAACCGACTTTACGAAATCAAAGTCTGAGCTGACTGAAGCCATACAGCGTCTTAAGCCACGGGGAGGAACCGATTATAACAAGGCGTTCAACACCTCCCCTCAGGGTGCCCTCGACGTTGCGAGTCGCGGACGTAACCGAAGGATACTGGTGTTCCTTACCGATGGTTATGGTACTCTTGATCCTGATAGCGTGATACGCAGAGCCGTAGGTGACTCAGTTACGGTGTATTGCGTTTCGCTTGGATTAAGTATGCCTGATGTACTACGAACAGTTGCAGAAAAGACCGGCGGTTTGTGGTTTGAAAATGTCACCACGGTAGAACAGGCACTCGAGGCCTACCGTAGAATCTATGCAGATGCCGTAACACAATACGGTTGTATGGCGCGGTGGAAAGCACCGGAACAGTGTTCTGACCATACCGTAATCCAGGCACAAGCCGGTAATGCTACATATCAATTTGTTGACGATGTTCCGATTGTTTTAGAAAGCAGGGTGAGCATCATCCCGAGTAGTGTCCGGGTCGACTCGGTAACACAAGAGCCCGCTCCCCTGCTTCTTGTGTGTACGGGATCGAACTCTACCATAACAAACATTAGTATTGATCGCCCTGATATATTCCGCCTGACCACTCCTCAACTCCCACGCAGCCTGAAGTTGGGTGATACCCTTGCCATATCGGTATCACTCATTGCTCCATCCTCGGGATATACGGTGGGTACAATCACCATTAGCGGTAATCCTTGCCCTCTGCCTACGGCTTATGCAATAACCGGTGATCCGCTGGTGGCACCGTCACGGAAAACGTTGCGCGTGGTATTCCCCAATGGCAACGAAAAGTTCCCGGCACACTCCGATTCCGTGCTTCGCTGGGAAGGACTCCCACCAGACGTTCCGGTAACGCTGGAAATCAGCACCAATGCTGGTTCTACCTGGCTGAACGTACAAAAAGATGCTGTAGGTAATCTGCGTCCGTGGAAGGTTTTTAATATCTCGTCGGACTCGTGCTTGTTTCGTGTTACTCACATGGTTCCGACCGGCAGTAAAAAACCGTTGTTAACGACTTCGACACTGAATGTTACTTCTGTTGACCTGTCGGCAACTGGTAAATACCTGGCTATCGGCGTAGAGTCTGTACTCCGGGACGCATCAGTACCGCGTGACGTATTGCTCTGGGATGTTGAACATCGCAAACTGCTGCATACGCTGGGCTACGGACAAATCGTTACGTTCTCCAACGATGAGACCAAGCTCCTGGTGATGTCCAGAGATTCGATTTCGCTCATCGATGTACAAACCGGTGCACGGCTCTGGCAGCATACGTCAGATCACCTGCCATCAAACATCTCTGTTGATTCAGCGTTTCGGGTTTTGGCTTTCTCCGGAGCCCAACACAGAAATGTTAATATTGTTGATCTTAAATCAGGTACTGCAATTACCACGATTCCCGTGAATGCCCGCCAGCCTGTCATGGTTGATGTTGCTCCTGATGGCTCGGCCGTAGCAATAGCCGGTGCCGACAGTACAATTCGGGTGGTCCACCTGCGGGCAGGCGGAGGCCGGGACCTCACGATTACCAAGGCTGGTGTTCACGTGTTTTACCGTGCCGTATTCACCGGCGACGGCTCAATCATTGCTGCAGATGATTTAGGTACCGTTAGCAGCTGGGATGCAGCTACGGGCAACCCGCTACGTACATTGTCCAGGCGACAGTACAAGAACGACAATACCTACATTGCGATGTCGCACGATTCACGAAAGGCCGCTCTTGAAGACGGAGTTGATGCAACGCGGATTGTTGATCTGGAAACGGGAGACAACATGGTCAGCATCCGCCGTCCGATGGAGCCTGGCGGTGCCTCGAATGCCCAGCTTAATTCTCAGGGCACAGTGCTTCTTCTTTCAACGCTGGCACATGCAACGGTGTACGATGCCATTACCGGCGTCTCGATGATGCGTCTCCAGCGAGGCTCGGTTACGCCATCACTCTCGGCTGATGGCACAGCCGTAGCTGTAGCCGGTCCGGGCAATGTTGTAAACGTTTATCAAGTTAGCTCACCGATACTCCAGCAAGACGTGAGCGATGCCATGTGGTCGATCTACAAAATCACAGCTAAACTGCGTCCCGTGCGTTTACGGCAGTTAGCCGTCGGACAGTCAACAGACTCAGTAGTGGCAGTTGCACTCACCAACACCTCGCCTGACACAGTACGGTTTTTCGGGGTACGCATTGAGGGGGCTCAGGCATCTGACTTCTCGGTAAATGCACCGCGCGAGTTTATTCTTGGTCCGGGTGAATCCACCTCGCTTACATACTCGTTTCATCCAACCAAGGTTGGTGAACGTGCAGCCCGTGTGTACGTTCAGTTTCCCGGTGGCATTATTAATGCCGCAATTACCGGACGGTGTGTTGGCGGAGTGATTGCAGCCGACGGACGTGACGTTGACCTTGGTACCGTTGCCGCCGGCACAGTAACAAATGTTACTGTTGACGAGCTGCTTGTGAATCAGGGATTGCACCCCGTTACCGTTACCAACATTCAGGTTGCGGGATCTTCGGTTATTATCCCTGCATTTGAACAGCAGTTTTCACTGCAACCTCTAGAACGCAGGGACGTTGACGTAGGAATCCGTGCACCGGAACCGGGCATTTTCACTACTCAGGCAATCGTAACCGTACAGGGCATCCCGGACCCCATCGAAATTCGATTTGTGGTTACGGTTGTCCACCCAGACTCGCTGCTTGCACACCGTGATCCTACAACATTCAGGGGAATAATGTTGCCCACGGCTCTCGTTCCCAAGGCAGGGACTTTGACAACCGGTGTTTACAACGCCCTTGGCCTGTCAGCGACCTATAGCATTACCAACACCATTGCCGTTGTTGCTGGTGGCATGATTCCGCTGCCAAGCCGGTGGCTTGGTGCCACCGGCTATAATGCATCATGGAGTGCCGCATGGTCTGCCGGCGCAAAATTTGGATTACCCGTTGCAAAAAACGTTATTGTGGGCGGTGGCATACAAGCAGGACAAAGTCTCTACAATCAGGACTATTCGGCAGAGATGGACAGCCGGATAACCTTTAGCACACTCTGGGCAACGGCCGGCTATGGTACCGATGACAGCCGACTGAACGTTCATACCGGCTTTACATTCAAACACCATGAAACCCTCCTTGAAGGCGCCTTCCGCGCCGATGCAACCATCCTGGGAATTGGGTATGATTACCGGATAGCAGACCAATGGAAGCTCTGCTTTGAAGGCTTTGCGATGCGAACGATGCCATTTATACCCGTCTCGGTCGTCGGACGATATTTCAGGGCCGATGACGCCTTTGAAGTAGGTTTCACCTATCTGGCACAGCTTAAGGAAGGTAGTGGATGGCCAGTATTCCCCTTGCTAAGCTGGGTTAAGCGCTGGTAAACGCCGGCTCTTAGCCATGCAGCGTAAACACCATCTCGCAGGTTGTTGCGGGCAACTCAACATCAAGCCTTCCTCCAACGTGCTTGATACCTGTGTGCGGCGAAACAAACATCAGGCCGCAATCTGCAGGAATACTAATTTTGGTGACGATAGGCTCTTCTGACAAATTTGCAAGGCAAATCATGCCCTGGCGTGAACCGTGCGGAAGCCTGAGGAAGCCCAGTAACGTATTCGTCACTGACAGTGGGAACACCTTGTCACTCTGCGTTGCATTAGCCCAAAATGCCGACGCCGTCAGCCGTCGGGATGCCGTAACCATTGCGTTAACCGTATCAGCACAGCCATCCCAGGCAAGCGGAACGTCCGAGAACATTGGCAATGTGTTGTGTGAATACTGCGCAATCTCCTCAGATGTGAATCCGAGTCCCGTATTCACCGGAATCACTTCACCCAATTCCATCCCCGCATGAATAAAACCAATGCTTCTCGGAAGCGCCCGCAGCAGGGTCCACACCGCAATAGCTGTCCTTGCCGATCCCAGACGGACAGCAGCACGCATGGTGTTATGCGATTCAGGTGATGCAAAAACCGGTACACTATTCTGCTGTTCGGCAACGGCAACAATATGCTTTCCGATTTCGGATACTGAATGTGCAGTTACCGGAAGATGTCCTACAACGGCATCGTATCCCTCGGCAGCCGACAACCCTTCTGCATCGAACTGTTCCCAGTACAACGTAAACGAATCCTTTAGCGACCTTGCATCAGCAACGATTTTCTTGCGCAGGTCGGCAGGCAGTGCATGTCCCATGTCAATCATTGCACCATCGATGTTAAAGGATCGGATATAGAACGGTATAAGCGACGCAAGTGTATTCCACAGGGGGCTAATGCGATAGTGGTCGCTGTCCAGCTCAGAGTCAAACATCCTGAGCGTGTTGTATGCCATGTACCGGAAGTGCGGATGGTCATGCAGACGCAGGTAGGTAACATCAGTCCACAATGGCTGATTATCATTAGGTGGCCAGTCTGCAAAGCCTGGTGGTATCCGCAAAACTGTATTGCGAGAGCCAAGCCCCTTCCAGCCCTTCTCATCAAATTCAACTTTCAGAGGCGGAGCAGAGAACTGCGCTCTGTACTCTGCTGAGGGTTCGGACAGATTATAAAATTGTTTCTTTTCCACCTTGTGACGTATTGCCTTAACGTCTTTTGCCGGGAACACCGGAGGAGTAAACAGGGCTGCATCACCAGCTTCCGCTTCGTTGATCCAGTAAAACCACTCCGGGTTCGATGAAACCAGGGAGCTGTCGATACTTGCCGTGCGAAGGACAACTTCCAGGATAACCTTGATGCCGAGGCTATGGCACAGTTCAATAAAAACACGAGCTTGATTTTCAACTGAGTATGACACGGCAGGCTCTGCCAGGTACGGATCTAGGCGCCATGGGTTTTGAACGGCATATGGTGATCCCAGCGTTCCTTTGCGTGCCACACGGCCAATGTCGGTAACAGGCTGCAGGATTAGCGTATCTACACCAAGACGAGTGAGGTACGGGAGCAAACCCGCAAGCTTCAGGAATGTCCCTGTGGTCCGCCAGCCATGGGTTCCAACACCTTGTCCGTGGTTGTATGACGTAATGTGGCGTACCATTCCACCATAGGCTAATACTTTTTCAGGATTCCACGTGCGCTGCCGAAGAACCTTCCTGTCCCGATCGATAACGCGAAGCTGGTGAAGGAAATATGCCGGTGGCGACGGGAATGTAACCGGATCGCAACTGCCTACCCACAGTCCGGGCACGGTATATGACGGCCACTGGTGGCGAAGCAGGGCTTCCAGCTCAACCTGCAGGGAGTGGATGAGTGGCGTCATGAATGAAAGTACCCGTAAATACTTTCAGCAACTTTTTTACTAACAATCTCCATCAACTGTTCTTTACTGGCATGTTTAATAGATTCTACCGAACCAAGTGCAATAAGTAGCCGTGCGGCAGTTTTGGCTCCGACACCGTTTATCTGTTCCAGTTCGGACTGCAAAGTTCGCGAACTCCGGAGTTTCCGGTGATAATTAATTGCAACCCGATGTGCCTGATCGCGGGCCTGTTGCAGTAAACGAAGGCTGCTTGATGTTTTAGGCAGGAACACGGAGTCCTGCTCTCCCGGGACAATCACTTCCTCAAGTTTTTTTGCAAGACCGATAACCGTAAAGCTCCCAGCGATTCCAACGGACCGAAGGGCATCCAATGCAGCGTTTAGCTGTCCCCTTCCGCCGTCAATTATGCACAAATCCGGTAATGGCATATCCTTCAGCGATCCGCTATAGCGGCGAGTTATCACCTCCTTCATCGCGTCGAAGTCATTATTCCCTTCAACCGTTCGTAGCCTGAAGGTTCTGAACTCTGAACTTCGAGGCTTACCATCTACGAATACAACCATCGAGCTAACATAGTCAGTGCCCTGCATGTGTGAGTTGTCAAAACACTCGATACGCCGCGGCAGTTTGCTCAAATGAAGGTCACGCTGCAAACTCATTACTGCCCGGGGCATCACCTGGTCTTTTTGTGCCTGCTGCAGCAGCAGTTCACGCAGCAGATGATCGGCATTGGTTTCTGCCAGCGATAGCAGCTTTTTTTTGTCGCCAATCTTGGGGACAAGAAATTCAACCTTCTTACCCGACTTCATCCTCAGAAATTCTATCACTGATTCATCATCAACGGCAAACGGAAGCATTACCTCTGCAGGAATATGATCCTGCTCTACGTACCACTGCTCGATAACACTTCTAAGGATATCGCCGTCGGTATCAGTAGCCTGCTTAATAAAAAAGTGTCGCTTACCCGTGAGCTGTCCGTTGCGAACCGTAAAAATCACCGTGCAGACGTTGTTTCCAATTCGTGCAAGTGCGAACACATCACGGTCTGCTGAGTCTGCGCTAACAACCTTCTGTTTGGCGGTGTACTCCCGCAAGCGCTCCAGACGCTTCAGAACAATCCGTGCTTCTTCAAACCGGAGCTCGTCTGACAGTTGCTGCATGTGTTGCTCCATTTGTAACTCCAGGTCGTTCGACCGTCCGGTAAGGATTTGTTCTACCTGGTGGATGTATGCCAAATACTCTTCTTGCGAAATCAGGTTTTCGCACGGCCCGTCGCACCGCTTGATATGATATTCCAGGCATACCGTGAACCGTCCGGTTTTCACATTATCAGTTGTCAGCGGCAGTTCACAGGTCCGTAGCGGAAACACCGCCCGTATTGTCTTCATAAGGTAGTACAGGAACGTGCCATCTGTATATGGTCCGTAGTATTTACTTCCATCCTTGACCACCCTGCGTGTTTTAAAGACACGCGGATAGTCCTCGTTCGTAATCCGGATATACGGATAACTCTTGTCATCTTTCAGAAGGATGTTATACTTAGGCTTATGCTCCTTGATCAGTGTATTCTCAAGGAGAAGAGCTTCGGGCTCGGTATCGGTGACGATGTATTCAAGACTGGCAATTTTGGACCGCAGCACCATCGTCTTCGCATCCACAGGCTTACCCTCCTGAAAATACTGGCGGACCCTGTTCCGCAGGTTTTTTGCCTTGCCAACATAGATAACCTCACCGGCTTCATTCTTGTACAGGTACACGCACGGAACCGTTGGAAGCGTTGAAACCCTGAGTTTTGCTGCAAGCTCGGATGGAGATAATTTTTCCATACCTGCAAAATAGGGCTATCCCGATACCATATATTCGCTGAGAAAGGAGTTGCAATGCCAACAGAGTACCACGAAGTTCTACCGTCAATCGAACAAGTTTCACTTGAATTGAAAGGGGCTGCAGAGTTCATCGGCAGTCGGGTTATTAACCGCGAGGAAGTCATTGAACAGGCAATTTGTGCTCTGCTGACCGGTGAACATCTTCTGCTGCAAAGCCGCACGGGTGCCGGTAAGTCACTCCTGGCAGAACAGATTTTTCGAATGTTCGACGGAGGCCGGATTTTTCGGGTGCAGGCCAGTAAGGAACAGCAGCCCGACACGTTTTTTGGCGGCCTCGATCTTGAAGCTCTGAAAATCGGCCGAATTGTCCATAACACCGAAGGCTCTTTGGTGGAGAGCGAGTTTGGCTTTATTGACGAGATTTTCGACGCCAATGATTTTACCCTTCGTGCCCTTCTCTCACTGCTTAACGAGCGCAGACTGATGCGTGGCGTACAGGACGTAGCCTCTCCCCTTCATACCGTTATTGCAGCCACGAACTACCTGCGGATTTCCGAGGTGACCGAAGCACTGCTTGACAGGTTTCTGTTCAAAGCGCTCATCCTTCCCGATAAAGATCCGTTTATCCAGTACAAGATTTCGCAGCAGTATCTGGAGCATGGCGGTCGGGTGGTGGAACCCCCACAGAAAATCAGCTTTGCGAAGCTGAAACACCTGAGCCTTGTTGTTCGGGGTCTGGCTGACGACATGGTAATCAGTATTACCAACGAGATGTTATACTTTACCAACATCGTCATTCGGCACTACGAATTTCTCCGAAACCGTCAGCATAGCGAACAGTTAAAGGCTACCTCCGGTGGCGACTTCTACATCTCGCCACGGACCCAGGCCAAATCCCTGGATCTGCTCCGGGCACTTGCCATGCTTAAAGGCCGTACCCATGTTGCTCACGAAGATGTCAGCAGACTGTATTTCATCTTTGCTACCGTCGGCCTCCCCGAAGAAGTTGCAATGTTTAAGAAGTCGTACACCACGGTACTGAACTCACTAACATCATCGCGCGCTTTTGATCAGGTGACAATCCTGCTGGACTTTACTGAGATTCTGGACAAGCTGCGGTCAGAGCCACGGCGCATGAAGGAGCCCCTTTCAGCGCTTTCTGGCACCTCGGTAAAGCGAACATTCTTTGAGTGGATCAAGGAAGCCTTCGGCAGTGAACAGCCTGAGGCAAAAAACAGAATGATCCTGGAGCAGTTCCTGCGTGATTTTGTTCCTGCCTGCGATGAAGTCCGCGAACTCAAGCACAGTGTAGAACAAATTCTTCAGCACACACTAATCCTGATTGAGCGTGAGCTTAACCGATCGGAATAGCATCCTTAACCGGCAGGTGCTCGAAACATCCTCATTCTTCTCAAGGCTGGAAGAATTTGGTTTCTTCGACCGGGTATCGGAACACCTCCCTGCCGAGTTTACGATGATTTACGAGATAGCCAGGGTTATCGAGGATGCTACTCATAGCCTGGCAATGAGTCTTGCGCCGGTTCTGGAACTCGACGAAGCCTTACAGGATGCTCCAACCACTACCATGCTTCTCCCGCACGTACCCGAAGCAAAGGAATACGAGGCTGACCTCATCCGGAGCGTCACCGAAGTCAGACATATCTATCCGCATCAGTTTTTGCTGCCTGAAACTGTTTTCCTGCAGCGCCTTGCAGAACGATCACTGTGGCTGCCACGCCCCCGAACACCACGGAATTTCCGCTATCAAACCGATAGCAACCGGTTTGCCCCTGATGACAGGAAGCAGAAAGTGTACATCCTGTTTGATACGTCAAGCTCGATGCAACACCACTACCGGATACATCTGGCAAAAGCCATTGCCTATATTTTTTTACGACGTAACCAACGCGAACTGGGTACGGTTTTTTGCAGAACCTTCGATGTTAAGATCGGCGATCGCCACGTGGCACGGGACATTGTTGGTTTCGACCAGCTGATAAGTACCATCATGCACATTACGGAACTGGGCAATGGGACGGTACTGCAAAAGGCAATCGAGGCAGCCATCGACGATATTTCGCACGAGCCCCAGCTGTCGCAAACTCAGATCCTTGTTATCACCGACGGTGTGGCACATGTTGACCTTGAGCACCTGCAGATCCTGATGGGTACTGATATCAGGCTGAGTACTGTAAAAATCGGCAGGGCACGGATGCTGGTGGATGACAAGGTGATCGAAGATCAGGTGTTCCATTCTTCAAGCGATGAAGCCAAACGCTTGCGGGAACTTCTGAATGAAAAACGAGACCTTCAGTCAGCCGTATCTCATGCTTCCGGACATAAACGTTCTGAAAATATCAAGGCTCACCTCGATGTTGTCCAAAAGCAGATCGATATGCTGAAAACCAAACTTGCTGTTCAGGTGAGCGAAGAGTACGGCCTCGAGATTCAGCGCCTCAGCACCGTTTATATAGAAATTGATGATATTGAACCAGCCGAACTCTTCAGCTTTAGCGAGGAAAAAGTTGTCGAATTGGAAGAGCTTGCCGAAGCCCTTGTTCAAACACTTCGTTCTGAACACCAGATCGAAGATATCAAGCGGGCGGCAATGCTGTATGACCATCTGTATCTGCTGATGCAGTATAACACCGTAGATGCACCCAGGCTGGAGCGCTACGCCAAGGAGCTGGAGGGCATCCTGGGCTCAATCATGAATCAGCCGGGTACGAGTGACGTTGATGTGTCGATCACCGACCAGGAGCGTTTTCAGCTACGTAATATGCTCGAAGGGGGCTTTGGTTCAAAACGTACCTCACTCGCACGCTTACTGCGCTACCTGTTTATGTACGTGAAGCGCTGGTGGCATACACGACGGAAATTTAGGATGTATGAGCGTCTTACCGGCAAGGTACAGCCTAACCGCCGGAAGGACGTCCATATCCACTGACAACCCAATGAACCCCGTTATACCACACTGGGCCTGCCAACACTGTGATATTCAAAACCATGCTCCCTCATTTTATCCAGCTGGAAGATATTCCTCCCGTCAAAAATCAGGGGCTGTTTCATGAGTTCACGCAGTTTTGGCAAATCCGGATTTCTGAACATGGGCCACTCAGTGGCAATAATCAGCACATCAGCACCCATTGCTGCATCATAATGGTCATCGGAATAGTGAAGACGTGCACCATAAATCTTTTTAACATTAAGGTGTGCTTCCGGATCGTACACTCGCACTGACGCCTTGGCGTCAATCAGTGCATTGATAACTTCCAATGACGGTGCCTCCCGAATATCATCGGTACCCGGTTTAAACGCCAGCCCCCAGACAGCTGCGGTCTTCCCTTGCAACGATCCTCCAAAAGCGTTTAAAATGCGTTGCGAAAAGCGGTGGATTTGTCGGGTATTAACTTCATGAACTGCCTTCACAATCTGTAATGCAACCCCGTGCTGCTCCGCATCGTTCACGATTGCCTTAACATCTTTTGGGAAACAGCTTCCGCCATACCCAAGACCTGCAAATAAAAACTGTGGTCCTATACGCGGTTCGGCACCAACGCCAAGTCTGACCTGGTCAATATCGGCGCCAATTGTTTCGCAGTATTCCGACAGGTTATTCATAAAAGAAATCTTGGTTGCCAGCAACGCATTTGCCGCATACTTCGTTACCTCGGCGCTGCGCTCGTCAAACACGAAAATGGGCGCTCCGGTTTGTACAAATGGCTGATACAAATCAGTGAGTACTGTTGCGGGGTATTCGTCTGATGTACCAATAACTACCCGTGAAGGGTTCATCGTATCGTCAATGGCGTAGCCTTCAGATAAGAATTCGGGGTTGCTGACCACGTACACCGTGCTATCACCGGCTTGTGCAGAAAATATATCCCGAACTTTTTGTGCTGTACCAACAGGGACCGTACTCCGGTTTACCACGATCAGCGGATGAGTACGTTTCAGTGATTTCAATATTCCGGCTACCTGCGCTGCAACATCCATAACGGCTCGCAAATCTGCCGCACCGCCGGCACCCGGTGGCGTCGGTAAACAAAACATCAATACGTCACTGTCACTCACAGCTGTTTCAAGGTGCGTTGTAAACCGGATCCTGCCGGCATCCAGGTTCCTTCGGAGCATTGGTGCCAGCCCCTTTTCAAAAATCACCGGATGTCCGCTATTGAGCTGCCTAATCTTCTCTGCGTCTATATCCATACAGAGTACCGTATGCCCAACTTCTGCTAAACAAACGCCTGTAACCAAGCCCACATAACCGGTTCCGACAATTCCAATTTTGTACGACATTTAGTTTGAATTTGGTGAAAAAAACACTACAGCAGGTACCAGGCAATTGCAATGAGTAACAGGATGCAAACAAACAAAAAGAGCGCAAGTTTTATCAGGCGCTTGAACAACGAGAAACACACAACCACAACCAATATCCAGAGCAGGATCTGTAAAAGTAGGGGTAGCTTGTTATAAATTTCGGTAATATCAGCCATCAGCGGTTTTTAAACACGAATGTAATTGTACCTTCCATCTCAGTGTCGGTTGACAGCGGATTAAATCTCCATTTGTACATGGCTGTTATTGCGGCATTATCAACAGCCGGATTACCTCCCCGCCGAAGTGGCATCACCCAACTAACCGTACCGTCTGGACGCACTCTGAACCGCAATTTAACTTCAGTATTTAATGTTCCGGCGGGAAATCGTGGCAATTCCTTCTTCAACACCGTCCGGTTACCTCCACCTCCCCAGTCAATGTCGCCCAACCCGAGCCCCTTTCCCGGGCCGCTTCCTGCCCAGCCAAGGCCGGTACCGTCAGTTGCTCCATCCTTAGCACCACGGTCAGCATCACCGCTATTGGCTACATCGGAAGCCGTACCTTTTTTTCCCAGTTCGGCTACGGTACGATGCGAGGCTGACGCCATGGGGTCTTCTACTGTTCGCGGATTTTTTGCGGAGGCCGCTGCCTGGGCATCTTCAAGCGGATTGCCATCCGGGCCCTTCCTTGCCTGCCCCTCTCTGGAGAGATTCCCTTTTCGTGCTCCGGTACCGTCGCCATCACCAAAGCGGACCTCTACGAGTCCATAGGATGGCCGCGTTGCGTACGGTTCGGGTGCCGAAACCTTGGTGCACATCGAAAACACCATGAGAACTGCAAAAAAAATAAGAGCAGCAACGAAACCGCGAAAGGTATTCGGATTCCACTGAAACTGGATGCTTGCGGTATTGATATCGTTGCGTGATCTCACAGTGTTTACATTCTAACGCACTCGGGCTACCCAGGGCTGACGGATCCCGGCGCTCCGCGCTGCAGCCATGGCATCTTCGTATGTTTTAAAATCACCAAAGCGTACCCTGTACCATGATTCTCCCCTGATTTCCTGCTGGGCAATATAACCATCGTTAATATTTTTTTCACGCAGGATTTGCAGCCATTCATTGGCATCAGCACGAGACGGGCTGCTAAAAACCTGCACAACATACTGCGTACCGCCACGCAGTTGCTGCTGTGGTACCGGCTCAGGTTTCTGGTTCGATACCTCCGGCCAGCGCTCAGGTATGGGGCGGGGTGTGTTATTCGCTACTGCTGCCGGCTTTGATTTTTCTGTCCGCACGATTGATTTGGGCTGGTTGTTATGGGCGGTATGGTCAGTTGGCTCGGCAGTCTTAGCCGGCGCAGGCTCTGGAGCAGCCGTGGCAGTGCCGACATCAACGTTCTCTGCCGGCCCGTCAGGTGTAGTGTCCGCCACCACCGGAGGTACGCTGGTCTGTACGTCAGATACGTCAGGGGTGTACTCAGCCGTGGCATCCTGCATAAAGGCCTGCTGATCGATCGTTGGCCTGGTTAACCAGTACATGGTACCGCCAATTACCGCCACCAGGAACACTGCAAAGCCAAGGACTCCAAGCCAAAAGATTGGTCCTCGACGCTTGCGGTCAGACGTATCGGCAGCATATACAACAGCTTCTGCCGGTACTGCTGCCTGAGCCAGGTTTTGCATGTCCGGAGATGGTAATTCACCTGTATTGCTGTCAGAACGTACCGATGGTTCATTGGCACCGGTTGCTAATACGGTGTCAGCATGTACAGAGGCCGGCATGCCAAGTTCCGACCAGGCTTGTTCGGAGGTTGGCAAACCGGTTTCTGCAGCAGCATCCATTGACTTGTCGTCGGGAGACTCGGACTGACTTTTCCTGAACGAAGCATCCTCATCGTCAGTAAACCCTGCTGATTCCCAATCATTTTGTTGTGACATTAAAACCTCCAGTCAACACCAACACGTACAAATGCAGTTCTTTCTTTATACCCTTCCCATAGGAAGATGGTGCTCCCTAGCAAATTCTGTGCACGAATCACTGCCGTAAGATTGGAGCCAACATTGTAATCTGCAGAAATCCGAATATCGGTATAGCCGCTCAGATGGGTTGCATTCGCCGTATCGGTATACCGTCCTGCACAATACACCACCTGAATGCCGGCCCGCAGACCAAAATTCCATGTTCTGAAGTATGATAACGAGACTTTGGCAGGCACAGTGTAAGGGGCTGTGTTTGAATTGGCAAGCATTGTCCAATTAAGGGTTACGTCGGCTGACAGCACATCGGCCGGTGAAGGCTTCCACACCGTATTGCCTTGCAGGTAGGTGCGTGCCAGCGTCTGCCAGTCCACCACGAACATTGCTGTATCTGCAGAGCGCACCCAAACCACATCCCGGTTACTTTTAGCAAAGCCCCCTTCCACCCCCACCGACAACGTGGTGAGCGGATGGTACAGAAACGATCCGTGTACCGCTACAACATCAAACGGAAGATCTACCATCTGGTCGGGCGATAGGTATGGGTTTTCGGCTGCAAGATCGGTAATGGTGGTATGCCGAAGACCACTCCTCAGCCCTCCGCCAACGGTGACAACCGGCGATGCCTGCCACGAAACTGTTCCGTTGACCAGTGCTGCTGCCCTGGTTTCTGATGCTGTTCCTTTGCCAATCTGAGCTCCAACCGTGCCCAGAACCTCAACAGGTCCATGCTGGTATTTGAAAACCGGTCCCACACTCACCAGCGGATAGCCACTGCCGTTTGTAGCTAGTGATGCTTCAATCATGCCCCCGGCCAGGACATCATCGTCACCGGTAATAAACCGGATCGTTCCAAACAGCCCGCTATCCGATATCCGCGGATGAAGTTGCGTCTCCACCTCCGATCCCTTCCATGAAGCCGATGCCGTAAAATCATACTTCCCTGTTCGTCCAACCGTTTCAACTCCAAGGCGATAGTTAACAACACTTCGTGAATTGTGTAAAGGTGACGCAAACAGCGAAAAATCCTTCGACCCGATTGATGCCCGTGCTGTTGTTGTACTCCGCCCGAAGACAATAAAACGGTCAGGTGCCTCGTAGGTTGTTTGCACCTGAGCATTCCATAGCGAATAATCCGAATGATCCATCCATCCCCCACTTGACTCGTAACCACCTTTCATGTCAACCAGATATTCGCCTACTCTGAATGAATATCCAGCCTCGATATCCGGTGTAACATAGTTACCGATCCCAACGCTGACATACCCTGGAACATACGCTACATGGTTAGAATACACTGGTAACGGGATTTCTTCGAGCGGTGGCAGTGGCAGTTTTTCGATCGGGTTCAGGCTATCCAGTCTGGTCTTTGAAAGCGCAGCAGGACGTCTGGGTGGAAGTTTTGCTGCACCCGGAATACCAATTTGTTCCTTGCCGGTAACGATGAATTCCGGAAGTTCAATCGGCTGTGCGGGTGATTGCTGCTGAGCCCATGCAAGCGATGTGCAGCCGGCGGAGAGCAGGACGTACGGTAGAATTCTGATGATGAGAAGGGGCTTGGGCAACGTCATTTTTGTTTCTCCAGTCGTTTAAGGCGCGCAAGAGCAGTCTTCCCGTAGTCATCGTTCGGACGCAGTTGGGCAACCACCGTATAGGCATTGCGTGCGGCCGTTACGTCACCCAGTTGTTCATAGGCACTCCCCAGGCCGATCATACTTAATGTGTACCAGTCTTCGTAGCCGGCATAGTCATTACGGACATGTTCAAAGGCTTCCACAGCCTCCGTCCACATCCGCTGTCGCGAATACAGGTCACCCATATCAAACAGTGCATTGGCACGGATCATTGCCGATGGTGAGGTTCGTACCAGGGTTGCCAGCTCTGTGCGGGCACTATCCGGCATGCGCACGGCACGGTAATACAGTGCCAGCTGGTAGCGCGCCTGATCTCCGTACTCTGTTCCGGGATAGGCGTCGGCAACTGTTCGGTACAGGTTCAGCGCCTGCAGGGTATCCAGCATCATCCGGGCAATCGTGGCACGCTCGAATCCTGCGCGTGATGCCTCGGCTGTATCTGTAGGATACCGCTTCATAACAACAGCATATAAACTATCGGCAACCTTTGCGCGAGCCCTCTCCTTGTGAAAATCAGCAAGCTCCATTTTGGAAAGGGCGATGTATTCGCTGTTCGGGTATGTGCGCTCTAAACTTGTGAAGGCATTATGTGCCTGCTGAACATCGTCCATGCTCAGATATGTTTTTCCAAGCATGAACAGGGCATGGTCTGCCCGACTGTTATCGGGGAACTTTGAAAGGAAGGCCTGCAACTCATCGGCTGCGCTTTTATAGTTACGTCCCGAATAAAAAATATTAGCTTTTTCCCATGCGAACTCGCTGGCTGCCTTGCTCTGTGGATTGTATGCTATCATTTGATCGGCAACGGCAATGGCTTCATCGGTTTTCCCTTCACCCACAAGGACGGATTGCAGACTCTTTGCAGCTTCAACGGCCAGGGGGTTCATCGGGAACCTGCTGATAAGGATCCGGTAGCGTGCCTTTGCCCCCTCAAGGTCACCGGTATTGTACAGTGCATCTGCAAGGGTAAACATTGCGTTAGCCGTTTGATCTCCGTTAGGATACTTGTCAATGAGGTATTCAAATTCTTTAATAGCCTCCTGGTCATTATGCTGCTGAAATGCAATCCATCCGGAAAGGTACAACGCATCATCGGCAAGTGCTGAAGCGGGTTGTTCCGATGCAAACGAGCGCAGGTACGCCGAAGCATCGGCAAGGTTGCCTGCACGGTACAAGGCTTGTCCTGCCTGATACCCCGCATATTGTCCAACCTCTGTGTTCGGTGCCGTACGGGCAGCACGGCGGTACTGTTCGGCAGCCTGGGAATAACTCCGGGAAATGTACAAGGCATCACCACGCCGAACCATGGCATCAACGGCATAGCTGCTTTGGGGAAACGCATCGAGCAAGGCACCAAAAGCCTTTATGCTCTTATCGAATTCACGTTTTCTAAAAAAGGTCCATGCCAGACCATACAGTGCATCTTCGCGACGCGGACTTGCCGTATAGCGATTCACCAATTCTTCGTACACATCCTGGGCGTTTCTGAGCAGATCACTCCGGTACATCATCTCGGCCAGCCAGAATAATCCTTCGTCGCGCTGTGGATCGGCAGGATGCGACGCCACATAACCGGTAAGAACTCGAATAGCGGCTTCGCGTTTACCTTCCTGTGCAAGACAAATTCCACGTTTTAACCGTGCTTCGGCAAGGTACCGGCTTCGCATTTCAGCGTAGGCTGACGGCAGTTGAGCAGCCCCTTGTTCAACGCGTTCATACACAGCCTCGGCGTCCGACCATTTTTGTAGTTCCAGGAAGGCGGCTGCCAGCAGCAACTGTGAGCGGATCGTTGTCTGCGCATCGGTACTTAATTTCTCAGCACGGTCAACGGCCCTAATCGTAGCCTCCATGTCGCCACGCTGATAGGCTGCTTGGCCAACCTCCACCAGAGCCTGAGCCTGATACGGATATCCGGCCAGGGCCGCAAGGTAGGTAAAGTCAGCAACTGCTTTTTCGGGCATACCACTCTGACGCAGGGCCAAGGCGCGGTAGAGCAATGCCTGCTGACGTATGGGCGAGGCATCGTCGGTTACCTGATCAATAATTTTATCAAGATGCAGTAATGCGTCGTCCGACGAGTCAAGATTCAGCATACAGAACGCACTTTGAAGTCTAACCAGCGGTACGTTTCTGTCGGGAGGCGATTCCCGTAAATATGCAGTAGCAGAATCCAGGGCTTCGGCAAAACCTCCGCGCATGATCAGTGCATTTGTACGCAGGATTCGAACTTGTCCGACAGCCTCCGATATCGGAAACGGCAACAAACTGTCTCCAGCGGAAAGACTCAGGATCTCTGCATCAATCCCGCCAAGGATGTCAACGGCACGCTCAGGCATCCGTTGCCGCAACGCAATCTGTGCCTCCCTGATCCGGGCTGCCACGATAATATTTCCAGTCCTGTACTTTTTCCGAATTGTTGAGTAGGCTTCGGAAGCTTTGTTTGTCACAGCCAGCCGCTCATACATTTGGCCCATGGCAAACAGCGCACGAGGAGCCAGGCTCCCCAACGAATCGGTGGCTATACAAGCCGCAAACCGCACGATTGCACTGTCAAACTTCTGCATCCTGCCCAGAGCCACACCATCCCAGAAGTAGGCATGTTGTGCAAGAGTACGGTATTGGGTATCACGGCGGACAACGTAATCGTGCTGCGCACGCAATGCAGCAGTATGGAGCAAGCTGTCAGCCTGACTATATCGGGCCTCCGACAGCGCCAGAAAGCCACGTGCCGACATTGCAATGGGGAAGAAGGGCGAGTTGCTGCGCCCCTGCAGGAACACCATCAGACTCCGGTCCGAACTCTTTGGCAAGCCTGAAGCACGTTCGAGCTCGGCACGACTCATTCGTAGGGCGTCACTTCCCGAGCGGACCTCTGAGTCTCGAAATTCATCCAGTACATCGGCAGACCTGCGCAACAGCCCGTCTGACTGCCAAACGTCCGCAACCTGCTCCACAGTCTCCAACGGAAGGTACGGGTATCTCCCCTGCTGTGCATAACACGGCAGGAAGTATATCAGGAAACAGCAGAATGCAAACATTCTGCCACACAGATTTCGTATATAAGATTTCCCCATGGTAGCTGCATTGCAAAAATAAGAAAGAGGGGTGTGGTATGGGGGATGATGAACCGGCTAAATAAAGGGCTTACCGTCGTGTAACCGGTTTGTGTTTTACTTTCAAAGGATCGAGCTCATGGAATACACTCTCCACAGTTTCGACTCAATTGAATATTACCTCGGGACGGGTTTGAAACCCGCACCTTGTTCCGCACCCTTACGGTTTAGTCCTTTTTATGCTGTTTAATGCAGAGCAGCCACGCGGGGTTGCCACACAGTAGGGCCTTATGATATCACTGTTGTTTTAATATTATTTACAGCTCCCTAGTCCGGCAAACATGCTGTACGACCGAGCCACGGCAAACATGCTGTATGACTGAGCCACGGCAAACATGCTGTATCACTGAGCCACGGCAAACATGCTGTATCACTGAGCCACGGCAACCATGCTGTATCACTGAGCCACGGCAAACATGCTGTATCACTGAGCCACGGCAAACATGCTGTATGACTGAGCCACGGCATAAATCCCGAACGGACGGACTACGGCCCTCCGGGCCCCACCCCCACCTCCACCACCATCGTGCGTTACCACCTACCAGTACAGCTCGGCCGGTCGGCTGCGGTGTGCAGCCTACGTAAAACACCTTAGGAATTCCGGAGCAATTGCTGTGATAGAGAGTGTGTCAATGACAGTGAAGTGTGACCACGTTCGTACAGTTTCGTATCGGGTTTTATAATGTTTCGTGTGGGCGACGACATGGGGTCGTTCATACGGGGTTTCATACCCACATTACGGTTTAACACAACCGTTCTGCACTACCGAGGCACGGCATAAATCCCGAACGGACGGACTACGGCCCCCCGGGTCCCACCCCCGCCTCCACCACCATCGTGCGTTACCACCTACCTGCACAGCTCGGCCGGTCGGCTGCGTTGCGCAGCCTACGTAAAACACATTAGGAATTCCGGAGCAATTGCTGTGATAGAGAGTGTGTCAATGACAGTGAAGTGTGACCACGTTCGTACAGTTTCGTATCGGGTTTTATAATGTTTCGTGTGGGCGACGACATGGGGTCGTTCCTACGGTGTTTCATCCCCACATTACGGTATAACACAAACCTTATGCACTACCGAGGCACGTCATAAATCCCGAACGGACGGACTACGGCCCTCCGGGCCCCACCCCCACCTCCACCACCATCGTGCGTTACCACCTACCAGTACAGCTCGGCCGGTCGGCTGCGGTGTGCAGCCTACGTAAAACACCTTAGGAATTCCGGAGCAATTGCTGTGATAGAGAGTGTGTCAATGACAGTGAAGTGTGACCACGTTCGTACAGTTTCGTATCGGGTTTTATAATGTTTCGTGTGGGCGACGACATGGGGTCGTTCATACGGGGTTTCATACCCACATTACGGTTTAACACAACCGTTCTGCACTACCGAGGCACGGCATAAATCCCGAACGGACGGACTACGGCCCTCCGGGCCCCACCCCCGCCTCCACCACCATCGTGCGTTACCACCTACCTGCACAGCTCGGCCGGTCGGCTGCGTTGCGCAGCCTACGTAAAACACATTAGGAATTCCGGAGCAATTGCTGTGATAGAGAGTGTGTCAATGACAGTGAAGTGTGACCACGTTCGTACAGTTTCGTATCGGGTTTTATATGGTGTTTCGTGCGGGCCACCACGTGGGTTCGTTCCTACGGGGTTTCATACCCACATTACGGTTTAACACAAACCTTATGCACTACCGAGGCACGTCATAAATCCCAAACAGACGGACTACGGCCCTCCGGGCCCCACCCCCACCTCCACCACCATCGTGCATCACCACCTACCACTATAGCTCGGCCAGTCGGCTGCGGTGTGCAGCCTACGTAATGATCATGACAAAACTCTGGAGCAATTGCTTTTGTAGATAGTACATGAACGATAGTACAACGTGACCATATGCCCCTTAGGTTCGCTACCTGAGCTCTCCGAACGTGTCATCCTAATCCATGAATCACTGAATTCAATATTCCGACGATATGTACAGGGTCCTGAGCCGCTCAAAGACATCCATTGCTTCCCTATCTTCGCACCATGAATCACCACACGTATGATGATGTTATCAAGGCTGCCGGTCTGGTAAAGGACACAATTGGCATCCAACCCACCGTTGGTATTATTCTGGGGACCGGTCAGGGGGGCTTTGTTGAGCATATCAGCAACCCCGTCAGCACACCATATCAGGATATTCCACTCTTCCCTGAGAGTACTGTTGAGTCGCATGCCGGACGTCTGGTGAGCGGTATGCTCGATGGTGTACCGGTGTGCGTGATGCAGGGCCGGTTTCACATGTATGAGGGGTATTCACTCCAGCAGATTGCCTACCCTATTCGGGTAATGTGGGCGTTGGGTGTAAAAACACTGATCGTGTGCAATGCCTGCGGCGGAATGAACCCTTTATATCGCCGGGGCGATGTTATGCTTATTGACGATCATATTAACCTGCTGGGTACAAGCCCGCTGGTTGGCCCGAACGATGAACGGTTTGGTCCACGCTTCCCGGATATGAGCGAGCCGTACTCGCAGCATTTGCTAACAATTGCTGAAAAGGGGGCTCTGGAAGGTAGGCATCGGGTGCACCGCGGTGTATTTGTTGCAGTCTGCGGACCCAACCTGGAAACCAGGGCAGAGTACCGATTCCTGCGCACAATTGGTGCCGATGTGGTGGGGATGAGTACAGTCCCCGAGGTGATTGCTGCCCGCCACCTGGGGATGAAGGTGCTTGGCATAAGCATCATCACCGATGAATGCTTTCCGGATTCGTTACAACCGGTGTTGCTGGAAGAAATGCTTCAGGCAGTTACAATTGCAGAGCCTGTTGTTGCCGATATTATCCGCTATGTTGTTCAACATGCTGATAGGAGTGAATAATGAGCCGACTGATTTCAGCATTGGTCCTGACCAGTGTGCTGCTACTTTCTTCATGTTCTCCTGAAGAGCCGTTAATAAATTCGTTTAATGGCAAATGGCGTCTGCTGCTGAGTGGTCCTACGGGGCTTTATACGATCTCGATGCCTGACCAGACTGTTCTGAATCAGACCTGGAAGCCAACCACCGACCTGGGTGCATACCCTGTACAGCAGCTTCGGCAGTATCGCAACGATATTTACGTGCTAACAAAATCCGAAAGCATTACCGTCCTAAACCGAGAGACACTTACTGCCGTAGCCGAGATCAGTCTGTCGGGGTATGGCCATGCGGCCGACATTGCCTTTGCCAATGCAACAACAGCCTACGTTTCATTACCCGATAGCATGGCAGTTGGCGTTATTGACCTTACGGTATTCCAGATCGTACGTACAATCTCTGTTGGAGATTCAACTGCAGGTATTGCCGCCCTGGGGAATCAGATTTGCGTTGCACTGCCACATCAGAACAAGGTAGCCATTATCGACAGTCGGACCAATACGGTCGAAGCACGGCTGGATATTCCGTCAGACGTTCCGTCTTTGGTAGAGGGCGATCCGTTGAACAACGTGTTCTGCGTTGTTTCACTCGGCAAGGGAAAAACGCCTGCATCTCAGGGCGAAGATCCTACCGTACCTTCACTCTCTACGATCAATGTGAGTACCCGGACCATTACGGCAACCGTTGCACTTACGTCCCGTGATTCTGAGGGCCCGTTACAAATTGCCTCCAGCCTTTCCGTTAACAGTAGCGGCTACTGCTACGTTCCTGTTCAAAATGGTCTGCTCCAGATTCAAACCCGAACACCCCGACGTGCCGCCGCAGTTCAGTTCGAGTCATACACCATGTGCTCGTATGATGCAGCTCGCGCCCTGCTGATGTGCACTCACCATGATGAGCCACGACTGACGATTTTCGATGAGTTTGCCGAAAAAAAACTTTATGATGTTGCTATTCCGTTTACGACAAACTGCCGAATCATTGGTTTAGCCCCATGAGCACTCGTGATGATGATCTCCTCCATCGTGCTTCTAAACTGCAGCGCCGGATTGTATTCCCCGATTCATCGGACGAGCGCACTGTCCGCGCGGTGCAGGAACTACAACACCTTGGCGTTGCCATCCCCATTCTGGTTACTCACGATACGCCGATTAGCGAACCTCACCTTGTTGAATATCTTTTGGAACGAAGGGCCGGGAAGGGGCTAACCAGATCAGAAGCCGAACATCTTGCCGTACAACCATTATTTCGTGCTGCATGGATGGTGCATACCGGTGAGGCTGATGCAGGTGTTGCCGGTTCCGTTTCTACCACAGCCGATGTTCTGCGTGCCGGGATATGGACGATTGGAATGGACAGCAGTGTTAGTGTCGTCAGCAGTTTCTTTTTAATGGTTCTTCCTTCCGGCGCAGTGCTCACCTATGCTGACTGTGGTGTTGTTCCCGATCCGACGGCTGATCAATTAGCCGATATCGCCCAGTCTTCAGCGGTAAGCCACCACATTCTCACCGGCGCCGAACCGCGTGTTGCGTTTCTAAGCTTTTCCACTAAAGGATCTGCTCAACATCCGCATGCACAAAAGGTGCGTGACGCGTTCAGGATCTTCTCAGAGAAATATCCCAACATTGTAGCCGATGGTGAACTGCAGGCCGATGCAGCACTGGTTCCGGCAGTTGCCGCACGGAAAGCACCGAGCAGTGCACTGGCTGGTAATTCAAATGTGTTGGTTTTCCCAACCCTGGATGCCGGTAATATTGCCTATAAGCTAACTGAGCGTCTTGCAGGGGCTGCAGCCTATGGACCGGTGGTGCAGGGATTGCAAAAGCCTTTTGTTGATGTCAGCAGGGGGTGTACCTGGCACGACATGGTGCTGACGGCTGCAATTGCCGCCTTGTTGTCTAATTCCGCCGCGCCAGGAGTAACTCCTTCAGTTCCATGAAATCCTGTTCGCTAAGGTGATATCGCTCGTTACAGTACTGGCAAACCAATTCGTTGTGACCGGCCTTTTCCATGCTGACCACTTCGTCATATCCAAGTGTTAACAGCACCCCCTTAAACCGTTCAAGCGAACACCGACAGAAGAAATCAACCGCTGTTTTGTCGAGTATTTCAATTTCACCGGGCAATACTTGTTTTACAATGTCTTCGGGAGAATATCCTTTTTCGGCAAATTCGGTCGGACGTTCCAGCATATCCAAAATATCATAGGTCTTAAAAATATCTTCGGGTCGTGCTCCCGGCATCGCCTGGACCAGAATGCCAACACTCTGGGTGATAAGGTCATTGTGATCAAAGGCAACATCAAGCATAAACACCGATGGTATTTGTTCACTTTGTGTAAGGTAGTGACTCAGGTCAGTCGTTATATCGCCCCGCTCCAGTTCTACAATTCCGGTAACCGGTTCATTCTTGTCATACAGGAAACGCTGCACCTTTAACAGACCTTCGCCTAAGGGGCCGGAGCGCTCAGTTGGATTACTGTTCTTAAGGCAGAAACCACGCACCTCGCCTACCTGGATTGCCTCGGCAAATACCGATTTTACTATTCCGTCGCCGTCAGCAGAGACTGATACTCGTTCCTCGCCCTTTAAAAACGAAGCCATTAGCGTTGCGCCCGACAATGCCCGTGCCAGCAGGAGCGAACACAGGGCATCCAGTCCGTGCCTGCGTTGGGCTGTAACAGCCGCAATCCGGTTCAGTACCACGGCGGCACGGAACAGTCCGTCCTTCGTCATAGCCTTAACAACCCGGTCGCGATCTTTCCACTGTCTGCGTATCTCGTTGGTTTGTTCTTCCATTCGTTCACGTTGAATATATTGTCCAAATAGTTACTTTATTGTCCCGCTGTACAAACACGTCGTATAGCCAAGGTTCACCGGTTTCACTCATCCCGGATCGAGTCTTTTAAATCTGCAAGGGTCTGTAGTGCCTGTAAGGGCGTTAATGCGTTCACATCCAGATCCTGAACACGCTTGCGCAGTTCATCGTCGCGAATTTCAAACATCGTGAGCTGTCCGGCAGACTCAAGCATCCGGCGGTCAACTGCGCTGGTATGAGCTGAGCGTGCCGGATCGTGCTTTCCGGTTTCCAGCTGGTTTAGCACTACTTCAGCTGTCCGCAGTATTGCCGGAGGCATTCCGGCCATACGGGCTACGTGAATACCAAAGGAATGGTCGGCCGAACCCGGAACCACCCTGTGTGTAAAGACCAGGCCTCCTTCTTGTTCAACAACTTCAACCTTAACGTTGTGAATACGTTCAAAGCGGTCAGCAAGGGCAGTAAGCTCATGGTAATGTGTGGCAAATAATGTTTTGGCGCCAACCACTTCGTGCAGATACTCGGCAATTGCCCAGGCAATCGAAATACCGTCAAACGTAGCTGTTCCGCGTCCAACCTCATCAAGCAATATTAAACTTCGCGATGTTGCGTTATGGACGATGTTTGCACTTTCCTGCATCTCCACAAGGAACGTGCTTTCGCCTGCCAGCAGATTATCTTGTGCACCAACCCGTGTAAAAATCCTGTCGGTGATCGGAATGGTAGCCTGTACTGCCGGAACAAAGCTACCGATATGAGCAAGAAACACTATCAGTCCGGCCTGTCGCAGATAACTGCTCTTACCGCTCATGTTCGGACCGGTTAACACCATCAGTTGATGTGTTTCGGTATCAAGCACAATGTTATTCGGCACGTAGCGGGTACCGGCGGGTAGCAGACGTTCGATCACGGGGTGCCGTGCTCCCTGGATGTTGAGCAATGTCCCGGTATGCAGCTCGGGCTGTACATACTCGTACTCCTGTGCAGTACGCGCGTAGCTGTGCAAACAGTCGGCGGTGGCAACAGCAAGTGCTGTTTGCTGTATTGCAGCACAATTGGCAGCCACACCACGCTTTAGCTCCAGCAGAAGCTGCTGTTCCAGTTCAGATACTCGGCCCTCAGCCGAAAGCAGCGTGGCTTCAAGTTTTTTAAGCTCCGGAGTAGTGAACCGTTCCGCATTTGCCAACGTCTGTCGACGTTCGTAATGGGCAGGCGCACTGTCACGCTGAGCCTTACTGACTTCGATATAGTAACCAAAAACATTATTAAACGACACCTTGAGCGTTGGTATCCCGGTATCGGCACGCTCACGATCCTGAAACTCCTTAATCCATTCCTTACCATGTGCCATCGCATCGCAGACCGAATCCAGTTCGGCACTGAAGCCCGCATTAAACATCTTACCGCTGCCAAACTGAACCGGCGCAGCGTCAGATAACGCCGCCGAGATCATGTGAACAACACTGCTGTGATCATGAACATCGGCACATACATAGTGCAGGGACGGGAAGGGGCTAAGCATCTGCATGATATCCGGAATTACTCTCAGACCATTACGCAGAGCCACCAGATCGCGTGCTGTTGCTCTGTCAGTTACCACTCTGGCAATAAGCCGTTCAATATCCCCAACCTGCGCGAACAAATCGCCAAGGTTATACAGATGCCGGCTTCCGTTCAGGAGTTGTTCAACAGCGTGCTGCCGTTGAACGATAGCGTCTTTATTGATCAGTGGAGCCTGCATCCACCGTCGGAGCAATCGTGCTCCCATTGGTGTTCTCGTCCTGTCCATCAAGTCAATCAAAGCCCCCTGCCGTTCACCCGGTGAGCCTGGTTGGTGGATTTCAAGGTTTCTGCGTGTTGCGGTATCCAGCACCATCACGTCGGACGTGTTGATGGTACGGAGTGTTGTGATATGCGTCAGTGATCCGCGCTGGGTTTCAGCTATGTAATGCAGGATCATTCCGGCAGCGATCATCGCTGGTGAATCATCAGTGAGACCGAAACCTTTCACCGATGTTGTGGAAAAGTGTCGCAGAACCGTTGTCCGCGCAAACTCGGTATCAAACAGCCACGACTCGAGTTTGCTGACGGCTGCACGTGGTGTAGCGGCCCGCAAAACCGGTTCCCAGATTTCCTTTTGCTCCTTGTTCACCAGCACTTCTGCGGGAGCGTAGCTTTCAAGCAGACTCAATACTCCACCATCCGGTACATCGGCAGCCATAAAGACCCCGGTAGAAACGTCGGCAAAAGCAATCCCCCAAACAGCGATGGTTTTTCCGTTAGCCTTACTTGCAAGCGGAACCAGGGCGCACAAGAACGTATTTGCCGAATTCTCCAGCAACTTGTCGTACATCACAACACCCGGCGTAACAACCTCCACTACGCCGCGCTTTACAATCCCCTTTGCCTGCTTTGGATCTTCGAGTTGCTCGCACACTGCCACCCGGTAGCCCGACCGTACTAACTTTGGCAAGTAATTATCCAACTGGTGATGGGGGAAGCCGGCCAGTGGCGTCTCACCTGCCGCCCCGTTGTTCCGCTTGGTTAACGTAATACCACACGCAGCAGCCGTGGCAATGGCGTCATCGCCGAAGGTTTCGTAAAAATCCCCCAGCCGGAACAGGAGTATCGTGTCCGGATGCTTCTCTTTTATTTGCCTGTACTGGCGTGCTAATGGTGTTTCTTTTGCCGACATTTTATGAAAAATAACCAACGTACCGTATCTTGCACATTCTTCTTTACACCCCGGAGGGGTGGCCGAGTGGCTGAAGGCAACGGTTTGCTAAACCGTCATAGGGTGTTAAGCTCTATCGAGGGTTCGAATCCCTCCTCCTCCGCACTTTCCACAATCAATGCCCTGCGCACAGCGTGGGGCTTTTGCTTTGCAAACCCAACCAACACGAACCGAACGAATTATCGTTACGAACCGCAAGGCGTTGCACGAATACGAGATTCTGCAACGGTTTCAGGCGGGCATCCAACTTACCGGCACCGAGGTGAAGAGTATCCGTGCCGGCAAGATAAGTCTTGCCGAGGCGTATGCCACATTCCCCTCGCGTACGTCGGACGAGCTTCTGCTGCTGGGGATGCATATCAATCCGTATGATTTCGGAAACCGGGAAAACCACGAACCTATGCGACCCCGTAAGCTTCTGCTGCATCGGCACGAGCTTCACCGTCTGCGAATAGCAACCGAGGAAAAGGGGCTTACCATCATTCCTCTTTCGGTTTTCTTCTCGGGTCCGTTTATCAAGGTTGAACTTGGTGTTGCCCGCGGGAAGAAACTGTATGATAAACGCGAGTCTATCAAGGAGCGCGACGAGAAGCGGCGAATGAACAGGGACGAACGCGATTAAGGGAATACCGTCCGGTATAGCCCCCTATAGCTCCACAATGGTTACGCCGTCGCCGCCCTCGGGAATACTGCCCAGTCGGAAAGAACGAATCCCGTGTTGCTGCTCCAAAAAGCGGTGCACGACCTCCCGAAGCGCTCCCGTTCCCTTACCGTGGATGATACTTACAAAGGGCAGGGACCGAACCACAGCACTGTCCACAAACACTTCAAGCGCTCGCAATGCTTCTTCAGCACGCTGACCACGCAGGTCCAGCGTCATCGCCGGTACTGCCACCTTCTCTGCTTCCGTCGAACTCCTGACTGCCGCCTTTCGCTTGACGGGAGCTTGTGCTTTCTCCGACGTCGGTTCCAGCTTGGCACGTTGTACCCTCATCGTGATACCGTTAACATGCACGACTGCATTCCCCTTGGCATCGATAGCTTCAACAGTACCAACAGAGGCTGTTCCTTCGATACGCACCATGGTACCAACAGTGATGTCTGTATCGGTAGCAGAGCTGTCGGTGTTACTGTGTTCGCCCTTTTCTCTATGCGTAAGCTGCTGCCGCTTCTCGTTAAAGGCAGTTTTGACTTCGGCAATACTCTTTTGTTGTTCCCGTATCTCGCGAATCGTGTTTTCAATTAACGCATTAGCCCCTTCCAAAATTTCAGCTGCCTTGATTCTGGCTGATTCAATTTCCTTGCTTTTTTTAGCTTTTAGGTCTGACAGCCGTTCTTCGTATTCCTTTCTCAGTTTTTCGGAAGCCTGATGTTCTCTGGCCGCCTGAAGAGCATGCTGTTCCGCTTCGTTCCGAAACTGTTGCATTGCGCTGATACTTTGTTCCAGCTCATTGTGACGGTTGCCCAGATATTCTTGTGCACGACGCAGTACTACCTCTGGCAAGCCAACTGTTCGTGACAGGTCAAATGCATACGAGTTTCCGGGTACACCATACAGGAACCTGAATGTTGGCTGCATCCGTTCTTCGTCAAACGCAAGTGAAGCGTTCGTAATACGGCTGCTGGTAAGTGCGTACTGTTTCAGCGAACTCTGGTGTGTTGTAACAACAAAGCAGGCACCGCGCGCCAGAGCTGAGTCCAGGATGCCGGCAGCCAGCGCCCCTCCCTCTGCAGGGTCAGTACCGGCGCAGATCTCATCAATAAGAATTAAGGCTTCGTGATCACATTCCGACAATACATCCCGCAGCCGGATAATCTGGGAAGAAAATGTACTCAGGTTGGCATCAATGCTCTGGTGGTCTCCGATGCTTGTGTAGAGTCGGCGCAGCGGACACACACAGGTACCCAGCGGAAAGATGCCGCTCATTGCCATGGCAAGCGACAATCCTATCGTCTTCATCGCTACAGTTTTCCCGCCTGCATTTGGTCCGGATATCAGTATTCCGCGCACGTCACCGCCAAGCCTGACGGTAAGCGGAATAATAGTTTCGTGCGAGGATTTCAGTGTATCATTCGTCGTCCGAATACCCATTGCCTGGTGCATAAGCAGCGGATGACGAACGTTGGTCAGCTCGATCATATCATCATCCACAATAATGGGCATTATACCGCCGTAGTACCGCGCATACCAGGCACGGGCAAAAATGGTATCAAGTTCCACCAGAATGTCGGCCGTGGCTTCCAGTTCGTCGCATACACTACCAACCTCTGCCGTCAACATCGTAAGGATGTTGATTATTTCGCGTTGTTCCCTGCCCCGTAATAACGCCAGGTCGTTATTCAACTCATAGGTTTCAGCCGGTTCCAAAAAAACTGTCTGCCCGGAGCTGCTCATCCCGTGAATAATGCCATTAACGGCACGCTTATTCTGTACCTGTAGCGGTAGAACAAAACGTCCGTCCCGCTGTGTTACAAACTCTTCCTGAAGCAGCTCTTCCTCGCCAAATTTGCGAAGAATCTGCCGCAGCCGCGAGCGCAGCCTGCCTTCCAGCTGATGGATATCTGCGCGAATGGTGCGTAGTTCGCGCGATGCTGTATCCCGGACTACGCAGGTTTCATCGATTGCCTCGGTAATGTGCTTTTCAAGTATCCTGTTGTCGGCAAGGAATTGGGTAAGTGTCCGCAGTCCTATGGTAGCCCCTTCTTTCTCTGCACAGAATCGCTTCATCGTGCGCGACGCAACGAGGGCCTCTGATACATTCAGCAGTTCCGGAGCACTCAGATAGTTACCTGCAATCCGGGCGCGTTTCAGGAGGGCAGAAATATCCGGGAACTGCTCAAGCGGAATGCTGTCACTGGTTACAATAATGTTTACTGCCTCGTGAACCTGCAGAAGCTTTTCGTTCAGGATAGCAGTGTTGGGTAAGGGGCTAAGGTTTCGGACAGCATCCGCCCCCATCGGCGTAACGCAGTAGGTGCTGATTTTTTCAAGGACTGCTGGAAAGTTCAGCTCACTGAGCGCCGTGGATGCAAGGTCAACCATTATCTCGTTAACCAAGCAGCTCTTTAACCACAGCCTGAATCGTACTACCGTCAGTACGACCTTTCAGTTGCTTTACAGCCACACCCATCACCTTTCCAAAATCGGATGGGCCGGTTGCTCCAACGTCGGCGATGACACCACGGATGGCATCGCGAACCTCGTCAGCAGATAGCTGAGACGGCAGGTAGCTCATCAGAATATCAAGCTCCTGTTGTTCCTTGGCGGCAGCTTCGGTACGGCCGGCATTGGCATATTGTTCAATCGCGTCGCGACGTTTTTTAACAGCTGAGTTCAGGATTTTAAGCTCATCATCGGAGGTCATCTCCCGGTCAACACCACTTTTTTCGAATTCCAGGATGGCCGCCCTTATAGACCTCAGTGTTTCTAATCGCAGCGTCTCGCGTGCCTTCATTGCTTCCTTGATGTCGGCGTTAATTTTGTCATTTAAGCTCATACCGCAAAATTAGCGAACTATCGGTGTTTGCAGTTAGCCTGAATAATGGCTTAGCCGGAACCGTGGACAACGTTTCGTATCGGATGATGACCTCTGTCCTTTGCTATTGTTCCTAAGTTTGCGTATTCATACTTCGAGATTTCCTATGGAACAACGACTTGATTACAAGGCTGCTTCACCTGAAGCTTTTAACGCCATGATTGCACTTGAACAGAGCATTCATGCATTTGGTATCGAGAAACCACTCCTTGAACTGGTAAAATCACTGGCATCCATCCTGAACGGGTGTGCATGGTGTTTGGATATGCATACCAAGGATGCACGGGCAATGGGCGAGACAGAACAGCGGTTGTATCTGCTCCCGGTATGGCACGAGGCACACTGCTATACCAGCAGAGAGCGGGCAGCGCTGGAATGGACAGAAGCACTGACTACCGTTGCCAACTCACAGTCGGTTTCCGACGACGTGTATAACCGTGCACGTGCTGAGTTCAGCGAGAAGGAACTCGTCAACCTCACCATGGCTGTTATAGCCATCAATGGGTGGAACCGTTTGAACGTGGCTTTCCGCACCACCGTCGGTGCGTATGTGAGCTCCTATTCCAAGCATGCCTAAGCCCCGTTCACCTTATTGAGCAATATGACTGTTTCAGAACAACTATCCGTCGTTAAACAGTACGCTGTTGACGTTTTGCCGGAAGCCGAACTGCACACGAAGCTGGAGCGCAGCATCAAAACCGGAAAGCCACTGCGAATAAAGCTGGGCCTGGATCCCAGCCGGCCGGATATTCACATTGGTCACGCCGTTGTTCTTAATAAACTTCGACAGTTTCAGGATCTTGGCCATACCGTTGTGCTGATTATCGGAGACTTTACGGCAATGATCGGTGATCCAACCGGAAAGAGTAAAACGCGCCCGGCACTCACACTTGAAGAAACCCGAGCGAACGGCAAAACCTACGTTGATCAGGCACTCCGCATCCTTTCGGGTGATCGGCTTGAAGTGGTCTATAACAGCGAGTGGCTCGAAGCACTGTCGTTTAAACAGATTATCGAACTTGCCTCCAAATACACCGTAGCGCAGCTTCTGGAACGTGACGATTTTACAAAACGGTACAAGAGTGGTGTGCCAATCAGCGTTCATGAGTTCCTCTATCCACTGTCGCAGGCGTACGACAGCGTTGCTATACATAGCGATGTAGAGCTCGGCGGTACCGATCAGAAGTTTAATCTGCTTGTGGGACGTGAGGTCATGCGTGCATACGGCCAGGAACCGCAGTGTATCCTAACCATGCCGATATTGGAAGGTACCGACGGCGTAGAAAAGATGAGCAAGTCGCTGGATAACTACATTGCAATTACCGATACACCACGCGACATGTTCGGGAAAACGATGAGCATCCCCGATTCATTGATCACCCGGTACCTTGAGTATGCCGTGTTTGCTCAGCCCGCACACGTGGCGTTGGTTGCAAAGGGACTGGCCGATGGTACACTCCACCCAAGAACCGCAAAGGTTGAAGTAGCCAAAGGTATTGTTGCCAAGTACCACGGACCCCGGGCTGCCGATGAAGCACTGGCCGAGTTTGAACGCGTTTTCGTTCAGAAAGATGTACCGGACGAGATACCGGACTTTAAACTTCCTGACGGCACTACAGTGATAAATATCATTACTGCTCTCTCTGATACCGGTAGTACTGCTTCTAAGAGTGAGGCACGCAGACTGGTACAACAGGGTGGTGTTCAACTGGATGGCGAAAAGATCACCGATATCAACGCTGAACTTACCGTACTATCACCACGCATCCTTCGCGTTGGGAAGCTAAAGTTTTACCGTCTGCTCCCTGGCAACTAACCATGGAAATCCCGTTTGACGGCCCCGCAACCGGCAGCCAAAACATGAGCAAGGATGTTGCGATGCTCGATGCACCGATTACCCATGGCATATACCGGTGGCGCACCTACACCTGGCATCCGTGGGCCCTCTCGCTGGGTAAACACCAGGACATCGCTGCCATTGACGCCGTGGCTGCCCGCCGTTATTCCATTGATGTTGTTCACCGCCCTACCGGTGGTCGTGCTGTACTCCATGCCAACGAACTAACGTATTGCGTTGTTGCTTGTGGCAAACCTCAAGAGGTGTATGCCAAGATCCACCAGACGATTCACAAAGCCCTGATACAGGTGCTGGGCGATAATGGGTGGCTGCTGGAGTTTGATACCGTCGGACACGATTTGCGCTCACATTACGCATCTGGCTCTGACCTGGGACAAGCCTGTTTTGCTACCAGTGCAAAATCTGAGATTATGGTAAACGGACGCAAGGTTGTAGGTAGCGCGCAGCGGGTAGTCAATGGCATCGTTCTTCAGCATGGTTCCATTTTATGCGGCCCCGAGCATCTTCTCCTGTCTGAACTCATGCCAATCCCTGATGAGCGCAAGACCATCTTTAAAGCTGCACTTCAGCGAAGCAGCATTTCGTTGTCGGAAATTGCTGGGTACGCCATTACACCGGAAGATGTTGCCAAGGCGTTGAGCAGCATCCAGCCGGATCAGTAAACACAAGAATTCGGAGGCACCATGGTAATAAGTTCGGTTTCGGGAACTGCACTTCAGAATTATGAGGCTGTGGCTGGTAAGGATATTAAGCCGGAACTCCTTGAGTTTATCCGATGCTCGCATCCTGACATTACATTGGACGGCTGGATCAGCATGAAGGAGCTGAACACATTCCGACGGTTGTATATGGTACATCTCATCCAGCAAAAAACCGAGGAACTGTCCGACGTGGATATCGAGGTAATCCAGGCAATTACCGGAAACTCCGTCATTGCTGATAATATCGAACCCGGTATCGATGCGTCACTGTCTCTGGGACAGCGCATTGCCGACAGAATTGCAGATTTTGGGGGTAGCTGGACGTTCATCCTGTCATTCATGGGGTTTATCGTTCTTTGGATGATAGTCAATATTTGGTTTGTTACAGTCCATCCTTTTGATCCCTATCCGTTTATTCTGCTGAATCTGGTTTTGTCGTGCCTTGCGGCAATTCAGGCTCCCATTATCATGATGAGTCAGAACCGGCAGGAAGAAAAAGACAGAATGCGTTCTGAACATGACTATCAGGTGAACCTAAAGGCAGAGCTCGAGATTAAGCTGCTGCATGAAAAGGTTGACCACATCCTGCTTCAGCAACGGAAGCAACTCGATGAAGTACTTCAGCTTCTGCAGTATTGTCGTCCGGCTGACAGTGCGGAAGGGCGACAGACGGGACAGTAACAACAATGCCTGGGACTACGCAGAAACAACCGGACGCAGTACGGAAATTCCTGTATGGCTTTTTACGGAGAGCACATAGTTGCCGATCGTATCATCAAGTACAACTTTTTTGTGGGTTGTAGAGGCATGCATAAAACGGGCCTTTCCATCTGTGCGGTTAATTAATCCCGTATGGGCATAATCAAGGCCGGCCTTTGATGTTGTAATGGCGATAATATCACCCTGCTGCATCAAGTGCTCCGCATCGGCAATCTTTTCTTTGGGTATATAGGTCCGTGGGATGGTATTGATGTGTCGTTCAATTGCAGCCATCGCTTCTACCAGCTCGGGATGGTCCTGGAGTGGCTTGTAGAACTTTGGATGCGAACTCATAAAGTTTACATTAACCGGGAACGGCTCTCCGCCCATATCCGGTGTAACGTCATGAATAACGTTTTTTTCAATGTTGTCAGCAATCCATTCGGCAGTGTAATGTAGTCGTGAAACGTACCCATTCAGCTTCCCTTGGCGGTACCGTGTGTATGTAACTTCGTTGACAAGGTCTTCGAACGTGCTACCATGGTGATCGATCATGCGGGCAATATTGAGGACCACTTCAAAAAACGTAACACAGTCCAAGGCCTCAAGATTCACAGTACACACTTCCGGTTGAGTTTCAAGCGTTCCGCCAACGTACGGGACGCCCATAAAGAATGTTGCGATATTTATCATACGCTTGCCAATCGGAAGCGTATTCCAGTGCTCCTGGCGGGCCGCCTGCAGAATTCGTTCAAACCGTGACGTCGGCACACCATCATCCATGAATCCCAAAGACCGCCTTGGTATCAGCGGCAGGGATAGCAGTAAACCGATCACGTGTCGGCGGTTCATTTTCGGAGTCCTATACCAAGATCGGCAAGCTGGGTATCGTCAACAGCAGACGGACATTTATCCATGAGCGACAAACCTGATGTTGTTTTTGGAAATGCAATCACTTCGCGAATATTGTTTGTCCCGCTCAGCAGCATCGTCAGCCTGTCAAACCCAAAGGCAATACCACCATGTGGCGGAGCACCGTAGCGAAGCGCTTTTAGCAGGAAGCCGAACTTTGCCTCGGCTTCTTCTGCCGACATCCCGATCAGTGCAAACATCTTCTGTTGCACTGTTCTGTCATGAATACGTATCGATCCGCCGGCAGCTTCGTACCCGTTGATAACCAGGTCATACGCCCTTGCGCGCACGGCTGTCGGATCCTCGTCAAGCATTCCAATATCTTCGACCATTGGGCTGGTAAACGGATGATGCCGAGCAACCCAACGTGCTTCCTGCGGGTCATGCTCCAACAGCGGAAACTCGGTTACCCACAGCATTGCGAAAGGGGCTTTGGTTTGTGCCGGTAAATCGAGTCTTCGGGCTACTTCTACCCGAAGTGCACCCAGAATCACACACGAGCGTTCCCATTCGTCTGCCGAGAAAAGGAGCAGGTCACCATCTTTGGCACCACAAGCGCTAACCAGGGTTACTTTGTCGCCATCCGTCAGCTGTTTGGCAAACGAACCGGTAAGTTCACTGCCAGCGTATTTCAGATACGGAAGTCCCTGTGCGCCATGAATACGGGCATGATCCGTTAACTCATCAATCTGTTTACGACTGAACGTGGCAGCGTCAGGCACTCGCAAAACCTTAACCGTCCGATTCTGAGCTGCAGCCTCCTTGAATAGTGAAAACGAGCATTCCTTCACATCGTTTGTAATGGTTTTCAGTGGCAGATCGTACCGCAAATCCGGTTTGTCAGTACCATACGTGTTCATAGCATCAGCATACGTGATCCGCGGTAATGGAAGTTGCACAGACACTCCCAGCAGTTCATGCCAGACCACCTGAACAAACCGTTCAGCAACCCCCATGACATCTGCCTGATCAACAAAACTCATCTCAACGTCGATCTGTGTAAACTCTGGCTGACGGTCAGCTCGCAAGTCTTCGTCGCGAAATGCCTTTACGATTTGCATATACTTATCGAACCCCGCAACCATGAGAAGCTGTTTAAACAGCTGCGGACTCTGTGGCAATGCGTAGAATCTGCCCTGATTCAGACGGCTTGGCACCAGGAAGTCTCGTGCGCCTTCGGGTGTGCTCCGTGTTAGCACCGGCGTTTCAACCTCTACAAATCCCTCCTGCTCGAAGAACTTGTGCGTAAGCTGATACAGCTTGTTGCGAAGCAACAGATACGATTGCATGAGAGGACGCCGCAAGTCAAGATATCGGTACTCTAAGCGCAGTTCTTCGTTCGTGGCAAGATCATTGACCACCTCGAATGGCGGAACCTCGCTCCGATTGATGACTCCGACATCAGCAACATCGATTTCCACCAAACCGGTTGGAATATTGGGGTTTGGGTTCTCCCGAAGACGAACGGTACCAGCTGCCCAGATAACCCATTCGGAGCGCACATCCTTGATCAGTGCCGAGAGATCCGGACGGTCTGCAGCATCTATCACGATCTGCGTAACTCCCTCCCTGTCTCTCACGTCAATAAAGTGAACGCTGCCGTAATTGCGGTGAGCATTAACCCAACCGTTTAGGACAACGGCCTTACCGGCATCTTCGGGGCGAAGTGCGCCACATGTTACTGTTCGCTGTTTATAGTTCATGGTTATCCTCTGAATGTCCGCAATATGCAAACAGTCGTTCTATTGCAGCGACAATTTCCGATTCCGGAATATCTGCAATCTGATTTGTTTTGGTAATCAGAGCCTCGTAGCGTGCACCCAGCGGATACCACGGATACAGGTCCTGATGCGGCTGGATGTACATCACACAAACCGGCAACCCAAGAGCTCCGGCAACGTGGACGAAACTGGTGTCGGGCGTTAGCACAACGTCCATGGCTGACATCTGAACTGCTGCATCGTGAAACGTAGCAGAATACGGGGCTGGTTTCGCCGGCGTCAGACTTTCTACCCGGCAAACCCAATTGTAGTTTTTCGGGTCGGCAAACAGATATACCTTCAGGGACGGGTGTGATTTTATAAGTGTATTTAATACACCTGCCATTCTTTCCGCGGGATATTGTTTATTGTTAGAGCTTCCGCTGGCAACCACGCCAAGTCGAATACCGGGCCCGACGTCAGTGCCCAGTGCCGCCTTCGCACCATCGCATTCATACGAAGTAATCGGATACCGTGGAATCAGGCTGACCTTTTCGGGATCGATTCCAAATGCTTTGAGTAGCTCTGCAATTCGGCGGCTAATATGAACGGAATCCCTTGGCAACATTGGTACAACATGAGTGTACACTCCATCGTTTTCCTTGGAAATTCCCAGACGGTACCGGGTACCGCTGAACCTGCACAGTAACCCTGATGTGGCAGATGGGTTATCCATCAGATCAACAACAACATCATATTTTTTCTTACGAATTTCTCGTATGAGTGATGCCAGGCCGGGAGCTGTCCGCGAATACACGTGTACGATGTTCACGTAAGGCTCGGCCGCATTGCGAACGGCAATGTTATTACTACTCAGCACGATGCCGATCTGTGCTTTAGGATACGTTGTGCGAATTGCATCCAGTACGGGAGTACTGATTAGAACGTCGCCTATCCTATCCTGACGCAGGAAAAGGATCCGTGGCACTGCCGACAACGAAAACGTGTCGTGAACCCTGCTTATGGCTACAGGTTTCTTGTCAGACTGAAACCAACGGTTAAACCACCTGCGAAAAGCCAATTCAGCTGACTTTATCATGGCAGCAGCTGTACAGTTTGTTCGGCAACAAGATTTGGGGGTATCGCGTTAATTGTATAGGGATCCGGACTCAGAATAGCCCGGAACGTTGTCCCCAACGGATACCATTCAGCAACCTTAATCAGTTCGGCATACAGTCCCACCACTGGAACTCCGGCGGTTGCAGCCATGTGCAGCACTGCTGTATCGGGCGTAACCACAGCCTGTGCACCTGCAGTCAGCGCCACCAGTTCAGGCAGCGAACCTTTCCACAGGTGTGTACCCGGCACGTGCGTGCGCTGGAGCTCAACCTCGAGTTCACGATAGTTTGAGGGGGCTCCCGTTACAAAGCACACTGTGTATGGCAGCGCCTGTGCAATTGCACCAGCGGCTGTCACTGCATTCTCAGCACTCCATTGCCGGTTTGGCGAGTATGCGCTGATGTTGAGCACCACATACTTCAATCCACTGGTACTCATCGTTTGCATGGTCTCACCCTTGGCTGCCACTATTCCTTTACCGGTATTGGTACTGTACCCAACGCCAAGTGTGAGCAGCATATCGGCTACACGCTGCTGGGCTCTCTGTTCCAGTACAACGTATGGCCGGGGTTCAGCTTGCCTGGTATGAAACAATGCCGGGCCAACCGTTGCCATTGTTTCCATCCAGTGGGCACCCGCCTGTTTGTGTTGTACCTGAATATCGAATACTCTTCCGTAAATATCCTTACGTTCTGAATGCTCAATGGTAAGCCGTATCGCCCGTGGACCAGCAAGAGCGGTAAGCACCGCTGCCTTTGTCATCTTTGTAAAAACAAGGGCTGCAACGGCATCGGGCCGTCTGTTTCGGACATGTTTATACACATTGAACCACGAAATATGCGGTATGTGTCCCGGATGAATAGCCGTAACCGAGTGAACGAACGGGTCGTTCCTAATCAGGTCAATGTTTCTGGTTGACGAGATCACGTCAATCTCAACATTGGGAACATTTTCGGCAAGCCAGCGGACGAATGGTGAGGTTACGATATAATCGCCCACGGCATCGTATCTGAACACCAGAACCCTCACTGGTGTAGAAGAAGCCACAAGTTCCGGCGTTGATATCCTGGTTTTAAACCGTGCTCCGAGGATGCTGAATAATGTTGTTCGTATGTGATCTTTAACCGTTCTGCTGCCATGATGTTCAGGTGGCGGTTTCAGGCCATACAGCGAAACACATTCGCTTTGAACAAACGGAATGTCGGGCAATCCAAAAACTACCGGCTGGCTACGGTAGGCAGGCAGCATGATCTCACCACGTGACTTCTTTAGCTACATTATACACCACGTTGTCGGCCATTGAATACACAGCATCCAGAACATCGGCGATTTCCCTGGTGTTATCCGGATCATCCGAAGCCTCGTATGCTTCTATTGACGGATAAATGTAGGTTTCCTGAAAATGGTTGTGTTTCGTGTTGTCTTCAAATACCGAGTAGTCAACGGCATTAGCGGCATAAAACGAATGCAGCTTACGAACAAGCATCAGATATTCTGAACGCTTGCCGTCGGGAATGGTATAAGAAACTCGAAAGAGGACACGTGACATGAATTATCGGTGTTAGTGTGAATGAAAACACGGACGAAGCACAAATTTACGGCTCCGAAAATTGGTACGACTGAGAATTTTATACAGCATGATAACGTAGTGGCTGCCCGCGAATTAAAACTGTAGAACAGATCGTAGAGCGTCAACCACTGCCAGAGTATTGGGAAGTACCGCCTTTTCAAGGGTTGGGGCAAACGGTGTTGGCGAATCAAACGCCGCAACACGGCGCACCGGAGCATCAAGATATCTGAATGCACTGTCGGTGATCCGGGCAACGATTTCGCCGCCAAAGCCCCCTGTAAGAACTGCCTCGTGAGCAACCACTGCTCTGCCGGTTTTTTTAACCGAAGCAAGAACGGTTTCTTCGTCAAACGGTACCAGTGTTCTGATATCAACAACCTCGACCTTAGCCCCCTCCTTTTCCAGAATTTCGGCTGCTTCCAGTGCCATGAACACAGCACTACCGTAGGCCACAACGGTTGCATCGGTACCCTGCCGTGCAATTCGTGCCTGTCCGAGAGGAATGAAGACCTCGCCTTTCGGGACATCTTCCTTGATTTTGCGGTAGAGGCCCTTATGCTCAAAAAACACAACCGGATTCGGATCTCGGATGGCAGCTGTCATGAGCCCCTTGGCATCAGTTGCCGATGCCGGGCATACTACCTTGAGCCCCGTGGCATGAACAAACCACGCTTCACTGTTTCTGCTATGGAACGGATTGGCACCAACGCCGCCACCTGATGGTCCGCGAACCACGATTGGCACAGGGATTCCCCATCGGTATGCCGTTGTGCCTGCAACGGTAACAAGCTGGTTAAATCCGTTGGTAATAAAATCCATAAACTGCATTTCCACGATCGGACGCATTCCGTTGAGTGCGGCGCCAATGCCGGCACCAACAATGGCAGCCTCGCTGATCGGAGCGTCGATAACGCGCTGTGGACCAAACTCGGCAAGGAATCCCTTTGTGAGTTTAAAAGCACCGCCATAAACACCGATATCTTCGCCTATCAGGAACACCCGATCGTCGGCACGCATTTCAAGTTTGATAGCATCGGCTATCGCTTCAAGATAGGTCATACATTTACAGAAATACGTTTTTCATTCCTTCCGAAGCGTCAGGCCACGGAAGTTCCAGAGTACGGTCGATTGCGGCAACCATTGCGTTAAATGTCTCGTCGTGAATTTGTTTGACCGTTTCGCCGGTTAATACGCCGCGTTGTACCAGCACAGCCGCATAGGTGTTCACGGGATCCTTGAGTGCCCACTGGTCTAAAAGGTCCTTGGGCACATACGAGAAGTCATCGTGCTCGGCATGCCCCCGCATGCGCATGGTTCGCGTTTCAATAATCGAGGGTCCGTTGCCTTCCCGCGCCCGTTCCACAGCTTTCCGGCATGTTTCGTAAACAAGTTCAACATCGGTCCCATCAATTGTTTCACCGTGTATCCCATAGCCGATTGCCCGTTTGCTGAGTTCATCAACGGCAAACTCCATCGAATTTGGTGTGCTGTAGGCGTACTGATTATTCTCAATGATCAGGACGAGAGGTAGCTTTTGGACGGATGCAAAGTTCAGGGCTTCGTGAACTTCACCCACTTGCGCCCCACCGTCGCCAATGTAGGTTAATGCCACGGTTGGTTCGCCACGCATCCGTGCAGCAAGCACAAAACCGTTAGCGACTGGTATCATCGATCCCAGGTGACTTACGTTGCCATAAATGCGAAGTGCTGGGTCGGCATAGTGTCCGGTGCCATCGGTTCCTCGCATCTGACTACCCTGACGTGCAAGTTGATTTTGCATCATCTGGTCAATCTGTGTGCCGAACACAAAGTGTGCTCCAACATTGCGGTGCATCGGGAACAGCACATCCGTTTTGGGTTCAAGCGCCATTGCACTGCCTACACTGACGGCTTCGTTACCAAGCTGGGAATACACACCACCAAAGGCCTTCCCCTGCCGATATAAACGTAGCATGGCTGCGTCAAATTCACGAGCCATCGTCATGTACCTAAAAAAATCGAGCTGCCTGTCAGCGGCAGCTCGATCAGGGTTTTTCTGCTTTTTCACAGCTTATTTAATTTTACCTTTTTTCTTGGCTGCGGCCACCTGAGCTGGCGTAACCTTGCCCTTTGAATTACCGAAATTGGTGAAGACGTATGTCATTACGTCGGCAACATCCTTGTCTGTGTACTTCTTGGGGAGCGGTGTCATAACACCGTTATATTCCTTACCATTAACTTTCACCTTGCCACTCAGTCCGAACACGACCTCACGAATCAGGGTTTCAACGCTGTTAGCCTTGATATAGTCACTCTTTGCAAGCGGAGGGTAGATTTTGGGCATCCCTTGTCCGTTTGCCTGATGACATGTTTTGCAATATCCTTCGTATACCTTTTTGCCGTTTGCTACATCCTGTGCATTCATATCCGATACGCTGAAAACCATTACGCTAACAGCCGCAATCAACCATATTACCGATTTCATTGAAAACCTTTGAATTGTAAAATATTGAGTTTATTGGTACAAAAATACCACAGAATTACTTGCTGTGTATTCACGAAGCAACCACCATCATATTTGCTTGTCGGCTGACGAATTTTCCACCTGTACCACGATGACCATTAAAAGAAGGGGCTAATGGCTGCATGTTTCTGTTTGAACTGGCGAAAGGTTAGCTGGTGACACGTAGGGAATGCCAAGTCCCATTCCGCGAAGCGTGACAAGGACGCCGATAACAAGTGCGGCAATGGGTAGCGCCATACGCCACCGGGAGCTCAGTTTTTCCTTAAAAAACTTGCCGGCTACGGCAATTGCAATCATCGAGGGAAGTGTGCCAACACCAAACAGGAACATAAAGAAAGCCCCCTGCCAGGTGTTACCCGTCCCTGCTGCTCCCAATATCGCACTAACCACCAGACCGCATGGCAACAGCCCGTTTAACAGCCCAATACCCAAACGCGCACCAGCAGCTCTGCTTTGGAGTAACGTCCCTAACCGATTTCGTATTGGAGTCGTTAGGCGGAGTACTGACGCAGAGGGAACAACGGTACGATGAAATATCAGTTGTACAATGGCCGTGAGCACCATAAGAGATCCTGCAATGATGCTTACCCACTGTCCTGTTACATACAGTGTTATCACCCCAGAGCCCAGGCCAACCAGGATACCAAGCATGGTGTAGCTGATGATTCGTCCAAGATGGTATGGGATATTCCTGCCTGCAACGATTGCAATTGGGCCGCACATACCCACACAGTGCATACTGCCGGCTATCCCCAGCATTAAACCGGTCAGCGGTTCCATAGGTAGAGTCTCTCTTCCATCTCGTACGGTATACCGCCACTTGTCCACGATGCAACAATTCGCCATTGTCCAGACTGAAGTGTGCCGGGAGGCAGCCGATATACCCCGTCATGATTGGTATGAATCGTTAGTATTTTGTCCAGTGTTGGGTTGTCGGGTCGGTAACAAAGAACTGAAACCTTCACGTCAGGCTCCAGCTGAAATAAAACCGATTCGGCATCCTGCTCCTTGATGAAAAAGCTGTCTGCTTTCTGACTGGTATGTTGTCGCGCTTCCTGGGTACGCGAATAGTCAAGTGAATGTTCGTAATAATCGGTGCGGACAAGGTGTACACTCCGCGTAAGCGCAAAAACTACAAAGCCGAGGGTTGCAACGGCAAAGGCCACATACACAAGAGCAATTCGTTTTCCCCAGTGGAACCCGGAGTCGATCAGGGAGTCATGACGTGTAACGGTGTTGGGGTCCTTCATGGAGTAATGAACGATGTTTCAGCTTCGTAAACAGTGCTGGTGCCCGAGAGTACGGCAATCCGGATCTTGGTTCCGTGCTGCGCGAGAGTAGCCGTTGGCAAACTCACAATAAACCTGCCTTTCAGTATTTGCTGTGGTTCTACCCTGTCGGGTATTCCCACAGGGGTTATCACGGCAGTGGAAGGGCTGAGTACTTTTACTGTGATTGGTATGCTTTCATGACTTTTGTTAATAATCTGAATTCGGTATACGTTACCCAGCCCCTCAGTTGTCGTAACCCATGTTGTGCCTTCCTGACGTAGAATCTTCACGTCAACGTCAGCTCGTAGTATAAAAAGCGTAACAACGGTTGCTATCAGCAGCAGCCACACAATACCGTAGGCGGCTATCCTGCGGGTAAACCAATGCCCCTTTCCGTTTTCAATCACACTCTGACTTGTGTGACGAATAAGGCCACGCGGCAGACCCACTTTGTCCATAACCTCATTACAGGCGTCGATACAGGCAGTACAGCTAACACATTCCAGTTGTATGCCATTACGAATGTCGATACCGGTTGGACAAACCGTAACACACTGATAACAGTCCACGCAGTCTCCCTGATCGTTTGGCCGTTTAAAATCGGCTTCAGTCATCATTCGTTTTGCTGCGGCATCGTCACGAGTAAACTTTCCACGAGGCTCGCCGCGCCTGAAATCGTAACTTACAGCCATCGTGTTGTCGTCAACAAGGGCACTCATGTACCGTCCGTACGGACAAACAATCAGGCAGGCCTGTTCCCTGAATCGGTAGAACACCATGAAAAAAACAAATGCAAAGAACAGCAGGCCAACAAACAAATCCCAGTGTTGAAAGGGTCCGTTTACGATGTACTGCAACAACGTATCACTTCCAACAACGTACGCCAGAAAAACGTTGGATATCAGAAACGAGATTGTAAAGAATATTGATATCTTGGCAATCCGGTGCATTACGCGTGATACCGTCCACGCACCGGCATCTCTTAAGGCCTGTTCCTTAGGGGTTCCGTCAAGAAGCCATTCAATCTTTCGGAACACCATTTCCATAAAAATGGTTTGCGGACACAGCCAGCCGCACCAGAGTCTGCCAAGGGTAGAGGTAAACAAAACAATCGTAACGACTCCGGTAAGGAACATCAGAGCTACCAAATAGAAGTCGTTCGGCCAGAATGGTATGCCAAAGAAAACAAACTCTCGTTCGATGATGTTGAAGAGTAAAAACTGGTGTCCGTTGACTTTCACAAACGGTGCCAGCACCAGGAAGAGCAGCAGAAACCAGCTTAAAATTGTCCGCCACCGGTATAACCGTCCTCGTGGTTTGCGTGCATAGATCCATTTTCGTTTTCCGTCCTTGGATATACTTGCGAGTTCGGCACGGTACCGTTCGTGATCGTCGATCTCTTCTACTTCGATTACAGCCATGATCAGCTCGGGAGTTCTTTATCGTGACTGCACGGTTTATCGCGACCTTCTTCAATTGGCTTGGGGTCGGGTGGATTTGAGCCACGCATGGAAATGATGTAACTGGCAAGTTGCTGCAGCTCTGTGTTACTAAGTTTATTGGTGCTTCCGTACGGAAGCATCCCCTTATCGGGAAAACCAGATTTAATGCTTGCAATAATTTCTTCAATGGAACAGCCGTGAATCCAATTATCATCGGTAAGGTTAGGGCCTACTGCTCCGCCAAGATCTTCGCGGTGGCAGGTCATGCACAAACTATTCGTACTGTTGTAAATTTCCTTACCTTTATCAAGTGAAGCGTTATCGGTTAGCAGTGTAAACACGACCGCTTCGGATTTAGGTGCATTCGCGCGCAGAGTCTCGGCATTCTTTAGCTCTGTCCTGTATTCAGCCTCCTGAGTCTTTGCACCATACCACAAGATATTCCAGTCAGGACCTGTGTAAACATGGTAGTAAAACATGTACACCACGCTCAGTCCTATGATAAGGTAAAAACCGTACAGCCACCAGCGCGGCAAGTTGTTGTCGAACTCCTGGATGCCATCGGCATCATGGTCCATCAATGTATCTTTTTTTTGCTCGGCCATAAGTCACCAAACCGGTTGTCGTTAGTTTAAAGTAAGATCTTTTACTGTAAGGGGGCTTTGGTCTCGTTATCCAGTGGCATCTCGGCATGATCGCGCATGGCTGACTTGTCAGCTGTTACAAACCACACGATCAGACCGGTAAAAAAACCAACAAACAGGATGAGTGCAACGATGGGATACAGTTCAATGCCGGGAATCGAGCTCAGGACCCTTGAATTCATGGCTGTTCCACCTCCTTCCTGATGTCAGTCCCCAATCGCTGCAGATATGCAATGAGCGCAATGATTTCCTTGTTTGCGTCAACACCCTTGATTCCTGCCTGGCTCAGCCGTCCGGCAACCTCGCCTGCCTGTTGCTGCAAATTGGCAACAGCCTGCTTTTCGAAGCCGGGCGGATAGGGTACGCCCAGGCGCTGCATGGTGATGATTTTTCCCTCGGTATGCGAGATGTCCAGGTTTGTTGTGTACATCCACGGGTAGCCGGGCATGATGGAACCGGGCGAGGTGGACTGCGGTTCGTGCATGTGCTTCCAGTGCCATGCATCCGGATACTTGCCGCCCACGCGGTGCAGGTCAGGTCCGGTTCGCTTCGATCCCCACTGAAACGGATAGTCGTAAATGAACTCGCCTGCCATACTGTACTGGCCATACCGCTCGGTTTCACTTCGGAACGGACGTACCATCTGTGAGTGACAGGTATAACATCCTTCACGAACGTAGATATCACGTCCTTCAAGCTCCAGGGGCGTGTACGGTTTTACCGATGCAATGGTTGGTATGTTGCTTTTTACTAAAAATGTGGGAATAAACTCTACGATTCCGCCGATTGCTACTGCGATCAGCGTGTATACGCTAAAACGTACCGGGCGTCCTTCCAGCCAGCGATGCCAGCCTTCCTTTGCCGTGCTACCTTCATGCGCAGTGCGACGGTTAACAACCTGTGCTTCTTCATTGACAATGAGTTTACCGCTCCTGGCTGTCTTGTGCAGGTTCCATACACAGATAATTGCACCAACTATGTACAGCGTACCACCAATAGCCCGAAGTACATACATGGGAATAATCTGAGTAACGGTCTCAAGAAAATTGGGATACTGCAGCGATCCGTCAGGCAGGAACTGGGCCCACATCAGTGACTGAGTAATGCCACCCCAGTACAGTGGGATAACATAAATCACAACACCAAGGGTCATTAACCAGAAGTGCATGTTGGCAAGTGACAGACTGTACAGCTTCGTGCGATAAATGCGGGGTATGATGTAATACAGCATGGCAAAGGCTAAACCGCCATTCCAGAGCAAGGCACCCAGGTGTACGTGACCAATGATGTAGTCGGTATAGTGAGCTATCGCATTGATGTTCTTTAAGCTCAGCATTGGTCCTTCAAACGTGCTCATGCCGTACGCTGTAATACCCACAACCATAAATTTCAGAACCGGATCCGTACGGACCTTATCCCAGGCGCCACGCAACGTAAGAAGTCCGTTTACCATACCACCCCATGATGGTGCTATCAGCATCAGACTGAAAACAACACCCAGGCTTTGCGCCCAGCCCGGCAATGCCGTGTAGAGCAGGTGGTGCGGTCCCGCCCAGATGTACATAAAAACCAGGGCCCAGAAGTGTACAATTGACAGACGGTATGAAAAGACCGGGCGCTCCGCTGCCTTGGGTACAAAGTAGTACATGATGCCAAGAAACGGTGTGGTCAGAAAAAACGCAACGGCGTTATGTCCGTACCACCACTGAACAAGTGCATCCTGAACACCTGCATACATACTATAACTTTTTAACAGGTGGACAGGAATTTCAAAACTGTTCACAATGTGCAGAACAGCAACAGTGATAAAGGTGGCCAGATAGAACCAGATTGCAACGTAGATATGCTTGTCCTTACGGTTCAGTATGGTCCCGATCATATTCCAGCCAAACACAACCCAAATAAGTGTGATTGCAATATCAATCGGCCATTCCAGCTCTGCATACTCCTTACTTGTCGTTATCCCCAGGGGCAGTGTAATTGCCGCACTGACGATGATAAGCTGCCAGCCCCAGAAATGAATTTTACTGAGAATGTCGCTGTACATTCTGCTTCGGCAAAGCCGCTGCAAGGAATAGTACACACCCAGGAAAATTGCATTGCCTGCGAAGGCAAAAACAACTGCATTGGTATGCAACGGACGAAGTCGTCCAAAGGATAAATAGTCAAACCCGCCAAGGAATTCGGGAACAAAGAGTTTGATTGCTACAATAAGCCCTACCAGGAATCCAACGATACCCCATACCAGGGTTGCCAGCGCAAATGCACGCACAATGGCATTATCATAGTGGACTGTTTCAGTTCTACCTGCAAAGGTGCTATCGGCCATAAAGGTCGCCTTCAGATAATTACCGGATTTTGGTGTGTGTAATGTGTGTACTAGCTACAATCGCTGCGTAAAGATAACGATGTACACGGGTCAGCAGAAATGGTGTTGAAGACAAAAACAACAAAAGTGTCGCCAAGGCCGACGCTGGGACACAAGACTGCCCAGCTTCCCTACTCATCATCCATAATCCGATGTGGCGGGGTTACTACGTCGTCGTACTGTCCGCGACGTGTGGCCAAAATAAACGCTACTAAAAAGCCACCGGCAACGAGCAAGCTGCAGAAGAACAGAATTACAATTACTGCCATACGTGGTTCCGTGCATAGTAGTGAGCGCCAGCCACACTCATCGCAATTACAATCAGTGAGCTTGCGGGCATCATGATGGCCGCCATAACCGGTGTGAGACGTCCAATGACGGCCAGTCCGATGCCAAGGACGTTGTACGCGAGTGAAAACACGAAGGTGGCCCACACAACACGATGTATCTGCCTGGCATAGGTTAGAAGGGCCGGAATATCCTGGATCCGTGATGCATTCATAACAACATCGCTTGCGGGCGCCAATGTACCAGTATGGTCTGTCACGGCTATCGATACGTTGGCGGCTGCCATGGCCGCTGCATCATTCAGCCCATCACCCACCATGAGAATACGCCCGGTTTCATGCTGTACCCGGGTAATCAGCTGACGCTTTTCATCGGGTTTCAGGCCAAAAAACATTTGCTGCCCGAACACAGCCTCAAACAGCTCCTTGTCCTGGTCTGTATCGCCACTCAATAAGAGTCTGTTTGGCAGCCGACGAAGGTTTACAATGCCTTGACGCAGCGTGGGCGTCTGCCGAACATAACCCCGATAGTCTCCATTGATACTAATGTGGGTTGCCGCAACGGTATCGTGATGCTGCACAAACCCGGCAGTACCTATCCGAATATCGGCTCCGTTTACCGTACCACTGATCCCATCTCCAGCAACTTCATGTACATCCACAGCATACATGGTTGCTGAATTGTACGTACAGTGTCGGGCAATGGTACGCGCAACGGGGTGGCTGCTCTGGCTTGCCAGGCAACCAACCATCTGACGTTCCGTATCCGAAACCGCCAATGCCGAAAAGTCCGGTTCCGAAATGGCTTCTGTCAGTGTCCCGGTCTTATCAAATGCAACAGCCCGAACTCGGAGCAGATCGGCCAGCGTATTGGCAGTCCGCAGGAATATCCCTTTTGCTCCAAGTACACCCATTGCCGTACCCAGCGCTATCGGGGCAGCAATGGTGAGTGCGCATGGACAGGCAATAATGAGGACTGCCGAAAAGACCAGGAAAGCACTCGATGTATCCGGGAGCCAAACAACAAACGCTGTGAGCGCAATCAGAATCGTAGCTATCGTAAACCACTGTCCAAAGGTGTTGCTCATGGTTTCGTACACCGAGCCGGAATTTCTGACTGCTGTTCGCTCCCACAGCTTCACCAGATAACTGTGTTGAACGGTCGATGTGGCAACCATCCGTATCAGTCCACCGGCAGCTTTCCCTCCGGCGTACAGCAATTGGCCATTCCGCACCACTACCGGACGGCTTTCACCGCTAACAAACGAATAGTCAATGAATGCTGTATCCCCCATCAGAATACCATCGGCCGGTATTACTTCACCATTGCGGATAATCAGTATGTCTCCAACCGTTATCTTTTCTAGTGGAACGATTTCTTCCGATGCTCTCTTCTCGCGGCGCACCCACAGGGGAAAGAATGACTTGTATGTACGGTTGAATGAAATCCGCGCGTAGGCTTTTTCTAACAGCAGACGGCCTACCAGCAGAAAGAACACAAGACCAACAAAAGAGTCAAGGAATCCTTCGCCGGTTCCGGTTACAATTTCAACAATGCTGCGCACAAAGAGCGCCGTCATACCTAGTGCTACCGGAACATCAAGCGTTACTGTCTGCAGACCCCTTCGGGGCAATTGTTTCAACGCCGCCAAAGCCCCTTTCAGCCAAGGTGAAGCACTGAAGAAATACACGGGTACAGACAGCGCAATGGCCGTCCACGGAAAGATTTCCTGCAACTCGGACGGAAGACCGGCGATTCCACCGGCAAAATATACTGCAACGGCAATCATCATGATATTTGCCATTGCAAACCCGGCTACACCCAGTCGCAGATACAGTCCCCGCAACACGTGGCGGCGTGCACTAAATCGCTGCTGTTCGTCGCCTTCAATGTTTAGGAGCGGAGGATATCCCACATGTGAGAGCAGGCGTGCAATACTGGATGCCTGTGTGATCGTACAGTTGAACTCAACTGCTACCGTCTTATTCAAATAGCTTACATCGGAGTGACGGATTCCTTCGTCTATCTTGTGAAGTTGTTCCAGGAGCCATACACACGATGCACAGTGCATTGACGGTACGTAGAACGAGATTCGCTGTAGGTCTCCGCTCTTCCACTCCGTAAATTTTTTCAGTATTTCCGGTGTATCAAGAGCGTCGTAATCAGTAGTGTCAGCTGCGACGTTGCGTTGTGAGTTGCCCGCTGAAGCATCGATCGAATAATAACTGCACAGATTATGCGATGAAAGTATTTCAAACACGCTGGCGCATCCCGAGCAGCAAAAAACATCATCACCAATTCGCGCTGCCATATCGGCTGAACCAATGTGATCACCACAATGTTTACACCGCGCAGTAGTGGTTTCTGTTTCTACCATGTCAGTAATCAACGCTCATGGCTGTCGTGCAGCCTATACGCCTGCTATTGCAAGAACAGTCTCAATAACATCTTCTGCTTCAGGTTTACTCCAATAGCCGCCGTCTGTACCGTATGCGGGTCTGTGTTCGGTAGCCGTAATGGTTTTCGGCGGCACATCAAGCCACCACCATGCATTGTCGCGCTCAAGAAGTGTCTGCAGGATATAGGCCGAAGCGCCACCGGGAACATCTTCGTCCAAGACTATCAGTTTATTTGTTTCTTTCAGTCGTGTGGCAATGATACCTTCGGTATCAAACGGAAGCAGCGTCTGCACATCAATTACGTCAATCTCGATTCCAAGGGCTGCCAAGCGCGTTGCGGCTTCGAGTGCCACACGCACGCATGCACCATAGGTAACCAGCGTTACGGCTGCCCGGGTACCGCCATGCCTTACGATTTCGGGCACACCCATGGGAACCATGAAGTCGCCAACGTTCGATGGCAGCAATTCTTTCAAACGGTAGGCGCTAAGAACCTCAATCACAAGTGCCGGCTGATCCTCTCTGAACAACGTGTTGTACATACCTGCTGCTTGCAGCATGTTACGCGGTACGCACACGGTAATCCCACGCACAAGGCTGATAATGCCAGCCATTGGAGAGCCGCTGTGCCAGACGCCCTCCAGCCGGTGACCGCGCGTACGCACGATTGCTGGAGCCCGCTGTCCGCCGCGTGTGCGCCACTCAACCGTTGCCAAATCATCACTCATGATCTGAAGCGAATACAGCAGATAGTCTAAATATTGAATTTCTGCAATCGGTCGGAGCCCCCTCATCGACATTCCGATAGCCTGTCCAACAATCGAAACTTCACGAATGCCGGTATCCGAAATACGCAGTGCGCCGTACTTAGCCTGAAGTCCGGCAAATCCCTGATTAACATCTCCAAGCTGTCCTACATCTTCGCCAAAGGCAATTAGTCGCGGGTCTCGACCAAAATTGGCGTCAAAGCAGGCATTCAGCAGTTCGCTGCCATTAACCTGCGGCGAATCGGCTTGAAAGACCGGTGGAATAATGTACGGGGCTTGGCCATGTGTAAAACCGGAATTCGGACCATAGCTGTACGGACGTTTCAGATTATCAGAGTACAACGGTTGTATGCTTTTGTTATAATCCGTCCGCCATTCACGGAGTGCTTCGCGTTCTGCCGAGTTCTGTCCGTAGGTAGCCTCCAGCGCCCTGGCGGTAGCCACCATAATATCTTTTCGGAATGGTTCGCGGATTTGCTGCAGTTCAATGGCAATCTCGGTTTGCCCCAAGTCCTGCAGTAACCTGCATGCCTGATCAACGTCCCGTTTGATTGGTTCGCTATATGCTTCCCACGCAGCCTGCTTAGCGTTGGCAGCTTCGGTAACGGCCTGGTTGTCAATTTCATCCATTTGGTTTGCGGTTGCATACCCTTGTTGAATGATCCAGTTCCGCATGTGGGTAATGCAGTCGGAATCGATTTCCCACTGCAGACGTTCCTTGCTTTTATAGCGTTCATGAGATCCGCTGGTACTGTGGCCTTGCGGCTGAGTAACATCGGTAACATGGATAAGTTGCGGGATATGGTGTTGGCGTGCCTCGTTGGCAGCTTTTACATACACATCAACCAACGCAGGATAGTCGTATCCTTTTACGCGGTGGATACGATAACCGCTTTTACCACCCTCGGTGCGTTCGAATCCCGATAGCAGGCTCCCCACGTCGGCCTTGGTATGTTGAAATTCATTTGAAACACTGATACCGTAACCATCGTCCCAGATGCTCATCACCACCGGCGCATTTAACACACCAATCGCATTGACAGACTCCCAGAACATTCCTTCCGCAGCGGATGCATTACCAATAGTTCCGAATGCAACTTCGTTGCCATTCACGGAGAACATAGTAAACTGCTTTAATTCTTCAAGCTCACGGTACAACACGCTTGCGTAGGCAAGCCCTACAAGTCTTGGCATTTGCGATCCGGTCGGGCTTACGTCGGCACTAATATTCACCGATGTGGTTTGAGGAAGCCAGCCGGTTTCCGGATTAATAAAGCGAGAGGCGAAGTGACCATTCATGGAGCGCCCTGCCGATGCCGGTTCATCTTCGATACTCGGGTGAGCATACAACTGTGCAAAGAACTTCTGGACGTCGCTGGCACCGGTAGCAAACATAAACGTCTGGTCTCGGTAGTATCCCGATCTCCAGTCGCCTGGTTTACAGGCCCGTGCCATAGCCAACTGCGCCACTTCCTTGCCGTCGCCGAAAATTCCGAACTTCGCCTTGCCTGTTAGCACCTCACGTCGGCCCAGCAGCGAGGCCTGTCTGGAGAGTACGGCAATCCGGTAATCGTGAAGAGCCTCAGCGGCACGATCATTCCGTGGCGACTTCTTTCCGTTTGAGCGGTGTTCTTTCTGCGTAACGTTCTCCATAGACGGCAAAAATAGGGCAGAACACATTGTCTACCTGACCGGAGGTGTGTCGCAGTACGATGCCTTCCCTACCACCACCACCCAATAGAGCCGCCAAGGCTTGGCAGAACTCCTGGAGACGGTCCGGGCAGATACAGCAGGTTTACAACGGCCCGGTACTGTACGCCGCCCCCAGGGCTCTCGTACCGATATCCCACCGATGCAGTCGGGTTAACAATTTTATTCCGCCATGTTAACGGTTTTTCAGCATGCGTTCCGTACACCGGATTCAGCGGAATACTGGTGCCAATACAAACTTCCAGATTGTGTACCGAGCCCCACAGTGCCTGCAGCATCACCGGTGCGAAGTGCGGGGTGAATAAGCTGTAGCCGATACCTGCTCGTATGCCAATGCTCCGAAAACCGCCGTCACCAAACGGATGAAGGAGCCGCACATCGGCATGAATGCCAACAATCTCCATGATTGGCACCGTTTGCATCCACACCGAATAGCCGAGTTGTACCGGAGGAGCCTGAACCGGCAGCACTGGCGATGGTGCCTGCACCGTGACAGCGGTATCACCGTGGGTGGTAATCTCGGTGGTTTGTGCATGAACAACTGTCTGCATAACCACACTAATGAGCAGTATGCTGGAAAGAATCCGGATCATAGCTCTAACTGCTGTTGCTCTCCCGATCCCGCAATGTTTTTTTGGACAATGGTTTCTGCAGATTCCAGCGTTTGGTTCAGAACTGAATTGACCAGAACATGGTCAAATGCATCGATATGCCCCATCTCCATCTCGGCACGAGCCAGACGCATTTGTATCTGTTCTTCAGTTTCCGTTCTTCGGTTCCGCAGTCTTTCTGCCAGTGTCTGCATATCCGGAGGAGCAACAAAAATCAGCAGCGAATCGTTGGGGAATGCTGTACGCAAACTTAAAGCCCCCTTCACATCAACATCGAACAGAATAAATTCACGGCGGGTCAGGGATTCCTGTACAACACTTTTCAGGGTTCCGTAGTAATTACCAAAGATCTCTTCGTACTCGATGAGATCGCCCTGTTCGATGCGACGTTTAAATTCATCACGCGACAAGAAGTGATAATCTTTTTTATCAACTTCACCGCGTCGTTTTGGCCGGGTTGTGGCGCTGACGCTAAACCGAAGCATGGGAAACACCTGGAGCAAGTGTCGGGCAACCGTTGTTTTGCCTGCGCCGCTGGGTGCGCTCAGCACAATCAGGCTCTTGCTCATTCTATGTTTTGCACTTGTTCACGAATCCGTTCCAGTTCTTCCTTCATTCCCACAACCAGGAGTGCAATGTCAGCATCGGCAGCCTTGCTTCCGATGGTGTTTACTTCGCGGTTCATTTCCTGCACCAAGAAGTTCAGACGTCGTCCAACGGCTCCGCCTTTCTCTAGGTCGGCACGGTAATGTTTAATATGGCTTCGCAGACGAACACTTTCTTCACTCACATCCAGCTTTTCGCTCAAAAGAACAATTTCCAGCTGGAGTCGCTGTTCGTCGACAGCTTCGTCATTCATGAGCTGACGGACTTTCTCTCTGAGGCGTTCCCTTTCCAGTGGAATGCGTTGTGCACTGAGGTTTTCGGCACGGGTGAGCATGGTGGTAATTGACTCCAGGCGTTCAGCCATATCATTGGCGAGAATAGCACCTTCGTTTGTCCGCATGACGTCCAGACCATCAACTGCCATAGAGACGAGTGGCAGGAGTTCTTTCGAGGCATCGGCATCGGCATCGGCCACGCCACGGAACACTGCATCGTACCGTGCAACCATTTCAATACCAATGGTGCCGGGCAGATTGAGTTCATTCTGTATGGTTTGCAGTGCCACAACGTAGGCCTCTGCTGCAGGGATATTCACAACAACATCATCGGTGGCCAGCGTTGATTCTCTCCGTACAAAAACGTTCACACTGCCACGGCTGATACGGTCCCGTATCACTTCACGGATACCCTGTTCAATATGTGCCCACTCCTTAGGAAGGCGCACGGACGGTTCCAGGTAGCGTCCGTTCACACTTTTTATTTCTACCGTAACCGTGCTTCCCAGTACTTCACCTTGGGCCTTTCCAAACCCCGTCATGCTTTTTATCATGAGCGAAATTAGGGTTGTGCCGACTGATAAACCATTGCAAATCGTTTTTTACAGTAGGATTTCGTTTAGAAGCAATATATTTCGGTATGCCCCTCGTTGCCGTTATCGCCGGTAGTGGTATCACGATAGGAACACCAACCGGTGACAGTATTCAATTTGATTCTATACCGGGTGTACCCGCTACAACTGTTGCCGGACATAACGGTACCATTGGCATGCAGCAGATTGGTACCCAGCAGGCCCTGGTCATGAGCGGGCGCCTGCATCAATACGAAGGACACAGCCAGACCACTCTGGCACGACCACTGGAATACCTGAAGTCGCAGGGCGTTACCCACCTCATCGTTACCAGTGCCGTTGGTGCGCTCAACCGTTCGCTTCAAGCAGCCGATGTTACAATCATTGATGATGTTATTGGGATGATAGATTCACTCGGTACTGCCGGACGCTTCCCTGTGAACCGCGACTGGGCAGGTGCAACCCGCGAGGCTTGTCTGAGAAAGGGGCTAGGGTTACGTAGTGTTACCTACGTCCAGACCCGTGGTCCACAATACGAAACCCGGGCTGAGATCCGAATGTTTCGTCGGATGGGTGCCGACGTCATCGGCATGAGTATGGTTCCCGAGCTGACGGCAGCACGCACACTTGGCTTGTCCTGTATTGCTCTTGCCGTTGTTACCAATACAACATCCGAAGTACAGCTGCCTGTTCTCGGTCACCACCATGTGCTACACACTGCAGCGCAGGCCGCCCGCACCACAGCTGAAGTGATAGAATCGGCTATTTTTGCAGCATGATACGATCACGCTTACATCGGTGGTGCTCCTTACTCGTCATCATTACGATCGTCACCATTTCTACCACCGGCTGTGTACGCGTAGCTCATAGTGACTTCGTGCGCTCTGGCAAAGCCCTTCGGGTTAACGAACCAGTGTACGATTTACGAGCAGTAAAGCTTACAGACGGAACAGTTAATATCAGCTTTATTGGAACACCAACCCTGCGAACGTCGGGTAAATATGTAAAGTATGTAGAGGCTGCAGTAGGCGCAGACGAGAATAGTATGAACGATATCATCACGTTCTCGCTTAGTACGGCAGGTGCACCGGGCGTAGGAGAAACAATTCACCTGACTGGGAATGCAACATGGGATACCAAGCCTGCCGTCGCCAGCAAGAGCTGCTGGGCTGATGTTTCGGTCGTTACGCCGGAGGAACATCTTGTATTCAGAACGCATCTTACTTACGAGGTGATCGAACCTCTTGAACTCACTGCATTTTCGCATGCCGTTAACGATACAACGATGGAGATTGGAGCTGTTGCAAAGCGCATTTTTGTTCCGCCAGGCGAATACCTCCCGTCGTCCGAAGTCTTCCGAATCATCATTACCGACGAAGCCGGGACTGTTGTGTACAGGTCAGATTACGAACGCAACTTCTTACAGTTTGTTAGCACTGTTGAACCGCAAACACCCAACCAGATGCAGCGGTATGTTATTCCATGGAATGGCAGAAACCTTCAGGGGGTACGGGTTAGTGACGGCGATTACCATGTAGAGCTTTTGATTCCGGCTCACCCCAAACCCTACAGAACCGATTTGAACATTTCATGGCCTCCCCGGTAAACCATGGGTATGGCAGAGTATCCAAGTAAACAACTGTGTGATGAAATGCTTGCACGGGCAGCCCGGCTGTCGCTAAACGGTACGGGTACCACGAGTCCGAATCCGCGTGTTGGTGCTGTTGTTGCTGTTGGGTCAACAATTCTCTCCGAGGGTTGGCACGAACGGTACGGTGAACAACATGCAGAGGTGCATGCACTCAATCAGCTGCATAGCATACCAGCCGAGGCTGTACTGTACGTAACACTGGAACCATGCAACCATAGCGGCAAACAGCCTCCGTGCACACACAGAATCGTACAGTCTGGTATCCAGACGGTTGTTGCAGGAATGGCCGACCCTAACCCGACGGTCCGCGGAGGCGGTATCGATTTTCTGCTCACACACGGAGTTCGTGCCTTTATTCACCATGGAGCCGCCACAGATACCATTACCAGAATAAACAGAGCCTACATAAAGACTGTAACAACCGGGATGCCGTACATCGTGGTTAAGATTGCCCAAAGCTCCAATGGTATCATGGCTCCGCTCGAGCGCTCCCCCATCAGCATTACAGGGGTTGAGGCCCAAACCGAGGTGCACAGGCTGCGGGCGGAGTTCGACGCCGTTATGGTAGGCATGGGCACCGTCATTGCCGATAACCCCCGGCTCAACGTCCGCTATGTTCAGGGTCGGGACCCCGCACGTATCGTAGTAAGTTCTGTTCAGGGACTTCCCTCCGATTCGTATCTGTACCAAACCCGTTCTGTTTATCCAACGTATGAAGTCATCACTACCTTTACCACGGCCGACCGTTCACACTTTATTGACCAGCTGAAAGCACTGACGCTGAACGGGATAACCGGTATTTTGTGTGAACCGGGTCCCGGCTTAGCAGCATGGCTGTTTGCACTGGACCTGGTTGATGAACTGCACCTGCACACCGCACCGGTACGCATTGAATCCGGACGGTCATCGAATATTCCTTTTGACCGATTTACACGTTACTCTTCACAACAAGCCGGGGCGGATACAATCGAGATCCTGCTTCGTAACGGCCACTAACATTGTTTATTACGTATGCGTTTTGTTCTCATCCCGCTGTTCTTTCCAGTCCTTGTCTGTGCGGCACAACCCAGTCTTACTCAGCACATTCACTCTGCCATGGAACGGCTTGGCATGTCAGACTCCGATATTTATCTGCCGTACGACTGGGTAAAAGCCGATCCGCACAGAACAAGGTTCCATGACAGTTTGTTTACTCATCCGCTCGGAAGCATTTCGGTTGCGCGCAGGCTGAGCAGCGAAGCCGTTTCAATGCTTACTCATGCCGATCCGGTCCTGTTTTCTGACCTTATACGGTTAACAGAGGTGGGCTACTCACCACTGCATTTGTTTGGAGCACCACCATCACAACTGCCGGTGGCCATTACTGATCTTCATGGACGGCCCACTGAAATCACCGACAACGGTACGCATATTATCGTGCAGTCTTTGCTAAACCGGATTATTACTGCCAAGGCAGCGGCAGCAGATGCCCGCAAGCGCGTTCGCAATACACCGATGGTTGAACGATGGTCAGATTCACTCTGGCTTGAATCGGGCAGCAACGAAAAAGCATCGCTGTTTGACACGTACCGAGCTGAGCGCGAACAGTTTAAAGAGGTGAGCGATTACTTTAACCTTGCACAGCCGGCATGGTTTGAAAACGTGTACCGCAGTGGTGCAGAACTGTATCTGCAGGCAATAACCCACATCGGCAATATTCAGGCAACTCCGGGCAGCATCGGATCTGATACAGCAGTTCACGTTTACCAGACTCCCGCCGGCCTGGTGGCTATCGGTACCACCGGGTCAGATGTGTACCATGGAACCTATGCGCTGATTTTTGATCCGGGTGGTGATGACATTTATACGATCGGTCCATCCTCGAAAGCAGATGCCCTGAATAATCCGGTACAGTGCATTATTGACCTGGGTGGTAATGACACGTACAATGGTAATGACATGGCCCTGGGTTGCGGCTATTTCGGCGTTGGGATCCTGATCGATGTGGCCGGGAATGACACGTACAGAAGTGCCAATTTCAGCCAGGGATGCGGTTTATTCGGATTTGGAATTTTGCACGATATCGCCGGTAATGACTTTTACATCGGCGGACAAAACACCCAGGGCACCGGCATCTTTGGTATCGGCATACTGGCCGACAATGCAGGATCGGACATGTACCACGCTCATTCACAGGCTCAGGGTTTTGGCGGTACACGCGGAGCAGGTATGTTGGTAGACCTTGCAGGCAACGATCAGTACGTTGCCTCAAGTCCGGTTGTTGATGTTCTGCGATATAATGATCACTTTACAACCTTTGCTCAGGGAGCGGCACTGGGAAACAGGCCACATGCTTCCGGAGGAATTGGTATCCTGTACGATGCCACTGGCAACGATACGTATGTGTGCGACATCTTTGGTCAGGGTGTTGGCTACTGGTTTGGCCTGGGCGCCCTGCTTGATGATGCCGGACATGATAAATATCTGGCACATCAATATGCTCAGGGCAGCGGCGTTCACTTTGCCACAGGTATCCTGGTTGATAGCGCCGGCAACGATGTGTATTCCTCGCATGGCGTTAGTCAGGGATGCGGACACGATGTGGCCCTTGGTTTACTGTGCGATGTTTCCGGCAATGACTCCTATGCCGTAGAAAGCCTGAGTCTGGGCGGCGGGAATGCAAATGCCATATCGATTTTTACTGATCTGGATGGCAGTGATCTGTATGCCGCACGCGACTCAACCAATACGTTAGGCTTTTCCGATTTCCGCCGAAGCATGGGCATGATTGGTATCTTTTACGATGCCAACGGTACTGACTTCTACTCAAGTACGCAGCGGAATAATTCTACGTCACTTCAGTCCACCTATGGTACATTTATTGACGATTCCGATTCTTCCGTACGGCAGCCGGTAACAAAACAAAGTACACCGTCACCCGAAGAGCCACCACTGCCACTGGCTACGTCGTTCGACAGCTTATTTATCCAGGCATCAGCCGCACCGTTAAAGTATCAGTCAAACGTAAAGCCGGCGCGAGACTCACTGGTTGCTCTCGGTACCGGTATTCTTGACAGTCTGTGGCAGTACCTTGGAACGCAAATGCCACGCGAACGCCTGACCATAGAGTACGTTGTCCCCAAGCTCTATTCTGCCGACTCAACCGCCGTTATTGCCTTTTTGCACAAGGCTATGCAGTCGGATGACCGGGGGAAGATTGGTGCGGGCTGCGTTCTGGCAGGCCTCTGCAAGAGCATTTCCTTCGTTGAGCCGCTCATCACCGTTACCGGCAACACATCGTGGGGTTTGCGAAGTGCAGCCACACTTTCCCTGAGCCAGATAGGCAGTCCGTCCGCACTATCGGCAGTTACTAAACTTCTTTCAGATAAGCATCCCTACGTCAGAGCAAGAGCAGGATATGCTATTGGTACGCTCACCAAGGGTGAACTGCCGTTGCTGCTGGTAAAGTGCTTTATGGATAAGGAACAAATTGTTCGTAATTCCGCTGTCGAAGGTACCGTTCGGGGCGAAAAGCGAACAATTGCCGACATTATTCCCATTTGGCAAAAATGTAAGTCGCATAATCAGCGAATAAGCTGCGCACGGCTTCTTGGCTGCGTTGACCCCACTCCGGAGAATGTTGCTTCTTTTACCAAGTGGATGAAAGGGGCTTCGGCAGAGTGGAAAAAAGTAATGACGCTAACGTTGCCGTCGCAAAAGCCGGAATGGCTTGGTATCGAAAGCCATGATTAAGCATGCACTCACCCTGGAACATGCCGCACGAGAACTGAACGGTTGCATTGGCGGATGGATTCTATGCAGTGCATGGACGCAAGAGAAGAATGCGTGCCGACTCGGGTTTTGTACGGAAAGCGGACAAGAATTGTACATTACCCTAAGTGTTGACCCCACCTATGGAACTGTTACCAGGAGTTCCGAAGCCTACCGGGCAAAAAAAAACACGATTGACATTTTTGCTGAATGTACCGGACATACGCTACGATCAGTTACAGCCTTTAGTGGTGACAGGATACTGATTTTTGATTTTGGTGATATGCAGATCCAGGCATGTTTCTATTCCGGGGGCAAAGGCAATGTACTTGTTACCCGTAACAGTGTCATCACCAACGCACTGCATCATACATCCCGGCTTCGCAACACGCACTTTTCGGGAACATCGGCTCCGATTAAACTCCCCCCTGTTCTTTTATCAGCCGGTATGCCAGAAGAAGACGTTATTGCCCGGTTTCGGGCATCCCGTGAATTTTATATCCTGGACCATAATTCAGTGCCGGTTTTGAGTGCAATTCCGATTCCAGGCATGAGCGTGATTTCCCGCTTTAACAGCGTGCTGGAAGCGCTTCAGCAGATCGTGGCTATGCGCCGAAAGGCAGATCGTAAAAATACCGACACTGATGCCACTGTACACCTGCTCACGGCCAGGCTCACAAAACTTCGTCGAAGTTATTACGCACTGAAAAACGATGCCCTGAAATCTGTAACACCAGAAACACTACGATCAATCGGCGATGCGCTCCTAAGTCAGCCGGTGCCGATGCAGACAGGTGTCAACACACTGGAGCTGACCCTTCCAGGGTCCGACGAACCAATCACGGTACAGCTTCGGCCGGAAATCAGCCTTGTTGAAAACGCCCGGCGGTACTACGAAAAAGCTCGCAAAGCCCAGGCAGCGGCTAACGAGCGCCTGCTAAGGCTGCCACGACTTGAAACAGAAATTCAAAAACTGGAGCAGTTGCTTCTTCACCCGGAGAGCATTCCTATGGACGTAAAACAAAAACATGCATCCCCTCCCCCTCCGTACCGGATTTTTCAACTGGAACAGGACTACACGTTGTATGTTGGACGAAACAGCGCGAATAATGACCAGCTGACGATGAAGTTTGCTAAACAAAACGACTATTGGTTTCACGTACGCGGCCAGAGCGGTTCACACTGTGTATTGCGCAGTCCGGATCCATCCGTATCCAAGCCTCCAAAGAAGGTTATTGAACAGGCAGCGGCAATAGCCGCATACTACTCATCGGCAAGGAATGCCGGATGGACCCCGGTGATTTATACGCAGCGTAAGTATGTACGAAAGCCCAAGGGTGCTGCAGTAGGTGCAGTCGTGGTTGACCGGGAGACTGTTGTCATGGTAAAACCCGAGCTGCCGGATGGTGTTATGGGTGCACCGGACGCTAATGAATAACTCGGAACGGAATACCGTGTGATCCGGAAAACACATAATAGCAGCCGGATGACAGATGTGCCGTCGGAATAATCGTATGGCTTTCGACAACAGTCTGCTGCCATAGAATCCTGCCAAACGAATCAAGAACGGTAATACGGTCACCCGGGATACTGTTAACTATTTTTAAATGGTCAGTAGCCGGATTTGGGAATACCTGCAGGGTTGATCGGGTTTCCTGAACGCTAACCGGAGCATTATCGAGACTCAGACATAGCTCAACATTTGCCGTTATCATGGTATTAAACTTCAGCGTCTGCCGCTTCAGTGTCGAATCATAGCTGGATAACCCTTGTGCCTTCTGCCAGAGCTGCTCACTGTATGCCGGACGCTGCCACACAGTAAATACTGGTGCCCGTTTGCTGCCACCCGGTTCAACATCCGAAACATCAAACTGTACCATATCAAGGAAGTCACTAGCCGCCGATACAGTACGAACAAGAAAGTACCGTGCGTCAACCAATACAGATGGTTCCGGAAAGGCAGGGGCTGGTCTGTTGATCCTGCTGAGGAGTATGGTTGTGTCAGTACGTGTGGCGGCAGCCTGAACTCCGAGTGCCGTAATCCGATAGGCTTGAACATCTGACAGCGGTGCCTGTACAAGACTGCTAACTCCACTGCCATACGGAATAGCAGAGTTCACACGCCGTGCACCACCCGAAAGGATGGCATGCCTGGATTGCGCAACATCGTACAGGCTTACGCCACCGGTTTCGTTGCACTGATACCATGCCAGAAGCCGCGGGTCATCCGGATCGGCTGGATGATGCATGTGCAAGAGGATCTCGTTACGGCTTAATGACGTTCTGTACAGCCGTACTTCATCGATATAGCCGTTAAAATTCCTGTCAGCCCAGTAGCGATACGTTCCCAGCATGAGTTGAAGTGAGCCAAGGTGCTGCTCCTTATAGACTCCCGGCTGTTCGGCCATTACTCCGTTAACCATGAGCCGTGCACGTGTGGGGCTAATACTGAACGCAACATGATTCCACTGGTCCGGAATAAGCCGTAAACCACTCTTCCATGACCAGTCTGCATCCTTCCACAAAATCCCAAGCTCATTACTGTCTGTCACAAATTGCACACCAAGTTCGCCGCGTACGTCACCCACGACATCCGAACAGAGAATGGCGCTGTGTATAGCTTGGAATCCGACGGGTTTCACCCAGGCGGTGAATGTAAACTCATTTACTGATTCATTAAAGCTGCCAAGGTCTATGAAATCTCCGGCCGACGTTAAGTCAACGCACGATCCCGGTTTGGAATCAACAACATCACATTCACCACCTAATACAACAACGGCGCGTCTGACCAGGCAGGTGTCTGTACCTGCACTGTTACCAACCTCGAGAGTCACCTGATACGTGCCGGGTGTGTTGTAGAACACCTGTGGTGACCTCTCAGAGCTCTCGGCCGGATCTCCGCCTTCAAAATGCCAGCGTCGCCATGAGTCAACAGTAGATGGGACAGGGCTGCGGTCATTAAAGCGCACCGGAACATACTGACATCGAACGGTGTCGGCATCATACCCAAAGCGGGCAATAACGGTGTCAGGCTTAGGTAATGCAGCTTCCCAGATGCCGCGAGTGGTTCCAATCCGCAGCATACCGTCAATTTCATCAGGATGCACGTAGTGAACATGACAGGTTGGGAGACCGCTTCCATACGGTTGCCACTGGCCTGCAGCGTCATCTTGCGGGGGCATTGAATAAACACCATTAGCCGTCCCGACAAAAACAGTTCCTGTGGCTGACTGAACGTTTATGCAATACACGGGAAGATTGTAAAGCCCCTTACTTATGTCCTGCCAAGAGGCACCTGCATCGGTAGTCCGCATGACCTTAACATCCTGCTGACCACCTCCGAACACAATCCACAATGTGTCGGGATGTTCATTATCAAAGGCAACATCCACAATGCGCTTTTCAAGGGTTTGCAGAGCTGAAGGCGTAATATCGGACCAGGTAGCACCGACATCTGTAGAGTGCCAGAGCTTCCCGTCACCAATAGCAGCCATGGTTGCAGGCCGGCTACCAGCAATACGCACATGAACACCTGATATACTGAACTTTTTTAATGTAGTCCAAGTTTCTGCATTGTCGGTAGTTCTAACAACACCCGGGATATTGTGATCAATCGCAACAATGGTGTAGCTTTCAACCGGATGAAACGCAACATTGCTGAACGGAAGGTAACCCAGCTCGATTCCAAGGTTCCGAACTATTGGTGTTTTAAAACGAGAACGATGGCGATAGCCACGAACACTCGTCCACGGCTTTGCGTACAGCCATTGGGTATTATCGGGGTGAACATCAGCCATCATTGCATCTGCACCCGACCACGGATACCATCCAGCCGAGAACCCCCTGCTGTCGTAAACCGCATCGTCACGGACAAAGATGGGTAAATGGTAGGCACCAATTGCCATGACGCCCGTTCCCGGTGCCTGTCCAAAGCCCCATACCTCGACTGCGCAGATGCCGGCACTTCTGTCTTCCAGTGTGGTTCCGCGGTCATTGCTTCGTTGAATTCCACCGTCGGTGGATACCCAAAGAGTGTCGCCTACAATTACGGCATCCTGAACATCATAATGTATTGGTGCAGTAGCCTTCCATGTTTGTCCGCCGTTACTGCTTACATAGGCAAAAATCCCTCCTGCCACGATAAAGCTGGTATCGGTGGAAGAAACAGCAAAGGCCATATCCCAGGTAACCTGAGCAAGACCAAGACCCATTGGATTATAGTCAATAAGGTTAGGTTGCAATGGTGTTGGCATCGATGGTTCATCCGGCCCGCAGCACCTTCGACCGAATGTTCTCCCTTGGTCATCACTTTTATACAGCCCCCATATACCGCCCACGCTGTCCTTTTTACCTGCAAACAGCACCCATACCGAATTTGGCGCGGCGGCCGACGTAGCAATTAGGGCTCGTGGCGTTACATCAAGCTGTCCGGGCTTGGGTAAACCAGTACCGGTTGAAAGCCCCTTCTCATCAACAATCCAAAATGTGCTAACGTTGCCGTCCTTCCGAATGGCGTAGAACTCTTCGCCTTTAGCAGGATTGGCTTCAAGATCCCAGTAGGTACCATCCGATCCCGGAATTACCTGCCATGTTGCACCGGCATCCCTGCTGAGCTGCAGCCGTTTATTGACGGCAACAAGAACGACGTGTGGATTTGCTGCCGAGACGGCTATGCACTCAACGTGTGAAAGTGCCGGATAATCGGCGCGCGAGTCTAGCGACGTCAGCTGCCAGGTTGCTCCACCGTCAACAGATCGGGCCAGGCCAACATCGAGTGCTGCGTAGGCAACCGATGGTTCAGTTGCAGAGAATGCAACTTTATGAACTTCCTGCGCCATGATTCCATCAGTCACCGGAGTCCAGGTTAAACCTGCATCGGCAGAGCGCCACACACCGGCACTAATGGTTCCCGCCAGAAACGTTGTGGGAGCATTTGGGTTAACAGCAATACTCCGTACCACTCCGATACCTTCAGAGCCGGTGGCTTTCTTGGCATCCTTATCCCAAGTAAATGGTCCCAGGCAGTGCCACGTGGCATTGGCCTGCGTCCGTACCACGGCAGCAGTTTTTGCAGCCCTTGGCGGAAAATACCTCCGGCTGTCAACCTTGCCTGTAGCATCCGAAAACAAGTAGTGTTTTCGGATCCATTCCCTGGCATTATAAACTTCGATACTTGGCGGCTCGGTATAGGCAGACGAGTCCAGTCGCATCCACAGCATCACGCTATCCACGTTGGCATGATTGCCAAGGATAGCTTGATACCACCGACTGGTGTGATGACGAGCGTTTGTAAGCAGCCCCTCACGCTCCCATGCCAGCAGTAGAGCCGGAAGGCTGAGAAGAACAACAGCGATGCCAACGGCACGAACACCCATCACATCTTCACGATTTTAAATTCAACGCGACGGTTTTGCTGCCGGCCCTCCTCGGTATCGTTGGAGGCCACCGGCTTAGATTTACCGTAGCCAACAGCCATCAGGCGCTTTTCATCAATTCCGTTATTGACCAGATACGTTCTGACGGCTTCCACGCGATCTTTCGACAACGCCTTGTTTGCGTCATCCGATCCAACGTTATCGGTATGTCCCTGCAGTTCAATCACAAGCGAGGGGCGCGAGCGCAGCAATGCAAGGAGTCGTTCAAGTTCGGGTAGTGATTCATCTCGCAAAGTGCTCTTGCCAAAATCAAAAAAGATATTGGATAACTTTATTGTCTCGTTAACTCTGAGCGGAACCAGGAGCAGATCACGCTCAAGTTCGGTATACTCTTCAAGCTTACGGGCATCTAGCTGGTCACTAACCGGATAGTATCCCTCGGCTTCAGCCCTGAAGCCGTACAGATCGCCCGACGGAAGGGCAATACTGTAACTTCCCTCCGGCAAGGCAGAACGTGCTGTTCCAACAGCCATGCGGTGTGTAAGGCTTTCGTATGCAACACGGGCGGCAATCGGCTTCCTGGTGACGGCATCCAGTACATGACCGCGCACCAGGAAAACAGGTTGTGGACGCACTCCCTTGGTTAACCGGATACGATAGATGTCGGCGCTGCCATCGGTGTTGTTGGCTGCACTTAGATAAGCATAATCACCTTTTGCAGGAACGGTGAAGTAACCATCCCACTTATCACTGTTTACGCTTGGTCCCATGTTTTCGGGTTCCGTCCAGTTCAGCCATGTATCGTCCAACCGGCGTGTGACCCAGATATCCATCGAACCGTAGCCTTTAAGACCGTCAGTAGCATAGTACATCGTTACGCCGTCGGCAGCAACAAACGGACTCATTTCGTTGCCCCAGGTGCTGAGCGTTTGGATATGCTGGGGAGCCGAAAACGTGCCGTCCGACAATAGGTGCGACACATACATATCCTTATCACCCTTCGAGTCATCACGCTGAATTGCCATGATCAGTTGCTGCCCGCTTGGTGAGAGTGAATACTCAGCGAATCTGTTTCTGTTATAGTAATTTCGGATAATAACTTCCCTTGGCACCGTCCATCCCCCTTCTGTTCGGTACGAAATACTAACACCTCCGGAAAGCGGGCGGCCGTCAGGCCTGTACGTATTCCCCACCAGTGCCGTATTCCCATCGGGTGTAATCGAGATAAGGAAATTGCTCCCTTCGTTATTGAGCGGGCGGCCGATATTTCTCATCCTTCCCCACAATCCGTCGGGTTGCAGGTCACTTACGTAGATATCTTCGGTTGACGGGTGGCCGATATTCCCTTCATAAGGGTAGCGTCCGATGTACAGTTGTCGTCCATCAGCGGTGATGACCGGTGAAAGATCACCGCTGTAGGTATTCACATTCGGCCCAAGGTTTTCGCGAACCACATCCTTTGGATAATCGGCAGCAAGGCGTATTGGTTGCTGTGTTTGTCTGACTTCAATGTAATCAGCTTCAACAGCAATGCTTCCCGTAACCACGATACCGAAAGCACGTCCGAATAATCGTGGCTCTTCGGTATACGTCGTGATATCGTCATTGATGACGATTGCAATTGCCGATCCCCTCCGCCGAACCGTAATCGTATTCCACTCATTGTTCTGCTTTACTGAAGCTGATGGTACGGGAGTAACAACATCTTCGTATCTCCCGGAGCTTATTCGAAAAGCACCCAGGCTGCCGTCAGCCGTATATCCAACAACATTCACGTAGTTCACATCAGCAGCCATGTAGCCAATACCGATGATCTTATCCTTCTGCCCCGAGTTAAAGCGCAGACGCAGTTCAATGTCGTAATCGGCGTTGATATCGAGAAAAATCTGTGGGGCAGGAATAAACCACAGACCTCCCGGGCTCAGCTTCCGCAGATGATACATTCCATCAGAAATTCCTGCAATCCTGTCGCCCCAATTCCCGACTGGCCAAACCTGTGTCGCGGTACTAAAATCATCACGATACACAACAGGCATATCGGCGGCGCAGACAGGTATTGCACCTGTCATGGCTGCTGCAATCAGTATTGTACGAACAATGTTCTTTAACAGGACCGGTTCGTAACGATAATTACTCTTCAAGGTAGGTATAGCCATAAAGACCGGAGCGATAAATATTGAGGAATTCTCTCCCTTCGTGATTACTTATCCTCCCGTCCTGTACCGATGAATTAACCCAGGTTTCCATTGTCCGCACCAGCCGTTTTGCATCGAACTGTACATAGTCCAGTACATCGGCCACCGTCTCCCCGTCAATAATATTTTCAATATGGTAGGTGTTGTTCTTAATCACAATATGTACAGCATTCGTATCACCAAACAAATTGTGCAGATCGCCAAGAATTTCCTGATATGCACCAACCAGGAAAACGGCAAGGTAGTATGGCTCTGAGTTCATCGGATGTAGCGGCAACGTTTGCCGGTAATCGCGTCCCCCGATAAACCTGTCAACCTTCCCGTCACTGTCGCATGTAATATCCTGCAGCGTTGCCATCCGAGTTGGTTTTTCACACAGCCTGTGTATTGGCATGATTGGAAACAGTTGATCGATTGCCCAGCTATCAGGCAGAGACTGGAACAGACTGAAGTTGCAGAAATATTTTTCTGCCAGGAGTCTTTGAAGGGGCTTGAGTTCTTCCGGCGGGTTTTTCAGCTCTTTCGAAAGGTCGTACACAGCCCGTGCAACTGACCAGTATAGTTTTTCGACCTTGGCGCGTGCTGCAAGATCCACCAGCCCGAGCGAGAACCTGTCCAACGCTTCTTCGCGTACCTGCTGAGCATCGTGCCACGATTCGAACATTGCCCGTGGACTGATATTCTGAAGAATACCATGCATCTCACGAACCAGCTCGTGATCGGTATCATCGGCGGTGTCAGTTTCTCCCCACTCTGGGACCTTAGCGGTTTCAAGAACGTTGAACACAAGCACTGAATGGTGGGCAGTGAGTGCCCTGCCGCTTTCGGTGATGAGGTTTGGATGTGGCAGTGAGTTCCTGGTTGCAGCATCCACAATTGTTGCAACAGCATCATTGGCGTATTCCTGGATGCTGTAGTTAATGCTGGATGCATAGGAACTTCTCGAGCCGTCATAGTCAACGCCCAAGCCCCCTCCAATATCAACAAATTCGATATTGCAGCCCTGCTTCATCAGTTCCACGTAGTACTCGCTGACCTCACGCAAACCGCTCTTGATTCTTCGGATATTGGTGATCTGCGAGCCCAGATGGAAGTGTATCAGCCGCAGACAGTCCAGAAGATTCTCGTTACGGGCATAATCCACGGCTTCGAGAAGCTCGGCAGGGTTCAAACCGAACTTGCTGTTGTCGCCACCACTTTCTTCCCATTTACCGCTGCCCGATGCAGCAAGTTTGATGCGAATGCCAATATTGGGCCGAACACCAAGCCGCTTACTGATCGTATTAATTAATCGTAGTTCGTTGAGCTTCTCAACAACAACATAAATCTGCTTTCCCATCTTCTGGGCCAGCAGCGCCAGTTCAATATAATCTTCGTCCTTGTACCCGTTACAAATAATCAGTGCATCCGGGTTTCCCATGATTGCAAGGACGGCGTGCAACTCGGGCTTTGAGCCGGCTTCCAGACCAATGTTAACCCGCTCTCCGTACCGCACCAGCTCTTCAACCACGGGACGCTGCTGGTTCACCTTGATGGGGTACACAGAATAATACTGGCCATTATACCCGTAGTCTGCCCCGGCTTTATCAAAGCATAACGCGATTTTCTCTATCCGGTCATCCAAAATATCCGGAAACCGAAGCAGAACCGGGAGCGACACGTCACGTGCCACCACCTCATCGATAACCTGCTTCAGGTCAATTTCCGGTCCTTTATTCTTTCGTGGCTGAACAGTAACATTACCGGCTTCGTTCACGCCAAAGTAGCTCACGCCCCAGCCGTGAACATTATAGAGTTCCGAGGAATCCTCGGCCCGCCATTTACGCATGTATTAGGAGTATGATTTGTGGTTCAGAAATGACGACCAAAAATACGAAGACTATATTTGCTGTCTATGTCAGCAAACGTAAAACTCGAACAGCTGCAAAATCAGTTTGCAGAATTCCTCCGCCGAAAGAAGTACCGGGCTACTCAGGAGCGGTACAGGATTTTGGAAACAATTGCCGAATTGGACCGACATTTCTCGGCCGATGAGCTTTATTTTGAAATCAATAACCGTGGTGAACGGGTATCCCGCGCTACGGTGTATTCTACTCTGGACTTGCTTACGCAGTGCGGCATTTTAACCAAACACAGATTTCAGGGCGAAAGCGCTCACTTTGAGCTTTCGTCACGAATGCCAAACCACGACCACCTTATCTGTACCGAGTGCGGCAGAGTTGTTGAGTTCCGCAACGAAGCTATTGATGCCATCCGAAATTCAGTGGCAGAGTCGCTTGGTTTCGTCCCGGTATCACATTCGCTGCAAATTTTCGCTGTATGCCATAATCCGTCAACTTGTGAATTCAACATATCATGAATCTAGTTATCGTAGAATCGCCGAGTAAGGCCAAAACAATTCAAAAGTTCTTAGGTGACAACTTTGTTGTCACATCATCAATGGGACATATCCGCGATCTGCCGGGTAACGACAAGGCGATTGATATCGAACATGGATTTACTCCCACATACGAGGTCACGGCAGATAAAAAGAAAATCGTCGCAGATCTGAAAAAGCAGGCCGCCAAGGCAGAAACAATATGGCTGGCAACTGACGAAGACCGCGAGGGTGAGGCTATTGCATGGCACCTGATGGAGGCGCTGGAACTGCCACCACAAAAAGTACGGCGCATTGTGTTCCACGAGATCACCAAGAAAGCAATTCAGGCGGCAGTCGAAAAACCCCGTAGCGTTGACATAGCTCTGGTTGATGCTCAACAGGCACGCAGAATTCTGGACAGACTGGTTGGCTTTGGACTTTCGCCGGTGCTGTGGCGCAAGGTACAGCGCAACCTTTCGGCCGGCAGAGTGCAAAGCGTTGCCGTCCGCCTGGTTGTTGAACGGGAACGAGAAATTCAGGCCTTCACGGTAACCTCTCAGTTTAGAATTCAAGCCGAGTTTCAGAAAAACGGCAGGTCATTTACTGCCGAACTTCCACGAAGGTTTGATACCGAAACCGAAGCCCGTACCTTCCTTGAGAAGTGTAAGGGGGCTTTGTTCCATGTGCAAAATCTGGAAATAAAACCCGGTAAGAAGTCACCCTCTGCGCCGTTTACCACGTCAACACTCCAACAAGAAGCTTCACGCAAACTGGGCTATTCATTGGCACGTACCATGAAGCTGGCTCAGGATTTGTACGAGGCCGGACACATTACCTATATGCGAACCGATTCAGTGAATTTGTCCGATGTTGCCATTAGCGCCGCATCAGAGTACATTGGGTCATCCTTTGGCGCCGAATACGTTCAAACCCGCCGGTACACCACCACCGTGGCCAGCGCACAGGAAGCTCACGAAGCTATTCGGCCAACCGATGTGTCAAAGAAAAGTGCCGGAACCAGTGAAGCACATAAAAAACTGTACGACCTGATCTGGAAGCGTACCCTTGCTTCACAAATGGCAGATGCCCGTTTGGAAAAAACCGTTGCAACCATTGGTATCAGCACAACACCGGAAACACTCACGGCAACGGGCGAAATGCTGGCATTTGATGGTTTTCTGCACTTGTATATGGAAAGTTCCGACGAGGAGAATGACCAGGAAGATGCCAAGATGCTGCCACCCCTTGCCGTTGATGAGAAACTGGATGCACAGGCAGTGCGGGCTCAGGAACGGTTCGCCCGCCCCCCAGCCCGATACACCGAGGCGTCACTTGTTAAAAAACTTGAAGAACTTGGTATCGGACGTCCATCCACGTATGCACCAACAATTGGTACGATACAGTCACGGAATTACGTGGTAAAAGAAGATCGCGACGGCAAGCAACGCGAGGTTCGCGAATTAGTGCTGAATCTTAATACAGAGACCATAGCCCCTTCCGAGATCCAGCGTATTGTGAAAACAGAGAATACCGGGCAAGAACGAAATAAACTCTTTCCAACCGGCATCGGCTCAATCGTGACTGATTTTCTTCTCCTTCACTTTGAAGGAATTATGGACTATAATTTTACCGCCAGCGTAGAGAAGCAGTTCGACGAGATTGCTCACGGTAAGCTGCAGTGGCAGTCCATGATTTCGGCGTTCTATGGTCCGTTTAAAGAGACTCTCGACAAAACGTCGGCAACGGCAGAACGCCAGAGCGGTGAACGTCACCTGGGTACCGATCCCAAAACCGGGAAACCGGTCACAATCCGGCTGGCACGCTACGGACCCATTGCACAGATCGGCGACTCTGATGATCCGGATAAAAAACAAAAGGGCCTTGCTCCAGCAATGAGCATGGAAACAGTTACTCTTGAAGAGGCTCTGGCGTTGTTCCGCTTTCCACGCGTTGTTGGTGACTACGAAGGACAACCCGTAGTCGTGAAAATCGGACGGTTTGGTCCGTATATCGAACACAACGGCATGTTTGCCTCCATTCCATCAGGCGAAGATCCCGGAACAGTGTCAATCGAACGATCAATCGAACTCATCGAGGCAAAGAAAAAAGCAGTTGCCGAACGTCTAATCAAAATATTTAATGAAAATCCTGATGTGCAGATTCTAAAAGGACGCTGGGGACCGTTTCTGAAAATTGGTAAGGACAACTATCGAATTCCAAAAGGTACTGATGCTGCAGCGCTTACTCTTGCCGAGTGTTTGGCACTGGCAGAATCACAGTCCGAATCGGCACCAGCCAAACCCGAACGTGCGGTAAAGAAGACTGCTGCAAGGAAGTCGGCCGCAAAAAAGCCTGCATCCAGAAAGTCGGTTACAAAGAAGTCTGAGTAGCATTGGCTGCGGACAGAACCATTGTTTACTGTGCAACAATAAAGCTGCTCCAGTAATACGTTCCGTCCGCCAAATACACTGCTGCAAGGAACGGAGTACCTGAACTTCCAAGTTTGTTTACAATGCCACGGATTTCTTCAGGTGTGATGTTATAAGTTTGCCGGTACACCTGCTGTCCGTTTAGCTGGTACACCACCAGTGTTGCATGTAGTTGCTGAAACGTTACCAGTCTGCCTTCAATCCAGCAGCCGGTTATCGCAACCGAACCGTTGTGATACATTGCCAATGGAACAACGCCGTTCTCAAGGGTTACACTATCCGCTGTCACCGGAGCACGCTCCGGCCTTCGTAGCATGGTCTGAACGTTCAGGTACACTGTGGTATCTGCCTGACCCGATGGATAGCCTGCAAATAAAATGTGGTACACATTGTCTGTAGCTTCCTGAGCTACACGTTCGATACTGCACCCTCCTGACCCAAGCACATTCAGTGCATTCCGTGGAGTACGCACCGTAAACCGGACTGTGGTAGAACCATTAAAGTGCAGGGTTGACTGCAGCCGAATCGGGATGTTCAGAAAAGTGCCAACCGGTACTGTGGTATCGGGGATGGATATACTTACCTCGCCTGTGATGGTGTCACCAACGGCAATCCCCGTGATCCTGGAAGTTATCGTATCCTGGCACTCGGAGTCCATCAGCACCCACCTGAGCGTTATTGAAAATGCACCGGGAACAAGAGGCAGGAACTGAACCGTAAAGTTCTGACGTGTTCCGGCACCCACCAGTCGTGGTGTTTGCGGTTTAACGGTAACCGGCGATGATGATTGAACCGAAATAACGCTAACATCGTTCACGCCATTGTTAGCGACTTGTACTACAGGCTGAACATACAGTCCTGTGGGTACAACTCCAACGTTGACATCAGGAACACTCATCGCTATTGGAGGCTGCACTCCAAGAGTGATCGACGTGGTTTCTGAACATGCGTCAAGCGTTGTTCCGGTTACCGAGTAGGTTCCGGGTGCAGTGATCCGGATGCTGCTACCCTGCTCCCCGGTATTCCACACCCAGCGAACAACTTCTCCCCGCGTATCGGATGCGGTCAGGACAGCGGAATTTCCTGGACACAGGATGCGGGGCCCAGTAATCGTGATCTGCGGTTTCTGAAACTCAATAACTTCAACAGTATCGCTTACCCCTGAGCATCCGTCAACTCCGGTAACCGTTACATAGTAGTAACCTCCGTTCCGCACGGTGATGGTCTGGGTTGTGTCACCGGTATTCCAGACAACGTTACCGCCGGTAACCGCCGTCAGTTGCACGGAGTCACCGGTACAGATATCTCGTCGCGTATATGATATCGTTGGCTTCACCGATGCCAGGACGTTAACCTTTACCGTGGTATCCTTGGTGCAAACACCACCATCGGGGCGGGTGGTAACGGCACGGACGGTGAGAGAACCCGACCTGCTCCACCGTACCTTAACAGCCGGTGTACCCTGCCCGCTTTCCACCACACCACCATCAGCCATCCAGGAATACGAAGTATTGTACTGTCCGGAAACATAGTGAACAAGTGTACCATCTTTACACACCGACGTTGGCCCCTGAATACTGACAACAGGTTTTGGAATAACCAGCACCAGTATTTCGTCTGACGTACCCGTGCATCCGTTGGTATCAACAACTGTTAGACGGAACCTTCCCTCCTGAGTCACCCGGATGGAACTTGTGGTATCCCCGGTATTCCAGCGGTACGACACGAATGTGGTTGGTGCTTCCAGCCGAAGCTGATCACCTGCACACAGATATTCAACCGGATTACCAATCGAAGGATGCGGAATAAAGGCCTGACGAACAACGGCTACGCCGGTGTCGATATTACCATTTGGCAGAGTTACAGTACAGGTATAGGTCCCGGCCGACGTTACAGTGATCTGTCTGTCGGTTGAACCGGTATTCCACGAATAGCGGATCATCCCTGCGGGTGCCGACAGTACAATGTCGGTTTGACCGCATATCACCCGCGGGCCGCTGATTGATACGGCACACAGTGCGGTTGATACCGATGCGAGAAACATCCAGACCAGGAGCTTTTCCATTGCGTTGGCACCTAGCAATAATTGCACCATCATCACACGGAGTGATCTCCGAACAATGAACCGTAGAAACGAGCACCGTCTTTACCGAACCAGCCACATTTCGCGGTATCCCGGCATTGGCCATACAGCAGAGTCACAGATGCGCTCAAGTTTATCGGCTACGTGGCGGACAGCCTTCATTGCAGGCAGCACATTCTGTACCATGTGCGTGCACTTGCTCCGTACATCGCTGCCACCCAGCTCAACATTTTGCCTGTGCAGCTCTCCAAGAGCGCTCCCAAACTTGTCTATTGCCTCTACCAGCTTGTGGTGCGTTTCCTGCGCAAACGTGCTGTGCGTTTGTACCAACTGGGTACGAGCGATAAAATCAAATACTGCGGGGACAATCATTGTACGGGCAATCCACTCTGTGGTTTCTGCTTCGATGTTGATAGTCTTAAAATACTGATCGTACAGCACTTCTTGTCGGGCTTCGAGTTCACGGGCATTAAACACCTGCAACTGCTCAAAGAGTTGAATATTCTTCTGTGAGGTTAACTGTTCATAGGCATCAACGCATGATGCATAAACGGGCAAACCACGCTCGGCAGCAGTTGTAATCCACTGAGGATTATAACCATCGCCATCAAACAAAATACGTTTATGTTCGGAGTAGGTGGAACTAATCACAGTGCGCAGTGCGTTTTCGAACTGTTCGCCCGAAGCCAGAAGAGCTTCGATCTGTGCTGACTGATATATCACTGATTCAGCAACGATACTGTTTAGAACCGTTACCGGAAAGCTGATGGTCTGCGACGACCCCACGGCTCTGAATTCAAACTTGTTACCCGTAAATGCAAATGGTGACGTCCGGTTACGGTCACCACTGTGCAACGGTATCGGAGGCAGCACCGGTGAGCCTAACCCCAGCAGCCCACGAGCCCGTTTACTTCCGGCCTTACCACTCTCGATGCGTTCAAAGACGTCGGTCAGCTCTGCGCCAAGGTAAATGCTCATAATTGTTGGCGGTGCTTCGTGGGCCCCCATGCGTAGATCGTTCGATGCTGTAGCAACGCTAATACGCAGCAAGTCTGAGTGGAGGTTGACGGCACGGATAATTGCCGTGCAGAAAAACAGAAACATCATATTCTCAAATGGAGTATCGCCAGGCTCCAGAAGATTCACTCCCGTATTGGTGATGATGCTCCAGTTCACGTGCTTGCCGCTCCCGTTAATTCCACTAAACGGTTTTTCGTGCAGCAGACAAACAAAGCCATGTTTCCGTGCCGTATTCCTAAGCACCTTCATCACCAGTTGCTGATGGTCGGCTGCAATATTTGCACCTTCGTACAGCGGGGCAAATTCATACTGACCGGGTGCAACTTCGTTATGGCGGGTTCTCACCGGAACGCCAAGTGCGAACAGCTGCTGTTCCACATCCGTCATATAGCTCAGTACACGGTTTGGTATCGAACCAAAGTAATGGTCGCTTAACTCCTGACCACGTGGCGGGCGTGCGCCAAACAACGTCCGCCCGGTTAGTGCAAGGTCAGGTCGGCGTTTGGCATACTCAGCGTCGACCAGAAAATACTCCTGCTCTGCACCAACGGCACTTGTTACGTTTTCAACCGAAGAATCACCAAATAATTTTAGTGCTTTCAGAACTGCATGATTGAGTGCATTCGTACTCCGAAGCAGCGGAATTTTGTGATCCAGTGCCTCACCCGTCCAGCTTGCAAATGCCGTGGGGATATACAATGTGGCACCGTTGTCATGACGGACAATAAAAGCGGGCGATGTTGGATCCCATGCCGTATAGCCCCTGGCCTCGAAGGTAGCACGCAGACCACCACTTGGAAAACTGGATGCATCGGGCTCTCCCTGAATCAGCTCCTTCCCGCTGAATTGCGAAATTGCCGACCCGTTTGAAGTGGGTACAACAAACGATTCATGCTTTTCAGCTGTAAGACCTGTAAGGGGCTGAAACCAATGTGAATAATGGGTAGCCCCTTTTTCAATTGCCCATGTTTTCATTGCCAGTGCCACCGTGTCGGCTATTGCACTATCGATCACCGTGGCTTTATCAATTGTGTTACTAATTGACTCCCACACACTCCTGCTTAAGCGCTGACGCAGTTGGTCGGCTGTTAAAACATCATCGGCAAAGGCCTCCGTTAACGTATCAGAAACAAGTTTTGCTGACCGGGGTACATCGGTTGCGTTTGTGTGCATTTTATTTACTTTCTGCGGATGTTGGTTTGATTTCCAAGTTCTGTGTTTCCTTGTGCGTGCTCAGCACAACATGAGTTACCGTGCGCGTAACCCCTTTCCAGCGCTGCATTACGCTTAAAAGTTCCTCGAGCTGCGAGGTATTGCGGACGCGAACCTTAACAATATGTGAGGCCGTTCCGGTAATTGCATGAACCTCCAAAATATCGGCATGTTTCAGACAGTTCCTCCGGAACTGGCTGTAAACATCGCTTGATTCTGCATCAACGAAGATGAATGCCGTCACGTCGTACCCAAGAGCATCGGAACTGATTACAGCATGGTATCCACGAATCACACCGTTCGCCTCAAGTCTTTTTACCCGTTCACTGACTGTTGGAACCGAGGCTCCAACCCTGTCTGCCACCTCGCTCAAACTGAGTCGGGCATTGTCCTGAAGGATCCTACAAATTTCCCTATCGAGTGGTTTTAATGTGATTTCCATTACTTTTGTCAATTATTTCGTGTGCAAACCTAACAAACGTAAAGTCCCAAATCAGAGCATGTGGAAAAAACTTTTTCGTGGTTTATGGCTTAATATCCTCACGGTTAGCGGCTTATTCATTGTAAGTATTGTTCTGTTGCGATGGTTTCCACCCTGTTACACGCCGCTCATGATTTGGCGTCTGGCCGAAGCCCCGTTCACAAAATACTCGGGAGGGCTTCACTACGACTGGGTATCGATTGATGAAATGTCAACGTGGGTACAGCGCGGAGTCATTGCCAGTGAGGACAGGGCCTTCCTGATTCATGGCGGCGTGGACTGGCGTGCAGTTGACCGTGCAAAGAGAGTTAACCCCTCAAGGGTCAAGCGCGGACGTCCGCCCCTTGGTGCCAGTACCATAAGTATGCAAACAGCACGAAGTGTGTATTTGGTACCGAGCAGGACGATGGTACGGAAGGCGTTTGAGGTTGGAATCACGTACTGTATCGAGGCAGTATGGGGCAAGCGTCGAATCCTGGAAATGTACCTTAATGTTGTGGAGTGGGGCGACGGTGTGTATGGTGTTGAAGCGGCGGCACAACATTACTTTGGTAAAACAGCGGCACGGTTAACACGAATGGAATCGGCACTGCTTGTAGCGGTACTCCCCAATCCAAGGCGGTTTAATGCCGGCAGGCCTTCGGCTTATATTAAGCGACGCGCAAGTGCAATTAGCAAAGGCATGGGGGGAGCGGCCCTGCCTCGGTAGGACGTACTGTACGAATAGCCGAAAGGAAATCTTCTGGGACAGGTGTAGTGAACTTCATAGGTTGCCTGGTTGCTGGATGTACAAATTCAAGCAATCGGGCATGCAGTGCCTGCCGCTGGATAGTGAGCAGAACCTGTCGTGCCTGAGGCCGAAACGCATGGTGGATTCCGTTGAGCACTGAATCTGCACCTCCGTACTCTTTGTCGCCCACGAGCGGGTGCTGTTTCCAACTTGTATGAACCCGTATCTGATGTGTCCGGCCTGTATGCAACTTACAGGTAATCAACGTTGCACAGTTGTAGCGTTCTACAACGGCAACCTGCGTAGCAGCGTATTTCCCATTGCGCTGCACAACAGCATACAGTCTGCGATCTCTTGTACTGCGTCCGATATTGGTTTCAATAAGCATGGCATCATCCTGCATAACACCCCATGCAAGAGCTACATACTCACGCTGAACTATACGTTGAGCAAACTGATTAGAAAGGTGCAGTGTTGTAGCATAGTTTTTTCCAACAACCATCACTCCCGACGTGTCGCGGTCCAAACGATGGACGATACCCGGGCGTACGGCTTGTGCAGACAGAAATTCGGAGGGACTGGAGTCAGGTGTTTCCAGTATGCCATCCTCCATACCATCATCGCCGTCTGACTCGCCGTCATCATCTGTATCGTCGTAATCGGCAAGTGACTCACGATTACCCAGGACAGGAACGGCCTCCCGCTGTCCGAGATGCCACAGAACTGCATTCACCAATGTCCCCGACCTGTTGCCGATGCCGGGGTGCACCAGCATACCGGGCATCTTATTGATGACGATAAGATGTTCATCTTCAAACAGAATATCCAGCGGTATATTTTCGGGGATTAACTCCAGTGGCGGAGGTTTGCGAACGAGAACGTGAATTACATCGCCCGGACGAATTTTATAGTTTGACTTTGTGGGCTTACCGTTCACCGTAACCGTACCGCGTTCTATAGCACGCTGAACACGTGACCGTGAAGCATGCTCAATACTACGCGAAATGAATGCATCGATCCGTTCAGGCGTCTGACGTTGCGGAACGTTCAATGTAAATGTGAACTCCACCTTCTCGGGATACTGTTCAGCCGGGTTCTTCATGGTTGCGGCACTTACGGTGCCTGATGATCGGTCGTGTTAGGCTCAGCAGTGGGACCCTTTTTCTTTCTGAAGCCGGCAACGATCTCTAACCCAAGCAGCAGGGCGATGCCAACGGTAACGCAGGAATCAGCCACATTAAAAACCGGCCAATGTGTCCACACCGTCCCCATGATATTCATATCGGGAATATCAAGCTGCACAAAGTCAACCACGCTGCCAAGGAACAGTCCTGCCTGACCATAGGCAACGCCATAGAATGTACGATCAATAAGATTACCAACAGCGCCGGCCAGAAGCAACATTATTGCCGTTTGAAGAAGCATACTTCCAGTTCTGATTTTATAGAGGTACCAGCCAAGTGCAGCTGCAATGATCACGGTTGCCAGCGTTAAGACAATTTTCGCTGATCCCCATTCTAAACCAAAGGCACTTCCGGGATTTTCAACAAATGTTAGCCTGACGATGTCACCGATGAGCGGTTCACTTTGACCAAGGTACATCCCCTGATGGGTAATGCCCATAAACGAAAAACCCTTAACGGCAAGCTTTGTACACTGATCCAGGAGTACCAGGGCCACGGCAATCAAATGGAATCGGAAAACCCGCATGTAGCACTATCGTATAACGCCACCGGGCTTTGCCACAATGCGGTCAACGCCGTCTTCCGGACATTGCTGATGAATTTTGTACGATGCCGACAACGTTGTAATCGGCACAGCAAGCAGGCGTTCCTTGGCGATTTTAATTCCGCACATCCGACATATACCGTACGTTTTTTCATCAATACGCATCAGTGCTTCATCCAGCTTCCGGATGTATTCCTGGATGCGTTGAATCTGAGCATAGGTTTTTTCTTTTTCCATTGCTTCAGATCCCTGCTCGGCCATGTGCATAGAATAGATAGCACTCTCTTCGGCCATCTCGCTGCTGGTCAGATCGTCAAGACGCTCACGCAGCATCCGTAATTCTTCCAGAGCATCCGATTTGGAATGTTCAATGTTAACCTTGAACATCTCAAGGTCCTTATCGTTATACCTAACATTCGGCTTTGGCTGAACCGGTACAAGTGGGGCGGCCTTAACCACCTTTGTTTCTTTTGAAGCTTTTGTTGTTTTTGTCTGTTTTGAAACAGAAGCTGCTCCTGTGGATCGCACAGGAGCAGCTTGTGATGTGCTTCCGGTTTTCGAGTTAGACTTCTTTTTCGTCACTTCCTGCTTTCTCGCTGTTTGTTCCTGATTCTTCATCTCTATAATAGTATTTTTAGACGCATTTGACATCTGCCTGCTGACGGCTGACGTCTTCGACGAAGTCTGTTGCGAAACCGGATTAAATGAGTTGCCGTTTCGGGCTAGCTCATTTTTTTTTTTGCAGCAGCTTTCTTAGCTACTGGCTTCTTAGCGGCAGCTTTCTTGGCTACCGGCTTCTTAGCAGCAGCTTTCTTGGCTACTGGCTTCTTAGCAGCGGCCTTCTTGGCTACTGGCTTCTTAGCGGCAGCCTTCTTGGCTACTGGCTTCTTAGCGGCAGCCTTCTTGGCTACCGGTTTCTTAGCAACAGCCTTCTTTGCGGCTGGCTTCTTAGGAGCAGCGGCCTTTTTGGCGGCTGGCTTCTTGGCGGCTTTCTTGGCAACTGCCATAGAAATAAACCTCCGATAAAAAGTGAATGAAAACGCGTGCGTCGATGGACGCACAAGCTTCAGTCGCGCAATACGCGCACGTTGACGAAGCGCCCGTTAATCTCGAGATCAACCCCTTCGGGCTGTTCCCCCCGCTCGAGCGATGTCGCCAGCGTTTCCATTACAATGTACGACCGCATGGATACCAGTGCTTTATATGTTTCGTCGTCACCAACCAGGACTAAACTCACTCTGTCGGTAACATTAAAGCCCGAATCCTTACGGATTTTTTGGATTCTGCTAACAAACTCACGTGCCAGACCTTCACGTTCGAGGACATCATCAATTTCAGTATCTAAAGCTACCGTAATTGTTCCCTCGGAAGCTACCAGCCATCCTTCGATATCCTCGCTGATAATTTCAACATCTTCGTATTCCACCTGAACAATTTCATCTCCCACTGTACATGCCAAAACCGAAGATTGTTCCAACTTCCGCACATGGTCGTTAGTCATGGTACGAATTGCCGCTGCAACAAGCTGGGTGCGATCACCATACTTTTTCCCTATAACTTTAAAGTTTGGTCGTGCACTCCGCCGAACGATACTTGTGTCATCCGATACATACTCAATTTCTTTTACATTGATCTCCTCCATGATGATGTCCTGTACAGACTGAATCTGTCTGCGTGCTGCCGGGCCATCAACTGGAAGAAGAATTCTTCGTAACGGTTGCCGCGTTTTTATTCGTGCCTTTTCTCTTAAAGAACGTGCAAGCGATACAATTATCTGCGCCTGCTTCATCCGTTGTTCGAGTTCAGCATCAATAAGTGCTTCCTCAAACAATGGCAATATACAACAATGTATGCTCACTTGGTGCGACTCTTTTTTTAGTCGTTGAAAAATCGCTTCGCTGATCATCGGGACAACCGGTGCCATCAGCTGAGTTACCCCAAGTAAAATTTCATACAATGTATGGTAGGCAGATTCTTTGTCGGCATCCATAGTACCCTTCCAGAACCGACGCCGATTGCGGCGAACATACCAGTTACTGACTTCCTCAATACAGAACTCCTGAATAGTCCGGCATGCCAACGTTATGTCGAACTCATCGAATGATTCCATAACGTCCCGACGCACAGTTTGCAACCGGGATACAATCCAGCGATCAATCTCCGGACGGGTTTCAACGGCCGGAGCAGGCGTGGTTGCGGCAAATCCGTCGATGTTGGCATACATTGCAAAAAAGTCGTACACGTTTGTTATCGATCTGAATAGCTCGGCTACAACCGTACGTGCAATGTCAGTTTCGTTAAACAACTTCGGCTTCCAGACTGGTGATGAGACCATGAGATACCAGCGAATAGCATCTGCGCCGTATGTGCCGAACAGCGAAAATGGATCAACAGTGTTGCCACGTGACTTCGACATTTTCTGTCCGTCCTTGTCAAGAACCAGGTCGTTGACAATAACGTTTTTAAATGCAACCGATCCAAACAGCGCAGTTGCAATATTGTGCATCGTATAAAACCATCCGCGCGTCTGATCGATTCCTTCAGCAATAAAGTCAGCCGGAAATTCCTTCTCGAACTTTTCCTTGTTTTCGAACGGATAGTGAAACTGGGCAAACGGTACGCTTCCGCTGTCGAACCATACGTCAACAACTTCGGTGGTTCGGCGGTATCGTTTTCCGTTGCGCACAAAAACAACATTGTCAACAAACGGACGGTGAAGGTCGATCTCCCGATTGCTTTCTTTCAGGGGGCTCAGGCTTCCGTCGTCATCTTCGTACATACCCTCCCGCAGTTCTTCGATGGATCCGACGGCAAACATGTCGGTTCCATCCTCACTGATCCAGATTGGAAGCGGAGTACCCCAGTATCGGTCGCGCGACAGGCTCCAGTCCTTGACTTCTTCCAGCCAGTTGCCAAATCGTCCGGCGCCAATTTCCGGTGGATGCCACGAGATTTTTGTGTTGTTCTCAACCAGATTGTCACGGTAGCGTGGTGAGGTAATAAACCATGAATCCCTGGCGTAATAAATCACGGGATTGTCGGTCCGCCAGCAGTGTGGATAACTGTGAACGTAGTCAAACGTAGCACGGTAAATTTTACCGGCTTCCTTCAGAGCTTTAACAATATCCCTGTCAGCCCCTTCTTCAGTATGATCGGCATAGGTAAATGTTTTTACAGTACGCCCGGCAAATGCCACAACGTCGTCCGTAAACCGTCCGTTTGCCGTAACAGGCTGAGGCATTGGTAAATCAAACTGCTTGGACACTTCGTAGTCATCCTGTCCAAAGGCGGGTGCCATGTGCACAATTCCGCTTCCGTCTTCGGTGCTTACAAAGTCGGCAGGGACAATAGTCAGAGCATGAGGGTGTGCCCCGATATCAAGTTTAATGTCAGAAAAAATCTGTTCATACCGAGCTCCCACGATATCCGATCCTTTATACCGGGCTTCAATGGTGTATGGTCCCTGCAACACCGAGAGCCTGCTCTCGGCAATCAGAAATCGTCCGCTTACTTCGGGTATCCCTTTAATCTGGCGGGTGTGTTGCACAACAACATAGTCGATGTTGGCACCAACTGCCAGCGCAACATTGGCAAACAGCGTCCACGGCGTTGTGGTCCATATCAGCACCTGAACGCCAACCAGTTCGGGGTGAGCGGAATGAGTGATCGTTACATTCAGGTAAACATTAGGATCTTTAACGTCTTTATAATTCTGCGATAATTCGTGGCTGCTTAGAGGAGTACCCAGGGTAGGACTTTGCGGAACAACTTTGAACCCCTTGGTGATAAGCCCCTTATCAAAAAACTGTTTCAGAGCCCACCAGACAGATTCAACATAGTTATTTGTACAGGTGATATATGCCGAATCCATATCAAGCCAGTAACCCATTCGGCGTGTCACCGACCGCCATCCCTGATCGGTACTGATGTTCTCATCAACAATTGCCTTGCATTCCTTGTTGAACACATCAACGCCAATGGTTTCGATCTGCGCCTTGTCGGTAATGCCCAGCCGCTTCTCTGCGGCAATCTCTACGGGCAGTCCGTGAGTATCCCATCCGGCCTGCCGACGGACTGCGTAGCCCCGCATGGTTCGGTATCTGCAAATGGTGTCCTTAATAGTCCGTGCAAGCACGTGGTGTATTCCCGGACGTCCGTTTACAGTTGGCGGTCCTTCATAAAACGAAAAAACCGGGGCATCTTTTCGGGCATCCTGTACGGTTTGGAAGACAGTATTGGCATCCCAGAATTCGAGAACAGATTCTTCAAGTTTTGGATACGATAAATCGTCTGGAAACGGTTCGAACATGGTGTAATGTAAAATGAAATGAGATACAAACTTACACTGTTCTTGGCAGCACCATGCTAAAGGTTGTACCCTTGCCCTCGGTACTCTCAACCTGTATGCGTCCGTGATGTTCATCAACAATCCAGCGGACGATACTTAGGCCGAGGCCGGTACCAGAGACATCCTGCGACCGTGCCTGATCAACCCGGTAAAACCTGTCGAAGATAAACGGAAGCTTGCTTTCAGGAATTCCAATGCCGGTATCACTCACGCGCAAAATCACGTCATTAAACTCTGCAAGCAACGTAATATGAACAGTCCCACCGGCTGGCGTGTACTTTACAGCGTTCTCGACAATATTCAAAACAGCCTGCCGTAGTCGAAGCGCATCACCGGTAACAATCAGGTCAGGCTGAATGGCAACGTGCAGCGTAATCTGCTTTCGCGTTGCCAGCCGTTCAATCACATCGGCAACATCGGCAATCATAACCGAAAAATCAACTGGCACCTTCTCGATAACAACCTGTCCCGACTCTGCACGTGACAGTTCCAGAAGACCCTGTACCACGTGCGTTAAACGCTCAACTTCTTCCAGACAACTGGTTAGGATTGCCCGGGCCTCCACCCCCACGTTTTTATTTCGGAGGGCAACCTCCAGCTCGCCCATCATTATTGCCAGCGGGGTTTTTAATTCATGCGATGCATCTGATGTAAACTGACGCACCTGTTCGAACGATTGCTGGAGGCGCGCTATCATACTGTTCAGTGTTTCAACAAGCCGGCCTATCTCATCGTTCGCAGGCGGTACCGGTAATCGTTCCGACAAGTTTTCAGCCGTTATCCTGCGCGCACTCCTCACCACCCTGTCCACCGGTTTCAACGCCCTGCGTGCCAGAAGCCACCCGATAAACATACTGACGACAATCGTTACCGGGAAGCCCCATTGTACAAGCTTGAATAGCCGAACCAGAATTAAATCAATTTCGCCAACCGGGTATGCGGTAGCCACTTCAGCTATCGAACTTCCGATGACAACAATTCGATATCGAATTCCATCCTGTTCAAACCATGACCAAACCCGGTTTGAATCTCCCTTCCCTGTTGGCAGCAAACTGCGAAGTGACGGCAGCGAATCAGTAAGCAGGTTGTCGGATTTCCAGACGATGTCACCTTTTGCCGATCGAACCTGTAATAAAAATGAACTTGCATTCAACAATACGTGTTCATATACGGCACTCCATACCGGGTCGGGTGGCTGCTCAAAAACATCATCCGTCACAGGGATCGGACCCACGAACTCCCGTAGCGACGATCGTTGCAAAAACTCAAAAACATTGTCGGGGCTATCCCTCCGACGCTGCTTTACCGGCTGGAGTGGCCTGTTCTGTTGTGTGTGCTCACGCTGCACTACGGCAAGTAAGCCGTTGCCTGCCCGCAGCAACGAAGCATCCAGATTATTCTGCAGCTCGTCCATCACTGTGTAATACGCAATAAAGGCAAAGGCAACCGTTGTGATGGCTGCCACAGCCCCGTACATCAGTGATAACCGCATTCGTAGGGTGAGGTTCACAACCGTAAACTACGCAGAGTAGGTACTTATCCCTGCGTATTTTCGACGATATGCCGGAAGAACTACAACCCATTGGTGTATTTGACTCGGGCCTTGGCGGTCTTACCGTACTGCGGAAGCTTATGATGCACCTTCCGAATGAACGGTTTGTGTACTTGGGCGACACTGCCCGCGTACCGTACGGTAACAAGAGCGCCGAAACCGTCCGCAAATACGCAGCCGAATGTGCGGCGTTTTTACTTGACCATGACGTTAAACTCATTGTGATTGCCTGTAATACTGTCTCCGCTGTTGCACTGGAGTCTCTCAGGTATCACCTTCCTGTACCCGTGCTTGGAGTTATCGAACCTGCAGCAAGGCAGGCCGCCCAGGTTAGCCCGAGCGGACGTATCGGCATTGTTGGAACCAGGGCCACGATTGCCTCCGGAGTGTATGAACAGGGTATTCACGCTCACCGCAGCGATGCCGCGGTTATGAGCCAGGCATGTCCGCTCTTCGTTCCCCTTGTTGAGGAAGGATGGCTTGATACCGATGCAACACGACTGGTTGCCAGAACCTATCTGAATCCTCTGCTGGCACAGCGCATTGATACCCTTGTGCTTGGATGCACTCACTATCCGCTACTCTCACCGCTGATTCAGGAGATGGCCCCCGGTGTTCGGCTTATTGACTGCGGCGAAGCAGCCTCAGTACAGGCAGCACAAACACTTAATGTAGCTTGGATCAATGGAGTTACGGATACAACGCGATCTTTTGCTCAGCTGTATCTTACAGACTATACGCCAACCTTTCAGCTTATTGCCCGTGAGCTCCTGGGCATGAACGTTCAGGAGCCTACCCGCGTAACCCTGTCGGAATACTCATTGCCGGACGCACCATGAAACTCTTCCAACTACTGGCAAATGCCCTTTCACTCCGACAGTTGTTGTACACACTTGCCGTACTCCTTGGAGTTGTAATACTAACGTTCTTTATCAGACCACCGGGTGACCCTGTACGGGTTGCTCTTGGACAGCATGCAGACTCTGTGAGCGTGGCGAACCTTCAGAAACAGCTGGGTCTGGACAAGCCCCTTGCCATTCAAATGCTACACTACATAGGCAACCTGACTGCTGGCGACATGGGTCGGAGTCTTGTTACCGGCAGACCGGTAGCTGAAACCATTGCCGACCGTTTGCCGGCTACGGCACTGCTTGCCACCACATCGATGCTCATAGCCACAGTTCTTGGTATTATACTGGGTGTGTGGGCAGCATGGAGGGCCAACTCGTGGCTCGACACCTCGCTGATGGGGTCATCGCTGCTGGGGATTAGTGTTCCCTCGTTTGTTGTTGGGCTGCTGTTCATCCTGGTGTTCTCGGTTATCCTGGAGTGGTTTCCTATCAGCGGATATATTGATCGTGGATGGGAATACCTTACCCTGCCTATGATCACACTTGCCATTCGGCCATTGAGCGTGATTGCACGCATCACCCGTTCCAGCATGCTGGATGTTTTAGGGATGGACTACGTACGCACCGCCCGGGCGAAAGGCTTATCTAACGTCAAGGTGTTTTTCAGGCATGCCCTGCGAAACGCTCTCAATCCTGTTGTCACCACCGTTAGCGCATGGTTTGCCGGCCTTCTTGCCGGCACCTACTTTATCGAAATGGTTTTTAACTGGCCGGGAATCGGCCTGGCAGCATTTAATGCCATCGAAAAACTCGACTATCCGGTTATTCAGGGTACGGTGCTGATAACTGCGGTGATTTTCGTTATTACCAACTTAGTCACCGATATTATTAACGCCCTGCTCGATCCGAAAGTGAGGGTGCGATGATTCCTATCGTAACGCTTACGTGGAAACGACTGAAAAAAAATAAAGGGGCTTTGGCAGGCTTGATAACAATATGTATCATGTCAGCAATGGCCATCTTTGCTCCATGGATAACACCATTTGAACCCACCACTCAAATTCTTGAATACAGTGTTAAGCCGGCTGGGTTTAGGGGAAACATTCTGTTAAAACACAACCCTGCAAATCCCAACGTACCCAGTGTTATAGCTGTCAGCGACTTCACGATATCCGGCGATACCGTCCACTACCACGATCCTTCGGGAGAACCATACCGTATCGCCCTGAAGCAGCTTGCGGGAACGTCGCAGGACGACTGGCACCACCGGCCCCTGTTCCTGCTCGGCACTGATCGTTTTGGTCGTGACGTGTTCAGCAGACTGATTTATGGTTTGCGGGTATCGCTGACCGTTGGGCTCATCGCCCAGGCTATCGCACTCCTGATAGGCGTTACGCTTGGTGCCTTTGCCGGATATTTCAGGGGCTGGGTTGATGACGGTGTAATGTGGGTTGTGAACGTTGTCTGGTCATTCCCCGCCCTTCTCCTTGTGATTGCATTCAGCGTTATTCTGGGCAAGGGCTACTGGCAGACCTTTGTTGCCATTGGCATGAGTTCCTGGGTTGACATTGCAAGGATTGTCCGCGGACAGTTCTTCTCCATCCGAGAAGCTGAGTATGTAGAAGCCACACGTGCATTTGGTTTTGGTGCAGTCCGCACCATCCTCCGTCACATGCTGCCCAATGCCGCCGGACCTGTGATTGTGCTAACGACTGCCGGGTTTGCCACTGCCATCATTGCCGAAGCATCACTCTCGTTTATCGGTCTTGGCGTCCAGCCACCGATGTCGTCACTCGGACAAATGATCAAGGATGGGTACGGATACATAGCACTTGGAACAAACTGGGGCCTTACGGTTTTCCCTGCTGCTGCCATGGCAATTGCCGTAATTGCCGTTAACCTTTTGGGCGATGGTTTGCGTGACGCACTGGATCCTCGCACAACACAACGATAGATACGGACCACACCATCGAACGTGTTACTCATGATTGAAGAAATTCTTACAACGCTGAACTTCCCGCCCGTCCTTCTTTTGTTTGGCGACGATGACTATACCCTTGAGCAGGATGCTGAACGGTTGTTTCAGGCAGCCTCTGCCAGCGATACCGGAGGCATGAGCACAGATGTTGTGGATGGCGATGGTATGCAGGCTGACGCCATTGTATCCATAGCCCGATCATTCCCCATGATGAGTACCCGCCGTACAATTTGGGTTAAGCATTTTGACCGGGTCACACCACCTCGAGGCAAGAACGCCTCGGTATTGTTGGGATACCTTCAAAACCCCTCATCATCAACATTTTTACTACTCACCGCATCTGTTCCGCAGGCAGCCGGATTAACCGGTGCTCGCCAGCGAGGGAGTGCAGCGTTCAAGCGAAAGCTCACCGGGATTAAGCAGCCGTTCACGGCGATTTTTCAGTCAGCAGCCTGGCATGAATATCCTGCCAAGAAGCATCCGCAACTGCTGGCATGGGTTCATGCAACTGCCGAGCAGAACCATTTCGCCATTGACCGCGATGCGGCCGAAATACTCATTGCCCGCTGTGGCAGCAGCCAGCGTATGCTTGCCCTTGAAATCGAGAAGGTTGCATTGTTTTTAGAAGGCAAACCACAGGCAACCGCACGCGACATCGTCAGGCTTACAAGCGGTTCCCAGCAATTTACAGTATTCGATTTGCAGCGCGCAATCGGAAGAAACAACCCGGCAGAAGCCATTCGTATCTTAAAACCACTTGTTGATGATAATCACGAAGAAATGCTGATCCTGACGATGCTCGCACGATACTTTACGCAACTGTTGAAACTCACCGAAACCATCCGCTCTGCCGACGCCTCGACCGCTGCAACAGCAGCCGGAATTCAGCCGTTTGCGCTTGGCGAATATCAGTCGGCTCTGTCAGCATTAGGTAGCCGGAAAATCGAAAAAGGAATTCACGCAATCCGGCATGCCGAGAAACTCCTTAAAAGCAGCACTGTCGATGCGTTTGCCGTCCTACAGGCAATGGTTGTTTCCATTCTCGACGATGACAGCCGGGATTTCGGCAATGGACTGGAGATATTTGCAGCGTGACCGATATCTACGCAGACCTGCACATGCATACCGTGTTCAGCGATGGGGTCCTTTCGCCCGCTGATCTTCTGAACAAGGCCGGCCTTACCGGCCTGAAAGCCATTGCCATTACCGATCACGATACAATGATGGCTCACCGCGAACTTCAGAATACGCCCGTCGCTTCTCACGTCACGGTAATTCCCGGTATCGAAATCAGCTGCTACGAAAACGGAACCGAGGTACACTGCCTTGGATACTACATGGACGCTACCAATCCCGACGTCCTTGAATATGAACACAAAAGTCGTCTCGATAGAGAACACCGTGCCCGAGAGATGGTAAGAAAACTTAATGTTGCCGGAATACGAATCACGTTTGATGAGGTTCTGGACGTTGCCGGCAAGGCACCGGTAACCCGCCCCCATATTGCAGCCGTTCTTGTTGCCAAACGGTATGCCACCAGCCACAAGCATGCTTTTGACAAATGGCTAAGCCGCGGACGCTGTGCCTATACGCCACGTGAGCGTTTCACCGTGCGGGATGCTGTAAACCTTACCCATGCTGCGGGTGGTGTTCTGGTAGTGGCACACCCGGGCCGGACCTACCAGGATCCGCGATTGTTTCTGTCGCTCCTTAGCATGGGCATTGATGGTATCGAAGTGTATCACCCGTCACACTGGACGCATACAACAGAGTACTATCGGATTCTGGCACAGCAACACGAGCTTATTGTTACTGGTGGTTCGGACTATCACGGCACACGCGACCATGACGATGCCACCATTGGCACGTACGGAGTGAGTGAGGAGCAGGTAAATATCATGCATGTTCGTTCGTTACAACGCAAAATTCACCCACCAGGAAGAGTTAACGATGGCATCTCCCGGAACCCCTGAACCCCTCAAGACGTCCACCACCGGTACCAAACACATTACCATCATTGCCGCCCGATGGCACGGGACCGTGGTTGATGCACTGGTCCAGGGCGCACTGGCTGTACTTTCAGACCATCCCCATTGTACCGTTAGCGTACTACGCTGTCCCGGAACTTTCGAATTGCCAACTCTTGCAGAAGCTGTTGCCCGCAAAAAAGTAACGAACGCCATCATTGCACTGGGATGCGTTGTGAAGGGTGAAACACCGCACTTTGACTTCGTGGCAGCACCCGTAGCACAGTCTCTGAACTCGATTAGCGTGCACCACTGCCTTCCCGTGATTATGGGTGTACTTACAACCCTTACGATGGAACAAGCCCTTGACCGTGCCGGCGGCAATCATGGCAATAAGGGAGCCGATGCAGCTCACGCAGCACTTGAAATGATTACGGTTCTTGACACAATTACCATGGGAGACCAACGATGATGCGCCCACCGGCAGGTATTCTTGGAACAGTAGAGCACACGATATCCGGACTTGCACTCCTGCTGGTTACCGCTGTACTCCCTGCAATGGGTCAGAGCCTTTCGCTCGGATCATGGCAGACCATCAGCTCAATGCGCACAACCAGAGACATTGACATTGACTGGAATGGTACTTTGTGGGTGGCTACCAGTGGCGGTGTGTATGCCTACAATCCTAATACCGATGAAAAACAAGAATACCGGAACATCAATGCGCTGCAGTCACTCGACGCACGGATTGTTCTGTGCGATACTACAACGAAACAGGTTGTTGTTGGCCATGCTGACGGAGCAATGGATATTCTTGACTCTACAGGTCGGTGGACGCCCATTGCCGACATTAAACGAGCTATGCAGTATCCCCGGCGCGGCATAACGTCACTCAGACAAAATGGGCGTGTTCTGATGATTGGTACGGAATTCGGACTGACGCTGTTCGACCTTAATACACGACTCTTTATTGAAACAGTTGATAGAATCGGAACATTGCAGGAAAAAACACGGGTAACGGATATTGCGCTGTTCCGCGATTCGGTCTGGCTTTCAACCGATTCCGGCATTGCCGTGGCACCACTAAATTCGCCAACGCTCAGACTGCCGTCAGTATGGAAGATCCTGGATGCCTCGAACGGTCTTCCACGGACGTCGTACCTGCACATAGTACAGAACGGATCCGGCGTTTACGCCTGTACTGATACGGTAGTATATAACGTCGCAGTTTCCGGGTCAGAGCAGGTTGGGCGGACCGATTATCGAATCAGCAGTCTCTCAGCTCTTAATAACAATGTTTACTTTTCAACAATTGGTGGTGTAGCTACGACCAACGGACCGGTAAACATTAACTGGACACCCGGTGAGTTTATTGGTCACAAGGCGGTAATGATGAATGGTGTACCGTGCATTGTTGGTTTTATTAACGGCACCGGAATCAACGTGTGGGACGGCACCTCCGTGCACCCCAAACCCATAGGTGGACCAGGCTCGAATCAGTTTGCCCACATGCGTTTTGATTCCCACGGGGTACTCTGGGTAGCAACCGATATCGAACCGCCTTCAAAAGCTGCAGGGGTTACCATTTTCGATGGCATGTCGTGGAAGTCTGTCACCGTCAGAGAGTATCCTGAGCTTCAGAGCAACTCTTGTTATCGCATCAGTGCACTGAAAAACAATCGGATTATGATTGGAACCTGGGGAACAGGCGGTATTCTTGGTTCGTATGCAAACGGGGATGTGGACCTTCGATCGTATACGGTTTCCAACAGTGCCGTTCAGGGAATTCCCAAGGATTCCAACTTCTGTTTGATTGCCGATGCCGTCAGCGATGCCTCCGGCAACACATGGGCTGTGAATGAGTTTGCCTCAACCCAGGTGCTTGTCAAGATCGACGATTCCGGCAACTCATCGGGGGTAGCAAACTGCACCGACGCACGCAGTAACAGCTATCGCACAATTGCCATTGACGGTGCCATGAATAAATGGATGGGAAGTACGGCAGGCTTAGGCTTACTAATTTGGAATGATAAAGGAACTGATAACAGGGCAGATGACATTTGCAACGTTGTGCGAACCAGTAACTCGCAGCTGCCCGACAATGTGATTTATGCTCTTGCTACCGACAGAACTGGCGCACTCTGGATTGGCACTGCACGCGGTGTGGCCGTAATTGCATATCCCGCCAGTATTTCCAATACATCGGTTCCATATGTCCGCCGTATCACTGCTCTCTCGGCATCTGTGATTAACGATATTTTTGTTGACGCATTAAACTACAAATGGGTGGCAACAAATGCAGGCGTCTTTGTATTAAACGAAGATGGCACCCAAGTACTTGCAGAAGTTACAAAATCAAATACGCCGCTGCTTGATGACAACGTGCGTACCGTTGCCGTCCACCCCGAAACCGGATTAGCGTACATGGGTACTACCCTTGGATGCAGCGTAGTGCAAACGTCGTCCAAAGCCCCTTCACAAACTCTCGAGCTGTCAGTTTTTCCGCAACCGTTCGAGCAGAGCAAGCACTCTGAAGTGATTATCGACGGGCTGGCGGCCGACTCGGAGCTTCGGATCCTTACGCCCGGTGGCGTGCTTGTGCAGGCGCTAACGGCAAAGGGCAGACAAGCTGCATGGGATGGCAGAGATGCCTACGGGAACGAGGTTCCGCCCGGAGTGTATATTGTCCACGTTACCAGTGCCGTCTCAAAGGAAAGTGGCGTTACCAAAATTGCTGTACGCAGGTAACAGTTACATTCCTATATTTGCGCTCCCCATGCGGAAGTGGCGAAATTGGCAGACGCACCATCTTGAGGGGGTGGCGCTCGTACGAGCGTAGGGGTTCAAGTCCCCTCTTCCGCACATCACCGACGGTTTTTTCCCTTGAAAGGGGCTCATGCCCCTACGCTCACCGGCATCCCGCGGTCCGAACTACGGTTGTAACAGTTCCACAATTTTCATGGCGGCCATATAGCCGTGCGAAATTGCATTCTCGATTGCCGGCGCTGCATCGTTATCTGCTGAAGCAAAGTGAATATTGCCTACACTACGCCGGGCTGCCTGAACAATTCCGCTGTGCGATCCAGGAAAGGGTATAACCATTCCATGCCCCCAACCCCAACTATACACCTCGATAACCGAATTGCGTTTTTCCCGAGGATATGCAGCCAGAAAACGGTCCACGATATCAGCGGTACGGCGCGCAAACAACTCCGGATCCTGTAAAGAACTACGGGCAAACCGGTCAACCGGCACGTAGAGCGAAGAAATGTGCTTATTGAACTGACTACCGGGAACGCTTGCAGGGTTTACAACATCAGTTTCAAATTCGCTGCTAAGATTCCAAGTGTCGTACAGATCCGGCTCCATAAAGGGTTCGGAACTAACAACGTGGATCGTGATGTACGGTGCGTACGACAGTTGACTGCAGGCTTTCGCCTGATGCGGATCTAATTCAGGGATAAGATGCGGTACCTGGAATTTGGGAGTGGCTACAACAACCTGATCACAGATATATCTAACAACCTCACCGCTGCTATCAATACAATCAACATCTACAGTCTTTCCGCTGTTGGCAACACGGACCGCTACATGGGAGGTTGTAACATTAGGCAACGACGCAGCAAGTGCCTCGGCAAAAACCGACGTTCCGCCGGGGAACGTGTGACGCAGCAGTCCAAACGAATCACCAAATTCACCACTATAAAAATTTATCAAGTTGTAAACGTTCACCCGCTCCAGCATTGCACCCATTGATGAACGACTATACGAGTTGAGAATGGTGAGCAGCGTACGTGAACCAAATGACTTTACCCAGTCGTACGCAGGAATGTCTAATGCCACTAACTCGTTTGTGATTTCATCGGGTAGCGGATAATCCGGGAATCCCACTCTGAGATTAAGCAGATGGTCTCTAAAACGCTTCATCCCGTCACGGTCGGCAGAATCGGTAATGACTCTATCCAGCGTGGCATCTGTCCAGATATCACGAACAACTTCACCGGTGCCAAAATTATACCCGTCAGCCGGACAGTGAACTGAGTGAACACCGGCACGATCAAGCAGGCGCTGCATGTTTTCGTTCAGGTCAGTAAAATACACGCTTCCGAGTGGCGCCTTGAAACCACCCATCGGAGCACTGACGGCCGCACCACCGGGTCTGAATTCACTCTCGAGCTGCGTGGTTTCAATCCCGTGGTCGTTTAAAAATGCAGCGGCACTCAGACCGGCAATACCCGTTCCGATTACGGCAACAGGCGTCCGCACAGTCCGAACCGGCTTTGACACCGGTGCCCCATCACGCAGGTATGCGTGAGGGATCCCAAACTTGGGTGTATCGTAAACCGTGCGTGATGATTCGAGCAGCTTTAGATCAGCAGGCTTTGTACAGCCGTTTAGCACAACCGAGTAGGCTGCGCCAGACGACAATAAAACTAATTTAATAAAGTGCCTTCTTGAGTTCACGCACATCCCTTAATGGGATGTCCGCTTACCGCACAAACGTAATTGGCACGTGATGGGGCACCCCGTTTATAATAACATTGCAAATGTACACACCATTGCTTTGTATAGAATGAACCGGGATGCGAACAACGCCCGTATCAACTCGGGTTTTCGTAATGTGCTGCACAAACCGTCCGTCAGCACCATATAACTCAACCGTTACCGTTGCGGGATTCTGTTGTTGCCATTCCAGTGTAGTTGCGTTGGTAGCGGGATTGGGTGTGACCTTGATTTCGGACGCACCCGGGCGGCGCAGGTAATCGCGAACGCTGGTTGACCGCTGAAGGACGCCGAGCGGAAGGATTTTTTCTTCAAGGACGGCTTCGGTATCCTCGGGTGTGCCACCAAACCAGTTTTCAATGATGTCGGCATACACTCTTCTAAAGTCCCACTGATACCTGAGGTCGCCATTTGAGTTCAGGTCCTTCAGATTCGGGCTGTTGCCGTACATACCGGCGCGAACCTTGTTGCCCCAAACGAACTGAATTGACGAAGCACCGTGATCGGTACCCCACGAGCCATTCTCATAAGGACGTCTGCCAAACTCACTAACGGTGGCTCCTACTACTCTATCGGCAAATCCCTGTTCCAGGGCATCCTGCATAAACTGTCCGATACCGGTACTGAGCGACTCCAGCAGGAACGGGTGTAGTCCCGTGTAGTCTTCCTTTTGCTGGTTCACGTGGGTATCAAAGCCACCCATATACACCATGAACACCTTTGACCGTAGTCCACCGGAGATGAGCCGTGCCACTAACTGCATTTGCCGTACGAATCCATTGTTAGCATACTCCAGTGTGTTTTTTCCTTTGTCGAACGCTTCTTTTACGACCGTGGCATAGCGGTCGCACTGCTCAGCAACCAGGCGCACGAAGTTAAACTCCCTGCCGTAGCGGGTATCTTCGGGCATTGGTGTAAGATCTGGTGAAAGCCCCTTTCCCAATTCAAAGAAAGCATCCGGATCGGTTAACGCAATCCCGATATCTCCTTTGTGACTTTGCAGAAGCATAGACAGTGTTCCACCAATCTGGACGGCAATCGGATGATCGGGCAGGACTTCAGGGAAGCCCTGGATGGCTCTAGACCAGTACCGGCCCAGCCATCCTTCTACCAGACGCTTGTCGGGATCGCTGCTGTTAAATCCACTCAGCCAGATATCGGTACTGCGGAAGTGTGACAGGTTAGGGTTTTCGTAGCCAATGCCCTGCACAACTGCCAAACGTCCGTCCTCCATCATGGTGCGCAAGTTGTACGTTCCGGCGGGATCGAGAGCCGGGTGGAAGTACAGGCGTGACAGTACCTTGACTGCCGTATCCGCCGGTACGCTCAGGTTGGGGCGGATGTTGTAGTACTCAGGATCCTCAGCCGGAATAATGGTGTTCAGACCGTCGTTCCCGCCAAAGAGTTGAATGATGATCAGTATCCTATCATCATCTTCCTCGGCAAGGGTTTCCATCATCCGTAATGGATTATAACCTTTAACCGGAATTCCGCTGATAAGTTGTGCGCCAACCGAGGCGGCCGCTGTTGTTGTTAAAAAGGATCTGCGTTTCATATTTCCCTCTCTAGCTTAATTGAAAGTCGGGAGCGTGCGAAATCGTGGTTAGGAGGTTGCGTAATCTGGAGGCGGCTGCCGATGGCGTTGCAACGATATTGGGCCAGTCGTAATCCGGTGCGTTTTGCAGGAGCGTATTCGTGTAGTACGTTATCCTTTCAGCGGAAACGTTGACCGGCAACATGAACGCAACAATCTGCGGGATGAGTTCGTGAACATCGCTATAGTTATCAAACATTTCGATAAAGCTCATTGCCTGCTCATCGGTCATGGCTTTAATCAGCGAAGCAGCGTAGGTACGGCGTACCGGGTACGTGTTGGTGCTTATCCAGGTACGATATCCGGGCCAGCCGGCAACGTTGGGAGGGTCCATCATGACCTGATCCATTTGTGCGATCCAAGTGTGCGGTGTATCACTTTGAACGCCAAGCTGACGTTCCAGGCCGGCAACAAATTCAATGGGGGTTTTGATCTGGGCACCGCGAATAGCGGAATCAAAAAAGTGTGCGCTGGTGAAAATTGTTTTAAACAATACCCGCAGGTCAAAGTCCGAGTTCCTGAAGATTTCAGATACCTGATGAATAAACCCGGGATCGACAGACGTGGGTGAACTATAAACGAAATATTTATAAACTTTTGTTGCAATAAACTTGCTTACTGCTTCGGGTCGTGCAGAATGGATGATTTCGATTACCCTGAGAACCTCCTCCTGTCTAACTTGGAATGCTGTATTGTTGTCTGGAGTCCGTGCCGGTATCGAGATTCCCATAAACTGTTTGGCGCCGGTATCATGTGCCGCGGCATCAAACCAGGTAGTGTACTTACCGTTCGGTGCCGGTGCATCGGAGAAGAGCTGACTTCGCCATCCTGTTAGTACGCGGGCTGCTTCCTTTACATCGCCTTCGGTGTACCATCCTATTCCGGTCAGGAACAGTTCCATCTGCTCTCGGGCGTAGTTTTCGTTGGCAGTGCCAACGGTATTGAACGTACCGCCCAGGTAGTACAGCATAGCAGCATCAAGTGCTACCTCCAGTGCAAGGGTGCGCAGGCTGCCCAACCTGTTTTTGCGCAGCATCAGGTACTGACGGTACAGCATCTGCGGCACCATGTTGGTATTGTCGAATTCGTATTCCGACGTCCAGTGTCCCGACCAGAAGAGGGTTACTTTTTCAATCGCCGTAGGATCGGCCGACATCAGCTGCATCCGCCACTTCGAGAAAGTAGCCAGGTTTTTGTCCCACTGCCGCAGGATTGCAAACCGAGTCTGCAAGTCGGCCCCCTCGGGGTCTTCGGTCCAGTCATCAATCCAGGCACCCGGGGATTCGGGATCGGGTTCTGAGGCTGATCCCAGCAGCTCGTCCACAACATCGGCAGCAGTTCTTCCTACATAGAGCACCGCCTGTGCGTGGCTTGGGCCGAAGCCTACACGTCGGAGCAGATGGTAGGCATCAGCAAGGGTAAGGGGCTTGGTGTATGGTTCTGCGCCAGCCTCAAGTATCAGCGGTTCTTCGTTGCTCACGTTTTCGCGCTGCATTCCGCCAAGCATGGCGGAGAAAAAAGTTCGTCTTTCCATGGCTACCTCAGAGGTGTGGTAATAGTCAGCGACACTGTTCTGCAATAGAACCGACCTTCCGGCAACGAATTGTCGTACGGTAAGACCGATGGTCCAATGCCTTCAACCGTTTCAATTTTCAATACAGGCGAAATAGCCCGCGTGGCGCGTTCAACGCTGAGCGCCCTCTCCTTGGATAACTGCAGGTTATGATCCACCTCGCCAAGTCTGTCTGTTGACCCCACGATACGTGCCACACTCCCTTGGCGCACTGCTGCTGTGATCATTTGTTGCATCATTTGTTTGTTGGCATCAGCAATATCGGAACGATCAAAGTCAAAAACAATGAGGGAGAGGCGGCTGACCTCAAAATTATTTGTAACCTTTTCCACAGGAAAGGTGGTAGAAGCCTGCACGGTATTCGTTGTTGTGGTTACGGCGAGCGTTGCGCTCAGTGTATCGGAGCTGCCAACGATGGGACCAAGTTTGTTTGTAATCTCGTTGTCTAAATCAAACCGCACGGTTGCCGGCGGCACTCCCTGTGCATGATGCTGTGCAACAAGAGCCGTTCCGTGATAAACACTGAGCTGCCATCCGGTAACGGTTTCGGGATGTTCAATCCGAACGGTAAAATCCTGGTGAGGTTGAATTGCCACGTACTCATTAAACCGTGAGTGAATTACGGGCTGCAGAACTGAAACATCGGTTGCATCAAGTTCTACGCGTCTGTTCTCCACTAATCCGTCAGCGTACTTTTCGTTACTCGGCAGCGATGGTTTTTCGGCTGTGCGAATTGAGAATCGAGATGGAGGAATATTCCATCGCTGTCCGATATACCCGGCAACAGCGTGTGCCCGACGTAGTGCAAGATCCCTTCGTTCGCTGCTACTGCCTTCAACGCCATCGGTAGTGCCCGTTACAATCAATGTAGCTGTACTCCTTGCTAACCTGCTGCCAATAATGTCCAACATCCGATAGTAAATTGGCAGAGTTTCTTTTGGCAGTGCCGCTTCATTCATGGTTGAGGGGGCTGCTGCATGCCGGTATTTGTCCGGCAGCACTGCCTGCGCAGAATCAAAAAAGATATACGGTAGCAGCGGGAATGTTTGGGTTACCACTGTTTCCTGAATCCGAAGGGGGCTGGTGTGCACTGCCACGATGGTAGCCGGCGGAGGCGGAAGTATGGTATCCGCCACGACAGGCTCCGGTTCGGGCTCCGGTTCGGGTTCGGGCAACGGCGGCGGCGCCACTGAGACCTCCTCAGTGAACCGGTAGCGTAGGTGCAGGCCCGCAGCAAGCCAGTGCTGACGCCAGTCGGCAGTTGATGTAATTGAATTCAGTCCGTAGCGCACGATAACCTCGGGAGCAAGCTGCACCCGCTGTGAGAGATCAACAGCGAAACCCAAGCCCCCTGACACACCATAGGCAGTACTCAGCCCGGGAAACTCACCGCTGCCGGTTGTGCGCTCAGCAGTGTTGTCGGGATACAGTACTCCCTCTGGCGAAACAATCCTCTCGGTCTGAGTGTAGGTGGCATTCACGATTGGGTTGCCGGCATCGCCAGTAATCCGAAGGTACACCGGAACACTGTGGAATGGTTTCCAGCGCAGCCCCGCCTGGATAGCAAGGTAACCAAGATCAGCCCGGAAGGAATGAAGTCGGTCAAGGTGCACATAGGTGTTGGTGCGCGGATCGAGGACGGTAAAGTTATCGGTACCCGAGGTACTCAGGTGGGCTGGACGCTGACTGTAGGTAACACCAAGCAGACCTTCGAGTGTTTCATCGAACAAGGACTGCTGAACTTCCAAACCGGTCCAGTACCCCAGGTGTCTGCCGTTACTAAACACACCGCAATCGGTACTCCCCAGCAGGACAGGGATGGTTGACAAGGTTTGCGTAATCATGGCACCCCCCCGTACTCCGATCGCCAAACCCGTATAGCGGACCTCCTGCCCCGAAGCACAGCTCAGGGTGCATAGTATGGAAACAGTGATCCATAAACTTTTATACTTTTTCCACATTGAGGTCACTTGGTCCGCAGTCATTAAGGTTCCGAAAACCGTAACTCCGCAAAGAGTTACATCCGGGATTCGCAGAGGTCAGGCTGCAAAAACCAGACGCAGGAGTTCAGGCCACTTTGTTAACGCAATAATCCGAATGCCATAAAAGGTTCCAAAGCCAATCAGGGTGACCCCACTCAACTGCTGAATCCGGCGCAGAAAGGTCGGCGTCATCTTATGCCGGAGTGCTAAAACAAGCCTGACAAGCGTAAACAGCCACAAAAAGTTGCCGATGCCAAAGCCAATGCTAAAAACCACGTTGTTGGCAACTGTACTTTCAAACCAGCCAAACTTCTGAATAAACGTCGTCATTGCCGCCAAGGCCGGTATGAACGTGGGATTTGCAAGATTAGCAAGGGCAAAGCCCACACCCACGAAGAAGGGACCGTGACCTTTCAGCCACTCGGCAATCCGTGATGGTTTAGCAGTCGTACTGGGTTCAGCGTTCCGTGGTTCCCTGTCCTTCATCTGGAGTATGCCAAAGCCTATCATAACACCCACGATTACAAGCTGAATGGCCACCGGCGCCAGCGGAGAGATATGCTCGATAGCTTCCAGCCACCGGACGATTGCAGAGGTGGCAACCATGGCAAGTGCACAGTACACAATATCAAAGATTCCGGCACCAAGGGCAAGCTTCAGAGCAGGCATCCCACCCTCCCGTAGTCCGGTGCGGATAGATGCCATCCCGATGGGTCCCGGAGGAATCGCAAGGATGTATCCAACAGCCAAACCTATTATTATTGCGCCTAACATTGCCTAAACCTACGAAGGTTAGGTAAACTTGAAAAATTTTTTTGTCCCAAATGACCCCCAAAACACCCTCGAAGCCCAAATTATCGCGATCAATTGGTCTATTTACAACAACAATGCTGGTTGTTGGAAGTGTGGTTGGCAGCGGGATTTTTAAAAATCCGGCGGGAATGGCAGCCCTGGTTGAGTCACCCTTCCTTTTAATGCTGGTTTGGGTGGTAGCTGGCGTTGTTACCTGTTTTGGGGCACTGTCGATTGCCGAGGTTGCCGGACTGATACCGGCAACGGGCGGACAATACGAGTTCTTCCGGGTGATTTATGGCGATGCTGTGGCTTTTGTTTACGGCTGGTGTATGTTTTTTGTCATCCAAACAGGTTCAATTGCCAGCATTACCTACGTTTTCAGCTACTATTTCGGCTCTGTATTTCCACTGTGGACCTTCCCGGAAGCTGTGTGGCAGGCCTACCCCGTTCATCTGCCGTTCGGTACGATTTATCCGCTCCAGGAAATCGGCATTAAGGTTGTCACGGCTTCCGCCATTATCATCCTGACGGTGGTCAATATCGCAGGGATTCGTCAGGGGGGCGGGCTGCAAAACATCCTGACGGTTGCCAAAGTACTGGCAATCCTGTTCCTGGTAGCGGCGGCCTTTGTGTTTGGTCAGGGGTCGTGGACGTTGGTTACCTCCGCCAGTATTCAATCAACACCTGCAGGGGGCGCATTGCTAACAGTGCTGGTTCTTACACTGAACAAGGCGCTGTGGGCATATGATGGATGGAACACGGTAACGGCAGTTGCCGGCGAAACCCTAAACCCACAGCGTACGATACCACGGGCTCTCCTCCTTGGGTCGGTAAGTATTCTTGGCATCTATATCCTGATAAACTTGACCTATCTCTACACGCTGGGGATCGAAGGAATGAGTGTTTCGGAGAGTGTGGCTGCCGATGTTGCGCGAATAGCGCTCGGACCTTGGGGACTCACCTTTGTGGCAGTAATGGTGATGATTTCAACCCTGGGAACAAGCAACGGTACCATTTTACAGAGTGCCAGAATTTTCTATGCCATGGCTGCCGATGGACTATTCTTTAAACACCTGTCAAAAATCCATGAACATTTCCGAAGTCCGTCGTCGGCCCTGCTGTGGCAATGTGTTTGGAGCTGTGTACTGGTTTTCACCGGGACGTTCGACATGCTCACCGAAATGCTCATCTTTGTCAGTTGGGGGTTTTACGGTCTGGCGGCATTTGGCGTCTTTGTGCTTCGCCGTAGAATGCCTCATGCGCATCGTCCGTACAAAACATGGGGCTATCCTGCTGTTCCGGCATTGTTTGTACTCTTTGCTGCCGGCTTCCTTGTGTTTTCGCTGTATGCGGATTATGAGCAGTGGTATCAGGGGCAGCTCAGAGGCTCTGATCCCATTCTGAATTCTGTTTACGGCGTCTTCATCGTCATCAGTGCCCTGCCGGCATACGTTGCCTTCCGTAAAATGCGCCCAGCAGGCCAACAGTAAACAAACTTAAAATACGATGCCTACTGTCACCGTCAAATAATCGCGCGATGCTTCGCCCTCGGGTCTGCCAAGCAGGTTGGTCATGGCGTAGGTAATGTCGAGCTGCGGACGTATTCCAAGGTCAAGTTCAACCGTTACGCCTGCCTGAGCCCCGTACCGCATCACGCGCTGTTCAAGTTCAACGCCGGGTAACAGCAGATCAGCAAGGAAGCTGCCGCCGTTAACGATGGTTTTACGATAACTTACCAAGCCTTCGGCATGGATGACCGGTACAATTCCTTCGCGGATAACAAGCCATGAAATGCCTGCCGATATCGGAACGATAATGGTGCTTGAACTAAGATTGTGCGTTGTGTTGTTTGCAATTTCTACCATCGTTAATTCCTGGTTTGGGAACCGGGCAAAGCCGATACCGCCCGACAAGCTAAATGCCGGACTCATCCCAATCCTACCGTTAGCCATAATGGTGTAGCCCATGCTGGATGCACTTTCGTAGGCAATACCAAAACCAAACGTATCAAGCGTATTATACACCTGCGCAATTCCAGGTCCCGGTATGGCAGGCCCAACCCTGATTCCAACTTTCAGCTTTTCTTTTGCTGAATCCTGGCCTATACTCTTTGTCGTTACGGTAAGCATCAGCCCAATAACAACTAAGGCGTGTACGTTATGCACCATTGCCCGCACGGCAATCTCCGTAAGTTTGTGGTTCACAATAATACCCTCACATCATGATTACACGTTTTACCTGCCTCTTACTTTTTATCGGAACAGTTTGTTCACTTCAGGCCCAGACAACAGGCTCATCCGAAGCCGGGCACCTTCCAGCCAGAATCGGACCATATTTTTCGGGTTCACTGAATTTCTCGGATCATTCGATTGGGATCTGGAAAAACCTGCCATCGCTGGCACCCTACGATGCCTTCCGTGACGGCCTTATTCGGTTTACCTACGGCAGTACCAGCCTTGCATTTGCTGGCGGCGGAAGCGTTATGTTCCCACTGTCTGACAGTTGGCACATTGGCGGCAAGGCCGGTGTAAACTGGCTGAACGCCACAAGCAGCCATAACCAGTTCATTGGTTTGGACACCACAATCCGTCATAGCCTGGAGGTTTCCGAGGCACTCCTGGAATTAACGCCAACAGTTGAACTGCACGAGGTGTTCAGTTTCCCACTGTACTTTACGGCAGGTATCGAATTTGGCATACCCATCGGCAGTAGTCACACACAGTCGGTAATCCTTGATTCCGGATCGGTTCACCGCGCCCCGGAAGTAACATCGCCCACAACGTCTGTTTCATCAACAAGTGTACGAAGTGCCATCATGATTGGTGCCGGCTACAGCATTCCACTTTCGAACACGGCCTGGCTGCAACCCGAAGTATCTCTCAGGCTTCCTCTGACCAACGTATCATCGTCAGCCGATTACTCGCCTTGGAGTGTTACCCAACTCCGCTTTGGAGTAAACCTGATGTTTAGCATTGCCGGCTCTGCAACAGATGACGTTGATGACAACACCGATAAAGCCACTGCACGATTTGGTCCGGTTACCGCAATTGATGCAGGCGGACGTGAATATGATGTTCAGAACCTGTCGGTCGAAGACGTCACCTACACCGAGATGTTCCCCCTTGTGCCCTACATCTTTTATCCCGAAAATGGCACCACACCGGAAAGCTCTGCCCAAAATACCGAGTTCCGTACCGAGCGGGGTGAGTTTATTCCCGAGAAACTTGAACTCGACGCCATGGAAGTAAACAGGAACCTGCTGAACATCGTTGGATCGCGGATGCAGCAAATTCCGCACAGCACGCTTACCATTACCGGTACTGCAGACGGTGCAAAAGAAAACGGGAAAGGGGCTTTGCCCTCGCAACGCGGCCAGTGGGCAAAGGACTATTTAGTACAGGCATTTGCGATCAAGGCCGACCGAATATCGGTTGTTGGTGCTCCCAGGCCCGCAGCTCCCAGCTCGCTTACCGATCCTGAAGGTGTAGCCGAAAACCGGAGAGCAGAGCTTACCAGCAACGTGCCCGATGTGCTTGAACCGCTGATTATCACGGCCGACAACCAGAGGATTGCCACACCCAGTGTGGTTATGTTCCACCCAATCGTAGAACATGCCGACTCGGTCAGCAAGTGGATCCTGAGTATCACCCAGGCCGGACGCCCCCTCCGCGAACTTACCGGCACGGGAACGCCAAAGAGTATTACATGGCCGATTAAACCAAACGAGCTTTCAACAGCACAGGTTCCGGTTGACTATGTGTTTAGTGCCACAACATCGAACGGACAGCAGGTTGAAGCCACCGGCACTCTTGCGGTGGACTACATGAGCAGCGTTCGTAAGAAAACAGAGAATCTGCCGGACCGGACAATTGATAAGTATTCGCTGATTCTGTTTGATTTTGATAAGGCAACGCTCAACGCCGATAACCAACGCATCCTTGAAAAAATGGTGCTGCCTGCCATCAAGGCAAACAGCTCAGTGAGCATTATCGGATATACCGACAGGATCGGAACCGAAGACTACAACAAGAAACTTTCGGCTGAGCGCGCCAGCACCGTAAAGGCATTCCTGCAGTCCCGTGCCACCGACGCGCGATATACAGCAATGGGTGTTGGCGAAAGCTCCGAAATCTATCCCAACATTCTGCCTACCGGACGTCAGCTAAGCAGAACAGTTCAGATTATTATCGAAACCAAGCGATGATGATGGTACCAAAGGACCACCCTCACCGTTGATACTCCGAAACCACGATAATGGATTGATTACAGCAAGAACGATTGAGAGCACTACGTGAAGTATTTGAATTCGATTAATTCTCCGGCCGACCTGCGACAGCTTGCCCCAAGCCAGCTGCGTGACGTGGCCGACGAAGTCCGCCAGCACCTGATTGACACGATTACAAAGGTTGGCGGACACTTCGGTGCCGGCCTCGGAGCCGTAGAACTAACGGTGGCTCTGCACTATGTGTACAATACGCCAATCGACAAAATTGTCTGGGATACCGGACACCAGGCGTATCCGCATAAAATTCTGACAGGCCGACGTGACTCTCTGCATACCATCCGGCAAAAAGGAGGCATCAGCGGTTTCTTAAAACGATCCGAGAGCGAGTTCGACACGTTTGGCGCCGGCCATGCCACAACATCAATCAGCGCAGCACTGGGTATGGCAGCAGCCAGGGATGTTTTAAAAGAAAATTATAAAGTTGTTGCTGTTATCGGAGACGGTGCAATGACGGGCGGAATGGCCTACGAAGCCATGAATAACTGCGGCGTGCTTAAAAGCAACATGCTGGTGGTTCTGAACGATAACCAAATGTCGATTGCGCCCAACGTGTGGGCCTTAAGCAACTACTTTAGCGAAATATTCGCTACGCCACGCGTGCAGAACCTTCGCCAGAAAATTGTACGGTTTACGGAGGGGATGGAAAACCTGGGCGACAGGATACGACAGACCGCTCACCGGCTTGAGGGAGGCTTTAAAGCCGTCCTGACACCCGGCATGCTGTTCGAAGCCCTGGGGTTTCAGTACTTTGGTCCCGTAAACGGCCACAACATTGACCAGCTGGTAAAAATGCTCACCCATATCCGCGAAATCAATGGTCCGGTACTGTTGCACACCATAACTCAAAAAGGCAAGGGTTACGCACCAGCCGAGAAGGACAAGCAGTTCCTACATGCAATCGGCAAACTGCCCAGCCAGGCAGCAGCTCCGGCAGGAGGATCAGAAAAACCGAAACCCAAGCCCCCTACCTATCAAACGGTGTTTGGCAACGCCATGGTTGAACTGATGTCCTCCAATCCTAAAATTGTTGGCATTACCGCTGCCATGCCCGATGGGACCGGCCTTGATATTGTTCAGAAACAGTTTGCCGACAAAGTGTATGATGTTGGGATAGCCGAGGAACATGCGGTTACCTTTGCAGCAGGCATGGCCACCCAGGGCGTTACGCCCGTTGTTGCCGTGTACAGCTCGTTTCTACAACGAGCATTTGATCAGATTATGCACGACGTTGCACTGCAGCACCTGCACGTTGTGTTTGCAATGGATCGTGCAGGCGTTGTGGGCGCCGACGGACCCACGCATCACGGTGTGCTTGACCTTGGCTACATGCGTCTGATTCAGGGTATGGTTGTTATGGCACCCAAGGACGAACAGGAACTGCGTGACATGCTCTATACTGCCATCCACAGCTACACCAGCGGTCCAATCAGCATCCGCTACCCGCGTGGTGAGGGCGAGGGCGTCCCTCTCAGACCGTTTACATCGCTACCAATAGGCAAGAGCGAAATACTGCGCTCTGGTACCGATGTTGCCCTGATAGCAATTGGCAATCGCGTGTACCCCGCCCTGCAGGCGGCCGAACAGCTTGCACACAGCGGAATCGAGGCCGAAGTGATTAATGCACGATTTGCCAAACCACTCGACACTGCAATGCTGCAGGATATTGCTGGCAGGATAGGAAAAATTATTACAATCGAAGACGGACAAATGCAAGGGGGCTTTGGCAGCGCCGTTGCCGAATTCCTTTCAGAACATCATCCCGATACTGATTTACAGATACACGGTTATCCCGACGTGTTTTCGGATCATGGCACACAGCAGGAACTCTGGGCCGAATACAAACTGGATGCCGATGGCATTGAATGGGTTGTGAAGAATTTTTTAAGTGAAAAATTCGTTCGTGAACTACGATAACCGTATCTTTGTGGCTTGTTGATCCCGTAGCTCAGCAGGCTAGAGCATTTGACTTTTAATCAAAGGGTCCTGGGTTCGAGTCCCAGCGGGATCACTTTCGTAAAATGCAAACCGCGCGGTTTCGACCTTGCGGTTTTTTTTGTTCTGCTATCTGTTATCGTGCCAACGGTTGTTTCACCCCTTGGTTATCATCGTGCGGTTGGTTTTACCTCTTTCCCGGAATGCTTCATTGCCCTGGGTTCGATCCCAAAATCAACGCTTCCCTGCTCACCGTTCCGAAGGGCGTGATACGCTACAAAGCCAATCATTGCCGCATTGTCAATACAGTACTCACCGCGGGGCGCTGCATACCTAAGCCCCATGCTCTGTGCAGCCTGGGCCAGTGTTCTGCGCAACTCGCTGTTGGCGCTGACGCCTCCTGCTACCGTAATCGTATCAGCGCCGTAATCTCGTGCTGCCTGAATGGTTTTGGCAACCAGTACTTCAACAATTGCACGCTGTACGGAGGCACAGATATCCGCTGTTGATACCTCAGGATGATCAAACGGTTTACCAATGGTATGACCGAGTTTGACAAGGGTATTACGAACAGACGTCTTTAAGCCTGAAAAGGAGAAGTCAAGCGTCCCATCGGCAAGCTTGCCTCTGGGCACAGCAATGGCATTGGGATTACCCTGCTGTGCAAGGTTGTCAATCACCGGCCCTCCCGGATATCCCAGCCCCAGCATCTTTGACACTTTATCGAACGCCTCGCCGGCTGCATCGTCAACCGTTGAGCCAACCATCCGGTAGCGAAGCCAGTCTTCAACAACAAACAGCGCTGTATGCCCGCCGCTTACAACCAGGGAAATACTTGGGAACGTCAGCGATGTATCTTCGAGGTAGGCACTGTACACATGCGCCCGGATGTGATGCACCGGCACAAGCGGAACTCCTAAGCTTATTGACAATCCCTTTGCGTACTGCGTCCCCACCAACAGTGACCCGGGCAGACCGGGCCCATACGTCACGGCAATAGCATCTATCTGCTCCGCCGGAATTGCAGCTTTTTGCAGTGCGGCATCAACACAGTACGAAATCGCGCGCACGTGTTCACGCGAAGCCAGTTCGGGCACGATACCACCCCAATCATGATGCACCGTCTGCGATGCAATGATGTTGCTTAATACCGTGGTTCCCTGCACAACGGCTGCCGCAGTATCGTCGCACGACGTTTCGATGGCAAGGATAACTGGAAGGGGGCTATGGTTCATGTGTTAACGTTTGATACAATAGGGTTAATGCCGTGGCGGCAGCACGGCTACGGATCATTGACCGGTTTCCTGTAAACCGGCGAAGGGTGGTTGTGGTCCCGTGCGGACCTGCGATGCCAATCCACACGGTACCAACCGGTTTGTCGGCTGTACCGCCATCAGGGCCAGCAATACCGGTAATACCAACCCCCCAGGTTGCCCCTACAACATCACGGGCTCCCTCGGCCATCTGTGCAGCAACCTGGCTGCTAACGGCACCAACGGTGTTGAGTGTTTCCAACGTAACGGACAGCAGGTGCTGTTTTACCCTGTTGCTGTAGGCAATCACGCCTCCTTCAAACCATGCAGAACTTCCAGGCACATCTGTCAGTGCCGATCCCAGCATTCCGGCTGTACAGCTTTCGGCAACGGCAACAGTCTGACTATGCCGGCGCAGGATATCGCCAACTGCGCTCGCAAGAGTAACATCATCAGTACCCACAACATACCGTTCAGCCTGTGACCGAATGTAAGCCAGGATTTGTCCAAGTGTTTCAGTGCGGTAGCGGGCATCGGTGGCAGTAACACCAACGCGAATACGAACACCGTGAGCATGAGGCAGGAAGGCTACGGCCGCACCGCGAGCCCACACCTCCGGTTCGCCCAACAGGTCGGCAAGTGTGCTTTCCGGAATGCCGGAGGTAACCACGGTTCGGAACTCGGTAACAGCGTCGCCGCTTTCCATCATTTTGTTCTGCAGGAGCGGCACCACGTGCTCATCGGTAAGATACTGCATTTCGGATGGTACTCCGGGGAGCACGCAAACTGTGAGCGGTGTTCTGGTGCTGCGGGGTACTTCTATCACGAACCCGGGGGCTGTGCCGATGGAATCGTACCACACCTGTGCAGTAGCAGGCACCATCGCCTGGTGTTCGTTCCGTGGCGTTAGCTCACGTCCGAGTGCCACCATCATTGACCGTAGATGGTCAACCCATGTATTATCGCGTATCAGTGGAACATCTGCAAACTCTGCAACCGACGCCACGGTTTTATCATCGTGGGTGGGACCAAGGCCTCCGGTTGTGATGATCACATCGGCCAGTTCCGACAGCCGTCGGAGCTCGGCAACAATCACACCCGTATCATCGGCAACAGTGCTATGGACTGGGAAGCTAACGCCCGCACGCTGCGTACACTGCCACGCTATGGAGGCAGCGTTGGTATTCACCGTCTGCCCAATCAGGAGCTCATCGCCAATGGTTAAGATTGCGCAATTCACGTGGCAAAACTATTGATCACGGAGGTGTATTCCGTTAAATACAGTGGCGCAGGTCCAAAGCCCCTTTCAACAAAAGAAATTCCTGGCACACACCGCAGAGGTATATGCTGCAGAGCAACCGTGGTTGGAATGGAGAAGCTGACGGCTATCAGCTTAGTTTCTGGCGGATCTTCCGCTCGCTCATACCGCGCAGGTAGTACAATTTGGCACGGCGTACCGAGCCTTCTTTCACGACTTTCAGGCTCTGGATGATGGGCGAATGTATCGGGAAAATCCGTTCCACACCAACACCGTTGCTGATTTTGCGAATACGGAATGTCTCGTTCATGCCACTGCCACGCCGTGCAATAACAACGCCCTGGAAGTTCTGAATACGCTCTTTATCACCTTCAACAACGCGGACAGCCACTGTAACTGTATCGCCCGGACGGAATGAAGGAATCTCCGGCGACGACTCGCCAGCCTTTGCTTTGCGCATTTCGAAAGCTGCTTCCTGTGCAGCCAGTTCGATTTTTTTTACCTTGGGATGCATGATTTTCTTGCCTGAAATTGCTTTGTAAGGAGTTGAGAGCAACAAAGATACGGCGATTTTCCCATTTCACCAATACCTCTGTACTTTTCCCGTGAAGGGGCTTGGGTACGGGAGATCCATTCTGCCATAAACATTCAGCGTGGGCGGCACCTTGGATTGGCCGTGGTGTATTCATTACTTGGACGTATCTGCATAAATTAGGGTCGTATGAAACAACAACCTTAAGCAGATATTGATTTCTATCACAATTACGGGAGTTGACGGCATGAAAAATTACGATGCACACCATATCCGCAACATTGCGCTGATGGGCCATGCGGGGTGCGGTAAAACCACCATGGCCGAAGCAATGCTGTTCGAGTCCGGCGAAATAAGCCGCAGAGGGACCATCGAGGATGGTAACACGGTTTCGGACTACCATGAGATCGAACAGGAACGACAGGCAACGGTGTTCTCGTCGCTGTTAACTGCCCAATGGCGCGACTATAAAATAAACATTGTTGACACTCCGGGCTACGCAGATTACGTTGGTGAGTTGGTGAGTGCGCTTCGTGCTGCCGATACCGGCGTTGTTATTCTGAGTTCGCACAATGGCGTTGAAGTTGGCACCGAAACCATCTGGCGCTATACCTCGGACTTTGCTACACCGGTGTTGTTTGTGGTTAACAAGGTTGACAATGAGCACAGTAATTTCTGGAAAACCGTGGAGCAGGCCAAGGAGCGTTTTGGCAGAGAGGTAACGGTGGTTCAGTACCCGCTGAACGAAGGTGTAGGCTTTAACACGATTATCGACGTTCTAACGATGACTGCTTATGTATTCCCTCCTGAAGGAGGGAAACCACAAAAACAGGCAATACCGGATGCCGAATCAGAGCGTGCTAAACGCCTCCATAATGAGCTGGTAGAAATCGTTGCCGAAAACGATGCCACGCTGATGGATACCTATCTGGAGAAAGGTGAGCTTACCGAAGAAGAGCTCCGCAACGGACTTACCAAAACACTGATACAACGACAAATCTTTCCGGTATTCTGTACATCGGTAAAGAACAATATGGGCACGGGAAGGATAATGTCGTTTATCGACGTGTTTGTTCCCGCACCGGTAGAAATGCCTCCGGTTCTTACCGAAGGCGGAACCGAACTTTCGGCCGACCCCAAGGGAAAACCCTGCGTGTTCGTGTTTAAGTCGGCCAACGAACCCAATGTTGGCGATCTGAGTTTTTTCAGGGTGTACAGCGGTACGATAAAACCGGGAATGGATCTGGTGAACGATCAAACGGGCACCACCGAACGGCTTGGACAATTGTTCGTTGTTAACGGTAAAAAACGGTCAGAGGTAACCGAACTTGCTGCCGGCGATATTGGCGCAGTGGTAAAACTTAAAAACACGCACGTGAACAATACACTACACGAAAAGGGCTCAACCCTTGTTATTAAACCAATTGAATATCCACTGCCCAAGGTACGAACAGCCATAAAAAGCAACCGCAAGGGTGACGAGGACAAGCTGGGTATGGCGCTAAATCAGATTCATGAAGAAGACCCCACATTCATCATTGAGCATTCGCACGAGCTGAAACAGATTATCCTGCACGGTCAGGGCGAAATGCACCTTGCAACTGCACGGTATAAACTTGAACACCGCTACAAATTAGATGTCTCGTATGTGCCGGCACGTGTTCCCTACCGCGAAACCATCCGGAAGAGCATCAACACCGACTACCGTCACAAAAAGCAAAGCGGCGGTGCCGGCCAGTTTGCCGAGGTCCACATGCGTGTTGAACCATACTACGAAGGGATGCCTGCACCGGCGGGCATCACCGTTCGGGGTACTGAAGTGCACGATCTCCCCTGGGGCGGCAAGCTGGTATTCCTTAACTGCATCGTTGGCGGCGTTATTGACCAACGATTTATGCCCGCAATCCTGAAAGGTGTGATGGAGAAGATGACTGAGGGTCCGATTACCGGCTCGTACGTGCGTGATGTACGCGTAAGCGTGTACGATGGAAAGATGCATGCGGTGGACAGTAACGAAAATGCATTTAAAACGGCCGGCAGAATGGCCTTCAAGGATGGCTTTATCAAGGCCGATCCACAACTGCTGGAGCCGATCTACCTGGTTTCGGTGGTAACCCCCGAAGATAATGTTGGCGAGATAATGAGTGACCTGCCACTCCGCCGGGGTGAGATTGTGGGGATTGATGCCGACGGACATTACCAGCGCATTAATGTACGGATGCCGCTGGCGGAACTTGATAACTACTCAACAATCTTACGAAGCATCAGTCAGGGACGGGCCACCTATACAGCTGAGTTTCAGGAGTATGCCGTTGTACCCGGCAATACACAACAGAAGCTACACTCTGAGTATGTTAAGCAACTTGAAGAAGAAGAAGTCTGAGGCTGCACCAAGCTTCAAGAAAAAAATGCGTGTGCGGATTCCGCACACGCATTTTTTTTATGATTCTGGTTCTGAGGTTCGACCGTCTTACTTGGCGATTGCCGTGCTCCTGCGCTCACGGATTACGGTTACCCGAATCTGACCCGGGTATTCCATATCCTGCTCGATGCGCTTTGCAATATCATTGGCAATCATGTCGGCCTTTAGGTCATCAATACGTTCCGGCTCAATCATCACCCTGAGCTCTCTGCCGGCCTGGATAGCATAGGTCTTGGTAACGCCATCGAATGAGGTTGCGATTTCTTCGAGCTGCTGCAGACGTTTGATGTAGTTTTCGAGCGACTCTCTGCGGGCACCCGGACGGGCACCGCTGATACTGTCAGCAGCCTGAACCAGAACAGCGATTGGCGACTCCATCTCGATATCGTCGTGGTGGGCTCCAACAGCGTTCACCACCAGCGGGTGTTCCTTGTATTTGCGGGTAAGTTCCATGCCAAGCAGGGCGTGCGGGCCTTCAAGATCTCTGTCGATGGTTTTACCAATGTCATGCAACAAGCCTGCCCGCTTAGCCAGATTCACATCCAAACCAAGTTCGTTGGCCATAATACCGCACAGGAAGCCAACTTCAATGCTGTGTGCCAGCAGGTTTTGTCCGTAGCTCGACCGATACCTCATCCGTCCGATATACCTGACCATTTCCGGATGGATATTGTGGATACCCAGTTCCATCAGGGCTCCCTCGCCAACGCGGACAATTTCTTCTTCCAGCTCCTTGGTAACTTTTTCTACTACCTCTTCGATCCGTGCCGGGTGGATACGTCCATCGCTCATCAGCCGTTCCAGGGCAACGCGGGCTACTTCGCGTCGGAACGCATCAAATCCGCTAATGACCACGGCTTCCGGCGTATCGTCAATAATCAGATCGATCCCCGTGGCTGCTTCGAAGGCGCGGATGTTCCGCCCTTCTTTTCCGATAATCCGCCCCTTCATTTCATCGTTCTGAATATTGACAACCGAAACGGTGCTTTCTACCGAGTGATCGCTGGCCGTACGCTGGATGGCCTGGAGGACAATGCGCTGTGCTTCCTTGCGGGCATTTTGTTTTGCTTCATCGCGGATATCTTTTACAAGCTGGGCGCCTTCCGCCTTTGCTTCGTTCACCATGTTGTCGATCAGGAATTTCTTGGCATCGTCCTTTGTCATCCCTGTTATTCGTTCCAGTCGAATATTCTGCTCATCGTAGAGGGCATCGATCTCTTTGAGTTTCTTTTCGCCTGCAGCCATTCGTTTTTGGACTTCGGCATCCTGCTGAGCGATTTGTTTTTCCTTCTTTGCAATCGTCTCGTACTTATCGGCTACTGCTTCTTCGCGTTTGCGCAGTTCTTTTTCCTGATGACGAATTTTGGATTCGCGTGAATCGCGTTCTGACTCTGCCTTGCGACGTTCCTGTGCAATTTCTTCCTTGGCCTCGAGTAGTTTTTCTTTCTTGATTGCATTCGCCTCTTTTTCGGCGCCTGCCAAAAGCCCCTTTACCTTGTCTTCGGCTTCAGCCAGTGTTTTTGCGGCTGCCTTCCTGCCTATTAAAAATGTGACAAAAAAACCAATGACTGCGGCCCCTGCCACAATCAGTGTACCTTGCATTACCGGGTCCATGTAGTCTCCTAAAAAATAGAAGCCGCATCCTACCGCCACGGGCCAAGCCCGTTATCGGTTACCAAAAGAACCTCTTTCTCCGCACAGTGGGTGCCATCCTTGCCACCGCTGACTTCCACTGAACAGGTGTATAGTTACCTATACCGCTGCAGCTTTTGCCACAACCCTGTTCCCTCGTAAAAGGGTGAGGCCTGTCATTGGCAACGAGAGCCTGGCTCCCTGGATGAAAAAATTGTATGGTTCTTTTTCAAGCGTGCGACGAGCAGCAAGATGCGGCAAGCATCTCTGAAATCTCGATACGCCAAAAGTCCGGCAGAATTACCGCAAAACGAAGATGTGTATGCGTTAGGTAAGGGGCTGATGCCAGGCGCGCTCCAAGAGTTCCGTCATTTTACCAAGCTCTGTCGTCAGGTAGGCAATATCTGCCGCCCGTCCCTCCTCTGCCTGGATACATCGCTCGGCCAGGTTTAGTGCCGTCAGGAGCGACAAGGTTTGTGCCCCTTGGTCCTTCGCTGCCTGCTGCAATGACTGTAACTGGAGATTAACTTCACGCACTGACTTTTTTACTGTCTCTTCGTTATCTCCCCGAAGAGTCAGGTCTTTTCCACCTAAAGTAACTCTGATCGACTTTGTCATATGTCGGCTTCAGTGTTCGTCTGATTAATAATTACGTCTAAAACTACGAAAGTTCTATCAATTTTTCGATTTCGTCGGCTATTTGTTCAAGGCGTACTGCCACTGCTTCGGTCACATCTGCACTGTTAGCTGCAAGTTCTGCAACGTGTCTTCCAAACATATCAAGCTGACTACGGAGTCCGTTCTGCAAACCGGCAAGCTGGGCGTTATTGGCTTGCAGGAGTGCCTGTTGCGCCTGTTTAAGCTGTTCCTCCAGATCTGCGATTCGCTTTTCTGGTTCAGGACTGGCGATGTTCACCGAGGCAATCTTTTCCAGCTCTGTGCACCGTGCCTGGAGCTGCTCCACGAACTGTGCGCGTTCTTCGAGGTCTGCAATCAACCGTGCAACATGTCCTGAGTTGGCTGCTTTCTCCTGAAGGGAGTGCCTGCTTTCCTGGAGCTGCTCATGTGTATTCTGGAGTTGCTCACGCAACTGATCGCGTTCCGCAACTACTGTGGTGTACAGTTCCTCACGTTCGGTTAGTCCGGTACCATCGTGGTTATCGCCAGCAGGTGAATGGTCCTGGCTCAGTCCGGCATTGATGCGCTCCAGATCTTCGATCCTCTGCAGAAATCCGTCAATCTTACCTTGTAAGTCGGCCTCGCTGTGACGCAGCACATCGATCTGGGTTTGCAGGATGGTGTTTTCCTGACGCAGGGTTACGATGATTTCGGCACCATTGCGAATGGCGTCCCACAAACTACGAACAACACTCATTAACTCCGGTGCCGGTTCAGGTACCGGTTCAACTACCTGAATGCTTGGGGAAAACTGAGATTCCTCCTTGATGTCTTTCCGTACTGTTGTTTCGGCATTAACAGGTCTCAATGTGGGGCCTCCCTGATCTCAGAAACCAACAAAAAATGTTTACTATCCACGAATACTGGCTCCAAACGTAGATGTTACCGACTGAATGATCCGTGATACAGCATCATCAACTTCGGAATCTACGAGTGTGCGACTGGTATCACCAAAGCGCAGGGCAACGCCGACGCTTTTCTTGTTTGCACCAAGCCGTTGTTCGTTACGATAGATGTCAAAAACTAACCCGCCAAGATACGAATCTCCCGCCACTTTCGCTATGACGTCGAGGATACTCTGTGATAAAATCTGCTCGTCAACGGTGAAGGCTACGTCGCGTCGGACTGTTGGGAAGGGGCTTACGGGATGGTAGTGTTTAGGAGCCTGCAGCACTGCGTCAACCACCAGCATGTTTAATTCTGCAACTGCCACGGTTGCGTCAATATCCCGCGCAACCGCATCGGCCGGGAGCAGGAAGGCCTTTCCTATCATCAAATCCTGAGTGTACAGGGTATAGGAAATTGCCAGCTCATTATCAGACCTGTAAAACCCGTGGTTTTGTACAGCCTCTTCAGCTACCGTCGGCGTAACGCTCCTGCCCAGGAGTGTCTCGATATAGCCCAGGACATCAAACACATCCATCTCCTGCTGAGCTCTGCTCCAGTGTTCTTCGGTTGAACCGCATACAACAAGGGCAAGCCTCTCCTGCTGAAGAATACCGAACTCGGCATTCGGATGTAGTGAGAATACATTGCCGAGCTCAAACATGCGCAGGGTCTGGGCACCATGGTTTCGGTTATAGGCAATGTTGCGCAGCAAACCCGGTACAAGCGATGTTCGCAGTGCCGAATATTCCGCTCCGAGCGCATTGCGCAGCATAACATGTTCCGACAGGGTCTGTTGCCGAGGGTCAACCAACACGCCGTTTAACGCTTCGTTAAACCCGAGCCCCTTGAGGAGCAAACGCACTTCTCGACGACGAGCTTGTCCAGCACTGCCACCGGGTGCCGCCACGCTGGCAGGCAGATCGGGCTGACCAAACGGCACCGTTGCCGTAGTTGCTTCGGGTATTGTATGAACACCATACAGACGCATCACCTCTTCAGCAATATCGGCTTCAATTGTGATATCGGCGCGCCAGTGCGGTGCCAACACCGTGCACGCTTCGGGTGTCTCTGAGAGTACCGTACAGCCTACAGCCTTAACAATCGTTAGTATCGTCTCATTGGGAACACCAGTTCCCAGGATATCGCGAATCCGCTGATACCGTACAGTTATCGGTGTACGTTTATCCGTCAGGCTGTTCGCAACCACAACGCCGGCATTGGTACCGCCACCGTACTCCAGAATCAGCGATGCTGCCCTACGAAGTGCCGGCAGCACACCGTTAGGATTGACGCCCCGTTCAAACCTGTAGCTGGCATCGGTACTGAGGGCCAGACTCCGTGCGGTTTTGCGTACAGATTGTGGACTAAACCAGGCGCTTTCGATGCAGACATCCGTCGTTGCATCCGAAATCTCACTATTCTGTCCGCCCATCACACCGGCCACTGCAACCGGCTTTTCGGCATCGCAAATCAGTATTGTTCCCGGTTGAACTTCACGTTGTTTACCATCAAGCGTAACGAATGGTTCAACAGTATCAGCGGTGCGAACGACTATCGTGGGCACACCGTTCTGCGCAGCCAGTTTTGCAGTATCGAATGCATGCAGGGGCTGTCCGGACTCCATATTCACATAATTCGTCACATCCACAATCAGGTTTTTCGGACGCAGACCCGCCGCTTTCAGTCGCCGTTGCATCCACGCCGGCGACGTCCCATTACGGACTCCGGTAAGGCGCTGAATCGCATACAGTGGCACAACCTCGGCATTGAGTACCTCCACGCGGACATCGCCGTTGGGAGATTGTCCATCTCCGTCATCACTATCAAACAAATTTACATTTCGTGTTACACCACCGTGCACGCATCCATAGGCATACAGATCGCGGGCAACGCCCACGTGACTCAGGCAGTCTGCTCTGTTAGGAGTAATTGCCACATCGTACACAGTACTCAGCCCCAGTGCCTCGGCAGCAGGCATCCCCGGTACCAAAGCCCCCTCACAGTCAACCATGTTTTTACCCGGTCCATCCAGCACCATGATACCATCTGACTCATCCGACAGATTCAGCTCGGCAGCCGAGCAAATCATACCATTGCTTTCCACACCGCGCAGCATTCGTTTGGCAATTGTAAAGTTTCCATTCGGCACCACTGCCCCATCCAGGGCAACCACCACCAACTGGTCCTGTTGTACATTCTGCGCTCCGCACACAATTGTGCGCAGTTCCGGCTCACCCGCATCAACACTGCACACATGCAGCTTATCCGCCTTTGGATGTTTTGAGCACTCAGTCACACGTCCCACCACGAACCGCTGCAGCATTCGTTCCGGAGCCGACACCTCTTCCACCTCCAGGCCAATACCTGTAAGCACTTCTGCAACAGTATCTGCCGACCAGCACTCCGGATCGACGCTTATGAACTCCATCAACCAATCATGAACTATTTTCATTTAGGGAACCGTGTTTGAAAAAGAAAATGCAAAAATACTGCCCCACTGCCGGCCCCACCCCCCGGCCCCCTCCCCAAACGCGCACGCCGGCCCCACCCCGGCCCCCTCCCCAAACGCGCACGCGCGTTTAGGGAGGGGGAGGGGGGACATGTCACGTTTTATACTTATGATACCACTAACGTGACATGAGTCATTTTAAACACAATTCCAGGCCGGTGGTTTTTAAGTGGGCGCGTATGCTAAGGAATCGGCAGACGGAGGCTGAGACAATTCTATGGGAACGGTTGCGGGATAAGAAACTGGGTAACTTAAAATTCCGCCGACAGCACGTGATATTAAATAATATTGTCGATTTCTATTGTTATTCAGCAAAGCTCATCATTGAAATTGATGGTGATATTCACCGTACTCCCGAACAGAAGCAAAGGGATCAAGAGCGAGACTCGCAGTTTGAAGCTGCGGGGTTTCGTACGCTCCGTATTAGCAATGAAGATGTGATCAGCAACATCGACGTTGTATGTAAAAAGATCCACCTGGCTGCTACTCTTCCGAACGTTCCTCTCTAAGGCGAATCTCCCCCCCCTCCCTAAACGCGCGTGCACGTTTGGGGAGGGGGCCGGGGGGTGGGGCCGGGGCCATTTTGCCATGTCCGCAGAAACCCGTACCTTTGTAATCCTATCGCGGGGTGGAGCAATTGGTAGCTCGTCGGGCTCATAACCCGAAGGTTGTAGGTTCAAGTCCTGCCCCCGCTACAAACCCTGACCCGTACAGTAGAGTGCGGGTCTTTTTTTTTTAGGGAAGGGGGCTGGGGTTTAACGGCGTGTTCGCCCATTCTGCCGACAGTGCCTCGGCTTGCTGTAAGACAGTTTGTACAGCTTTATCCTGAAGATCGGGTGGATAGCCGTACTTACGTAAGATGGAGTGGTCCCATAAAAATGGACACATTAGGGTAGGTGTTTTTGGTTACGAAAGTAGTTGTTTTCAAAGTCAACGGGGGTTGTATATCCAAGTGTTGAATGCAGTCGTCTGCGATTATAAATGTTCTCGATGTAGTGTGCTGCCTGACGCTTCAGGTGCTCGAGATCGACGAAGTTGATGTCGTTGAATTCTTCGGTCTTGAGCGTGGCAAAAAAGGATTCTACTGGTGCGTTGTCCCAGCAGTTTCCCTTGCGGCTCATGCTCTGCGTTGCTTTACAGTAGTCAGTCAGAAACTGGCGATAGCCTGCCGCAGCATACTGCGAACCGCGATCACTATGAATGAGCATGCCGGTGGCATAAGAACGGTTCTTCCAGGCCTTCCAGAGTGCCGTGATGGTGAGCTGTTGCGTGATCGTCTCTGACAGATGCCAGCCAATGATGCGACGCGAGAACAAATCCATCACCACCGCCAAGTACACATAGCCAGCGTTGGTCTGTACATAGGTGATGTCGGCAGCCCAGACGGTGTTCGGTTTCGTGACGGTAAAGTTGCGATTGAGCCGATTGTCGGCCACCGGGTGCTGATGTTGCGAGTCGGTAGTTTGCACCAACGCACGCCTGGGCGTGCGCTTGACACGGATGCCGTCTTCCCGCATCAGCCGGCGCATTTTGTGACGGCCTGCCACAAGGTTGCCTCGCCGCAGTTCCTTGTACATCCGGCGGCTGCCGAAGGTATGGTTGGACTTCTCATCAATCTCGCGCATGGCACGCACCAGCTTGCGCTCATCGTCACTAAGCTGAGGTTCAGGTCGCTTTAACCAGGCATAGTAGCCGCTGGCACTCACCTGCAGCACATGGCACTGCAGGCGCACCGGCCAACAGTGCCGGTGGTTGTTGATAAACATGTATTTCAGTCCCTTCCCGGCGGAGCGGCAAAGATCGACATCGCTTTTTTAAATGGCCAGTTCCATTTCTGCACGCTCAGCGCGCTTACGCAAGGCTCGTACTTCGGCGGCAAGCTCGTCAGGTGTCTTCTGCCCGGCAGCTGCTGCAGCTCAAAGCGTACGCTTCCAGTACGATAGTCGCTTGACGTCGATGCCAAGCTCACGGGCCACCGAGGCCAGCGTACGTCCCGCAGCTACCATCTCCAGGGCGCGACGTTTAAATGCTTCATCATAAATGCGAGGTGGATGTTTCATTGCTCTTTCCTTAGATTTTTGGAAAATTACACCTTCCCCGTAGTGTCCACTTTTTCAGGACCACTCCAAGATACGTTTAACCAAGACCCTCATTCGGGCACGGGTGTTTTCGCTGTGTGCCCAATCAACGGTGACGTTGGCTCGTAAACTCGTCAGTAGTTCATAGGCGATCACCTTGAGCTTGTCGTCGCCCATCACCTGAACAGCACTCTCGTTCTCAGCTAAGGCATCGTAGAAAGCGATTTCTTCGTCTGATAATCCCGACTCTTCCCCGCGCAGGCGTGCTTCCCGTATGTCCTTGGCAAGCTGAATCAACTCCTGAAGCATCTCTGCTGTGGTAATGGCATTAGCGTGGTAGCGGTCTACGGCACCTTCTATCCTGTCGGAAAATGCCCTGGTTTGGACGACGTTGGTTTTACTGCGCGACCGTATGCTATCGTTAATCAGCTTGCGCAAGGCTTCCAGCGCAAGGTTCTTCTTCGCCATCTTCTGTACTTCAGCCAGGAACTCGTCTGACAGGATGGAGATGTCCGGGCTCTTGATTCCGGCTGCTGCAAGGATATCGACGATTTCGGTAGAGACAACTGCCCTACTCACGATTTGCTGAATCGCCAGCTCACGGTCTCTCTGCGTTATGCCATAACCGGTACTGCTCTTTACCAGTGCAGCGCGGATTGCCTGAAAGAAGCCGACTTCCTCACGAATCTTACGAGCTTCGTCGGAAGCAGATGCCAGTGCGAAAGCTTTCGAGAGTGCAAGGACTGCATCGCGGTATCGTCGGTGCGCTGCCTTCTTGCCTTCGTTAGTGTCCTCCTTCGCTGCCAGTTTCTGCTGTTGATCGAGAATCCATTCTATGGCGCCTGCCATCATCTTAAGTCGCTCTTCCGGTGTTCCGGCAAGTGCAGATAAATAGTCGAAGTTGTGAAACATGTCGCGGACGATTTCATATTTCTCCAACATCACTTTAACAGCTTCTGACTCATCAACACCGGTGTTTTCCTGGTCGTCTCTCGAGTACTGCTGGAGCGCGGATTTCAAGTTCTGCGCGATCCCAATATAGTCAACAATCAAGCCCGCAGGCTTGTCACGAAACACACGGTTAACCCTGGCAATTGCTTGCATGAGTCCATGGCCCTGCATCGGCTTATCAATGTACATTGTATGCATACATGGCGCATCGAATCCCGTTAGCCACATATCTCGAACGATCACCAGCTTAAGCTCATCTTCAGGGTCTCGAACGCGCTTGGCCAGAAGTTCACGCCTTGCCTTATTCCCGATATGCTGTTGCCACTCCTCCGGATCACTTGCCGCACCCGTCATCACAATTTTTACGACTCCGGCATTGTCGTCAGTGCTGTGCCATTCAGGACGCAGCTTTATGATTTCATCGTAGAGTTTAACGCAGATGCGCCGACTCATACATACAACCATGGCCTTACCATCGAGAGCTGACAAACGATTCTCGAAGTGTGCTATCATGTCTTCTGCGACCAGTGCAAGCCGCTTGTCACTGCCAACCAGCGCTTCAACAGTTGACCACTTTTGCTTAAAGTGCTCCTGTTCCGCTTCGGAATATTCTTCAGTCAGAGCGTCAACTTCAGCATCAATCTTCGGTTTCTCATCTTCGTCAAGTTCAATTCGTGCCATCCTCGATTCATAGTAAATCGGTACTGTGGCACCATCTTCGACAGCGCGGCTGATATCGTAAATATCAATATAGTTGCCGAAAACAGCAGGCGTATTAACATCATCCGCCTCAATGGGAGTGCCGGTAAAGCCAATAAATGACGCATTCGGCAGTGCATCGCGCATGTACTTTGCAAAGCCGTAGGATATCTCACCCGTCTTTGCGTCAACCTTTGCCTTAAAACCATACTGACTCCGATGGGCCTCATCAGCAATCACCACCACCTTGCGGCGGGTCGTAAGCGGTTCGGTAATCTCACCGAACTTCTGCAGCGTCGTGAAAATCACACCACCCGATGCACGGTTCAGCAGTTCCTTCAGGTGGTCGCGACTCCCGGCCTGCACCGGTGTCTGCCGGATCAGGTCACGGCACATCGAGAACGTCGCAAACAGCTGATCATCAAGATCATTACGATCGGTGAGTACCACCAGCGTCGGATTCTCCATTTCCGGATGCTTCACAAGCTGACCCGCATAGAACACCATCAGCAGACTCTTGCCCGAGCCCTGGGTGTGCCAGATAACGCCCGCGCGCTTATCGCCTGCAGACTGTGAGTCCACGCTCGGAAGACCATATTTGGCAGGACTCTCACCAAGTTTTGGAAGGGGGCTTGAGGCACGTATCGTTGATTCCACCGCATGGAGCACCGCATGAAACTGGTGGTAACCGGCAATGATTTTTACTAAACCAGAGGAAGCCTCGCCAAATACCGTGAAGTCGCGCAGCAAACTCAGAAACCTGCCATGCTCGAACACACCCTCAATTAAGACACGAAGTTCCGGAGCCCCCTTCGGTGCAATACTTCTGCCAACGGTAGTACGCCACGGCATGAACCTCTCAAGGTTAGCCGACAGTGATCCCACTCTGGCAGCAATACCATCCGAAGTAACCAGTAGCGCATTTGTGTTGAACAGAGCAGGGATTTGTTTTTTATACGTCTGCAGTTGATTGAAGGCACCCATTAGGTCAGCCCCCTCACTCCCCGGCGCCTTCAGCTCGATAACTGCAACCGGCAGCCCGTTCAGGAATATCACCACATCCGGCCGGCGGTTCACCTGACCATTGATAACCACAAACTGGTTCACCGCCAGCCAGTCGTTCTGCTCAGGATGTTCGAAGTCGATAAGCGCAACCTTGCCCGCCGTCAGCGTACCATCATTGGCGTAATACTCAACGTCCACGCCTTCTGTCATCAGTTTGTGCAGACGCCGGTTTTCTTCCAGCAGTGATGGTAGCTCGGACTGCATCACCTTCCGCACAGCATCCTGACGCGCCTCCTCCGGAAGATCAGGATTCAGGCGCGCAACGGCATCTTTAAACCGTTGATTAAGAATAACCTCGGCATAACTCTCACGTTCAGGGTTATGTCCATCCGGACCAATAACCTCATCACTAGCAACACCGTACCCCAGCCCCTTGAATTGTTCAAGCAACGTCAGTTCAACATCAGCTTCAGAGAGGAAGGCCATTAACGTATTTCATCAAGCATGTTTTCGCAGATCGTAGCAGTACATCACCATGGAGTGGTCCTGAAAAAGTGGACACTACGGGGAAGGTGTAATTTTCCAAAAATCTAAGGAAAGAGCAATGAAACATCCACCTCGCATTTATGATGAAGCATTTAAACGTCGCGCCCTGGAGATGGTAGCTGCGGGACGTACGCTGGCCTCGGTGGCCCGTGAGCTTGGCATCGACGTCAAGCGACTATCGTACTGGAAGCGTACGCTTGGAGCTGCAGCAGCTGCCGGGCAGAAGACACCTGACGAGCTTGCCGCCGAAGTACGAGCCTTGCGTAAGCGCGCTGAGCGTGCAGAAATGGAACTGGCCATTTTAAAAAGCGATGTCGATCTTTGCCGCTCCGCCGGGAAGGGACTGAAATACATGTTTATCAACAACCACCGGCACTGTTGGCCGGTGCGCCTGCAGTGCCATGTGCTGCAGGTGAGTGCCAGCGGCTACTATGCCTGGTTAAAGCGACCTGAACCTCAGCTTAGTGACGATGAGCGCAAGCTGGTGCGTGCCATGCGCGAGATTGATGAGAAGTCCAACCATACCTTCGGCAGCCGCCGGATGTACAAGGAACTGCGGCGAGGCAACCTTGTGGCAGGCCGTCACAAAATGCGCCGGCTGATGCGGGAAGACGGCATCCGTGTCAAGCGCACGCCCAGGCGTGCGTTGGTGCAAACTACCGACTCGCAACATCAGCACCCGGTGGCCGACAATCGGCTCAATCGCAACTTTACCGTCACGAAACCGAACACCGTCTGGGCTGCCGACATCACCTATGTACAGACCAACGCTGGCTATGTGTACTTGGCGGTGGTGATGGATTTGTTCTCGCGTCGCATCATTGGCTGGCATCTGTCAGAGACGATCACGCAACAGCTCACCATCACGGCACTCTGGAAGGCCTGGAAGAACCGTTCTTATGCCACCGGCATGCTCATTCATAGTGATCGCGGTTCGCAGTATGCTGCGGCAGGCTATCGCCAGTTTCTGACTGACTACTGTAAAGCAACGCAGAGCATGAGCCGCAAGGGAAACTGCTGGGACAACGCACCAGTAGAATCCTTTTGCCACGCTCAAGACCGAAGAATTCAACGACATCAACTTCGTCGATCTCGAGCACCTGAAGCGTCAGGCAGCACACTACATCGAGAACATTTATAATCGCAGACGACTGCATTCAACACTTGGATATACAACCCCCGTTGACTTTGAAAACAACTACTTTCGTAACCAAAAACACCTACCCTAATGTGTCCATTTTTATGGGACCACTCCACGGGTGCGTAGGAGGAGCGCACCACCGTACGCCATCACGGACCCGTAGGCGTGCGTAGGGGCACCCGTAGGGGCGCACGGCCGTGCGCCCATACGGGTGCGTAGGAGGAGCGCACCGCCGTGCGCCATCACGACGCGTAGAAGGAGCGCACCACCGTACGCCATCACGGACCCGTAGGCGTGCGTAGGAGGAGCGCACCGCCGTGCGCCATCACGACGCGTAGAAGGAGCGCACCGCCGTGCGCCATCACGGACCCGTAGGCGTGCGTAGGGGCACCCGTAGGGGCGCACGGCCGTGCGCCCTTACAGGTGCGTAGGCGTGTGTGATACACCATTTTGTGCCCATTTCATTGGATTATTTGTGATGTATTTGCGAATTTTATGAAGTGCGGCTTCATCACGGATAATACGTTCGTAATAATTGCGGAGCCATACGCGAGTACCAGGAGTGCCGCGCAAGCGATTAATGCGTATTGTTGCAGCCGATTTGAATCCCGCAATCATCGATCCCAACGAACGTGGTGGGCGGTAGAGTATCGGCTTACCACCGGATGCGCCCCATTCAACTCTGTCTGGCAACAACACAATCCCATGGAAATGGTCGGGCATTACAATCCATTCATCTAAATGTATTTCCGGACGAATGATAGCAGATTTTACCCATTCTTCTGCAACAATCTCCCCTAATTCATTCAGTTGCATTTTGGCCTTTACTACTTCGCCAAATAGACATTTTCGCTGATAGGTACAGATCGTTATAAAGTATGCTCCTGACTGTGAGTAATCATAACCTCTTAGGCGAATGCTACGCCGGTGATGTGGTGGGTGTGAGTTTATCATGATACAGCCTTACGCTATTGTGAGATTACCAACAAACTATTTATAGCTAAGAGCTGTTTTTATTCCAGAATGGGACACTCGGATAAGATAATTTTTCACATCAGTTCTTCACATTGCCAGTACTCATATGCAGCAGCAGCATTTTCCCGCGGTTGGACATTGTGGGGGAAGATCCCTACGTTGGATAATCCAGTAGCTGCCAGTAGCCTTCTTGCTGCGGACCTACCCGGTGTGGACGCCCTGGTTCGCGCAGGAACTGCACGGTACGTTTGCACTCACTATGGAACTAGTTCAACTACACGATAATTCTGTGACAGTTATGGTAGGCTGAGACTGCGACAAGTAGAGATTTACACCTGGTGTTTTGAGCGCACTTCTCCGAGAGGTTTACCCCGGCTAACAGCATGCTTCTATGGGACGGTGATACTGAATTCAGCGATCACCGCTCTCGTGCGAACCTTGGCAACAGGGGTTCCAACCCAGCATCATGCATTGCCTTCACAGTTTTCAATATGCCACGTCTCCAGGCTTCCATGATACCACACCTGTAAAAGCGCTTGCACTACCTGTGGGGTCCACGGCTTAGATTCGTATGAAAGGGATTTGCTCCCGGAGTTACAAACACCTGTCGTCCCTTACCATCTGTGTATGGCAGACGCGATCTTATAATGATGTTGATTCTCTGAATTCCAGCGTGACGGATTCACTGCCGACCTGCCAAATGAGAAGCAATCATATGGATGCGACCTCCGCTTTCTGATTTCCCATCATCATAATGACATTACAGCTCTCCTTGTTCTTCGATGGGCTGAATCGCCACCAGCTTCAATAGACCGTCGTAATGCTCACGGTCGACAGCCATCATCATTTCGAGTGTGTCGCGCAACACGGGTTGGGTCTCTGCAAGTAGAGAAAGATCGTGCCCCGGATCGGCGATTGCGCCAGCATGGGAATACGTGTTGAGCAAGCGGAGGATGCGGGTCTTTTTCGCGCTGTCGAAATCCACCCGCTCGAGTCGTGGACCGAGATCCCCGCTCATCTCGGGGAAGCGGAATGCGAGGAAGGCCTCGATCAATCGGCGCGCGACGTTGGGCAAACCGTAGTGGTGTTCCAGTTGGACAACGTCATTGCGGTGAGCCTCCTCGTAGACGCGCTTGAACAGGTACTGGTACTCCGATTCGTACTCCTCAAGCAGAGGATCAAGATGACCTAACTCGCTGGTGCGCGTTCCGTCAGCGTGACGCCGGGTACGAAGCAGGAAGAACCGACCGGGCCGGTCTTCGATCTTTCTCTTTCGTTGCCCAGGCAGGTGATGGAACCAGTTCTTCACCAGCCGGAAAAACGAGAAGCTGTGCGTCAAGATGAAAAGTTGCCCGGCCTCCTTGGTGCGATCTTTCATGTAGCCGAAGGCCGAGAACAGTGCGTTGTCATCGAGGCTCGACACCGGGTCATCAATGACGACAATCCCATTCTTCAAGTCAAATGCTCTGTCCTGCAACGACTTGAGGAAATAGAGAAATGCAATCGCCGTTCGCTCTCCATCGCTCAAATGCGCTACGTACTGGCCGCTGCGGGTCAGCGCGTAGCCGGTGCCTTTCACCTCGAAGCGCAACTCGTCGCGCCCAAGGTAGGCGCATAGCTCTGCAGTCAGCTCGTCAGCGGGGCGGCGATGTTCGAGGATGGCGCGTTCCAGCTCATTGATCTGCGTTTGGGTTTCTGCCTGTGTAGCCTTTATGCCATCCAGTCCGGCGGTCGCGGTTTTCACAGCCTCGGAGAGCTGGACGAACTCGGCGTGTGCCTCCGCGACATACGAGGCTTCAAGCTTCTTGCACGCACTATCGACCGACGCTGTGAACTCTGCAGAGATGCGGTTGTGCTTCTCCACGATCCCGTTGAATGCGGCAACTGAGTCGGTAATCGAGGAAGGTTTCGCAGTAGCAGGTGTCAGCGTGGCTGTGGGTGCGAACGGCTGATCGCGCTTGGCCTCAACACGTGCGATGAGGGCATCGAGCGCGGCTTGGGTCTCTGACTGGGCCGTCAATACCATTGCGCGCGCGGCTGGCACTTCGGACGCGAGCGCTTCATAGAAGCGGGAAACATCGGGCAGCGAAAGCGAGGCCGCAGCCTGTTTGGCCGCCTTCAGCTTCGAGAGAAGAGCAGACAGGTCTTTCTGAAATCCTGCGAAGGCGTCGTTGAAGTGAGCTTCGAGTGCGGCGCGACGCGCTGCCTGAAGTGGCTGCTGGCAGAAGCGGCAGGTGTCGGAGGCGTGCTCGCCTGAGTGCAGATAAAGCCCTTCTTGCACCCACGCGGCAAGCCTGGCATTGCTGGTCAGTTCGTCAAGCGTCTGCGCGACGACGGACCGACCGACCAGGACGTTGACCTCACTCGTTAACGCATCAAGTTCGATGTATGGCGCAGCGACCTTCTCGACAAGGGGCTTTGGCTGGGCGTTCTTCTGGCTGTGGAGTTGTGTTTTCTGCTCGTCGGACAGAGTCGCGGCCACCGCCTTCTGCGCATCCATTGCTTCAACGGCACGCTTGAAATTTCGCTTGTCGTAGTTGTTGTAGGCCGGGCTGTTCGCGGTGGTCAACAGCTCCTTGATGAGCCTCGCCTTGTCCTTGCAGACATCGTCCAGCTTCGATTCTGCTCTTGTCTTGTCGGTCTGAGCAGTCCGCAACTTGATGTCGGTCGTGACAAGCTCCTTCTTAAGCTGCTCGACCTGTTTCTGCTTCTCAATGCTGTCTTCGCCGAGAAAGTAGATCGGTGCAATGCCGCCGCCCGTTTGCGACAGGGTGGCATTGATGAAATCCCGGTTGAAGACGCGCACCGTGGGCAGTTGCGCCGAAGCGAAAGCGGAACCTGCGACCTTCGTTTTGCCATCGATCTCCAGTGTTGCCTCACCCTCTAGGAGCGTGGTTTTCTTCTCGACGAGCGAAAGCAGCCAGGACAGCGTCGTTTTGCCGCTGCCGTTCCATCCATAGATGACATTGAACTGCGCGAACGGGTGCAGTTCTGTTGGCCAAGCAAAGTCGCGGAACACTCGGAGCCGTAGCTTGGCGATGCGAGTCAACTTCATGTCGACTCTCCTTGTTCTTCGATCGGCTCCACAGCCGGAGCAGGTGCGCCGCGCGAAGCGTTCAGCGCTTCGACGTAGGCATCCCGATCCCGTTGGTAAAGCAAACGGCTGACTTCGATGTTGATGGGCAGCTCATCGCCGCCGGGCAGCAGGAAGCGCAAGGTTGGCGAGTCGCCATCCTCAGCGTCCACCGCCAGCCCCACGTGAGCATCAATCAGCGCGTTGTCCTGCGAAAATCGCTCCCACGGCTCGCGAGAGCTGATCGGGTCGAGCTGCGCATCCAGATAAGCCTGATGCAGAAAGGCCACTATGACATCGGCCGACAGAATCGCGCTGCGGCGGTGGTACTCTGCCAACCGCTCCAGATACGGGTCTTTGCCGTGGCTGGCGGGGCCCGCCTTGTTGCGCAAGTCGTTCAGTGCGTCGGTCAACTTGTGGTGGCTGGAAACGAGCTTCTTGAACCGGTCGTCACGGACATCACCCAGTTTGAGGGCGCGAATTGCTGCCGTGAGCCAGTCCGACAGCGAGGGCGTCTCCTGAGTCGGCTTGAGCGGGGCTTGTTGGGTGTGGAAACTTTCTACCACCACGCGGCACACCACCTCAACGACGGTCTTGGCGCAGTCGATGCACGCATCGTTGCTCTGCTCCAGATTGCGCTCCATCGCCTCGAAGGTCTGCTGCAGCATCGGCGCATCGCGCCAATGTGCGCAGACTTCGCGGATGCCGGGGTACCAATCCAAGGTCATACCACCGCTCCGGGGATGCGTTCGGCATCAGGCACGCGCAGTTCGCCGGAAATCAGCTTGGGCAGGAGCGTGTCGCGGAGTTGGGCGAGGGAGCGGGATTGCTGCGCGTTGCTGACCATTTGATCGAATAGCGGAGCAAGCGCGATGTCAAACGCCTTCATGCCTTCCGGGGTCGCAACAGCGATTCGGGCATCTGTCAGATGCTTGCGCTGAATGTGACCCATGGTCGTCGCTTTGTCGGCGGCAATCGCACGGAAATTCTGCAAATGATGGCGAGTGGCGAAGAAGTAGAACCACTTCGGAACCGTATCGGACGTCACTTTGAACAAGTGCTGATTCAACGCGCCCCGCCCGCCGTTCCACACCTCGACCTCAAGCGAGCCTGACCACGAGAAAAGTACGTCGCCATCGACAACAACATATTCAGGCTTGATTCGGGCGCTTGCCCGGTCTGCCCCATTTGTGTTCCCGGCGCGTAGCTGCGCAATCTTGATGACCGGCAGAAACTCGTCGTCGCTTTCCGGCGGGAATTTCTGTAGCGCAAGACCGTTTAGATAGTTCGCAATCGAGTCCAGTGAGCGCATTTCCCACCCATCCGGAATCTCTCCCAACTCTGATTCAGTGAGCCGGTCGGGGAAGAGGTCGTAGAGGTGCGCGGGCAGGCCGGGCAGCGACTGGCCGCGCCGCCAGCGGCCTTCGATCTTGGCGCGCACCGGCTCGAAGTCCACGAACCACGCCTTGAACAAGGTGCGCGCCATCGATTCCAACGATTGATTGACCCGACGGTAGTTGGCGATGAGGTTGTCCATCGACGACAAAACACTTCCGATTCCGCTTCGCTCATGGCTGGAAAAGTCTGGGATCTCGTAATCTGAGATTGCTTGCCAGGAGACTCTCTGTCGCCCAGACGTTCCCTCCATCCGGCCTTTCGCGTAGGCCCGAAACTCGGGATACCTCGCAACGTAGTAGACGAAATCTTCATCGACGACAGGCTCTTTCGCGGCCATGACGATGAATTCGGTTGAGCCATGAGCAACATTGCTTTCGGGCAGACCGCTCACCTTCGCGGTTTTTCCATTCTCGAGGCAAGGCGTAATACGAGCGAACAGCGTGTCGCCGTTCTTGAACTTGCTGCCGCCACCGTTGAAGATGCGGTTGCCGATTCCTGAGACGTCTCGCTCTCCCTCGGGCAAGTCTGCCATCTCGATAAAGGCAGTCATCACACCCTTTTCCAGGGGGCGCTTAGGGTTGAAATCAATCAGGTCAGAAAGCTTCATTGGTCACCCTCCGGGATTGGGAGGCCAATAAGCTTCAGCTGCTTTCGCACCGTGGTCTGGAGAACCGCAGATTCGGCTAGCTGCTCCCCAAGTTCAGCCGTCAGTCGTGTGATACGTTCTTCGAAGGACTCTTCATCTCTTTCGATCCCACCTGTACCAACATACCGGCCCGGCGCAAGGATGTAGTCATGCTTGCGCAGATCGTCCAACGAGGCAGACTTGCAGAAACCCGCCACGTCCGCGTATTCGCCCGCGCCATCTTCACCGCGCCAGGCGTGGTAGGTGTCGGCGATCTTCTGGATTTCCTCGTCCGCAAGCTCGCGTCGGGTTCGATCCACCAGCACACCCATCTTGCGAGCGTCGATGAACAGCACTTGTCCGCGCCGGTCGCGCAGACTCTTTCCGGGGTTTTTGTTGCGGGCCAAGAACCACAGGCAGGCGGGAATCTGCGTGGAGTAAAAGAGCTGCCCGGGCAGCGCCACCATGCAATCCACCGCGTCGGCTTCGAGCATCGCTTTGCGGATGTCACCTTCTCCGGACTGGTTGGAGCTCATCGAACCGTTGGCCAGCACCACGCCCGCCGTGCCGTTGGGTGCGAGGTGGTGGTAGATGTGCTGGAGCCAGGCGTAGTTGGCGTTGCCCACGGGCGGCGCGCCGAATTTCCAGCGCACGTCTTCACGCAGACGGTCGCCGCCCCAGTCGGACACGTTAAACGGAGGGTTTGCAAGAATGTAATCTGCTTTAAGATCGCGCAGTTCATCCTTGTGGAAGCTACCCTCGTTATTCCAGCGGATGTCGGAGTCGATGCCGCGCACAGCCAGATTCATCTTGCACAGACGCCAGGTGGTGTAGTTGCTCTCCTGTCCGTAAATGGCGATGTCGCCAATACGGCCGCCGTGTTCCTGAACAAACTTGTCGGACTGCACGAACATCCCTCCCGAGCCGCAGCACGGATCGTACACGCGACCCTGATACGGTTCGAGCATTTCCACCAGAACCCGCACTACCGAGCGTGGAGTGTAGAACTCGCCGCCACGTTTGCCTTCGGTGCCAGCAAACTGACCCAGAAAATATTCGTACACCCGACCAAGAACGTCCTTTGACCGACTCCCCTTCTGGTTCAGTGCAATACCCGAAATCAGATCAATCAGTTCACCAAGCATCACCTTATTCAGGGCTGGGCGTGCGTAGTCTTTGGGGAGAACCCCCTTTAGCGATTCATTATCTTTTTCGATAATCCGCATCGCATCATCAATCAAGACACCGATCGTGGGACGTTTCGCGTTCGCCTGCAGATGCGACTATCGCGCCTCTTTCGGCACCCAGAACACATTTTCAGCCAGGTACTCATCTCTGTCTTCCGCCGCCTGTGCATCGTCAGCAATAAGCTCAGCATATTTAGCTTCGAATGCATCCGAGATATACTTCAGAAATATCAGCCCCAGCGCCACGTGCTTGTAATCGCTCGGCTCCATATTCCCGCGCAGCTTATCCGCCGCCTTAAACATCTCAGCCTCGAAGCCCAAGTGATCCCGGTTTTCAGTCTCGGACTTTTTAGTTTTCTTGGTTGCCTTAGTACGAGTTGATTTCATCGTATTAAAATACGGTAAGAGGGGGATAGGGGGGAGAACTATTGCATTATATGACGGGAGCTGGTGGACGGTTTGGGCGAATAATTCAACTGCAGAAATAAACAGATGGTCTGCTCACTACGTCCACTCCGGAGTTCGCTCATGTGACGGAAGCGGCAAGATATCACCAATCCAGCAACTGATGCTTTTACAGTCCGCTGCTCAAACAAGTAAAAGAATAATCGGCACGTACTACATATCTTTGACGACAATTCTGTCTAGGCTATTGGAGATACTAATTCTCACGAAATTCCATAATCTCTTCGACATCACACAATGGCACACCTGAACCCAACGACTCGGATGTTTCAATCTGTATGTATGGTTTGTCGTCAATATAGTATAGCTCAGGCGTCCTTACTTGAACTGTAATCTCACTCCCATCTTTGAGTTTTAATTTCATCCAATAGATTGCATCGTCACGCAACCAGATACAATGCATTTTATTCTTCCATTCTTCAGGTTTCATTGGATACTCCTTCAAGGTGAACGACGAAAAGCACTTTGAACAAATGTACGGATTCATGTTAGCCACCATCTTGTATTGTATCAACCCCCAATTGATTAGACAGAATTGTTGTCAAAGATATGTAGTAAATGCCGTTTTTTCTCCTTTGTTCGGGCAGCGGCCAGTAACTGCATCAGTTGTTGGGTTAGAGGTGCATGGCCTCATTCGACACATAAGCGAACTCTTGAACAGGCGTATTGAGCAGACTAATTTCCCTTTTCTGCTATGGGGTTGTTTGGCCGAGTTTTCTGTGTTTGCACTCATAGAGCACTGCATGTAGTCGTGCAGATGCTGGTTAGCTTCTTTGAAGCTGCTAAACTAACATTGTCCAAGTTGTACTTGCGACAGGTTGCCAAATATCCCTCCCGCTCCGCTTCCTGCAGAAGGCTTAGCGGGTCTTCCGGTGTAAATGTTTGCTTTGTTTTTGCCATGGTTCCCTATTTTCCCTGATACAATTCGGTTTTGTGATTGCTGTTCAGGCTTTTAGGAGGCTAATACAGTGTCTAAGGGGATTCAAGTACTTTTTTGAAGAATTCTTATTAGCTAAGTTGGTCTAATTTTCATATAATTCCTTTTTAATTGTAATAATAAACCCATTCCCATACCCCCACGGCCTCTTCCTGTCTTCAATTAAATTACCAATTCTATTGTTTGCGCCCATAAGTGCCACGCTGCCATGAGGATTTATGACAATCCAACCAATTTTTTCAAATGGTTTGAATTCAGCTAAAGTCTCATTATGCAAAATTGCTGCAACTTGTAACACCATATCTTCAGGATAGTATTGTGGTAATTCAACATTTAATACCTCACCGAGAAGTAAGGCTAATTTAGGTTTTGTTGGCTCAATTAACTGTGCTTCTAATATTGTTAGGACTTTGTTGAGATCATCATTTATTCCTCTTACAATATCTGTTATTAGTTCAACGAAATTTTGTTGCTCAACATCATCTATAATATTGGCAATGGCGCTGAATGGACTACCCAATGTTGGCAGTGCAGAGAATATTTTCATAATAAACCTGATAGCTTGTGTGCCACCCGGATCATTGTACACTCGAGTTAATCTTCTAACTAATTCATCTCTTTCGTTTTCCATAAAGTGGTCTAACCCCCTATTGTTAGTAATCGGACTCGCATTTGTTAGTTGATTGTGTACCAACCCCCATTAGTTTACACAGATTTATTGTCAAAAATATGTAGTACATGCCAGATAATCTCTTCATTGTTTGAGCAGCGGCCGGTAACAGCATCAGTTGTTGGGCTGGTGATGCCTGGGGGCTTCCGGCTCATAAGCGAACTCCGGAACGGGTGTAGTTAGCAGACCAGTCTCTCAGTTCTATTTTGGAGTTTTTCGGCCTAGTTTTCTGTGTTTGCGCTCACAGATCCCCACTGATTTCAAACTGCTCAATAGGTTTTAAAACTGTTTGTTGTATCCAAGCCCCCTACTCCCTTCTCCTCCCCACACTCGTTCCATGGCGTCGCGTTGTGATTGATCGGTGAGCATACAGCCCAAAAACCTACACCACACACGCCATTATTCCCACAATTAACCGAACTTCTGCACACGTGATATACTATCCGGACACAAATTGCTGGGCTCCATACCACTACGTCTTTCGTTTACTATCTGTGGCTAACTTCACCGCATAACTTTCGCGCAAACGGGTTACTTTGCTATGAATGTAAGCACTCATCTCCGGCAGCTCCACAATCGGCGGGTGAGCTTCGGTTATATGATACGATCTGGCACCGATCGTACTCTGTTTCCTCTGCCCGAAGGTGATGGTAAATTCCAGATGTTTGTAAGGCTCGTAAACATAATGAAGGAGGCTTGAGGTTTCGTGCATCATATCCAATAGCATTACATTATTTTCATTTATGATACTGTTGTCGTGTCCGCGGTAAAATGTAAACTCTTCTGTACCTGTCCAGCCCATGCAGGCGAGAATGACGTGGTGAAGGTCAATGAGATCGTTCGTGACGGGAATGAGTATTGTGCGCCAGAATGTCCGATAATGATCAGTCTCTGTAATCCGTACTTCGACCAGGTTACGGGGTCTCCGCGCCTAGTCGGCATCCAAACCAGGTTCTGCAGCCAGCCGCGACCGTGGTGTCTGATAGTCATCAACTCGTTCCTGTTTTGCCGGGCCGTCCTTGTACAATTCATCAGTCATCTCCATGTTGATGCGCGGCAGCGACCTTGCGTCGCGTATGCGCCAGGTAACGTACAGCATTACACGATCCAGGCGCGAAACCATCGACCTGTTTTGGGTGGGCAGATAACGCACTGATTCAACTGCAGAAAGCAGCTTTGCAATCCGGTTACTATCTATTTGCATATCACCCAGCAGAGGCTCAATTGCAGCGCGCATCGTCTCTGCGGGATTCAGCTTGAATTCCTTTACATGGATAACCACCGTCAGAAACGTCGGATCATTCACCAGCACCACCACATGCTGCTTCTCAACGATTGCGTATGTTGCATACCATGCAGCAAGAAGACCATCCTCCCGGATCAAGCCATCTTCAAGCGCCTTGGTCTCCCACTTCTTAGCCCTCTCAAGAAGTTTCTTTGTCGCATAAATCAGCGTTTTCAGCAACACTCCAAGTTTGAATGGGTTTAAACTACGGTGGCACGAACCTAAAGTGGGCACGCACTGCAGGACACACCTAGCTGAGCCCCCTGCCTATCTCTGGGATGTTGGTAGTAATTGGGCTCTTTCACTATCAAATCCCGGTTATGATTAGGGTGAGTGTTGGATTCTCTTCCTACAGATTTTTTTGGTCTTCTTGATTGTGGGTTCGTATCATTCGTGCGAGATTTCCTAAACACAGCCCTTGTAAACATATTTTATGGATTCTGTCAAGCTGTGTAAGGGGCTAAAGGCTGCTGACTAATGAACCAAGAGCAATCTCGAGTGATAACATCCCGATGAACACTGCAGCAGCTCGACAACCGCACCGTTTCCCGGGCTTTGTAGTGACCGTCCCAAAACGTCATACCATCCAATATGCTGTAGGGCTTCATGATTGCCTGGCTTACTCGAATCCACGCTTGTTATGCGATCCTCATCAATCCGTGCAATAAATGAAGCCTGATCTGCTCCCTGGCCCAATACATACAATTTATTCTGATCTTTGTATAGCGAGCTTAGACGAGATGGTCTTTGGTCCTGCATGCTAAGAAATTGCTTGATTTTTAAAGCAGAATCGAATTCACAAATAAAACCGCGTGATGATGACTCAATCAATTCATTGGCCGCAGGGTCATAATCGAGAATTTTTCCAACTGCAGTCACGCCCCCGTCATTGGAGATCATCGCTCCATACACAGTTGGGTAAGTATATTTTGGTAGAAACTCAACCACTGATTCAAGTTCATCCGAGCCGACGTTGTACCTCCAAATCTGTAACCCCCACCTCGGTTCAACTCTACTTGTAGCTTGAGCAATGATTACAACGCTCCCATCGGTTTCATCCGCCCCAACAAATTGGACGTCATAAATAAACTCGTCTGCATCGCTCAAAACCATTGCCTTAAGTTCATCTTCCGAGTAAATCCCTCGTACCATGATTCGATACCGGTAGTTCATGCCGCTTTCTACTTCCCTCCACAACACTACAACGGTGGTATCCATAAATAGAATAGTTGACCCCATTAGCCTATCATCATCGTTCGTTACCTGCATCTTCCACTCACTGTGCCAGCCAGTAACGGTGTCCATGACGTATGCAAACAATGTATCAACTGTTAGAGTATTAACCGGCGTTGTGAAAGCAATGAGGCTACCCTTGACATCTATACTCCCAATTCTTAGATGGGCTGGTTTAGGCAGTTGCAATAACGAAGAATCACTTGTTCTTCCGTTTTTAAAGGTATATCTGTACAAATCGCTGGCATGCTCAAGATCTGCTACAAGGCACTCTCCAACGCCCTCGCCAGTCATTCGGACTCCCGCAATCGCGGCAAATCTGATTTTCGAATCTTGTGGCGCCCATGACCAGTTTGTTGTATATGACGACTCATCGATTCCACACAAACTCATATTAAAGTAATCGATCATCAGCACAATTTCACGTCCCACTTTTGTTTGGAAGGTTGAATGCTTGTTTGGGGGAATTGAGTCCAGCACTCTCATTATTGTTGGTTCTACCCGCACCGACTCATCTATAGCCGCTCGTACAGCAGCCATCTGAAACAACAGCAAAACCAGGATGGTTACTGCACGTGCCGGGGGCTTCGTGGCACAGCACCTAATACAGCGCCTAATATTAACAACGTGAAAGCTCATAATTCTGATGAGTATTTATGAATCTGTACTTATTATTCTTGAGGGCACATTGGTTGACATGTTGTTGAGAGAACGATTCCGGATTGAGGCGGACTGATTAATGAACCATGATCGCATTGGAGTGGTAGTACCGGGCCAGAATGAGTAAGAACTCGTGTTTGAACTGTATTTGTTTCGGTGTCGAAGCAATGTTCAAGAGTTGTTGTGCAACAGAAATGGGTGCAAAATGCCAGTTTGAAGAATGGGTCGAGAAGAATGACTGGTTGGGTGGAGGTGTAAGAACTCTGTACAAGTTTGACACAAGATCCTTGTACAAACTCCTGAGTTACAAAGGTTGCAGGGCACGGATACATGCTTGGGGGCTTACCCGGACGGTTTACAAAATAATACTCACTAACAACAGGTATTAGGCTGTTGAACATTCCAAGAATAAAATCTTGATTCACCGGGCCTGGATATCCTGATGGATACATCTCTGATTTTAAACCTGCGCAACCTGGGTCATTGATATCAATCGGAGCCCAGCCAGTTATGCTGAGCCGATGAATTACTTCCCATCCCACCACGCAGAACCACGCTCTATAAGTAACCAGTAACTGGCAATTCGGGTAATTCGGATGAGTCAGAATAACCTGTCCAGGCCCTACATTGCCAGGTAGCTCCTCACCTAGCTCTTCCATGCACTCCGGTGCCCCGATGCAAAACCAATTCTCCTGGCTTGCTACAAATTGAGCACAGAGTGGAAAAATCAGCACTAAAAAAATGCAACTCTTCATTCGACATCTCCTAGAACAATCTATGGTGCACATCGATACACAGACAATATAGGAAAAAAAAATAATAAAACAACTATTGGTCTAATTCTTTTTTTTTACATGCGTTCGTCAACTATTTGGGATTGAAAAATCCGTTGTCTGCTTTGCCAAAACTATATTACGGGGTAACAGTACACTGTTATTGGTTTGCTAGTCAGAGAGTACTGCAGAAAGCAATTTCCTAATCTGGATACTATCACTTTCGATGTCAGCATGCAGGGGCTCTAGTACAGCTCGCATCGTCGCTACCGGGTTTCTCTTGAAGTCCTTCACAGGAATAACCACCGTCAGAAACATCGGGTCATTCACCATCACCACTACATGCTGCTTCTCAACGATGGCGTAGGTTGCATACCTTGCAGCAAGCAGACCATCCTCGTGGGCCTGGCCTTCAACAAGTACCGTGGTATCCCACTTCCTTGCCCTTTCCAGCAATTTTTTTGTCGCATAAATCAGCGCCATCAACAACACTCCATGTTTGAATGGGTTCAAACTACGGTGGCACGAATCTAAAGTGGCCACGCACTGTGAAGTACGCGTCTGGCAAAGCCCCCTGCCTATCTCTCGGATGCCAGTAGTACTGGGGCTTTATCAATATCGCCTTCTGGTAATGATTAAGGTGAGCGTTGGATTTCAGCTTTATAGTCTCAGCAGGTCTTCATGGGTATACGTTTGCTTCATTCGTACCATGTTACCCAGCTTTGATGGTAGGCAGCGGTTTTTGATTTCTGGCCAGGCGACTAAGGGGCTAATACATAACTCACTCATCCGCATGGGGAGTTCAATTTTTATAAGCCACGTATAAGCTGCTTTTGTTGATATCAACATCTCTGTTAACTATTCTGTCTTCGTCTTTTAGAGAGTGTTTAAACAACCATTCATACGTTGCCGGTAGATAGAACAAACGGGCCAGGATAGAGTGATTTACACCCTTCCATCTTTCATAAATCAATCGGTTTGTTTCTCCACATGATTTCATTGCCTCAACCACGCGGTCAGATTGCTCAATTCCAACTGCTCTATCGGCTGTTCCATGAATAATCCATAGAGGAACTTCATTTAAGCCACAAAAATCTTTTAATGTCCCACCACCACAGAATGCCATTGCAGCAGCGACTTTCTCAGGATAAGTTCCAACGAAGTTAATCGTCCCATATCCTCCCATGCTCATTCCTAAAACGTACACCCGATTGGTATCAACATCATAATTTTCGATGGTCCAATTCATAATATTTAGAATACGTTCAGGATTCCATCCGTTATTGGTTTGTGGACTCAGAACATAGGCATCAATTTGTCGCCCCATCTCAATTGCATTGATAGTTCCGTATTTCTTTACTTGATATAAATTGTTGCCAAATAAACTTTTTCCATGAAGGAAAATGATTAATGGTTTCTTCTCCGGTTCATCTGCCAAAGTATCATCCTTTGGTTCATATAACCAGAAGTTATATCCATTTTCAACTGTGTTCCTAAAGGCGGTTAGTTTGGCTTGAGCCTTTACCACAAACGGTAAAACAAATAACGCTAAAACAACTAGTTTTTGCATTCTATACGTAACTTAAAAATACCTGTACCTCGCGAACCAATGATAACTTTATTGTCTATGATGATTGGCGAAGCTTCAAAATTAAGGCCTATTTTTCGGTTTATCAAAATTTCGCCTGTTTTTCCGTCAAACACATAGGCACGACCCTGAGTGTCACCGGTGAAAATAAACATTTCGCCTCTTTCATTGTACAGTGCCACAGGTGACGACCAAGCGTACCATTTTAAGGGGATACGGTAAATTACTTGCCCTGTTGATTTACTTATTGCCACAAAATCTCCAGTGCCGAATGGTCTGTTCGTCACAATATTTGTAAAAATCATCTCACTACAATTTCCTCCTCCGAGTAAAGGGGTAGAATACATCCCGCCATCGAATGATTTCTCTCCAAGTACACTCTTAGTGCAGGCGAATTCTTGCTTCCAGATGAGCTCACCAGTAAGTGCATTCAGTTTAATGAATCGGGAATATCCCGGCGAAGGCATTTTGTCTACTTCGCAGCCGCTGTATAGATAGGCATTTCCTTCCTCGTCTTCTTCGAGCAATATTGTACCATCAGTATCATCCTGGTTTTGATATAACCAAACAGGTTGCATATTGTTCAAATTAAAGCAAAGAATATTTCCATGATTGTCTGCCGTGTAGCCATAATTTCTATAGACAACCGTAGAAGATTCAATGCCCGGAGCACTCTGAGCGCCAACTTTATACTGGAGTTTTGAATGAAGTTTCAAACCAACAGTATCCCGGGAGAATTTATAAATCGTTCCATTTTCACCTGCCCAAAATACAAATTTACCAGTAGCTATCGGAGATGAATCAAAGGCATTCCAACCTCTCCAAATATCCGGTTCCCTCTGTAAATGTTGAATAACTCTATTTTGAAACACATTAATTACAACAGGATTGAAAGGTGTTGTTCGAGGAATTCCCTGGCCTACATAAAGATTTCCATTCATCGTTGGGTCCAACATGGCTGTTCCTTTAACCGGGTTATTGACAAGTACTTTCATTCGCTTTTGTTTCCCTGTCTCATAATCCAGGAAATAGACATATCCACAAAGTGAAGAAATAATAATTTCCTTACCTTTAAAAGTAGAATCGGGTTGGCGTTTCAACCGACGTTTTACTTCCGGGTCATCCCAGTTGATATAGAGTGGCTGGCCAGTCCATCCGTTCCCTCCTCCCCAAACGCCTGACTTCGTTTGTACGGTGTCATAATCAGTTTTAAATGACCAATCAACTTTAATTTCCGAAGGCCGCCCTTTAATCGCTCCAGTGAAATGAGGAATGCGATTAGGCATTCCACGGAAGGTTAGAATTCCATCAATTCCTTCGTATAAATTGTCATAGGAATGAATGGTACCATCCATAGTACTATCAGTGATTGTGATTTTAAACATCATCATTTTGACAGATTGGAACACAGTATCGGGTAATGGCTGATCATGTTTGGGTCCATGTGCTTCAGAGATTGTGTCATTCTCATTGTGTACCGAATGTGTATTGATCTCTTGTTGTTGTAGATTACAAGAAAGAATACATCCGACAAAGCAGATACAAAGAACTAACTTCGATAGTATATTTTCCATCGTGCATTGTGCGGTCCAACCTTCTCTTATTCATAGTCGGACTCGCAATTATTAGTTGATTGAAAAGATTGTTTCTTATGTTGTTAAAGACGTAGTGCGCGGTAACTGTACACCGTTATTGGTTTAACATTCTGCGAATACTGCAGAAAGCAACTCCCATTTTGGTTACTATCTATTTCTATGTCAGCCAGCAGAGGTTCAATTGCAGCGTGCATCGTCCCCGCCGGGTTCCGTCTGAAGTCCTTTACCGGGATAATAACCGTCAGAAACGTCTAATTATTCACCAACACCACTACATGCTGCGTCTCAACAATGGCATAGGTATCATACCATGAAGCAAGAAGACCGCCCTCGCGAGCCACGCCATCTGCAAGTACCGTGGTATCCCACTTGCCGGCTCTCTCAAGCAGTTTCCTGGTCGCATAAATCAGTGCCATGGAAAACATCCCAGGCTTGAAATGGCTCATACCAGCATAGCAAAAACAGAAGGTGTACGCATTGCTTTACGTCCAGCCACCTCCCATAGCAATCAATTGCGTGGCGGTAGTATAGCGTGTGTGGAATAGTTAACGAAGTCATTGTGGGCTTTTAGACAAGGATCCCCTCACTCCTACACACCACACTTTGAACACCATCGCAGCGAATATGTTTGAACTCCATTGCCATTGTTAACGTAATCACTCTACCTAAATAATAACCGGGTATAAATACTACGTTTATACTCACCGGACTGGATACTGTCTCCAAGAATTTCTTTACGCTGTGTCGCCAAGCCTTCCATTTTCTTTATATTTAGGAAGTGTGATATCTCGGCTGATACTTCAAGTGCAATAACAGCTTTGTTTAAGTGCGGTTCAAACGCTCATTACCCTTGTGGCTGCTCCTGCTGATTCCCCTTTAATACAAAGGCTACGACTGGAATCGCGATTCCGGCTGCAATTACAAGGTACAGCCCAATACCTGCTGAAATACTGGAGTTCACCGCTGCCGTAAACAGATTATCTCCGCCACCCGAAAATCTGGACGAAATGTTTATGAAATCATACAGTCCTATAATGGCTGCAAGAATTCCCGGTGCTATAACTCCGTACATCAGCCCACCGGTTACTGGTGCTGACTTGTCCTTTAGTAAACCAATCACTAACGCAGCAATAAACAGAATCAGAGTAAACCATCCATCTCCGTTGGTTCCGGTTACCGACCCTAAAAACGCAATATTCACCCATGGCAAGAATGTGGCGACTATTCCGAGTGCTGCCGCAATAACGATTGCTAACCGTTGTTTGTGCATGATAAACCTCCCTGAAATATGTCCTACTCGTTTGGCTTTTCGGTTTGGCCCCGTTTTTTTATGTGGTATCCGGACTCCATCGTTGCTTCGTTGATTCAATATCGCGACTGATACGTAAATATTCAGTCATACTCACCGAAACAAATTTCGCAATTATGTGTACTTTTTAGAGATGTGATTTTAGTAGTAAATCTATCATTTGATGTACGCATTCACCCCTAACCGTGTACGATAGCTTATCTCGGATGACCAAATGATAATTCATTAGTTAGTAATTTCGTTTTTATTCCCCTACCTAATAGATTATACCAATATATTGTCAAAGATTTGTAATAGGTTTCGGTTATTCTCTTCTTTATTCGAGCAGCGGTCAGTTTATGAAGCGGTCTCGGCGTTAGTGCTTCCGATCAACTGTTCCGGTGCTTGGATTCTGTCGGACCGAGCATAACGGCTTTTTGGTTACAGACCATGCCCGCTCTGTACAGGACGGATTACGCACAGCCTGCTACTGGTTCCCTCCCCAGCCCCCTACCTCTCCCTCTACCTCTCATCCAAATACCTTTTATACGCAACCGTAAAGAAGATTCCTGATATCATGGCTGCTGTAACCAAATACACTGCCATGCCTGCTCCAAGCTTGAGATATTTGCTCTCATCGGGATACAATGCGTCAGCAAACGCGGTGAGTGATATAGTGCCAAGGATGAATCCGATTATATAGAATGTGACTTTACGGCGACGGGTAATTTTGTACAGTATGTATTCTTCGGGCGTAAATGTTTCCTTGGGTGGAATTACTCTCTCTCCTCGAATACGTTGGATTTTCTGATATGCTGTAAGCTGCGCGCAAAGTATCTTATTGATTCTTGACCTATAATGGAATCGGTATGCTACCAGCAGCATTATAATCTGATTTATGATTTAATACACGATTTTCCCCGTTGAGTCTTTCTCTGTAGATATGATTGCCGGGCTACATTCCATGCGTCGAATGTACGCCTGTGCGAACATACACGAAAGACAACGTTACATTGATGATAAAGGGGGCTTAGGTTTCGCAGCCTATGTTAGTGGCAGCCCCGGTCCGGTAGTTCTGAAACGCAAACTCTCCTCACTAGCTTCCCAGGGTGAGGAGTCATTATCTCAGCGGCGCCCATGTTTCATGCTTGTTGCACCCGGCTGTTGCCTGACGCTGCTGGTTCTTCCATGGACCATCGGGCGAAAGACATTTGCCGCGGTCGGATGCGTTGAAGTAAACGGTTTTAACCTTAAAATCACGCGGACCCGCCCAGTGGGTGCATGTTGCGCAAATGCGCTGTCCTTTGGTTGCTTGGTACATCGTGTGCTCCTCGTTCCTACTCTCCAAAACTACAGTTCTGTACGTGTGGGTGTGAGGGTGATTAAAGTGGTATTATTTCTCGGAAGCAGGTGCAGTATCGGTATTCTGTCGAGTTTGTAACCTGGCTCTTTGAACCCGGCCTAATTCGAGGTACGAAAGTTTAAGTACAACATACTGATCGATTGCGTTGATACCAATCGGCTTCGAATTGCACGGGCGAGAGTCCACCGATTGACGTGTGTCTGCGGCGTTGGTTGTAGAACAGATGTGTCCATCGATAGATGGCACCTGCGGCATGTTCGACGTTACGAAATGGGAAGTGATGCATCAACTCGGTCTTCATCGTGGCCCAAAACGATTCCATCGGAGCATTGTCATAGCAGTCGCCTGATGAGCCCATGCTACTAACGAGGCCGTACTTCTTGAGCTCATCTTTGAATGCATATGAGTTGTACTGCCCTCCTTGGTCGGAGTGGAAGATGATGGGCACCTCTAATGTCCTGTGCTTCAGCCGACGCGCGATCACGGCTTGATGGAATGCTTTGAACAACGCTCCAACATGCAAATCATGCGAAACGTGGATACCAAGAATGCGGTGCGATGCTTGATCCTTGATCGCCACGGCGTAGATCTTTGGACCGATCGCCGGAAGCTCAGAATAGTCGCTCAGCCACAGTTCGTCCAGTTCAGTCCTGTGGAACGCGCGCTGCACGAGATCCGATGAGGGGTGATACGTCTCCGATGAATTCGTCGTTGCCATGCATTTCCATGTGTTCTTGCATTGAACAGGCATACCGTTTTGCTTCATGAGCCGACGAACCCGAGTCTTTCCGACACGTCTCCCGCCTTTCCTGATATCATGAGCGATCCACTCGGCACCATAGCTCCTCTCCGTTGCCTGATAGATCTCATTGATCTGAGCAAGCAGTTCGCGATCTTCTTGCTTGCGCTTCCCCTCAACACCCTTGCGCCACTGATAGTAGCCATCACGGGAAGCTTGCAAGACTCGACACATCACGTCTAACGGCCATTTCGAGCGATGACGCTCAATGAAGTCGTATCTCATCTCGGCCGTTGAGAGAAGATACCGATGGCATTTTTTAGGATGTCGCGCTCCTGAGTCACCACCTTCAATTCACGACGCAGTCGGGCGTTTTCCTCGGCGCTCGCTTCCAAAGCATCTGGCTGTGATGATTTGCTCTTCTTATCTGCCTGTATCCAAGCATACAGCGTTTTAGCATCGATGCCAAGGTCACGGGCGATACTGGACTTCTGACGCTCGGGATGGTCCCTTACTAGACGCAGCGCTTCAGCTCTAAACTGAGCCTCTATTGGCTGCCGTGTACGTTTACCTGCCATTGCGGTTCTCCTTTCTTGAATTGAAAAATTCAGTTTATCTTTCTGTACCTCAATTCAGGCCGGGTTCACTGATGTTGTCAAGTGATATTCGAACTGACTAGCCAGAATGTCATTTCAAGCGCTGACAGCATTCATTATAGTCGAATACATTTTCACCTGTACTTCTGCTGTCTAACCCGATTCTGTATGATTCTTAGCCTTTCTTAAATCATAAAATCGAACACACTGTGAATTCATTAAAATACTACTTTTATCACCCGATAATAACATAGTGTTGTTCATAGCTTGCATGATATGTATTTGCCTGTGATTAGAACTAATTATTGAGTCCAGAAACAAGAAAAAACGGGGCGAATTCCGAAAAGCCATACGAGTAGGACATAGTAAAAGGAGTGTTATGGAAAATCAAAAAGAAGCTACGTTTCCAATTCCGCTTGCCGTAGGCTGGGCGATAAACATTGCAGCATGGATGCTGTTTCTTGTGACGTCCAACCATCTTATTGAACTGGTAATGGCATTAGTGTGCGTAGGCTGTGTGTATGTTGGGTATAAGCACAAGCAAATCGGAACAGAACCATTTATTGGGTTCCTAAGTTCAACGTACCTGATTTTTATATCATTTCTTGATGCGGTTTGGATGCTGATGTGGGGTTTAAGCTTTATGGACTAATAGGGTACTCTTCTCGTATACTATTCTGCTGTCCTTTGTACTTGTTCGATATCCCACCCTTGGTGGGATTTTTTATGATTATAGTTGATGTACGAGTATCTCGCAGTTTCTAATTGTTTTTGTCGACCTTGGTCATGTAAATAAGTTAATATAGCCGATAGAAACAAACGTAATGAAGAGCAAACAAGGTTTCAATCCGATCCTACTGGTTACTTATTTTCGTTGAGGATTAATTGCTCTACCATCATGCCAAAACCTAAAAATCGTGTCTTCGAAGCACTGAGTTACAACAAGTTGAAGCAACGGTATCAAAGAGTACGCACGTATCATCCGACACATCGTACGATACGAGCCCATAGGGCGCTGAGCTGACTTAACCGTATCGGGATGGCTGAAAATGATGGCAGCAGGTTTATCTTTCTGTGGATTGCATTCAACGCTGCGTACGCGAAGGAGTATGAGGATAATGAGAAGCACTCCGACCATAAAACGTTTCTATCGTTCCTCGACAAGCTGTGCGCGATAGATTCAAACAAACTCATTGATAATCTTGTATGGAATGAGTTCTCAATTAGTATCAGGGCCCTGCTCAACAACAAACATGTTTCGACGTATATTGGGGAACTTCACCGTGGCAAGATTGACGAAGAGAATATGAATGTTCTCTTAGACAGGGAAAGAGAGTGGTCTTTTTGAGAGTTGTTAAACGGAAATACTCCTAATCTTCTGACGATGGTATTTGACCGTCTGTACAGTCTTCGCAATCAGCTTATCCATGGCGGGGCTACGTGGAATGGCAAGGAGAAAGAGGTTGTTGAACAACGACAGGTTTTGCTAGTTCAGGAATACTCAACTCATCCGGAGAGATTTGTTATCGGCATGCCGCAGCATCAACATGCGCCGGATTCAGTATGGATCAACAAGTCGATTGAAAATTCAAATAGTATCGTAATCTCATGATCAAGAGTGCCCGTTTTTTAATGGCAGGTTTAACCACTGGTCCACATACGCAGTCTATCCACTGGTTACAGTTAAGCGAAGCTGGAGCGATTCTTCCCCCGATGACTTATCGCGTGCAGTTTCTTACTTTGAAGTAGCAGGCCTGGGTACAACAAAGGCAAGGATACTTAACTTTCCGGCGTTACTATACGTACCTCGAAGCATTCCATCGCTTAGTTGGAAAGGAGAAAAATTAATCGGGTATTGAATCGTAGCGTATTGGGTGCGAGTTTGCTTATCGATATACACAACAAGTGACTGAAAGTCTTCTTTGCTATATGGTTGAGATGCTCCCACAAGTTGACTTGCTCGGAATACTAGTGAAACAGCAACAATGCCATGTGATTCATCAACCGCAATGGTGTTAAGCAAAAGCTTGTATCCTAACGATTCATTCGCACTTTGTGCATTTGCCAAGTCGGTTAATCGCTGCGAGGCAACATTCAACTGTGCCAGCACCGTGTCTGGTATGGTAATAGTGAATGAGGATGTGTCCTTAGACACTGCATCAAGGATATTCACTCTATTGCTAAAGTTCTGTGCAACATACAAGGTCGGCCAGCAACAAGAAACAGATGTCCAGCTAAAATTACATAGTGTAGGGGCGTAATATTTTTCGTTACGTACGCCTACCTCGCTCCATTTGCCCTTCGAGGATACAAACAGAAGACTCCTATCTTCCACATAGGGTGTCTTGCCATCGTCTATACGTTTGGGAATTATAAGTACATCATTAGAATCGTCATATTCGTTTCGTCTGTAAATACGATTCCATTCGCTAGGTAATGTTCGTTCGTAAAATGATGTGTCGGACGGATTCAGAACTACTACATGAGGTTTTGCCGTTGCCATATCAGTGTCCCACAGTAGTATTTCATTGCTGGCGTTACGCAGTCCGAACACAATCGGGGTCGAGCTTACAAATGGCAAGTTGTAGTCCTCGAGGTTTGGAAGCTTACGCACCATGCCATTATTCAGGATTTGATACATTAACTTCGACTCGTGACTTAATAGAACTGTAGATTGATCTTTCGGATTATACCGTATGGATGTTGCCAACGATGTTCGACTCGAGATACTATCAGGTAGATGTATTTCCGTTGTCGGCAAAGATGTTTGCACACCTGTAAGTCCGAATTGATATGCCACATAGGGTTGCAAATCAACAGTTTTCAAGTTGTTTAGGTAGGACTCCAGGTCGAACGTACTTTTACCTGGTGCATCGCTAAAAAGTAACTTCCCATATTTGTCAAGGATCAACAGGGCGGGAAGCTCACGAACATCGAACACTTTGTCATATACATAGAACTCATCAATGACATACTCTTTGACATTTGGGAAATCACGAGCAAGCCGATTTCTTGCTCGGTTCTCGCTGGCTCCAAGAACGAATACAATAAAGGGTACGTTTGATTGTTCAGCCGCACGTGCAAGCGCCTGTATCGACTTACTGGCGGTGAAACAGACAGATTCGTCCACTAACGCATACACAGCCCCACGTCCAACATCTTTGCTGCGAAGTGGATAAAACTTGCCAAGCTCCTGCGACACGGAAGACTGGCACAGTGTGACCACCATTAATCCAACGATCATTTTAAATGTCATACTATTGGGCGATCTATATGCATGGATCAATCAAATAATGCACGACGTTTTGCTGTCACAACGCTGGTGTTATTGCGGAATTAGAATTGTGATAGTGTTCTCTGCACTCACTATAACACCATCAAGGCACAATTCAACGCCTTCGTATTCCGGATGCTCAGGCCATGAAACAATTCGCAAACTATACTCATTAACTCCAAAAATAAAACCTGATAGGTTATTCATTTGAGCGAAACCAATGCCATCCATTTTCTCAAACTCACAGCCCTCAATTGGTACTGTTGCCAACCATCCTGCACCCGGCATGAACCTAGGATTTATGCCGGATTTTACGGGATTCGTTATCGTCACCTTGCAATTACAGCCCGAAAAATGACACGGACATTCCGGACTTCCAGGCATCCAGTCATCATTCCACCTTTTTCCATAACAATCACCCGGTTTGGGTTCCATTCTCCGGTACTCAACAGTAAGCGCACTTACGTTCGCTGTAATGGCTATAAACAAGGTTAAGAGCAGAAGGGGTGTATTGATTGATTTCATGATACCTCCTTGTGTTACGGATGTGGGACAAATACATGTATCCATCCATTGTTGTCAGCTGTAATGCCGTCCAAATCAACCGTGATTCCAATGTACTCTTGAAGTTGGCACTGATTCACCCGTAAACGGTATTCATTCTTCATAAAGGTCATACCAGCAAAGCTGCTGGTACTAGTTCTTGAGCCACCTACCTCGTGCCAGTGCACAACGCCCACCGGTACGTTAACAACTATTCCTGGTGGGTTTACTATAATGTCTATACTGCCATCGGCATTCTCATTTGCAATTACCATGTCACACGTTGTTCCGCAGTCTGGGCATATATAATGTCCGTAAAAGTCCTCGGTAAAATTGCGCATGCCATTTCCAACTTTGTAAAAGGCAACAGAAATAACTCCTGCCTTAGTCTCAAGACTGGAGAACATTGTAATGCCAAGGAGCAGGATAATTCCAATGAATTTCTTCATAATTCTACCTCGTTTTTGCTGAAATAATATTATGAGCTACCATCACTTGAATTTCAAAGCGAATCGTGGTACCTACAATTCACTTGATAGGTTAACGGTAGCAACCCGTGTCTCAACATTAAAAAAAAAAAAAAAAAATATACCAAATTAATTTTTTGTCATTATTGCTAACGTAAACGTTTCCGACCTTGAAGCGCATTTTTGGGAATATCACCGTGATAAAATTGACGAAGAGCCGATGAATGTTTTTTTGGCCAGGGAAAGTGAGAGGTCTTTTTCAGAGTTGTTAAACGGAAATACTCCTAATCTTCTGTCGATGATATTTAGTCGCCTATACATTCTTCGCAATCAGCTTGTCCATGGCGGGGCTACGTGGAATGGTAAGGAGAACAGAGCTCAGATCAGGGATTGCTCGCGCTTTCTTGGCAAGCTGGTGCCGGTAATAGTATCGCTAATGATGGATAACCCGGATGTTGACTGGGGCGACATTGTCTATCCAGTGATCGGGAAAACCTCCTGAGGCTGCTAGTTGCCGAAATAGTATCCGATTAAGTACAGTATCGCCAAAACAATCAGCCATATTAGACATCCTTTTGAGCAGCCGCCTGAACAGCCACTACGGATGCCCGGCGGATGCGGAATATCACGTGATGTTTGATGCGACTCCTGATCGTACCACTCCGAGTGCACCGATCGGTTCCACATTACTGTACTGCCTGCTCCGACCTCCTCACGAAACCGTGCAACACGTTTCATTGCCAGGTACGCTTCGTCATAGCCCCTTCTCCTTGCTTCGTTAAGCAGGATTGACGATGCCTTGCGCCGAAGCTCGGGATCAGCACGTACTAACGCAGTTGCGATCTCTTCTCTACTCGCTGTAGGCGATACTCCTAACCGTTTGTAGAAGTCAACCATATTCCTCCAGCAGTCGCTCGTAAGCTTCTTTAAGTTCTATAAATTCTTCGTGACGTGCCTGCCGAGTCGCCGGATCGTCGTCAGGAAATCTGTCAGGATGTTTAAGCATTGCCTCGCGACGGTAGGCTGACTTAATCTCGTCCAGTGTGCAGCCGCGCTTCAGTCCCAGGAGCATCAAGTCGGCACCTTCAGTACTGGTATAGGTGGTGGATTTACGCTGGCGCGACTTCCCTGCCTCCCGCCGTTCATACGTTTCCGGGTCGCTGAAGTCTTCGATTTCAGGAAAATCCTGACCGAGTGTTTTGCGATACAGCAACCTGAATCCAAGATAATTAAATCCGAGCGCTTCAGCAAGTGCAACTAGAAGTATCTGTTCGGCATACACAAAACGTTCGTCGTACTTGGCCGCCAGTATGCACATCGTAAGGATCTTCTCCTTGTCGTCCCTGCTCAGATTCGCACGAGTAACAAGTACGACTTTCGCAAGTATGTCTTCAGCCGGATATTCCAACAATGGCCTGAGTGCTGCGAAACTGACATTCCACGACTCACACAGACGCTCGAGAAACTGCCGCTCACGATCAACAACGTTATCATCGAACTTACTAACGGCAGCAACTGCCAGCACACACAGGTACTGTCGCTGCAATCCCGGGTAACGGTTGATAACGTTAAGCAGTTCCTGTTCTGTCATACAACTGAGATTTTGAAGGTGGCTTTGTAATACACAACTTGTTCAACTTTATCGTTGGCGTTGCCTTTGTGGACTTGCGTTAATAATCGCAATTGTTTCGGGCATCTCTCTTGTTGTACTCTGTAGTTTTTTGCTTTTGCTTTGACTTGGCTTGGCAGAACTTCCTGCACCCTGATTTACCGCCTGCCATCTGGAAAGCTGCGGTGAATTACAGTTCGAGATCTTGGTGTCGCCAAGTCGTATCTCGTAACCAACCACAAACTCATCAGAAAAAAGAATTGGTGTTGCAACGATCTGCTCAAGCATGCCACCCTTGATGTGCACTCGCGGTATGCTGTAGGGGTTATACCAGTTAACAATCTGACATTTGTCTTTCAGCACGATGTATGGTGTGCATGCATCTTCAAGCGTGATCATAAAGTCAGGGGTGCTGTACGAGCCTGTTGATACTGTTTCAAGCTTTATCACCTTTAACGACTTTGCTCCTAAATCAATAGCGTCGGGCACTTCAAGTACGAAGGCCTTGTCAGTCCATGCATAGCCGGTATCCCTGTCACTGCAAAGAACCACCCGTTCAAGATTTTGCTGCCTGCGTCCGGGTGTTTGAATAAATGTACCACTGCTGTCAAGCGTGGTTACTACCTCACCACGCACGTACAGCGATGGTCCCTGAATGCACGGAATGCATCCAAAAAACAGGCATAGCGCTACGAAAGCTACTGCAATTCTTACCATGACCCTACCTCAATGACCTTGGCCGGAAATCCTTCATCAGTGAATGACAATCTGATACTTGAATTCAGCCACGACTGTTTGTACGGATAAATATACAGTGGCTGTTCAAAAAGACTGTGTTCGCGCAGTTTTGACCACGTTGCTCTAAACCCTATCGGTGTATGCACCCAGCGCTCGGCGCTGTAGTCCGAAACAAACTGACTATCAAAGTCAGCACCTGCCGACCCTAAGGATGCCAGCAAAACATTATCGTTGTTCTTAAGTGCGATCTTCATTTCCGAAAACACAGTTGTGTACAGGTCATTGGCACGCCGCGGCGTTGACAAACCGGACATTTCTCCAAGAAACTCCTGCAACTCTATCCTCGACAGCCCACCGAGAGAATCCGACCGTACTTCCCCTTTGTATAGCCCCCTTTCAGTAACAGCCCTTATGATAAAAGGTCCCGTGGCAAAGTGCTTACGAGTTACGATAAAATTGTACAGCGAATCAATCGCAGCCGGAGGCAGCGTCTGCTGCACCAAAACATACACCAGGTTCTGCGGCTTGTGAACAGGTACCGGAGGAGCAGGATCTCTGAAAGCAAAGTACAGCACAAGTGCAACCACAGGAAGAGCTAATAACAAATACCGCCATTGGAAGGGGGCTTTGGCAGGCGCTGGAGGCGTCAGAACCTCGGATGGTATTTGAATGATTATGGGTGTAGGCTCAACAGGTTCAGGTGGAGGTGGAGGTTGCGGTTGTTCTGGTTTATTATTCTTTTTTAACAACTCTTCAATATTTTCATAATAGTCAACCACCTCAGCTTTTGTTTCTTCTCTAAAAACAACAGGCTGCGTCTCTACTACTTTCTTTAGCTCCTTAAACAGATCACGAAGTTTATGCAAATCACCAATACAATCCAGAACTTCAGTTTCATCTTTTACTGAGGAGTGGGCAAATGCATTCCGTACGGTTCGAGCATTTGCTATCAGTCTCCGATACTGATTACAGGTGTCATAAGTGTTTTGGTTACTGTTCAATACGTGACAAAACTGTTCTTGCCACGTCGTTTCTTCTTTATTTGGATAATCAGTCTTGGGGTTTGTAATACACCTATCAAATACAGTAAATAATGTTCCAAGATCTAAGTTTTCAATAGTCTTACCATCATAGCGATTATGACCTTCATAACCTTGCTTTCTTTTTAGTATGTTCTCAAGAGTCATCTGATATTCACTCTTAAGGACATACTTCATCGCATCTTCAAGGAAGTGCGCCAATGGTAAACCAGCTTTCTGTACCATTTTGTTACGATCTTGTTCTGCATTTTCTCTATCGTCACTCATAAGTCTTCGATCTTATTCACTGTGCAAATTTAACAGTGCACGAGCATCTCAAAGGTATCAGCACTGTGGCTTGCTGACGCCTCTCAACGCATAATTCTCTCCACCAAAATTTCCACTTGATTTCCATTCTGTTACCGCAAGAATGCCGACGTCATAAGCGGTGTTTTCAACGTGAATTTTGAATCAATTCAAGTACACAACAATTTTTTTCACCTTCTTTAAGGAGTTTGTCATGAAATCATTTTTCCACTTTCAAGTTGTGTTGCTCTTCGGCCTGCTTGGTTCGCTTTCGGCTCTGGGTCAGTTTCCGGTTACACTGACTGTTGACTCCCGCTCGGGCGACGTTGTTCTCTCACCGCCTACACAACGCAACGCACGGTACCGCATAACGGTAGAAGGCACGTATTCGCAATGGCCCGGCTTTCCCGACTGTCATGGCGTTGATGCCGTCTGGGTGTACGATGTTCCCGTACAGGAGGTCGACGCCTTACGCTGGCCACCCAGAACTATTAATGGTAAGCCGTTTACGGAGATTCCGCACTGGGTTGGTGATACAACCACCTACTCCTTCCCCCCTGCCGCACTCGGCCAAAGCCCCCTTTTTGAAATCAGTTTCCGGAAGAATCTAGGTTTCCGGATTAACGGCGAACCGCTTCAGGCTACACAGCTTGACACCGTGCTTCACAGATATCAGCATGAACGCGCTGGAACCGGTGAGCCTTTCAGGTTCCAGATACTGGACTCAACATACAGCATCGCTGAAAACAGAGTGATACCGAGGTATGAAGACAACTGCGGTGTGCTGACGGTAACGATCGAGGAGATTAAGGACGTAGATGTTAATATCTGTGATGTTCAGCCGGTTGTTGTTAACGGACAGACGGTTGGGATCCGGGTAGATGCAGGAATCTTTGAGTCGGACAGCACCAGGGTTGATGGCAGACGCAACGTGCTGGTTTCTCAGGACCAGATTGGCATCGTTGACAATGGCAGGTTTATCTGTCCGGACTCACTGGTCTGCGATCCTCAGCGCACCACTCCCCTGTCGATTGGTCTTGTTGTTGATGTATCAGGCAGCATGGTTGAAGACATCGAGTACAACGGCAAAGCCACAACCCGTATTGATGCTCTAAAGGCAACACTGCACAAGTTCATGCAGTCACTTCAACCCAGCGACAGTTTGTTCCTGATCACGTTCTCGACCGAGGTGGTATTAACCCACGACTGGACAACAGATACAGCAGCGATCGGAACAGCAATTAACAGCATGAGGCCTGATGAATACACAGCTCTGAATCAAGCTATAATCGACGGATTACAAAAACTCTCGGTAACGCCTGGCTGCGGCAAGGTACTCATAACATTTACTGATGGGCTAAACAACAGAAATCCGCTTGATACTATGCCGGTCATTGAAGCAATTCAGTCAGCCAATATCCCCTTGTACATCGTGGCTTTCGGATTTCAGAAGACACCTGATGACTCGATTGGCTTACAAATCATGAGTGACTACGTGAAAGCTGCGCCAAGAGGTAAGCTCTACGAAGTTCACACGGGCAACGAACTCGATGCAGCATATACCGAAATGGCTTCTCAGTTTGAAACTGAAGACTGCTGCAAGCTCTACTTCAAACTGCTACCATGTGACAAAGGGCAGACAAAGCGAGTAATACGACTTGTGTACCCCGACGGCGACATCGTGCTGAGCAAGACAATCACCATTGATTGCGACTTCAAGGTCTCGTCAGTTGCTGCAGATACCCGCAGAGAGTTAGTCACCGGTTACATCCCTGCACGCCCAACACCAAGCTTCAACACGGCAGAGGTGGATGTACTTGTTCCGACACCTGGTGAAATCACTGCACAGATATTCGACAATAACGGTAAACTCATCGCTGAAAAACATGCCGCTTTTGCTGACATCGGCAAGACAACTGTAAGCTTTGATACCACTTCCTGGGCAACGGGTCTGTACCACTGCCGGATCTGGAACGGCCGGTCCTATACCTTCACACGAGTTGTTGTTCAACACTAATTGAGAAAGGAAATAATATCATGAAAAATATCATTTTCAACTGCATGGCAATCGTAATCATCCTGACTTCATCAAACCTGTTTGGTCAGTGTGAAATGCCAACCTACACGTTCAACATTCAGGCACCGGCTCTTGCAGAAAGCAATCAGTCTGTCACCATAACTGCCGTCCCTGAGTCCGACTGGCCCAATGCAGCGTTACAGCGGTTTCACGTGTACCTTAATGGCGTTGAAGCAACAGTTCTCTCGAAAACAAACCATGGCCTTACAGTGCTGTTACCAGGAGTTACAGCAGGTATTCCGGCAACTCTTGCAGTGTGTGTTACCGACGGGCCGTATGCCGAAACAACACTTCAACTTATAGACCATCGCGACACACTGGATCAGGGCGTCAACAAGGCAGATCCGGATCCGCGTACACAGGACGGCCCGCGGCAAGATCTGCACAAAGCCGACAGAAGACCGTATTCATACACTCCGAAGACGCATCCCAATGGTGGCAGCGTTGGCACGCTTCCCTGTGAAGAGCGTCATGTAATCGACGGATCGTTTACAACACTAAAGAACAACGAACGCGAATGGAGTAGTATCGCACCGCTTATTGGACGCTTCTCACACATGTATCTGGACTACTGTCCGCAAACCCAGACCATGTACCTGATGAACGACTGGCTGATCGGTACAGGGACCTACCAGCAGAATTGCTACAACCTCTTCGGCTTTAGCACTGGCAATAGTCAGGAAGCATGGCTGATAAAGGTCACTCACGACACAGCACGCCCGGTTATCGTGATGCTAAATGGCAATGATGTAACCGACGATACCACGATCGTGCGTGGCGGAGCCTTCGGTTTTGGTACATCGCCTTCCGATACTACGCCACACACCATGTATGAGTTTGGCGTCCGGGCAAGCGTAGGACTATTCTTCCTGCCGATAAATTCCGACCCAGTCGAGACAGCCCCCTCGACAACCGTTGGTCTGGAGTGCGACAAGGATGGTATCGATGGTTATGGTCTGGTACGTGAGCCACACATACGCCTTGCCTATTTTTCTAACGATGGAGTCACAACCCGTCAGTCAGAGCGCTACATCCCCAATAGTGGCGTGGTAGGGCTCGAAACCGAGCCTAACACTCTCACCCGTGAACTTTCGGGCAACACCGCCACGTACCGTCTTGGCAGCATGGAACAGCATATAAGCACATGCACAGGTGTCGGCACCGTTGACGGCGCGTTTACCGAAGGCGAATTGGATGGCATCCTGCCTGCCAACGGGAAATATTCCGACCTGTACGCACAGTACTGCAACGGCAAGCTGCACATCGTAAACGACTGGGTGTACTGCAACGAAGAAGCCGACAACGCAACCTGTTACAACCTGTTTGAACTGTTCACCGGCAACGGTGCCGAGCACTGGGGAATCTGGGTTTGGCACGATTACACGCGCAGGCCAACGGTGTATCGAAACGGTATCGACGTCAGCAACGACACCTCCATCGTCACCAACGGAGTTACGGGTTGGGACAGCAGCATACGTGAGTCCAAGCCCCATGCCATATACGAATTTATCATCAATACAATGGAAGGGGGCTTTGCCATGAACTATGCCGACCCGGGTCTGAGCAGCTACTGCAGTCTTGAGCCGTCAAGCACACAGCAAACCGACAAGAACATCAACGTCAAAGCCGCTATCTATCCCAATCCCGCGCAACCGGCGGGAGGCGTAACAGTCAGCAACCTTGAAGCTGGCGACATCGTAATCATGTACGACCTGGAAGGTCGCAGGGCAATGCAACAGTTTGAAGCCGCTTCGGACACAGCAACATTTGTCATTCCGCAAACCATGGCTGCCGGACGCTACAGCGTCCGCATCATACGGAAAAGCAGCGTTATTGAACTCCCGCTAATGATTGAACGATAATTACCATTTCTTATATTATTCAGTAACACCACACCAAGTAGGTTATTATGAGCAACCACAACACTGATTCGAATTCTGAGGAACCCATCAGAATAGGCAAGGAATATAATTCCAAATTCAGAACCATAAACAGTTTTGATACAGGCTGGGCAATGGGAAAGTACTCGTACCACAATCCCGAAGATGACAAGTATTTGCGTTGAGTTATTGGAGAGCTAATCTATCAGATGAAGTACTGCTTCAATCGTAGTGCGCTTCTCACTCTTGCAGAATTGATGGTTAATCAAATCAACAGCAGACTCAAAGAGCTGGACAAGGACAAATCATGCTTCGATGCAGTAATCCCGGTACCGCCATCAAAGCTGGATCGTCCCTTTCAGCCGGCACTGGAACTTGCCCGGCAGATAGCGGTGGGAATCCATGTACCATACGATGATACCATACTCCGAAAAACATTGAAAACGGACGTTATAAAGGGGTTGCCCAACTACGAGATTCGGGTCAAGATGTTAGAGAACGTCTTCTCAGTTACCGACCGGCGGTATGAAGGAAAATCTGTTTTAGTGGTTGACGACGTGGTGGAAACCGGTGCGACGCTTGACTCTGTTGCCAAGGTGCTAAAAGAGAAAGGCGGTATCAGTCATGTGTACGTAATTTGCGGTGCAAAGGTGGGAGCATATTCATGACTATCCAATCATCAAGAGAGCGTCAGTTCTTTTACTACACCATGCTGCTGGCAAAAGGCATCGGTCCGGTGAAGATTCGGGAAATTGTCACTGCGATTAACGGGAAGAGTTCTTCTGATGAGCAAGTCGGTTCCGACTTTATCAACTGTATTCAGCGAAACTGGCAACTTTCTCAAACAGATCTTCCCCTGGTGTACCAGGATTCGATTCAGAAAGTGCTTACACAGGAAACACTTAACAGGTTTGAGGAACTTCACGACCTGAACAGATGGATTATTTGCCCGGGTGACACCTCGCTTCCCCAGCATTACTGGGAAATCAGCGCTCGTGAAAAGCTCCAGCAAATGTTTATCGCAACCGGAGAGCCTCCGCCTGAAGATCTTGACTGGACGGCCGTAATCGGTCCGCGGGACACCCCCGAAGCCGGGTTAGCATCAGCCAGGGCAGCAGCTCTCAACAACGTCCGCACCAACACCGTAACTGTTAGCGGTGGCGCCAAGGGAGTTGACAATACAGCAACCATGGCAGCACAGAACGAAGGAGGGTGGACAGTAGTCATCCCGGTAGTAAATGCCAATACTATCCAGGCAGCCAGGAAGCAACTCATCGTGTTTCCCTACCCGCCAGGTCAAGGCTTCCGTGGAGGCCTTGCAATGGCACGAAATAAAATTATCGTAGCACTCTCTAATAAGATTATCGTTGCCTATCCACCGGTGACGACCGAAGGAAAACAGAGCGGAACTCAGGACGCAATTGATTATGCAACGAAGTCAGGGTTTACTGCAATCACACATGGTACTGCTCCGGACACATCGATTACTCTTACAAAGCCCCCTACCCTTGCACAGGGTCAACTCTTTTAACTAACAATCCAACTTAGAAGTGGCTGTGCGTATCCAATTGGCCACGTATAAAAATACACATCAGTGGAGGATGAGATATCATGAGCTCTCAAGATGAAGAACTGCTAGAGCGTTTTTTTAACCGTATCGAATCATTTCCGGAAATAGTCAAGTTTATTGTCTTTATACCGGCACTATATATATTGGGTTTTGTGACTGCTATGAAAATGTTGTGGGGCGGGCTGGAATTCTCACAAAAAGTATTTATTACAACTTGTTTTGTTCTCTGGATCGCCGGAACTACTTATCTATACGTATACACTCTGGAGGAGGAAATTGCAAATCTCCGCGAGCAGATTCAGCAGTTGGAGCAAACAGCTCAATAGACTGAGCCAGACGTATCTGAGTACGGTTACACCGTCGATGAACTGCAGGAGCAGGTGAATACCTTTGAAGCGGACAACGATAGTAAAAGCAACGAAATCAGTGATTTGGAGTCACAGATCCGAGATATGGAATTCGAGATTAATGACCTGCAAAACCATCTGGATGACTGCGAAAATTCAAGATAAAGATACAATACCCTTCGTGCAACGGACGAAGGCAGAGAAACACCCATACTATTTTCCCTGGCTCACACTCTGATCTGCTTTCAGTGATCGGCTATATAAACGGCTGTACGTACCCATCGTGCTGACAATAGGCTCTTCCAATAGCTTACACCAGCAAGGGCTGTATGTACTGTGCGAAATACACAGCAGGGACTGCTTCAGTGTGTATCAACGAAAACATACCGTGGTAGAAGCGAAACAATCTCAAGTGTTAATGCAGTCAGGGGCGAATCATTGTTCATAGAATGCTGCTGATCCTGCTGACACAATACGGTGCAGACACATTAACCATTCCCGGTACATCGTCAGCCTCATAATACCGCAACACCACCTAATGCTAACTTCGCTCGGTTCTACCAACAGCGATATTCGTTAACTCGCACATCCGAATCCACTGTACCGGGATTGATAGACTACGCCATCATGTATCTTGCATATAATTGTAGTGCACTATCCCTGAATTCAGTTATTTCGTACGATTTCATGCTTTCAACGTTTCTTACAGACATAAACTCACTTCAGCCTACATCCACTCTTTCGGGAGTGTGGGGCACACTTTTCGAAGCAAACCAGGCAGTTTTATCTCGTGACTTTGAACATGGGGCAACACTTCTCGAGCAAATTAACCCGACTGAGTCTGTAGAGCTGGGTGTTGCACATGCATTTGTTGCCTCCCGACTGTACTGTCTGAAGAATAACTCCGAACAGGCTCTGTCAGTGCTTGCCGAAATTGCTGAGACTGTTAGGGGGCTTGGGGATGACGTTCAGGCAGCATGGCACCACAGAATAGGAGTGGCAGAGCGTTTGGTTTTCAAATTCGAATCTGCCCTTACGCATCAGATTAAAGCACGTACTATTTTTCAGGATCTTCAGCGTCCCCTAGATGAGGCCTTATGTACGGGCGAAATTGCATCGCTCATGCTTGCAAGTGGCGATGTTGGAACTGCAACAACAGAATATATCGCTGCCTTGGATGCTGTACAGAAATATGGTACGATCTATCAGGTAGCCGGCTTCAAGGTGAACCTTGCAACAACAATGCAACATGCTGGTGATCGTGATGGTGCAACAGCACTGTATTACCAGTTGTTGGATAGTCCACCCTACAACAAGCCGGGTCCGGAGCGTGCTATTGTTCTCCACAACCTGGCAATAAATGCAACGTTTAAAGACGATAATCAGGAATCGGAAGCACTCTATCGTGAAGCGCTTCAATGCTTAACTGATTCTGATGATGTAAACTACATTATACGGTTGCAAATAGGATTATGCTACCTTGACCTTGCTAATGGCAAAATTCAGGAAGCACGCCAACAGATACAATACTTTGAGAGCATCGGAGCCGAGAACAATAGTCCTCAAATTTCGCTGGATCTGGGATACGTCCAGTTACGACTGGCAGACTTAGATGGTAACATTGAGCGTGGGCTACAGATTCTGGCTCGTGTAAAATCTTCTACCGAACAGGTGGCACTAACAGAGGAATATGCTCTGTTTTTACAAGTACTTATGGATGATCTTTCGGAGCAGTCGCTGATTCAGGCAGTTGTTAAAGAATTGGCTAACGTGCAGACAAAGCGATTAGAATCGGCACATGAATCCGCTTTAACAACAATAGAGCTGCGCCTTAAATACGAACGAGAACTTGCTGCAAAGGAACTTGAACGTCATAAAGAGCAAACCAGTGTCATTGTAGAAACTCAGGAACAAATGCTCAAAGAAATCGGCATCACCATCCATGACTCAATCGGTCAGGACCTGCTGGTGGCATTACGGGGTATTGAACGGCTTTCTCCTTTAATAAAAAGTGATACAAAGAATGACGTCGTAAACGTGATACGTACAGCTCTGATCAAGGCAACAGAAAGCACGCGTCGGCTCTCACATACTCTGACCGCACACCACATTAGTGCGAGCACTCTCAAACCGGCGATTCACGATCTGGTTGAATCAATACAGATAACCGTGCCATCCCTCATGTTTAATAAGCAGATGCGTGGTAACGCTTTACTACTTACTGATGCAATTGCCCGTACCATCTATCGTATTCTCCAAACCCTCCTGCAGAATATTGTAGTTCATGCCCATGCAACCCATGTTAATATCCAGATTACTGTGCATGCGAACGAAGTATGCTGCATCGTTGACGATGACGGTTGTGGCTTTCATTATCATCCAAATCAGGTAAAGGGGCTTGGGCTACGTTCTGTTCAGGCTCGTACCAGTGCACACAGCGGAAACGTAGTAATCGACAGCTCTCCGGGGCGTGGTACATCTGTTTCGATTGAAATTCCATTCAAAAACCGATATTAGCTATTATGACTATCACTGATGTAAATCCAAAGCAACCAATAAGAGTGTATTGTATAGACGATCACCCGGTTATTCTTGACGGCTTACGTCATGATCTTTCACTGTCGCCTCGTATTAAGGTCATCGGTACAGCAACCGATCCTGAAAAGGGGCTCATCGAGATACAAGCACTGCTCAACGACGTTGACGTAGTAGTTACTGATTTCGAAATGCCCGGAATGAACGGGTTGCAGGTATGTAAGGCCGTGAAGGCATTGCGCTCGTCAATCAAGGTTGTGTTCTATACGATGCACAATACCGAGTTAGTGAACACAAAAGCACATCAGGCTGGAGCGAATGCCCTACTCTACAAAAACAGCGGTAGCGAAGAAATTCACACTCTTATTACCAACGTCATGAATGGTCTTGCTGTAATTCCTACTCCTGTTGCTTCGGCACCCAAGACTGGCTTCCCGCGAGTAGATCTTACTCCTACTGAACGGCTGATTGTAAAGCTCGTTGGCTGTGATTGCATGACCACTCGCCAAATTGCCGATCACTTACACCGAAGTACCCACACCATCGAAGCACATCGAAAAAACATTATGACGGCACTTGACATTCATACCGTCCAGGAGCTTGTACACTATGCTCTCCTTAACGGAATGTGTAATGACTCTGATTCAGTGAATATTAATAGCCGGGATGCTACGCAAACTGAGTGATAAGCTGACACGAGTAAGGCAGGACACCATAAGATTCTTCAGTCACCCACCTCTAACCACCAGGTTGGTACAGCCCCCTTCCCTTTTACTTCAACGTCGCCACGGGAGATGAAGGTGTAAGGGGCTTTGGCGAGCACTTCAACAATTGTTTCATGTACCTGGATGCGTCCGGGCTCGCCTGTGCTTTCCATGCGGGAAGCAACGTTTACGGTGTCACCCCATACATCGTACTGGAGTCTGTCGGTGCCGATAACGCCGGCTGTGGCAGGACCTATGGCGATGCCTACGCGAAGCTGCACCGAATCCGGTATTGAATTTTCGGCTCGATCAGGACTTGGCCACGTGAAGCTGGCATCGGTTATTCCAAGTGCCACCTTGGCAATAGCATCTGCATTTTCCTCTGCTTCACCATCGCCTTTGAAGCACATGTATGAGTCGCCAATGGTTTTAACCTTGGTTACTGAGTGCTGCTCGCAGAGTTTATCGAATGCGGTGAAGATACTTGCAAGAAACTCGGTTACCTGCGTTGCAGACAAATTACTACTATGCCTGGTAAAGCCGGTGATATCTGCAAAGAGTACTGCTGCTTCGTGATACTCGTCACCGCTAACTTTCTGGCCTTGCACCATCCTATCCGCAACGCTCCTTGGGAGAGTTGAGTATAAGATTGCCCTTTCACGTTCTCTCTCTTCTCGCTCTGCACGCATCTCTTGTTCCTTCGCCTGTATGGCAAGTTTCGCTGCGGTTTCCTTGCCGTTAATTTCTTCGGTGAGTCGGGTATATTCATTGTTATGCTCGATATAGGCGGCAAGGTCATTGTTCTCCTGGGCGAGGTCTCGAAGGAGCTTTTGTGTGTCTGCTTCTTCTGGTTTCAAGCCATGTTTTTGAGCTATCTCCAGCGCTCTTCGCAGGCTTTCTGCCGCACCTACGTTATCCCCTTTGCAAATGCGGACGGCATAGCGTGCGTGTTCAACACGAACGGCAACATCCGGTTCTGCGATTACGGTATCTTTAAGCGTGGCAATTGTTTCTTCTGCTTGTTCAACATCACCAGCCTCCACATATGCGTGCGTGACTATGCTCACGAAACGAGAAGTACTATTTGAAATACCTAGTTCTTTACTGATGGATAGGGCCCGCTGTGCACTTGAAAGGGCTGCTTCGTAGTTACCCATTGCCAGTTGTATTTCCGCAATACTTCCCAAATCACGTGCTATTTCTCTGCTCACGCCCCATTCTTCATGCATCTCCAAAGCCCGCTCATAGTATTCTAGAGCCTTTGGATAGCTGCCTATTGAACTATATACAAAGCCAATGGTCCCGATTACATGTGCAATCGAACTTTTCATGTCCAATTCTTGACATAGGTCCAGAGCGCGTTCGTAGTGTTCTAAGGCCTGTGGATAGTTGCCTGTTCTTCCATATACGTTACCAACGGATGCAGTAACATTTGCAATCGTACTTTTCATACCCAATTCTTTACACAGTGCTAGAGCTCGCTCAAAGTATTCCAAGGCCTGAGGATAGTTACCGGTTTGACCGTGTACAATGCCAATGTTCCCGGCTATTTTTACTTCTCCACGTTTATCGCCCAATCGTTCATACAATGGTAAAGTTTGCTCGTAGTATTCTAAAGCCTGAGGATAGTTGCCCATCGAAAGATACACGTTGCCAATGTTCCCGGTTACTGCCGCTATTCCATGTTTGTCACCTAATTCTTCATACAATTCAAGGGCAACTTCAAAGTATTCTAAAGCTTGAGGATAGTTGCTTAAAATGAACTTGCATACACTAACCCCATTGTTCGAGTATGCCATACCTCGTGTATTGTTTACCTTAGCAAACATGCTAAGTGCTTGTAGATAGAGCTCAGTGCTTTCGGCATATCTGCGTTCAACCAACTCAATACTTGCTTTGGCATACACTATCAATGCTTCAGCTTTTGGCGAGGTAAGGCTTTCTAATTCCGTTATGCATTGTTTAAGCTCAGAATCGTTTTCATTATTAGTAGCTTCGTAGGTATTCGTTTCTAGTTCTTCAAGTGTTCGCATTGTATTCATGGATAACCTTAATCTTGTGTAAGTACCTCTAACCACCACGTATCTACAGCCCCCTTCCCTTTAATCACTACCTCGCCACACGTGGCAATCTGATACCGTGCAACCTGGCCGGCTTTAAGTGCCGAGATGAAGGTCTCATTCGCGTGAACCCGTCCGGGCATCCCGGTATGTTCCATGTGTGACGCAACAGATACTGTCTCTCCCCATACATCGTACTGCAGACGTTTACGGCCAATCACTCCGGCGGTCGCCGGGCCACTGGCAACGCCGATTCGGAAGCGTACGGGATCCGGATCAGTACTACCGCTACCTACAGCACAAGGCCAGGTAAATTTAGCGCTTGCCATGGCTAAGGCAACATTGGCGATTGAAATGGCATTCTCTGTATGACTGCCGTCACCACGAAAACACATATAAGAATCACCAATTGTTTTCACTTTAATTACTTTATTCTGCAAACAAAACGAATCAAACTCGGTAAAGATTTGCGTTAGGAGTTCTATGATCTGGTGGGCCTTCAACTGACTGCTGTGACTGGTAATCCTACAACATCCATGAATAGAATTGCAGCATTGTCATAGTCGTCAGCAATCATGGACGTCCCGCGAATCAGCCTGTCAGCAACGCTTTTCGGCAGAGCTGAGTAGAGTACCATTCGTTCCTTTTCACGTTCATCCCTCTCTTTGCGCAGTTCACGATCTTTTGACTGAATTGCAAGTTTTATCGCAGCATCCTTGCCGCTGATCTCCTTTGCCAACGTATCATACTGCTTATGGTTTTCAATGTATTCGTCAATATCATTTATGCCTTCTGCAAGCCTGCACATCAGGCCATAGCATTCAGCCTGCTTACTCCTATACTCGTGTAAACCTGCCAATTCAATAGCTGACTGGATTATGGATTTTGCCTCATCAAAACGACCTTTGTACAGCAGCAGTTCGGCACGCATACGCTCTACATCGATAATGGTAAACGGCCGGGTATATTCAAGGGAGCTAAGCTCCTTCATTATACGTTCCGCTGCATCAATATCCTTGTTAACAACAAATAACGATGCAAGTGCACATACCGCTGATGCACAGTCATCGAGTAAGCCAATCTCCTTAAACAGGTTGAATGCCTGACGGAAATAGTGCTGGCTGCTCTGATAATCTCCCATGGTTTGGTAAACCCGACCTAAGCCGAGCGATACATGGGCGATACCTTTTTTGTTTTCATTTACTTCTTGTAATGCTATTGACTTTTTATAGTACTCAATCGCAAGCTCAGTCTTTCGGATGGCTGTATAAGCATTACCCAGGTTTCCAGCTACGATGGCAATACTACGCGTATCACCCCGAGCTTCGCCGATGTCAAAGGCTATATGGAAATGCTCGAGTGCCTCCGGATAATTACCAGATTCATAATAGACAATGCCGATATTCCCGGTTACGATTGCTATTCCATCCTTACTGTCAATCTCCTTATATAATTCCAATGACTGCTGGTAATATTCGAACGCCTCAACTCGATTACCGAGGCTTACGGAGAGTTGCCCCAAACAACTGGTTGTAATTGCAGCATAGCGTTTATCGCCTATCCGCTCATTAAAAGCAAGCGCTCGCTGATAACATTCCATCGCTTCCAGGTGCTTGCCAGTGTGGGTGTAAAGCAGCCCCATGTTGCCGGTTACTGACGCAACTCCACGGATCTGATCAAGTTCTGAAAATATCAACATCGCACTTCGGTAGCATTCGAGTGCCTGATTGTAATCATCGGTCATGTGTAGTACTATTCCCAACTGCGAAGCTGCATGAGCTTTGCCAAGGTTATAGCCGATACTCCCAAAAACATCACGTGCATTCTGGTACTCTGCTATTGCCGACTTAAATTCTCGTGCATTGAGTGCCAAACCACCCCGGATAAAGTGGCGTACTCCATCAGCAGTGCTTCCGGGTACATCGGAAAGCTCTTCCAGAAACTTCTGCAGTTCGTCCGAGCTCCTGGTCTGAACTGCTTTGTTCAACGTATGTTCGCACAATTCAAATACAGAACTGGTCATATTCTGCTCTCCAACCACCACGTGTGTATAGCCCCCTTACCCTTTACCTCAATCGTACCTCTGGGAATAAGTTGGAAGGGGGCTTCGGCCAGTGCATGTACAAACGATTCATTCACCTGGATGCGTCCGGCCTCACCGGTACTCTCCAAGCGCGAAGCCGTATTAACGGTATCACCCCAGACATCATACTGGAGTCTGTCGGTACCAATTACACCGGCAACCAGGGGCCCGATTGCCACGCCGACGCGGAACTGTACCCGTGACTGCTGCTGTTCGCTTCTATCGGAGCCACCTGGCCACGTGAAGTTGGAATCAACGATATGAGCAGCCACATTCGCTACCGCTGTTGCGTTTACCAGTGCATTCCCTTCCGCACAAAAACACATGTAGGAGTCACCGATTGTTTTAACCTTTGTTACGGCATAGCGCTCGCAGGCTTCATCAAAGTCTTCAAAGATTTGTGCCAACAATGCGGTTACCTGGGATGCCCCCGTGCCGGCACTATTGTGTGAGAACCCAACAACATCAGCAAATAACACAGCGGCTTCATCAAAATGGTCACCCGTTACCAACTCACCGGAAATGATTCTATCGGCAACTGTTTTTGGCAGCGTAGAGTACAGTACCGCTCTCTCCCGCTCGCGCTCTTCGCGCTCTGCCAGAATTTCTTTTTCTTTCGATGACAATGCAAGCTGTATGGCTGACTCCCTGCTACTTATTTCCTCGCCTACTCGCTGGCACTCGTCATTATGCAGAATGTAGGCAGCCAGGTCGCGATCTACACGGGCAAAATCACGCAGTTCGCTGTGAACAGCCATTTCCTGCCGTTTCAGACCGTATTCGCGTGAGAGCGCCAAACATCGTTCAAGCGAGGCCGTTGCCGCAGAGCGCTGCCCCCCAGCATTGAGCAGTAGTGCGTGTGCAATCTCTACCGGGATTCTTTCATTCGGGTCGGAGATTTCCGCAGTGTCTATCTTGCTAAATGTTTCTGCTGCTCGCTCGATATCTCCTTGTTTAATCAATACTGTTACTACCATGCATGTGTATCGTCGAACCAGCTCTGTTTCATCTTCTCTTTGAAGCAATCTGATTGCCTGATGAAACTGATCCAGGGCTGCAGACCGATCCTGCATACTAAGGCTGATTTCACCGAGCATACCGGTTATGATTGCAATTCCTCGTTTGTCGTCCAAAGAATTGTACAAGCTTTGCGCCATTTGCAGTGCTTCCGTAGCCTTGCTGTAATCCTCCATACTGCAATAAATTCTGCCAATACTGTACAGTCCATCGGCAATCAGTTTATTGTTATCATTTTCCTTACCAAGCGCAAGTGATTCCTGAATTTAGTCAAGTGCCGGCGAATAGTCATTCATTGTAGTATAAATGTCGCCAATATTCTTAAGCGAATATGCCACACCAAGGCCGTGGCCATGTTCTTTAAACAGCGACAGAGCCCGCTGCATATCATCAAGTGCCTGTGGAAAGTGCATGGTGGTTGCAGCCTCGTAACCACGTACCATATTGAGCAATGCTTCTGCTTTCCATTCGGCTCTGCTACCGAGCTCCGTTATTATCTGTTGTAGCAGCTCAGCCCTGCTGCCTTCCATCGTTGGTAAGACTGCATTTAACAGCTCATCAAGATCAGTGGTATTCATTGTATAATCGTGGCAAGACAATTGAATTACATATACAGCAGATTACAATACTCTACTCTTACCCCAAAGCCGGAACCCAACATTTCGTGAATTTGTAAATATACCCAGATTGTGCTTTTCCCCAATTGTAGTCCAGTCTGGACAGCGCATCTCACAAACTCACCTGACTCGGCCCCGCACCGTGCGCTACTCCGTTACCTTCCTGATGTAAATCAAGCGCTGCACCACGGCAAAACCGAAACCCTTAGTTTGCTAATACATAAGGCGTACATGGACGAAACCTGTCTTCCAGTACCACGAGCAACTCCAAGCGTTGAAGGCAGTATGCTCTCTCTATACTGATCGGTAACCTCACCCCCCTCTAACCACCACGTTTGTACAGTCCCAATCCCTTTGACGTCTACAGTGCCTCGGGGAACAAGGGTGTAAAGGACAGAGGACGGGATGCGCAAGGCAAGGGCTTGTGCACATGTTTCATTCACCTGGATGCGTCCGGGCTCTCCGGTACTCTCCATTCGAGAGGCAAGGTTCACGGTATCGCTCCAGACGTCGTACTGGAACCTGTCGGTGCCGATAACGCCGGCGGTGGCAGGCCCCATTGCAATACCGATTCTGAACTGTACCGGGTCCGGTGCTGTGGTTTCGCCTCCGCCGGGAACCGGCCACTTGAAGTTTGAGTTTATTATGGACAATGCTACCCGGGCTACTGAGTTTGCGTTTTCCTCTGCTTCACCATCGCCTTTAAAACACATGTATGAGTCGCCAATAGTTTTAACTTTAGTGACAGAGTATTTCTCACATAGCTTGTCAAACTCTGTGTAAATCTGAGCAAGAAATTCTGTTATCTGCTGTGGATGTAAAATGCTGCTATGAGAGGTAAAGCCGACAATATCGGCGAAGAGTATAGCAGCATTGTCAAAATGGTCGCCGTCAACTGTTTCACCTTTTACCATCCTGTCGGCAACACTCTTTGGAAGGGTTGAGTATAAGATCGCTCTTTCTCGTTCACACTCATCACGCTCTGCACGTATCTCGCGCTCTTTAGCCTGCATGGCCAGCCTGGTCGCCGTCTCTTTACCATTGATTTCTTCAGTAATACGGGTGTATTCGTTGTTGTGTTCGATATAACCCGCAAAATCATTTTGTTTTTGAGCAAGGTCACGCAGGAGCTTGTGAGTTTCTGCTTCCTGGATTTTTTAACCCGTGATTTTTGGCCAGCTCCAAGGTAGAGGTTAGTATGTCAGCCACGCCCGTCAAATTGCCTCGAGCTATCTTAACTCCACAGCGTGCGTGCGCAACCGCTATTGCGCTTCTTGGTTGAAGTGCCGTTATGTTATCAAGAGCGCTAATTACCTGCTCTGCTTGAGCCAAATCTTCCATCGCAAGATAAATTTCTATAATTGTACTAAGGGCATCTACTGATTTTTGATTCATACCTAGCTTATTACTCAGCTCAAGCGACTTTTGAGCATTGCTCAGAGCCAGGTCATAATGATGAAGCCTGCGATATATTTCAGCAATGTTACCTGTTAGCCCTGCGATTTCGGCCATTTCTCCCAGCTCTTCATATGTTAAGAGTGAGCGCGTTATATACTCCAAGCCAAGCGATAGGTTACCAGTTTCGGTGTATTCTGCACCCATATTCCCAATCGTTCGTGCAACTTCGATTTTATCTCCCAGTTCTTCGTGCATGGTTAGTGCACGTTCGAAATACTCTATAGCCAGCGGATAATTCCCTGTAGTAACATGTACGCCGCCAATATTCATATTAACAGATGCAATACCATATTTTGAACCTATTTCAGTAAACAGGTTCAACGCACGCTCGTAATATTCAAAAGCCCCTGGATAATCACCTGAATAATAATTCACGATTCCAATATTCGTTATCGCGCGTGCCAGGCCAAGTTTATCGTTTCGCTCTTCGTATTTCGCAGCTGCTTGCTCAGAATACTCCACAGCTAAAGCATAGTTTTCCGTAAGGAAATACATCCTACTCAGGTTACTGAATATTATTGGCAAATTCTCTTTGTCGTCAAGCTCTGTAAACAGCGTAAGGGCTCTATTGAGGCTCTCTAGCGCCTGTGGGTACATTTCCATAGCACCGTAGCATAACCCTAACCCAGTGCATGAGTGAGCAGTACCAATTTTATCACTTTCGATTACAAACTTGTCGATACATTGTTTGTAGAGTTCTGAACTTATTTTGCTATTTGATTGAGCATGCTGAATACGTGCCTTTGCATACAACACTAATGTAGCTGCTCTTGGTGATTTAATCATCTCGAGCTCATTGATACACTGCTGGATCAGCTCAACATTATGGCTGTACGGGTTCGCGTATAATATTAGTTCAATTTCTGCAATTGTTTTTTGTTGATTCATGACCGAGTATAGTTAAATGGATGTCCGGCCACAACGTTGTCACAGCCCCCTTTCCTTTGATGTCATACAGTTATTGTTTTAGATGTTAGACCATCATGTACCCTACGTGCAATTCCCTAAGGGACATTATTGTTTCGTGGCAAACTCATGAATGTCTTTTATTTCCAAATTCAGCACCACACTGTTTGCCGGTTTCATCGTGGATATCGGTTGCGTGTCATGTTTTTTTAATATATGTATCAATTGAACCGTTTTCTCTCTAGAAAATACGTTTCCATCAGCCCCTTCCCTTTAATCTCCATTGTACCGCGTTGAACAAAGCAATATGCATCCGACTGCGTAAATGGGTTTACTGCAAAAGCTTTGGAAACGTGAATCTTACCCGTCTGACCATGTGATTCAAGGCGTGCGGCCGTATTTACGGTATCGCCCCACATATCATAGAAAAACTTACTATTACCAACAACACCAGCGGCAACCGAGCCACAGTGAACACCGATACGGACCTGAATTCCGTCTGGCAAACCTTTCAGTTGATCAGGGCTTGAGCTATAATCACGCAGGCTAAGCGAACCGATGGCATCCCGTAGTGCTAAGGCTGCCTGTGCCGTGTAGTGTGCATGATCCTCACGGTACACGGGAGCGCCCGACACCGCCATATAGGCGTCGCCAATTGTTTTAATCTTTTCCAGACCATATTCTTTCATGATACCGTCTGTAATGGTAAACACCGTATTTAGCAGGAATAGTATTTGTGAAACTCCGGCTGTCGAGGCTATTCCGGTGAATCCAACAATATCCATAAACAGTATCGAAACGGAGTCAAAATAGTCTGCAATCGGATTCTCTCCATTAATCAGCCGCGTTGTTATTGACTCGGGTAAAATGTTGTTTAGTATTTGTTCTCTCTCCTTTGATCGTGTTCGTTCGATCTCGATTTCTTTTTGACGGGCATTTTCAATGCGTTCGGCATCCAGACGTTCGGCAGCACGCCGGGCCTCTTCACTTTGAACTTCTTTCTCAACCTGAATATACTTCACATAATACTCTAAGGCTGGTTTCCATTGCTCCATATCCTGATACAACCTGGCCAGTTCCTTTAGGTACTCGTAGAGTTCTCGCTTACTGCCAATTGCTTCAAGCTCATGCACAGCCTGGAGGAGATATGCTTCTGCCTTAGAGACGTCAAATTCATCAAAGTCCTTCTGTGCATACAACATACCCAGATTACCCTTCAGCCGGGCCAACGAGTGTGGTTGGTTTGTCTGCCTGTGTCCTTCCAGTGCTTTTGTGAAATACTCCTTAACCTTGGTGTATTCATTCGTGGCAAAGTACACCAGTCCTAGGTTTTCCAAAATCGTAGGCCTCAGATATTCATATCCCGAGGCATCACAGTGCTCAAGGCTGATCTGGTAGTTCTCAATTGCCTCATCATGTCGGCCCAAACTCCATAAACACAATCCAATGTTATTATAATCGCGTGACAATATGTACGAATTACCCATCCGTACATGTATCGCAAGGGCATTAGAGTAATATGAAAGAGCCCGATTAAACTCTCCCATCATATAATAGACCATCCCGATATTGTTGTTTACTAATCCAAGCTTCTCATCCGAATTCAGTTCGGTAGCTGTTTCAAGAGCTTCGCTATAGTAGGATAGCGCCTCAGGGTAATTACCCAGATGAAAATTGATTAGACCGAGATTTATCGTGTTATTGATGACAGAGTGTTTATCATTAACTTCACGATGTAAGCGAAGAGCTTCAGTAAAGGCCGGCAGTGCTTCAGCGAACTTATTCTGCTGGTAGTAAACAAAGCCTTGTGAGGTTAGTATTTCGGCCAACAGGAATGTGTTCGGGCTGCTTTGGATTGTCTCCAACGCCTTCTGAACAAAAGCTGCCGACGTTTCGATATCTCCAACACCCTGATGTACGGCGGCAACGTTATGATATGTACCTGCAAGAATCTCAGGATCATTTATCGTCTCCGCTAACCTGACAGCAGTTGCACAGTATTGAAGCAAAATTGAAGGGTCGGTTTTTTGTGGCCGAACTCGCGACTTAATCGCGATTACACGACTGTAAAGGTCCGGGCAGGTCCCATCGTGCAGATCCTCCAGCAGGCGGTCAACCTCGTCCAAGACTTCATCGGAGTATGAGGAAAAAACCGTTATCATCTTATCCAGACGATCTATTGCGTGCGAAACTGCTGCCCGGTCAATATGCCCCATGCGTGTTGTAGGTATGCTAATTACGAAAACAGATACTGTTTACACCTGACCTTCAATACTTCCTAACTCATTCGAGTATTTGCAATCCGAGTTTTTTCGGCCTCGTCACTGTTCCTGCACCTGAATGTCTGCGGACACCATCAGTCAAACAGCGGGAAAGTGGTAATTTTGCACATACACCAGACGGAGAAAGGACAGTTGTGAATAGCACTAATTTAAATACTGAACAGCTAAAGACGCTGATATCAAATTTGCGCGAATCAAAGAATGCCGTCATTCTTGCCCATTACTATCAGGTACCGGAAATTCAGGAGATAGCTGACTACGTTGGTGATAGTCTTGGTCTTTCACAGCAGGCTGCGAAAACCGATGCAGACATGATTGTTTTCTCCGGCGTCCACTTTATGGCCGAAACAGCCAAGATCCTCAATCCCGGTAAAAAAGTTGTTCTGCCCGATCTGGCAGCAGGGTGCTCTCTCGCCGATTCGTGTCCGCCCGATGCATTTAAACGGTTTATTGATGAAAAGAATGCTTCCGGCCGGCGCCACACGGTGGTTACCTATATCAACTGCAGCGCAGAAGTCAAAGCACTCAGCGATATCATCTGTACATCGTCAAATGCTATAGATATTGTCAACTCAATCCCTCAGGATCAGCCAATAATTTTTGCACCCGATAAGAATCTTGGCAGGTATGTTGCCAATCAGACGGGTAGGGATCTTGTGTTATGGGAAGGGGCTTGTATTGTACACGAAGCATTTTCAATTGATAAGTTAATCCGGCTGAGCAACCAGTTTCCTGAGGCAAAAATCATTGCCCATCCGGAATCGGAAACACATATTCTACAGGTTGCCCGCTTTGTCGGATCAACATCTTCAATGATCAACTTTGTGAAAAATGACAGTGCCCGGCAGTTTATTGTAGCTACTGAAGCCGGTATTCTTCACAAGATGCGCGAAGAAGCACCGGAGAAAGAGCTCATACCGGCACCAGCGAACGAAGACAATACCTGCGCTTGCAGCGAGTGTGCATTTATGAAGGTAAACACGTTAGAGAAGTTGTATCTCTGTATGCGTGACGAATTACCGGCCATCGAGATTCCCGAAGATATTCGTATAAAAGCACTAACGCCAATTGCACGAATGCTTGAATTATCTGCAAGCAAACAGCATGTACCCGTACCTGCATGATCAGCACTGACTATCTGGTTATTGGATCGGGAATAGCCGGCCTGACGTTTGCGCTCAAAACTGCCCGGCATGATCCCAATGCTTCTGTCCTGATTATCACAAAGTCAGATGAAAGCGAATCAAATACAAAGTATGCACAGGGTGGAGTGGCCGTTGCACTGGACAACAAGTTTGATTCATTTGAAAAACATATTCACGATACCCTTGTTGCTGGCGACGGTCTGTGTGACAGAGACGTCGTTGAGCTTGTAGTACGCGAGGGCGTAAGCCGACTCAATGAGCTCGTTGAATGGGGAGCTTCGTTTGACAAGCTAAACCAGGAATACCATCTGGGCAAGGAAGGCGGTCATACAGCCAATCGTATCGTTCATCACCGCGATTCTACCGGTCTGGAAATCGAAAAGACGCTTCTGATGCAGATTCATCGCACTCCGAATATCACAGTGCTCTCGCATTACTTTGCTATCGACATCATCACCGAGCATCATACGGATGCGGGCCTTCAGCCCCCTACCCAAACCCCAACCTGTTTCGGAGCCTACGTCTTAAATTTACATAGTAAAAAAATTGACAAAGTGCTGTCGCGCATTACCCTGCTTGCCACCGGAGGAGTGGGTCAGGTGTACAAAAACACAACCAACCCGATAATTGCCACCGGCGATGGTATTGCCATGGCATACCGGGCCGGTGCAGATATCAGGAACATGGAGTTCGTTCAGTTCCATCCAACCGCACTGTACGTTCCCAATGAAAGTCCATCGTTCCTGATTTCGGAAGCTGTAAGGGGCTTTGGCGCAATTCTGCGTACGCAGGATGGGTGCGAGTTCATGCATACGTATGATCAGCGCAAGGAACTTGCCTCACGCGATATTGTAGCTCGTGCAATTGACCACGAACTGAAGAAAAGGGGTGAGGAGTTTGTGTATTTGGACTGCCGGCACCTGGATATCAATGATTTTATTAGTCAGTTCCCCAATATTTATCTGAAGTGCAAAGACATTGGTATCGATGTTGCAACTGACCTGATTCCGGTAGTCCCGGCTGCACACTATTTGTGTGGTGGAATCAGCGTGGATACAAACGGCCGGACCTCGATAAACAACCTTTATGCATGCGGTGAATGCTCATACACCGGACTGCATGGAGCAAACAGACTTGCCTCCAACTCACTGCTCGAAGCCGTTGTTTTCGCACATCGATGCTATGAATCTGCAACGAACCGCATCTCCCAGACAACCGTACAGACTGCAATTCCCGACTGGAATGCCGAAGGAACACTGGACCCAAGTGAGCAGATACTGATTACGCAAACACGAAAGGAACTTCAGGAACTGATGGGCAGCTACGTTGGGATCGTTCGCACCAGCGAACGTTTGAAGCGCGCCATGGAGCGAATACGCATAATTCAGAAAGAAACAAAAAATCTTTATGACAGGAGTATTCTCTCGCCTCAACTGTGCGAGCTCCGCAATCTTGTAGCCGTTGCCTATCTGATCGTAAAGCAGTCCATGCAACGAAAAACCAATAAGGGTGTTTTTTACCGGGCTGAGTAACAAAAACACTCCCGGAGCATGAAGTGTGTACTAATCGCCAAGATTAGCAATTTTTACCAGTTCTTTCTGGTTGGCAACTTTAATTTTTTTTCCAACCAGCTCAACGACGTTCTTTTTGTGAAAATCAGATAAAATTCTGATTGCGGTTTCGGTGGTTGTTCCAGCAATACTCCCAATACTCTCCCGCGTTAGCACCGTTGCAATGGTTGCCCCATCATCCTCGGTACCAAAGAAATCTTTTAACATTAGCAAAGCCTCGGCAATACGCTCGCGTACCTGCTTCTGCACCATGTTAACTGTTTTTTCTTCTGCCGACCGCAAATCTGTGGTAAGCAACCGTATGATTTGCATCGACAATGCCGGATTCCCGGCAATCATTTCCTGATAAACGTTGCGGGGGAAATAGCAAATCAACGAATCCTCGATTGCGGTAGCAGACACATGGTACTTCTCGTCACTAAGGAGTGCGCGATAGCCAATAACATTGCCTTTTTTTGCAAACCGAAGAATCTGCTCCTTTCCATCGTAACCGTGTTTATGGATTTTTACTTTACCGGAGTAGATACAGTAGAGCCCCTGCGGATAGTTGCCCTCATAAAAAACCATTTGACCTTTTTTATACAGAACAAATGACTTGTTTTCGGACAGTGTCTCTTTTTCATGAATATTTAAGACACAAAAGATCGACTCATGAACCGATCCGCACTTTGCGCATGAGGTTACTTCGTTCGAAAGATGTCCGCCGGTGTGTTGCATGTACAGCGCGCTTGTAGTTTGGTATCTCTAAACTATGTCTTTTCTATCATACATCACTATGATATCAGTCATAGAATTTTGGACACCGCACTATGCCAAACCACGCTATCCTATTACAATACAACGGGTTACGCTACGGCCTTGAAGTATGTAGTCGCCTATGCAAGACGACCTTTTATTTCTCTCATCATTGAAACCAGTTGCTGTTTCGTGTGGCGGTTATCTCCGGAGAGCTTATCATCAGTTTCGCGATCCGCATCGCAAAACTGAAAATAAATGCGTTCAAGTTCACCCGGATCAAGCAGGGCTTCAGCCACCTGGAACACCTCATCATTTTCGACAGCAATATGGTCTTGCAGCGCGTCAGTGTATGCCATTAGCTTTTGCTGCACCTTCGCATAATTCTTTTGCTCCAGAAAATTCTCGATTCCTTGGAGCATATCTCTGAAATCCTGATGGTTTTCGAGCATCTCCTTTATCACACCATCTCCAAGCAGGTCGTTTTTCTTGCTCATCTCCGGAAACAGAATCTCTTCTTCTTTATGATGATGAAATCCATCGGCATAAACACGAAAAAACTCAAGGAGAGACCGAACAACTTCTTCGTACCTATCGGCATCAGTTGCAATAAGTTGTTCTGCGTGTACGGCAACATCCACAGCTTCCGAAATAACATCGTGTTCATCAAACAATGACTGAATGGCATCGGTCATGAATTACCTCATCATAGTGTGTTAAGAAAACTATTAGCCCTGAGTTAAAAAATCTGCCATGTTTTTGATCCGGAGAGCACAGAATTAAGTGGTACGTTGCCTTTGGCTTGTTGAATGCTCTCGATTTGGGCAGCCATGTCAGCTTCATATACAGAACGCTCTTCAGCAAACACTACCCCAAACGGTCTGGGAAACTGCGAAGTAGTTATATCCGGGAAACGTGCTATGATGGTTGCCTTTGTACGATCAGTTTCGTCATGTATCCAGAGATCGTCGGCCGATACCCCGGAGTCACCACCAATAGTGACCACGACCGGTGTGGTACCGTCTAATCGTATTCCCAGCTCATTCGAATTTCCAAATACAAGTGGTTTACCGTGTTCAAGAATAATCGCTGCTTCCTTCTTGGTTTCTTTATCGGAATATGCAAAGAAGGTACCATCATTAAACACCGGACAGTTCTGATAGATCTCTACGAAGGTGCCTCCAGTGTGTTTATGAGCGCGTCTGAGAACCTCCTGCATGTGCTTGGGATCGCGGTCTAACGTTCGGGCTACAAACGAGGCTTTCGCCCCAAGAGCCAGCTCAAGGGGATTAAACGGCTGATCCAGAGAGCCGTATGGCGTGGTCTTGGTTGTTTTACCTTTTTCTGACGTCGGCGAATACTGTCCCTTTGTTAACCCATAAATCTGGTTATTAAACAACAGCAGCTTGATATTAAAATTCTTACGCAGAAAATGGATAAAGTGATTACCCCCTATCGAGAGAGCATCACCATCGCCGGAGATCACCCAGACATCCAAATCAGGGTTACCCATCTTTACACCCGAAGCAATGGCTGCAGCCCGACCGTGAATACCATGCATGCCATAGGTATCCATATAGTAGGTAAATCGTGAAGAACAACCAATACCCGAAATAAATACATAGTTCTCCTTAGGAGTATTGGATTCCGGCAAAACTGTTTGTACCTGCTTCAATATTGAATAATCACCGCAGCCCGGACACCACTTAACCTCCTGATCCGATACAAAGTCTTGCGGCGTGAGTTTTACCGGCTCTGCCAATTCACTGTCATTAAGCATGTAACACCTTGATAAATTCTTCTTTTAATTCAGTTACTGAGAAGGGTACACCTTGGATTTTGTTCATGCCAATGGCGGGGACAAGGAACTGAGCGCGGAGCAACTGTAATAATTGTCCGGTATTCATCTCAGGAACAATAATTTTATCAAACGTTTTTAGCATTTCACCCAGATTTTTCTGAAACGGATTGATATACCGCAGGTGAATATGTGCTACCGGATATCCCTCCGATAAAAGCTCCTGCACAGCGGTTTTTACAGCACCGTAGGTAGAGCCCCAGCTTACGGCAAGAAGTTTAGCATTCATTTCTCCACTGTCCAACTGTACCGGCGGGATAAAATCGGCGATGCGTTGGACCTTGGCCTGGCGGAGCCGAACCATTTTTTCATGGTTCTTTGGCTCGTGCGAAACGCTGCCGGTTTCATCCATTTTTTCCAGTCCGCCTATTCTGTGCTCCAGCCCCTTGGTACCCGGTTTAATCCATGGTCGTGCAAGCTTGTCATTACGCTTATACGGGAGTAAGGAACCGTCGGCACCGTTTGTTGCATCCAGAAACTCTACAGTGATTGGCTGTAGCTGATCCTGAGTGGGAAACCGCCACGGTTCAGAACCGTTGGCAATGGCACCATCGGTAAGAACAATCACCGGCGTCATGTGTTCTACCGTGAGTTTGCATGCCGTATAGACGGTGTCGAAGCAGTCAGCCGGCGATGCTGCGGCAAGAACCGGCAATGGTGCTTCGCCGTGACGACCGTACATGGCCATCAGCAGATCAGCTTGTTCAGTTTTTGTTGGCAGGCCAGTGGAGGGTCCACCTCGCTGTACGTTTACCAGTACCAGCGGGATTTCGAGCATAGTTGCCAGCCCAAGCGCTTCGGTTTTGAGCGAAAATCCGGGACCTGATGTTGTGGTTACGGCCAGGGTGCCGGCATAGGATGCACCGATAGCTGAGCAGATTCCTGCAATTTCATCTTCAGCCTGGAACGTTTTTACTCCGCTTGCTTTGTATTTGGAAAGCTCGTGAAGGATATCTGATGCAGGGGTAATTGGATACGATCCCAGAAACAGCGGCAGACCACTCATTTCGGCGGCTGCAATGAGTCCGATGGCCGTAGCGTGATTACCCGTGATATTTCTGTACGTACCAGGTGGCAGCTTTGCGGGAGAAACCTTGAACTGAGTACCGAAAATCTCGGTGTTCTCGCCATAATTCCAGCCGGCATTGAGTACTGCCAGATTCGCGTCAATAATGGAGGGTGTCTTTGCAAATTTCTCACGGATAAACTGCTTGGTGTAATCCATGGACTTATCGAACATCCAGAACAGCAACCCCAGAACAAACATGTTCTTTGACCTATCGGTCTCCTTGGTGGTTAGCCCCATTCCCGCCAGGGCATCCTTTGTGTGCTTTGATATGTCGATTTTATACACGATGTAGTTATCGAGCGTGTTGTCGTCAAGCGGGTTAACGCCTTCGGGGTATTTGGCAAGTCGGAGGTTTCGTGCGTCGAACCCCGACGTATTTACGATGATAATACCACCTTTTTTTACTTTCGGCAGGTCTACCTTAAGAGCGGCAGAATTCATTGCTACCAGAACATCATACTGATCACCGGGTGTAAAAATCTCCTTACTGCCAAAGTGGACCTGGAAGCCTGAAACACCGGCAACAGTACCAGCCGGAGCACGGATTTCAGCGGGGAAATCGGGAAACGTGTTTAAATCTTGTCCAAGGAATGCGGTTGTATCCGTAAACTGCATTCCTGTTAACTGCATGCCATCGCCGGAATCTCCCGCAAACCGAATCACGGCACTTGCAATTTCTCGTGTTTCAATATTTCGGTGCACAGCACCGTTAGAAGATTCTCTCTCCGGACTTTCTGCTATGTCTTGTATCATGGATTGTTGGTGTTACTGGTTTCGGTACAATCAGTTGTGCTTAGCCGTTCGTCCGCACGGTGTGCAGACCCCTCAAATAGCAGTTACAAACCACTGAAAAACGGCGGTTCAAGTGTACTGTGGTAACGGTAGGATTTAAGCTGGCTTGTCAGAGGTACAAAACAATCAACAACGTGGATAGCGTACAACATAGTAATTAAACAAAATGATCGCTGAATACTGCAATACCAAAGGAATTCTCGTACTAACAGCGAAATATATGGCTTTTAGTGGCTCGTTGTTCTTACAGACGTTTAAGGCACCGTACTGGTGTTCCTTCTGCTGCAGAATATCTGCCGGACCGGACAATGAGTACAGGTTCATGAAGAGATAATTACAGGCCCAGCTCTAAAAAACTATTTTTCACGTACACTGCTATCATTTCTTTGCGATATTTCCGAGTGTAAACGTCATTATCGATCACTCGCGGCTTTTTTACGGCCCGCTGAAGCAGTTCATCGAGGGTGTCTGCAACACTGCCCTCAATCAGTATGGGCATTGGATCCACGCCTCCCAGCACGATCCTGATTCGGCCGGTATCGTCTACCGTTATTGTTGTGGTGAGCGAGCTGAATTCAACACTTTCTCTGGACCGGAGTTTCTTAAATACCGACCGCATCCCGGGGCGCACTGGTATTTTGATGGCGGTGATGAGTGAGGTTTTCGAAAACGTGTGCGAGTTTACCCCGTCTCCGGAATACAGGTCTTCCAGCATGATTTCCTCAATGCCATCCGGACCCAGGATCTCAATGCGGGCATGTAAACCGATCAAGGTCACTGCCATGTCAGAAACAAATTTTGAAAAACAGGCCTTCTTCCCGCCAGTGGCAATACAGATGTCTCCGTCGCACTTCAAACAATACCCAACAGCTTTCCGCCACCACTCGCTCTGGTTATAGAATACACATCGGTTCTCACACAGCAGATTCCCGCCAACAGTAGCGGACTTCCGGATGACGGGTGAGGCAATCGAAGCTGCTGCTTCAGCCAATACCGGCATGCGGTGCCTGAGTTCCTGGTGGTGCTCAATCTCTTCAAGGGTAGCCGTGGCACCAATCAGAACTTCCTCGTCATCCAGGTGAATCCGACGAAGTTCATCAATACCATTGATGTCGATGAAGCACTTTGAATTGTCATTGCCCTGAAACGTATTCACAATCACATCGGTCCCGCCGGCAAGAAACCGAAAGTTGTCGTCACAACGACGTGCAAATTCAAGTGCCTGGGCAACAGAGTCAGGCTTCAAATACGTAGGAATTTTGTTCATAGAGTATTAAACCGGTTCGTTACTGGTTTGCCGTTCCTTCATCTTTCGTAATACATCTTCTGCACTGATTGGCAGTCGCGTTATTCGAACACCTACCGCACTGTAAATCGCATTCGCAATGGCGGGTATCACAGGATGCAGAGCCCCTTCACCACACTCTTTGGCACCAAACGGACCCTCCGGGTCATTTGACTCGATGATGTTGGTGTGTAACTCTGGTGTGTCGAGGGTAGTAGGGATTCGATAATCCAAAAAGTTATTATTAAGCAGAAGGCCATTGTAGTATTTCATTTGTTCCCACATGGCCTGACCAATACCCATGTGCCATGAACCTTCCAGCTGGCCTTCCACAGCCAGCGGGTTAATTGCCTTGCCACAGTCGTGAGCACCCCATACATTCAGAATTTTCACGTGTCCGGTCTCCAGGTTAACCTTCACTTCCGCAACACATGCTCCAAAACTGTACGAAGGGCTGAGACCTGCACCGGCCCCTTTAAAGTCACCGCCAAGTTTCGGAGAGATATACTTACCACTAACGCTTACGGCGCCTCGCTTGGCCGTTAGCATTTCGATCGCTTCCAGCCACGACAAATCAACAGATTTATCATTGCTGGTTACACGGTTTCCGGAAAAAATCAGCTCTGCTGCAGCGGTGTGAGTGCGTTGTTCAATCGCAGTGGCAATTTCGCTACGCAGATTTTCCGCTGCCATCTTGGCGGCATTCCCGGCCATAAACGTAACTCTGCTTGAGTAACTGCCCATGTCCACCGGTGTCAGCAACGTATCGGCCGCTACCACAAACACCGTGTCCATACTCACGCCAAGCACTTCACACACGACCATGGCCAGCATGGTATCGCTTCCCTGGCCAATATCACTTGCACCCGATAATATCAACACCCGGCCGTCAAAATCAACTTTAAGGTGGACAACGGACTGTGGCAGTTCATTCCAGATAATTGGCAGCGCACTACCACTAATGAAGAAGCCGCAACCAACACCAAGGCCGTGTCCGTGTTCTAACTTCCCATATCGTTCTGACCACTTCGACTGCTCCATCACCGCCTGAAGTGATTCTCTGCTGCCATTCGATGTAATGCGGTACTGCCCAACAGTCAGCGTATTCGAGTCAAGAAAGTTCTTCATCCTCAGCTCACACGGATCCATGCTAATCTTGTGGGCCAGGTCATCAATCAGGGTTTCAACGGCAAAGCGGGAATTCACTGCGCCGTGCCCGCGCATCGCACCACACTGCGGCTTGTTGGTGTACACCCGATATGTTGAAAATCCGAAATTATCAAGCTTATACGGCGCCTGTAGCAACACACCGTTATAGTACGACGTTACCACACCAAAACTGCCGTATGCACCGCCATCAATGGCAATATCGGCGTCGAGTGCCGTAAACGTCCCGTCGTGCGAAACCCCCATCTCTACCGTCATTTTCGATGGGTGGCGTCCGTGATTTGTTATAAACACTTCTTCCCTGCTGAAACGCACGCGTACGGGACGCCTTGTTTTCCGAGCAATGTAGGAAATGATAATTTCATGCGGGAAGGGGTCGCTCTTGCCACCAAACCCGCCACCAACTTGCGGTTTAATAACGCGCACTCTGCTCAGTGGCACTTCCATAACCTTTGCAAGTGCCCGGTGCAGGTAATGCGGCACCTGAGTAGCCGTTACAATCGTTAATCCATTCTCGTCCCACCAGGCAGTTGCAGCATGTGGCTCGGTAAAACCGTGGCTGACGCCTTCGAATGTGAACGACATTTTTGACGTTACGTCTGACGCATGGAGTCCCTGCTGCTGGTCACCAAACCGCAACTCTGCTTTTTTATGAACATTGTTATTAAACTTGCAATGTTCATGAATCTTTTCGTTATCGCCGATATCGTTTAGCGACGCATCGATTTCGGTAAAGGCTGTAAGGGGCTTATACTGTACCACAATTCGCTTACAGGCTTCAGCAGCAGCCTGCTCTGTTTCGGCCGCAACTGCGGCAACGATTTCGCCCATGTATCGGACTTTATGTATTGCCATTGCCGTTTCATCCTGCGAGATTGGCAACACACCAAAAGGGATTGGGAGCTCGGTGCCAACGGCTACATAGCGAACGCCGGGTACCTTGTACGCTTCCGATGTATCGATTGATTCGATGCGCGCATGAGCATGAATGCTGCGCAACATTTTCACATACAATGGATTCTTACTGACAACATCATCAGCATACTCTGCCGTGCCGCGTACTTTCTTTTCGGACTCGATGTAGGGTGTGCGTTTCCCTATAACATGGCCCCCCTGATTGTGCGCAGCCCGGCCGTTTGAATACCCTTCCTTGGTTTCAGCAGCATATTCTGCTACAGCCTGAATAATCTTCTTGTAGCCGGTGCATCTGCACACGTTTCCCGACAGTGCTTCCTTGATCGTGTCAACAGTTGGTTTGGGAACACTCTCTACATGGTGAAGTGCCGTCATCAGCATACCCGGCGTACAGAATCCGCATTGCACAGCCCCTTTTTCAATGAATTTGGATTGCAGCTTATGCAGATGTTCGCCACTGGCCAGTCCTTCAACGGTTGTGATGCTGGCCCCTTCGCAGCGCATCACCGGTGTGATGCAGCTTAGAACCGGTTTTCCATTTACCCACACCGTACACGTCCCGCAGCTTCCCTGCTCGCATCCGATTTTGGTACCGGTAAGCCCCGCCTTCTCGCGTATTACTCCTGCCAGCATATCGTGCTCGCCAACCAGCAAGTTGGTGGTGGCACCGTTAATCGTAAGTGTTATCGTTTTCATCGTTTTGTTGTGTAAGTTAATTATTCTCACGACATAACAAAATGACAAAACGCAGGGTTTTAAGAATCTGCCTAAAGTCTGTGTTCGATTACGGGGTCAGGTTTCAGATGCCTGCCCCAATACTTTTACCGCCATCCACGTACAGGGTTTGTCCGGTAATGAACCCTGTTGAATCACAGGCAAGGAAGAAGACAGCATTGGCTACGTCGTCCGGACTCCCCATTGATTTTGTAGGTTGTGCCTGGATAAGTTTTTCGCGGACATCATCAGATAGTGCAGTTGTTAATGGGGTATCGATCAGGCCTGGAGCAACCGCATTTACCATCACGTTGTAGCGGCCCAACTCAAGAGCAAGCACGCGTGTCAGCGCCACAACACCCGCCTTTGAAGCAGAGTAATTACTTTGACCGGGGTTGCCCAGCCAGGCTCTTGACGAGATGTTTACAATACGTCCTGACTTCTGAGACCTCATCACGGTGGCAGCCTCGCGGCACATCAGCCACACACCTTTTAAGTTCACATCTATAACGGCATTGAAATCATCCAGTGTTTGCTTCCAGATCACCCCGTCGCGGATAATGCCGGCATTATTGACCACTACATCGATGACTCCGTACTTATCGAGGGTAGAAGTGAACAACTGGTGTACGTCGTCCTCCCTGGTGACATTTGCATTTACATACTGCACCCCATGGTCACCGAGCAGCGCAACAAGCCGTTCACCGGCTTCACCATCAACATCAACAGCAACAACCGTATACCCCTCTTTAACAAAGCGTTTTGTTATTGCCATTCCGATGCCCTTGGCAGCACCGGTGACGATTGCAACTTTTTTCGTCATACTGTTCCCGGATGTGTTATGTATGTGTGTTGAACAGTTCAGTTTTTCTTCCCATGCAGAGCTGCCGTTGCATTAACACCATTTTTAACGGCTATCAGCTTGGCAATAATACTCAACGCAATTTCCTCCGGACCCTCGGCGCCAATATAAAGGCCCATCGGCATATCAATGGCGTTTGCCAGCGTCTCGGACGCAATACCGGCATCGGCAAACATCTTCTTTGTGAGCTCTACCTTGCGCTGACTGCCAATCATACCCAGGTAGCCATGGGGCTTGGATATGCACGCAGCCAGGATATCGCGATCATACTCGTGGCTATGTGTCATGATGCATACATAGGTATCTGCATCAAATGGCAGCAGCTGCACGGCTTGCGCATACGGCAGACACATTTTACTCACGCCGTCTGTTGTACACTGCTCCAGATACTGCTTCCTTTCGTCAATCAGTACCGTAGAGAACGGGAACTGTTGTGCCAGAGCAGCCAGTGCCAACCCCGTATGGCCTGCACCAAAAATATACAGTTTGATAGGATTCATAATTGGCTCGATAAAAATGTCAACACTTCCACCACAGCACATATTGTGCTGATGCACCAGGTCGTGCCTGAAAAGTTTGGGCACCCGAACCTCAATCTGACGCAGCGCATTCTGGATAACAGCTTTTTCAAGCTCACCACCACCGATGGTACCTCGAATGCGTCCATCGGCATACACGATCATCTTTGCCCCTACCTTACGTGGTGTGCTGCCGCTGGTTTTAACTACAGTACAGAGCGCTGCCTTCCTTTGGCCAGTTTGTGCATCGTGTACGTACTTGTAAATCGAATCCACCTAAACTTCGTCCTCAGAAGCAATTGTTAAGGGTTGTAACTGTCCACCAGGTGCCGGTAATCATCGGCTGTATTGATATTCCGCAGGACATCAGCAGAATCAACGTTAACTGTGTTTTTGGCAAAGCCCCTTAACACATCACGCAGGTTACACTCCGTCTGCTTCATTTCAATAATACGGTGAATTACTGGTCTGGAAAGCAGGATCGGATGTCCGCCTCTTCCCTTGTGCCTACACTCTGTGTATCCGTTCATGGCTCGATTTTGCCACAACGTCTGAATTGTTGTTGTGCTGATCACCGGATTATCAACGTTATGAATAAAGCAAAAGTCAGCATCTGCAAAAGTGGTCAAACCTGACCGTACAGAGTAGAACCTCCCGGCATCAGTATCAAGGATATGCGCAAAGGCAAGTCTCGTCATGACTGTCTGAAAGTGCTGTTCCCACTCTCCTGACGTGTATTCTCTTCGAATAACAAGACCCACGGCCGGAAACCCGGCATCGGCATACGCTGTGGCAATGGCTTCGGCAAAGGTTTGCCCGCGAATTTGCAGATAGCACTTTGGATACTTCATGCGTTCTGACCTTCCTCCCGCCAGAATCACCACACCTGTTTGAGCTTTCATCGGTGTCGCCAACCATAAATGAAGATTATTTCCATGTTCAACCTCGAACTATGACAAGCATCATAGTTTACCATGATAGAACAAATTTATTTTGGTTCAAATCATAAAAAGTGCACCATGGAACACCTTGACAATATTCTTGACTACTGCGAGCGGACAGCATTCGACCTGAACTTCACCAGGGCAAAAGACTGGAAGAAGGCCGGTAAAGATAGGCTGCTGGTAGGGTATTTACCAATTTACGTACCACGTGAGATGATTCATGCTGCCAACGGTATGGCTGTTGGAATCATGGGTGCGGGCGACAGGAAGCAGATCATCAAGGGAGATGCTTACTACCAGTCCTACATCTGCCACATGCCCCGCGGAATTATCGAAATGGCATTGGATACCAACCTGCATGACATAGACGGGTTCTTGTTCCCTGCCATCTGCGACTGTATCCGAAACCTTTCAGGCATGTTTAAACTGTCGAAAAAAGGAAGTTTCCAGCGATACTTCGATTATCCGCAGAACTTTGATTCTCACATTGGGGGCATATTCTATCGTCAGGAAATGGAGAAGGTACTTGACGACATGAAGAGTGTGAACGGCGTTGAAGCATCCACCGAGAGTTTGAACGCTGCCATCGGTTTGTATAATACAAACCGCAGACTGATTGAAGAAATATATGCTGTCAGACAGCAGTACCCGTGGCGCTTGTCTGCTGTTGAGACCTACTATATCCTACGTGCCGGTATCGTGATGCCGGTAGAAGAACACAACGAAATCCTAAAACAGGTTCTTGAACATATCAGCAGCGAACGCGGTGAACCCATGGACAATATCCGCGTGGTGGTCACCGGATCGTTTTGCGAGCAGCCTCCAATCGGCCTCATTAAATCAATCGAAATGGCCGGCTGTTATATTGTTGACGACGATTTCATGCTTGGCTCACGATGGATACAAGGTGATATTGACGACACGACCGACGATCCGCTGACAGCTCTCACGGAAGCCTATATTCACCAGAGCACCTTCTCCTCAGCGTATTACGATGTTGGCAATCCCAAGGGCAAACGGCTTGTATCACTTGCCAGGCAGCGGAATGCCGATGGTGTGATCTTCTGTGCAGCAAGCTTCTGCGATCCCGCACTACTGGACAGACCTCAGATGCAGAAAGAATGCGATGACGCCGGGCTGCCGCACATCAACTTCCAGTTCCACGAGAATACCGGACAATTCAAAGTCATTAAAGAACAGGCCGGAACCTTCTCGGACTCTATTAAACTTTGGGTTTAGTTTATTTATTTACTATCACGAGCACTGCACTATGGCACCCCCTATTGAAGCCACTAAAGAAAAAAGCATGATTCTGCAGAAGGATATGCTTGCCAAACAATTTCAAGATCTTGCCACAGCCAAGGATGCCGGCAAGAAGGTCGTGTACACGTTTGTTCCGGGGAATCTTACCGAGCTAATCTTATCATTCGACATGTTGCCGGTGTACCCGGAAATCAATGCCTTGCAGTCAGGTATGCGAAAGAAGTCGGCCAACTACATTAAGGATGCCGAGAAAATTGGTTACTCCGAAGATGTGTGTACCTATGTGAAGTGTGACATCGGAATGATGCTCAACGGTAACATTGGCCCAACCGGAGAGAAACTCCCCAACCCCGACCTGCTTCTGCTGAGCTATACCGGCTGCTTTACATTCCTGAAGTGGTTTGAGAACCTTGAACGTCTGTATCCCGGCGTTCCGGTTGCAATGCTGCATACACCGTACCAGGAAGACGGTAAGATTAGTCAGGAACAAGTTGACTACATGGTGAAGCAGCTTAAGGAAGAAGTCATTCCTAAAATGGAACTGGTATCGGGAAAGAAATTTGATCAGGAGAGACTCTCAAAGATGCTTGAGTATTCGGCACAGTCCGAAGATCTCCTGGTAAACGTTCTGCAGAGCGCCAAAAATGTTCCTACTCCAATTGATGCCTACTTCGCAGGCGTGTACTATATCGGCCCGATCTTCACCGCATTCCGCGGAACTGAAGAAGCTGTCAGCTACTACCAAGTGCTTTGGGACGAGGTCCAGGAACGAATGAAACTCGGTCTGGGACCCGTTACCCCCGAGGGTGAACTGAAAGAACAACGTTTTCGCCTCGTCATGGAGGGCCCACCAAACTGGACGAACTTCCGCGAATTCTGGAAGATCTTCTACGATATGGGCGCCGTGATTGTAGCATCATCGTACACCAAGGTGGGTGGCGTGTATGACCTTGGATTCCGCCATGACCCCTCGGCTCCGCTGGAAAGTCTGTCGCGCTACTGCATGGGCTGCTATACCAACATGAACCTGCCCCAGCGCGTGGGTATGCTTGAACAGTACGTTACTGAGTACAAGGCCGACGGCTTCCTCATTAACTCGATAAAAAGTTGTAATTCGTTCTCGGCCGGACAGCTAATGATCATGCGCGAGATTGAACAGCGCACCGGTGTTCCCGTTGGTTTTATTGAGAGCGACCTGGTTGATCCACGGTATTTCTCGTACGCCAACATCAAGAACCGTCTTGAATCATACTTCCAGATGCTTGAGCAGCGTAAAGTGATCCTGCAGCAGGAACACGAAGTAGCATAACAGTTTGTTGAACCATTCGTAAAGTCTATCATGAACAAATATTACCTTGGCGTTGACCTGGGTTCAACAACCTCGAAGGCTGTGATTACCGATGAGAACGATGTAATCATTGGTCGGGGCATCACGAATACACGTGCCAACTATTCCGTTGCAGCCGATATTGCACGCGATGAAGCAGTGTATAATGCACGATTTTCGGTGTTGAAGAAAAAACTGGAAGCCGAAATCCTGGCCAAGCCGGAATATCGCAAGTATATCAATGACCTTGAGAGTATCTTTCAATACGAACAATTTAAAATTCGACTTGATAAACTTGGTGAGGAACTTCTGAAAACATGCAGGTCTTTTTTCAAAGACCCGGATACTCAGGAAACCATGCTGGAACATCTGCGCAATATCCGCAGGTCATTCAAACCAAAAATCAAACACGAGTACCTGTACAATGACCTTGGTTCCAAGAACCAGTTCTTCCGCGACATCGTGTCGGAACGCTACAACGAAGAGGTTGGCAAGCTGGATATGGCGCTGTTCGAGCCCCTGATGACGGTGTGGGACAAGAGCATAAGCCCGGCCGAAAACGAGCGTGTTCAGTTTAACTTCCGGGAGCTGGTTTCAAAGGCGATGCAGGAATTGGAAGAAAAGTACAAGAACCTGCCGGATACCTCGGCCGACGTGAGCGTAAACTTCGATGCAGAAATGAACCTGCTGAAGGGAAACTTCAAACAGGTGTCAGATACGCTCAGCAAACACATTGAAGAAATTGTTGATCTTGAATTCAACATTGCAAACATGACCGGAACAGGGTACGGACGCGCCCTGCTCCCCTTCCCACAGGATAGTATTCGGTCCGAAATCCTCTGTCATGCTTTCGGAGCTCATGCGGTGTTCCCAAACACTCGTACGGTGCTCGACATTGGAGGACAGGACACAAAGGCAATTCAGGTTGACAAGTACGGGCTTGTTACCAGTTTTCAGATGAATGACCGCTGCGCAGCAGGCTGCGGCCGGTACCTTGGCTATATCGCCGACGAAATGAGCATCTCATTAAACGAGCTGGGGCCAATGGCCATGAATGCCCAGAAGGATGTAACAATTTGCTCTACGTGTACGGTGTTCGCCGGTGCTGAGCTGCGGGAGCTGACAAATCTTGGCGAAAAGCGTGAAGATATTTTAGGGGGCTTACACAAGGCAATCATCATGCGCGCAATGTCACTGATTGCCCGCTCCGGCGGCGTATTCAACGAATTTACGTTTACCGGTGGTGTGGCTCGCAACCCCGCTGTGATCAAGTATCTAACCGAATTAGTGCACGAAAACTACGGCTCGGATATTACGATTAACATACACACGGACTCCATTTTCATGGGTGCCCTGGGTGGCGCAATGTTTGCACGTCGGAACATCAAGGCCGATCTTCCAACAGCAAAGAAACAACGGTTAGAAACGGCGTAAATAAGCGCGGCAGGCATTGTGGTGCTCGCCTGACTATTCTGCTGCACAATCACACAGCCAGCCGGGCTGCATTCAGGTACTTTGAATGAAATACTGTGGTTTTGCGGTAATAAATATTTTGTGTTGTTCACTGAAATGATGGAATGGCAGTAGAGGCTCGGTACGAAATCGGTGCCGGCACTTGCATTCATGACGTTTGTCATAGTTTATTTGCCACATTCATCATTTCTTTACACACCCTAGGATTGATTTATAATGGCACAAATCATGGTACTCGGAGCAGGATTAGTAGGCAAAACCATTGTCCGCGATTTAGCACAGCGGCACACGGTAACATGCGTCGATATAAGTGCTACTGCTCTCAACCCCCTTGCACACGAAAAAAACGTCAGCATTCAGCAGGCAGATGTGCGTAACCCAGGACTGCTAAAGCAGCTTGTTGCACCTTTCGATATTGTAGTTGGCGCAGTTCCCGGACACATGGGCTACGACGTCCTGAAAACCGTGATTGAGTCTGGTAAAAATGTAGTTGATATCTCGTTCTTCCCTGAGGACTCATTAACCCTGCATCAACTGGCTGTTGAGCACAACATTATGGCAATTGTTGACTGCGGACTTGCCCCGGGCATGAGTAATGTGTTTGCGGGCTACCACCATTCCGTTTCGCCCCTGCTTCGCTACGAGTGCCTTGTGGGCGGGCTTCCCGTACACCCTACTGAACCGTTCGGATACAAGGCCGTTTTCTCACCAATTGACGTTATCGAAGAATATACCCGACCCGCCCGACTTGTTGAGGACGGCGCCGTTGTGGTAAAAGATGCATTGTCTGACATCGAATCTGTCCATTTTGATAGTGTCGGTACGCTTGAAGCCTTTAACACTGACGGTCTGCGAACACTGGCTGATACCCTCCGTGGGGTTCCCGATATGAAGGAAAAAACACTCAGGTATCCCGGTCATGCAGCCCTGATGAAGGCGTTCCGAACCACAGGACTATTTGGTAAGGACCCTGTTGATATTCAGGGAACCAATGTTGTCCCATTACAACTCACGGCCAAGCTCCTCTTTAAGCAGTGGGAAATGCAACCCGGCGATGAGGACTGTACCGTAATGCGCGTTACCCTCGAAGATGCCACATCAATAATTACGTACAGTTTGTACGACCGGTTTGATTGTCAAACCAACACATCATCGATGGCACGCACAACCGGGTATGCCTGCACTGCAGCCGTCGAAATGGTTCTTAACAAGAAGTACCAAACATCTGGTGTCACACCGCCCGAACACCTGGGCAGCGCCTCCGGATGTCTGGATTTTATGCTTGATTATCTGAACGACCGCAATGTTGTTTATAAAAAGGAAGTAACTAAAAAATAACTGTATCAGGAATATGTGATGACAGAAAAACTCTACACCATGGGTATCGACGTTGGATCGAATTTTATTAAGCTCGTCCTGGTTGATTATTCCGACAACCCAACCATACTGGACAAGCAAACCGAAAAAATCCGGAAACGGAACCCGACCCAGGTTGCCGACGAGATGATTCAGACTATGCTGGGCAAGCATAATCTGCAGTACGATGATATTGCCTACCTGGCCTCGACTGGTGAGGGTGACCTTGTCCGCCGGAAACGTGGTCACTTTTACGGGATGACGACCCACTCGAAGGGCGGCAACTTTTTTGACAAGGAAGCAAAGACCATCGTCGATATGGGCGCCCTGTACGTTCGGGCAATCAAGGTAAACGAAGAGGCAAAGGTGCAGGACTACAAGATGACGGGGCAGTGCGCCAGCGGCTCCGGACAATTTGTCGAAAACATATCTCGGTACCTGGGTCTCTCCATCGAAGAAGTTGGCGACATCTCGCTCACGTCTGACAACCCCGAGGTCTCGTCTGGCATCTGCGCAGTACTGGCCGAAACCGACGTAATTAACATGGTTTCGCGTGGCGTGTCAACCCCGAACATCATTAAGGGAATCCATATCTCGATTGCCGGACGGATCATTAAGCTCCTCACGTCACTCAAGGCAGAATCTCCCGTCTTCCTAACCGGTGGGATGGCATTAAACAAGGGCATGGTCCAGGCCATCGAGGAGCAACTGGAGGAAACAGGCAAGAAGTTTGAAATCCGGACACATCCCGATGCAATCTATGCGGGCGCCCTTGGAGCTGCACTTTGGGGCGGTTACCGTCACCTTAAACTCATCGAAAAGCAGGCAGTAATGGCATAATGCAGATCGTTCAATCCGATATTGTCCTGGGTGAGGTTACACAGAATATTGCCATGATGCTTGAAGGCAATGCAGCCCGATATTCTAACCGAACCATGTACGGCGAAAAGCACAATGGCGAATACTGTCATACCACGTGGGCAGAATTCCTGCATAGCGTCAGGAACGTTGCATCGAACCTTGCTCGCTACGGATACCAGCCAGGCAGTAAGGTGATGGTGTACTCACCGAACCGGCTTGAAATGCTTATACTGGAAATGGCCGTGATGGCAAGCGGCGGTATCAGCGTACCCATCTTTGCCTACTTTCAGAAGGAAACCGTAGAAATACTTCTGAATCACTCAGACTGTTCATTTGTTGCCGTTGCCGGAGAACTTCAGCTGAGCAGATTGCCACAGCATGCTAATATTAAACATGTTTTTGTTTTCGACCATCTCGAAACACTTCCCTACCCAAACTGCGTGTTGTTCTCGGAACTGCTGGCTGACCACGGCAGTGAGCCGGGAGCTTTGCTAACCGATGCTCCTGCCGACGACATTTGTTTGAATATGTACACGTCTGGTACGATGGGCGTGCCCAAGTGCGTTCAGCTAACCCACCGGAACATCCTTTCACAGCAGGCCGCCCTGCAACACGTCTGGCACCTGAACGAAGATGATCGCTTGCTGGCCTACCTTCCATGGCACCACAGTTTCGGCGGAATTTTCGAGCGTTTTTCGGCGTTGTACAACGGTGCTGCCCTGATGCTTGAATCCAGCTACGGCAAGGACCCTGGACAGATTATGGAGAACTGGAAGCAGGTAAAACCAAGCTGCTTCTTTAGTGTTCCAAAGGTGTATCAAAGCCTCATCGAACTCACCAGGGGTGATAAGGAAGCTGAACAACTGTTCTTTCATTCGGGCCTGAAATTCGTGTTTACCGCTGCAGCATCACTCCCCGAAACCCTGTCGGTAGAATTCGAAAAGCGCAATATTCCTGTCCTTGAAGGCTGGGGTCTTACCGAAACATCACCATGCTGTACGATTACCGATCCTACCCTGAAGAGGGAGAAAGGCATCGTGGGAAAACCCATCCCCGGGGTGTCCATCGGCATCGCCGATGACGGTGAGATTTGCGTAAAGGGGCCTAATGTAATGGTCGGTTATTATAAAAATGATGATGCCAACGAAAAGGCGTTTACAGCCGACGGCTGGTATTGCACCGGCGATGTAGGTGAACTCACACCTGCTGGGCTAAAGCTGGTATCACGAAAGGACAGAATCTTTAAGCTGGCCAATGGCGAAAAGGTTATCCCGTCCGACCTTGAAATGCTGATCCAAAGTAAATGCTCTTACATTGCGTACGCGGTTATTGTTGGCGGCGGAAAGGAATACCCGGTAGCCCTACTCTTCCCAAATCGAAACGAACTATCACAGCCGACAGGTGCTGTTGCATCAACAGAGGGCTGCAAATGTCCACGAAGTATTAATGAGCTCGGCAATTGCCTTCACACCTGTCTGCGCCAGACAAACTACAGCCTGCTGCAGAAGTTCGCCAAGATCAAGTTTGCAATGGTCATTGACGACGAACTCAGTATTGAGCGGAATACTCTTACTCCGTCACTCAAGTTTGCACCGAACAAGATTCAGGAAGCCTACAAAGCCCATATCGAAAACTTGTACGGCTCCAAGAATTCGATCAGTGAAGAAGTGTACATCGTAAACCTAACTGCCGATAACCCTTTTGTTCCTGAAACCACCTGAGCCAGTATGTACCAGATATCCTCAACACAGCTACTTAAAAACACAATGAGGGACTATTTCCGGTCAATCGGCACCGAAGGAAGAAAAGTTGCCTGGTGCACGAGTGTCGGACCTGCCGAGCTCCTCCGGTCATTTGGCTTTGACGTGTATTTCCCCGAAAACCACGGTGCACTGTTGGGCGCCACACGAACAGCAATGGACTACATTCCGGAAGCCGCCAAACTTGGTTATTCCAACCACGTATGTTCGTACACCACCAGCGATATCGGTGCGTTTCTCAAAGGCCAAAGCCCCCTTCAGAATCAGTATGGACTTGAAGGAATCCCGAAGCCAGACCTGATTGTGTACAACACCAACCAGTGTCGTGAAGTACAGGACTGGTTTAGCTTCTTTGCGCGCAAGTTCAATTGTACAATAGCCGGTATTCACCCGCCACGTTATGTAAACGAGGTTACTACACAGGACATCGCCCTAGTTGTTGCACAGCACAAGGCCATGATATCTGAATGTGAGCAGGCAAGTGGTGTGCGTTTTGATATTGACAGGTTTCGGGAGACTCTGAAACTTAGTAAGGAAGCTACTCTATTATGGCAGAAGGTGCTGAAAACCGCTGCACATACGCCCGCACCGCTTAGTTTTTTCGATGGAGTGATCCACATGGGTCCCATCGTTGTAATGCGAGGAACCCAGGAAGCAAAGGACTACTATACTGCGTTACTGGCAGAGCTTACGGACAATGTTGCAAACAACCGCGGCATTATACAAAATGAGCAGTGTAGAATATTCTGGGAAGGAATGCCAATCTGGGGCCGGATCAGAATGCTCTCCGACTTGTTTACCGAGAACAATACCGTAGTTGTAGCCTCTACATACTGCAGCAGCTGGGTGTTTGACGAGTTTGACGAGAATGATCCGTTTGAGTCTTCAGCCCTGGCATATACAAAAATCTTTATTAACCGGAGTGAGAAGGCGAAAGCCGAAATGCTGAAGTCATGGCTGCAGGAATATCGGTGTAATGGTATTCTGTTTCATGACACCAAAACGTGCTTTAATAATTCAAACGCCAAGTTTGGTATGCCACAGCGGTTAAAGGAAGAAACAGGTATCCCCTACCTGGTTGTGGAAGGCGACCTCTGTGACCTGCGGTTCTTTTCGGAAGGCCAGAGCATTACCAAAATCGAAACTTTTATCGAGCAGATAGCCAACTCAAAAGCATACGCATAACCTGGAGTCTACTATGAAAATTGGAATTATCGGACTCGGCCCCGTGGGCATGATTCTGGCCGTTCACCTTAAGGAGGCCGGTTGCGAAGTATTGCTTTGTGATACAGACAGAATTAAACTTAACCTTATTCGGTCCGAAGGTATCAGACTTGAAAACGTCATTGAAAAACACGAACGATTTTCCAATCTGTATGGCAGTGCCGCTGAGCTTCTGAACGAAAATCCCGACTATGTGTTTGTTGCCATTAAGACGTACCAGGTGTCGGACCTGCTGAAAGATGTGCCTGCCGGCAATACCTCGATCTTTATCAGTGCTCAGAACGGCATTGATGTTGAACACATGTACGCCAAGGTTCTGGGTGAACACCGAACGTGCAGAATGGTAATCAACTATGCTGGTAACCTTAAGGCTAGCAATGTTGTTCGCGTAACGTTCTTTAATCCGCCCAACTATATCGCACCCTTAGATGATGCCGAAAAACGCCATGCCGAGGCAATTGCCGAGTTGTTAAACTCCGTTAATCTTACAACTGAGTCCGTACGACCGTTTGACTTAACAAAATATACGTGGCAGAAGACCATACTGAACTCGTCTTTGAGCGCATTGTGCGGTATCGGACGGTTGACAATGGCCGAAGCAATGGCCTTCCCTGACTCCATTGAGTTGATTGAACAGATTATCGTAGAAGCCGTAGAGGTTGCGGAAGCCGAAAAGATCCGGTTCCCTGACGACTTTGTGCGCAACTGCCTGAGGTATCTGAAAAAAGCCGGACATCACTTCCCGTCACTCGCTGTTGACTTGATGAATAACAAGTTAACCGAGATTGACTACATGAACGGTAAAATCGTGGAGTACGGCCGTAAACATTACGTCCGTACATCCCTTAACCTGTCAATGGTAAACATGGTGAAAGCCATGACCCAGAAGAACCTGATTACGCAGATGAACGGAAACACCGCTACTGCCGGCAGCAAGATCAATCTTGTGCACCAGACAGGCAAACCCAAGGGAAACTGCTTCCTGGGTATCGACCTTGGTTCTTCGTACACGAAGTTTACACTTGTTGACGAAGATGAGAACGTGGTTTTTCGGTACATCCTGAAAACGCTCAACCGCGATAAGATTGCTGCCAAGCACATCATCAATGCTCTTCATGACGAGTTCCCTATCGCGTACAGCTGTGCAACCGGATACGGAAGGAAGAATTTTGTTGATGCCGACATTGCCAAAACCGAAATCAACTGTGCCGCCGTTGGCGTAAACAAGTACCTTAAGGGCGAAAAAAACATACTGGACATCGGTGGTGAGGATATTAAACTTATTCGTTGCGATACCGATGGCCTGGTTGAGAACTTCTACCTTAACGATAAGTGTGCAGCCGGCACCGGCGCATTTTTGGTGGAGATCGCCGAACGGGCTGGCATTGATGTTAAAGAAATGAGTCAGCTGGCCTCACAGTCCGACTACAAACAGGAACTGAATAGCTTCTGCACCGTTTTTGCAAAAACAGAAATCATGAAATGGGTCTTCGACGGTCTGCCCATTGAGAACCTTGCTAAAGGTATTTACCTTTCGATTGTGAATAGAGTGGCAAAAATGAAGATTGATCCCGGCGTTCCGATCGTCATGATTGGTGGCGTAGCCTCGATTCACCCGTATCTAACAAAAATGCTGGAGCACAAGTTTAACCAGCCCGTCACTGTTCTCGAACATCCGCAGTACACCGTCTCACTTGGCGCGGCCCTCATCGCAAAGGAACAGTTTCAGCACGTAGTAACAACACAGGTATTAACCCGCACAGAACAGCAGGAAGTATGACAGGACAACACAGCATTAAAAAAGGCATTGGTATCATCTTTGATAAAATCTTCCTTGTCAATGGCATGCGAACACCATTTGGCAAGTATTGCGGAACCCTCTCTCAGGTTTCACCCACCGATCTTGGTATTTGTTCTGCTCGAGCTGCGCTGGAGAAGGCCAAGGTTAGCCCGGATGCCGTTGACCAGGTGATTGCCGCCAATATCGGTCAGAGTTCAGGCGACGCCTATTTCCTTCCCCGGCATATCTCACTCTTTGCAGGCATACCTGAGGAGGTCCCCTCGCTCATGGTACAACGTATCTGCGGTTCGGGTTTTGAAACCATTGTCGCCGCAGCCGAACAGATTACGCTTGGCAAGGCCGGCACCGTTCTCTGTGTTGGCACCGAGACCATGTCACTCGCACCGACAGCCTCCTTTGGTAACCGTTCGGGATATCCTCTGGGACGTCCGGGCTTTATTGATATGCTATGGGAAGCGCTCGACGATACGGCTGCCGGATACTCAATGGCGCTGACTGGTGAGAACGTGGCCAAGAAACTATCGATAACCAGACAGGAATGTGACGACTATGCCTTTAGCTCGTTCCAGCGCGCACTCGATGCTAAGCAACGTGACTTTTTTGCCGGTGAAGTTACGCCGGTGAATACGGTAACCTTTACGGCTGGTGAGCTGAAGCCGCGCAAGCTGCGCCTGCCCCGCGGTGTGGAAAATTTCACCTCCGATGAACATGTGCGTGCTACAACGCGCGAGTCGCTGGCAAAACTGGCGTCAACCTTTTCGGCTGACGGCGTCCTCACCGCCGGTAACTGTAGTGGCATCGTGGATGGCGCGGCTTCTGTTGTTATTGCATCACAACAATCAATTGATGATAAGGGGCTTAAGCCAATCGCCAGAGTTGTTGCTGCCACAAGTGTCGGTATCGACCCCCGGTACATGGGCCTTGCTCCAGTGCCTGCCATTCAGCACCTGCTTGAAATCAGTGGTCTGCAGGTTTCTGACATCGGATTGTTTGAGATTAATGAAGCCTTCTCTGCACAAGTCATCGGATGTGAGCGTGAGCTGGGCCTTGACCGAGCCAGGCTGAATGTCAATGGCGGCGCTATTGCCCTTGGACATCCCCTGGCGGCTACCGGCGTACGCTTGTCATTGACAATCTCGCGCGAGATGCAGGCTCGGAATGTGCGCTTTGGCATTGTCTCGGCATGCATCGGAGGTGGTCAGGCAACGGCTGTGCTGCTGGAGAACACGGCATGTAATTGAGTTTGCCATCCTATCCTGTAATTTTTATTACTACCTGTGGAATAACAATGAATGCAAGTTCATCAGATAATGTAATGTTTCAGTGGCAGATGACTGAAACCGATAAGGAGTTTTCACTTGTTCAGGTGCAGCAGCCCCAGGCAGCACCCGGACAGGCGGTTGTACAAATTTCAGGGTGCGGTGTTTGCCATACCGATTTAAGTTTTTGGCACTATGGTGTACAAACAAAGCATACATTACCGTTAACACTCGGGCACGAGATTAGTGGCGTGGTGGTAGCCGGTGATCCGGAATGGATCGGCAAGAACGTGATCGTACCGGCCGTGCTTCCGTGCGGCGAATGTGACCTGTGTGAAAATGGACGCAGCAATATCTGCCGCAATCAAACCATGCCGGGCAACGATTTCCATGGAGGATTTGCATCGCACATTATCGTACCCTCGCGGTTTTTATGTGCCGTTCCGGACTCTGTCCTTGCCCGCTTCCCATTATCACACCTGGCTGTGATTGCCGACGCTATTTCTACACCATACCAGGTGGTGGCAAAGTCTGAGCTACGTGCGGGTGACCTGGCAATCGTAATCGGTGTGGGTGGCGTTGGAATTTATGCAGCACTGATTGCCCGGATTCTTGGCGCTAAGGTGTTGGCACTCGACATCAGCGATGCCAAGCTGCAGATAGCTAAGGATAACGGCATTGAGGCAACGCTCAATACGGCAGACCTGGACATCAAGGCTGTGAAGGACAACGTCAAAACCATTGCACGCGGTTTAGGCGTACCACAAACCGGCTGGAAAATCTTTGAAATGAGTGGTACCAAGGCTGGTCAGGAACTTGGATTTAATCTTCTCACGTTTGCCTCCACAATGTCGGTTGTTGGCTTTACCATGGACAAGGCAGACGTACGATTGAGCAATCTGATGGCATTCGATGCCAAGCTGATTGGAACGTGGGGCTGCCGTGCCGAGCTATATCCGGAAGTTCTGAACCTGATTGAAACCGGAAAGCTTAACATAGCCCCCTTCGTTGAAACAAAACCAATGTCGGAAATCAACGATGTTTTTCGGAACTCATTACAACACCTCTACACAAAGCGAATTGTCCTTGTACCCGACTTTAACAATAATTAACACACATGGAACAACTCAAAAATCACAATCTCGTAGAAACCACGTATCAGGAAATCCTTGTGGAGAAGCGTCCGTGCCTTGATGCGCGCGGCAATCCTGTGCAAGGGTTATTCAATGCGTGGATTTTTCTGAACAATCCGCGGCAATACAACTCGTACACAACTGCTGCTGTGAAGGAGATCATCCTTGCCTTTGCCGAAGCCTCGAATGACAGAAGTGTGGTAAGCGTGGTATTTACCGGTGTTGGTGACAAAGCATTCTGCACCGGTGGGAACACAAAGGAATATGCAGAATACTATGCCGGAAACCCGCAGGAGTACTCGCAGTATATGCGGTTGTTCAACGATATGGTTAGTGCCATTCTAAAGTGCGAGAAACCGGTGATTTGCAGAGTCAACGGGATGCGTATTGGTGGCGGACAAGAGATTGGCATGGCTTGCGATTTTAGTATCACCAGTGATGCGGCACGCTTTGGCCAGGCAGGACCTAAGCACGGTAGCGCCCCGATTGGTGGCGCAACTGATTTTCTGCCTCTCTACATGGGAATCGAAAAGGCAATGGTATCACTGACACTATGCGAGCCGCTTACCGCACATCAGGCGTATTATCATGGCATTGTTTCGGATATCGTGCCCGTGTACAAAGTTGACGGTGAGTTCATCGTAAACCCGCTTGTAGTTACAAACAAAATAACGGACGACTACGGACGCATCGTGTTTGGGACGATGAAAACGGGGCGTGAACTGGCAGAGGCAAAAGAAATTCTTGCTTCAGCAACAACCGATCTGTCACTCCTGGATGAAGCCGTAAACAAACTTGCCACCAAGCTGCTATACACGTTCCCCAACTGTACCAACAAAACAATCTCGGAAGTACGCAAGTTTAAACTCGAGCACTGGGATAAGAATAAAGAAAGCAGCCGCGAATGGCTTGCTCTGAATATGATGTCGGAAGCCAAGGCAGGCTTCAGGGCATTTAATGATGGCCCAAAAGAAAACCGCGAAGCTGATTTCATCAAGCTGCGTCAGCTACTTGCCGAAGGACACCCCTGGGATGATGAACTTCAGCGTGTTATCTCGCCACTATACACCAAACCTGAGTAGCTCATGACCAAGGTACACGTTTCATACATGTTTGACGGAAGTGTGGCCAGGATTGTTCTTGACGACGGCAAGGGCAATGTACTCGATAAACTGATGGTTGACGACCTGCTGGAGTTTTTAACTGCAGCGAAAGCAAATAACAATCTTAAGCTCATCACCTTTGAAGGTGCTGGCAAGCACTTCTCGTTTGGTGCAAGCGTTGAAGAGCATCGTAAGGATCAGGCTGCCGGAATGCTTCAGGGATTTCATAAGATCTTTTATGAGCTGATTGACCTTGCAATCCCTACTGTTGCGATTGTTTCCGGACAATGCCTGGGCGGAGGTCTGGAGCTGGCTTTAATGTGCAACCTGCTTATTGCCGATGCCACAGCCAGACTCGGGCAGCCCGAAATCATCCTTGGCGTTTTTCCTCCGCCTGCCTCACTCCTGCTTGCCGAAAAGATTGGAAGCGTCCGTGCCGAGGAGCTTCTGATATCCGGCCGAACCATAACAGCCGTCGAGGCACAACACCTGGGTATGCTTAATCATGTTGCAGAAACCAGACAGGAGCTCGACGACTGGCTAAGCCAATGGATAACAACACACATTGTACCAAAGAGTGCTTCATCGCTACGGTTTGCAACCAGGGCGGCACGCACAAAAGTGAATACACTACTCACAACCTACCTCCCCGAGCTGGAGAAGACCTACGTGCACCAGCTCATGGAAACCCACGACGCAAATGAAGGCATCCAGGCATTTCTGGATAAGCGAACACCACAGTGGACAAATAACTAAGCGTGTAACTATGAAAGATATTACGAACGTTGGAATTGTTGGCGCCGGAACCATGGGTGCTGCACTGGCTCAGAAGTTCATTCAGGAAGGCTTCGCCGTTACGCTTGCAGACCGGTCGATGGAGATTGTACAAAAGGGTATCACCGGTATTCAGAGTACGTTACGGGATGCAGTTGAAAAACGTTTGTTTACCGAAACACAGGTTGAACAGTTCATGCAGCGGCTAAACGGAACAGATACTCTTGCCGGTCTTGCACACTGCGATCTGGTTATCGAAGCCATTTATGAAAACTTTGAAGCAAAGAGTGAACTCTTTCAAACACTGAGTACGATTGTATCTTCAGACTGTATTCTGGCTACCAACACATCCTCGTTTTCGGTGTCGGAATTAGCAGAATCGGTTCATCATCCCGAACGCTTTATTGGCCTTCATTACTTTTATCATGCTGCAAAAAACCGCCTTGTAGAAATTATACCTGGCAGCAAGACTGCTCCGGAAACATTCATAGCGGCACAACGATTCTCGTTCCTGTCGGGGAAGGATGCCATCACGTGTGCCGATTCGTACGGCTTTGTTGTTAACCGGTACTTTGTTCCCTGGCTGAACGAGTCAGCACGTCTGCTGGGCGAAGGCTATCCGATTGATGTGATTGATGCCGTTTGTAAACAAGTATTTGGTATTGGAATGGGACCGTTCGAGCTGATGAATGCCACAGGTATCCCTGTTGCCTACCACTCAGAGAAAACTCTCGAACGTTATGGTAATCTGTACACAGTGTCGGAAGTTCTTGAAAAACAGGCATTAGCCAACACTCCGTGGCTGTTGGGCACAACACCGGACAGCGGACTCGGCACACTGGAGCAGGAGCGCGTAATTGCTGACAGGATGCTTGGTGTGGTATTCTTCGTGTGCCTGCAGTTGCTTGATGAGAACGTGTGTAGCGTGGCTGCCATAAACCGTGGTGCCAAGATTGGCCTAAAGTGGAAGCGCGGTCCGTTCGAGATGATGAACCGGTTAGGTGAAGACGCCGTACGAAGCCTTGTCGGCAAAATCGCAGCACTCTATACCATGCCGATGCCAAACGCTCTGTCCGCCGACCGGTGGAAATCTGAAAACGTTAAACTGGAAAAGAATGGTTCCATTGCCATCATCACGATGGATCAGCCGGAATATCAGAACGCATTCAGCGAAGAAACTATGCGTCAGTTAGCTGCGTGTTTTGATAGTGCAGACAGTGATCCTGATATCAAAACCATATTTTTCACCGGCTCTGGAAAGGCGTTTGTTGCGGGTGCCGACATCAACTACTTTGTAACAAAGATTAAGAGCAACAACATTGATGATATCATTGCATTCACCAAGGCAGGACAAGACCTGTTTGAGAGGATCGATACATCAAACAAAACCGTTGTTTCGATTATCAATGGTCTGGCACTCGGCGGCGGACTTGAGTTTGCACTGTGTTCCGATATTGTCCTTGCCCTACCCAAGGCCCAGCTTGCCTTCCCTGAAACTGCTATCGGAATATACCCTGGTTTGGGAGGAACGCAGCGTTCGGCACGGAAGTTGGGTAAGGGGCTAAGCAAATTTCTCATATTTACCGGGAAGATGCTTTCTGCATCCGAAGCCTCCGCAATTGGTTTGGTGGACAAGATTGTCACTCCGCACGAGATGTTTGCAATTCTCGCAGGTGAAGCACCTATACCCGGGCCTGCCAACACTGCTCTTTCGCCAGAATGGAGTGCCATTGCCGAGTTCTTTAGTACGAACAGCCTGAGCGACATAGTAAGCGGTACTACGTCGGAAGGCATAATTGATGAGGCCCTGTCTCAGAAATTTACAAAGATGGTGCAATCAAAGGCGCCCGTTGCACTACGGTTGGCCGATGAGTTGATTACCAAGGCTGCAGGCTGCAGCTCTGAGCTGAATCACCTTAACGAGATTTTTTCCACCTCTGATGCACTCCTCGGACTCACATCTATCGGGAAAAAAGTAGAGTATCAGGGCAAATAGAAACCGGTAGACTTTCAATTCCATGATAACCGTCATAGTTCACCCATTGAAATAACTACAAGTTTGAATTATCATTATCATTTACAATTAAGTGTAGCACCCTGGTAAAGGGGTGCAGGATAACAGTCCCACAGAACCCGGACATGAACCTGACACCACACAATAACGGTAAATCGGACCAGGCGCATTCGTGTGTATTCAACTCACCCTCGGACTGTGCGTTAATCCATCATTACTCCAATGAGTTTATTATGGTTGAAGGCGAGTCGCCTGCCGGTGTATTCTGCGTTTGCAAGGGTCAGGTGAAGATTATGTCAAGCCTTGACGCCAACCGTGCACTCACGCTTTGGATTGCCAGGCAGGGCGACATGATAGGCCTGCACATGCTTATCGACAGTCAGCCGTGTCATTACTCTGCCTACGCCAATGGGACGGTCAGTGGTTGCTTTGTACCGCCTGGCCAGTTGCTTGGTACCATGCAAACCAATCCTTCAGTTCTTCGGAGCGTGCTTAAGCATCTGAGTACAAAGGTACTGTTTGTGGAGCAGCGAATGGCTTGTATATCTCGAAGGAACGTTAGAGTACAGTGTGCCATTTTCCTTCTCTCAATGGCTACAGCGCAGCCCGGTTATGATAACGAGTACTACGTTATTAACTACACGATTACTGACATTGCCGGGATGTTGGGGGTGAGCTCGAGTGCACTAAAGAAAATTCTTGAGGAGTTCGCTTCGAACGATATACTTTCATTTAGTCCGCACCGCCTTGTGATTAACAACATTTATGCACTTGAAACAATCGCCTACGGAAGCAAGCAGTAGCTCCTATCCATAGGAACATTCCTTTACTGGGTCTGACGTAACCGGTTGGCCCTGAGCATTCTGCCAAAGGTTACCACGGTTAAGATATACACGGCAACGCCAATCAGAATAACGTACATTCCTGTTTCCCTCTGCTGATCAATGGAGTAGGAACTACACAGCAATATGTTAAATGATCGCAGTGCAACACCCGTAGCCATTAGCATCGAGGCTACCATGCCGATAAAAAGGATTTTAACTTCAAACCGAATTCCCCTCATGACTGCTGTGATGAATAGTCCAACAGTAACCATGTTAACGTGCATGAGCCGGTTAAACCATGTTTCTACAAACGCATAGTCAATTGAATGCGGTAGCATCCAGAAAATCAAAGATGCCATCACATAAATCAGCAGTGCAATTCCCCATGCAGTATCCTTTACCTGCAACCTGTGCATTGGCATCGCAAGAAGTACACCCAGAATAACCATGGCCGGTAGTTGGATAATCTGATGTCTTGGCATTGTTGCGGACAGCCATGTGTTTAGCGGGAACGATACAATGTAAAATAGAGCAGCAACAAGTGCCGCCACAATACCGGAAGCCAGCTTAGTTTGCATGCGCTACACCGGAGATACAGTGCGAAATCTGATTCATAATCTCGGCATTTGACAAGCGCGCCGGATCGAGGATTTTAACAATCGTCTGATGCTCATCTACCAGGAACATGTAGATTGAATGGTTGATGATTCCGCGGTCGGGAACCCGGTGCGCCCAAATCCCGATCTCCTTTAGAATCTTGTCGAACTGCACTTCCGACAATCCCTGTGGCAACGCAAAAGTCCAGCCACTAAGATCCTCACCAAAGTATTCGCGGTACTTATTGATTTTCCGGATATCATCATTCGCCAGATCAAAGCTTATCGTCAGGAATCCGAGTTTCGACGGAACGATCGTACTATCGAACTCATGGTAAATTTCTTCGATCTTGTTATTCACCTTATGGCACACATCCGGGCAGTTCAGATAAACAAAATTTATAAGTGTAAACCTGTGTAGGTCCGAAATTGTAAATAAAGAACTATCCTGTGCTACCAGGTTAAACACCGGCATCTGCCTGGGAACCGGACCAGCGTCGGCAAGGGTATATGAAAAGATTGTAAACGCACTCAATCCCTTGGTCCACAGTAGGATCACCGAGAAGCAGATAACGAGCGAAGTAACTGGGATTAGGATTTTTCTCATGGTTCAGCGGTTCAAGTGCCGATATGTACTGAACAGTGGTTTAACAAAACAAAAGGCTGTCTCATAATTACCATGACACAGCCTTAAAGAAAACATGTTCACGATACTGACTGGCGACTACTTTGCCACTTCCTGTGTTGATGATGAGCCATTTGACAGCCTACGGAACAGCGAGAAGTACATCATCAGCAAACCAAGAAGCACAATGGCAATAAACCAGACTGCCGTTCCGGCTAATGAAGAACCTGTTTGATGCGTATGCTCAATGTTTATCCCCTCGTAGTGAGAGAATCTACGTGGGATACTGTTCAAACCGCCAAGATAGAACATCAGTACGAAACCAAAGCCCCCTGCCACAAATGTCCAGAAACCGGTGGCAGCAAGCTTATCACTTTTATTATTATCCTTGCCAGAGAACAGGTAATACAGAAAGGCAAGGATGTACAGCACAACACCTAAAAGCATGTATGTGTGAAAGTGAGCCGGAACCCATAGTGTGTTGTGTAGCACCTGGTTCAATGCAATTGTTGAATCAACAACAGCAGCGAATCCGCCTACGGCCCAGCCAGCCGTTCCAATGAGAAAGAGCAGCGGAATAATCGTCCACTTTGTTTTTGAATGGTAGAACTGCGCAATCACACCAAACATGGTGATTGCAGTTGCGGGGATCGAGCTAAGGTATGATGCGAACTGGCCGGCATAGTGTAAACCAACGGGCTGAACAAAGTCCATATACAGGTGGTGGAAGTAGGCAAACATGACAAAGAAGAACGTGCTATTCCACGAGTACACTACAATTTTATTAACAGGCCACTCACGCTTGGTGAATTCCGGCAGCAGTGCATACAGCCAGCCTACAGCACAATACATTGTGATGTTAACCAGTGTGTGACCGAAAAAGAAAATAAGATTTTTCAAGAGAAGCGGATCAAAACTCAGAGTGCTTTCCATGTGCTGCAGGAGGTTCAGGATAAGCATCACCGCCCCGGTGATAATCGAGAAAATACCGGGCACAATACTGATGGTGGATATCAGTACCATAGCAGGAAGTTCACGTTTGACTTCCTTCTTGCCCAGATACTGCCAGCCCATAATGTTAGCAAATCCACCGAATTCCTTTGCAAGTGCGTACACAACGTGCAAACATCCGATAAGCCAGGCCACACCAAGAACGATAAGTGAAATAATTGAAAGCCCTGTTGCCCATTCCGGCCATGTTGTTCCAATAAACGGTAGCGGATACAGCATATACCATCCTGCACCGAACTTGCCGATCAGGGTGCCAATTGTTAATCCAACAACTCCAAGCAGCGTCAGACCATACAAGAAGTATCCAAGATTGATATTGAGTCTTACATACCGTGTTCCATTCAGGTACCAAAGCGCTGCAAACGCCATCGAGAATAGTACCCCAGCCATTCCAAGACCGTGCAGGGTCATGTACGAGTAAAAGTCGGCCGATTCAAGTTCCGACATACCGCCCTGCCGCATACGCATCAGCAGGCCGAGCGTAATGAGCAACGGGAAGACAATAAGAAATGTAACACCCCATGTTAGGGCAAGCTTCTTTTGTTTTGCAATTTCTGTTTCGCTGAATTGTATCATTGGTACTGCCCCCACCTGTTAAATAACGTTAATAGTTGTGACCATGTAGTCGTGAGCTCCGCCGCAATACTCCAGACATACGACGTGATATGTTCCCGGCTTTGGGAATGTATAGTGGAGAACGTTTTTATAGCCGGGCATTGCCTGCGTCTGAGTGAGCAACACTCCCTCGTCATTGTAGATCGAGAAATCGTGGTTCACATCTTGTGAGGTAACAATAAACTTGATTGTTTTGTTCGCCTTGATATTGATCTCGTCGGCACCTTCGAAATCAGCCGGTGCAACATTGGAGACTCCCGGAGCAATTTTCCATCCCCACTGGAGTGCCACAACCGTATAGGTTTCATCCGCCTGCTTACCCGAAAATGAGTACGGCAACGACTGTAATGTAGTAAATAATCCTACAATTACAAGAATCGTCAGACCCCAGAAATACTTATTCCTGAGGGCGTACACTTTTTTCTTTGCGGTGGTTTTATCTTCACTGCCCCTGGATGCGGACAGAATGACCATAACGACGATTGCAATCAGTATTGTTGCCGCAAGCGACAATATACCGGCAATCTCCTGCGAGGTGAGTGCCATAGTGTAAACTGTATTTTGGTGTGTGTTGTTTGTTTGGATTCTTGTGGAATCCTGATTCTGTTATCCCTGCTGCACGGTAAAGGCACAAAAGGAAGAACTGAATCGCACAAATCTAATTAAAAGCCACTCAATTAAAAGCATCTTTTTGCTTTTATTTAGACAATGCACGTCATTGCTTATTCGCAACCATCTAAGGAACATCAGGCATACCCTGCCCCTTTCCACGGTTGTGGGCTGATGTTGCCAACTGGTACAGAATTGCTGAAGGTTCTAGAAATTTTCCTTAACGATGTTATCCTGCGATATTCCAAGCTCCTGCAGGATTTTCTCAACTGCAGTCATCATTGGAGGGGGTCCGCACAGGTACACATACTGTAAGCCCCCTGCCATTTGTTCTTGAATGATATCGGCATTCACAAAGCCGTGCAGGTATCCATCGTGCTGTTCATGCGAGAGTACGTTAATGAAGTTACCAACCAGGAGATCAGTAAAATACCTTTCCTTAATGATGTCTGCCTTTGTCCTGTTGGCAAAAATGAGTTTATTCCCGCCAACCTGATTGTTCTGCTGCAACCATTTAAAGATTGCAATAAACGGTGTGATTCCTGCACCACCGGCAATAAACACTCCCTCACCCTTATATGCAATATCACCATACACATCATGGAGCAGAATCTCATCGCCTGCCTTGAGTGTCCGCAAATGATGAGTAACTCCGTTGTGCTCCGGGTATGTTTTAATGGTAAACTCAAGAGTTGGATCGGTGGGCAGCGACGTAAATGTGAACGTGCGAAGTTTGTCCTTCCAGTCTTCCTGGTTTACAGCAATATCAACAGCCTGACCAGGCTTGTAGGTTAGGCCCTCAGGCTTTTCAAGGACAATCCGAAGGACGTCGTGTGTACACGGTTCGATAACAAGGATTTTAGCGGTATGCGACATATCAGAAGTATAAAAATGATACAACAACGTTTTTTTTTGGGTGCGAATTTATCTACAACATCAAAACTGCGTTGCATTAATCGAACATCCTCTCACGTCTTATCCTTAATTAGACTAATTCCGCATAATCTGTGTATCTTTGAGGTATAACCAATTGTACCTAACTCATTTACAGCAATTCAATATCTATGACCGGTCTGAAGAATGGATTTTTCTCGTTCTTGCTTGTGTTGCTTTTAATGCCCATTGGTCATGCACTGATGGTGTTAAACGAGCAACTACTTCATACCGACAAATACTTGGGTGCGATAGTAATCGGACTACTGGGAGTTGGTCTACTTGTATGGGGAATTAAAAAAAATTACAACCCAACTCTTGCTACCGTTATGGGTTTTCTGGGTGGAGTATTGGTGTGGACCGGATGGATTGAGTTCTCGTTTGTGTGGGTGGCCGAAAAAAACAATGTTTCAGCCTACATGGTAAACGGAGAAGTTGCAACTAAACCTGAATACCTTGTCATGCTCTCGTCATTGGGATTGCTGGCAGCATTGGTATTAGTGTATACGTTCTCCCGCTCTGCATGCAACTTTTTTATCTGGATTCAGAAACGACTCAGAATGCACGAAGACATTCGGACTCATACAAACACGAAAAAGCCATGGGCAGTAATCACTCTTGCCGAAACCATCATGATTTTGTGGTTCTTCTACATCCTCCTGCTTATTGTGTACGACCCGGATATTGCCGGTGACAGACATCCGGCTACCTATATCGTTGGCTATGGCTCACTGCTATGGTCCGTGTATTTGGGTACACGTTTGTTTCAAATCCAAACGTTCGACTACGCCCTGCGGTATGCCATTCCAACGGTGATCATCTTCTGGAACTTTATTGAAGTTCTAGGGCGCTGGGATACGTTTAAGGAAATCTGGGTACACCCGATGGAACACTGGCTTGAAGTATCGATCTTCTTCATCGTAATGATAGGCCTGGTTCTGCTTTTCCTTAAGCATCCGTCCTTTTCACTCAAACAGGAACGGCGAACCGGCCATCCTGCTCTGTAGGCTGCACGGTGCCAGCCCTTTCTCAATTCTACACCTGTACCGTAGGATTTGTTGGAATGGGGGTAAGGGGCTTGGGTTTCTGCTACGTTTGGTAGTGCAGATTCAGTGATAACCGTCATATTTGCACATGCATGCACCGGTTTGTATCATCACACAATTACCCAAATGAATAAGCCTCTCTACGACTATTTTACGAACGACCATCGTCGCATAGAAATCCTGTTGGATAACGCCACAGAGAACCCTGACTTGGTAAACATGGAGTATTACCACCAGTTCAGAACAGGCTTGCTAAAACATATTAAGATGGAAGAAAAGATACTCTTCCCTGCAGCACAAAAAGCCAACAACAATACTCCCCTGCCCCTTGCCGCTAAGCTTCGGCTGGATCATGGAGCAATTACAGCTCTCATGGTTGTTCCGCCCACTCCCGACGTAATATCGGTGCTGCGCCATGTTCTGGAAAAGCATGACCTTCTGGAGGAAGAACCTCACGGCATGTACGAGATATGCGAGCAGCTTACTGCCGATGAAACTTCTGCAATCCTGGACGAGCTGGCGTCGGTAGCCGACGTACCGGTGCAACCGCACAATCCGGCACATTATGCGCTCGAAGCAGCAAAACGCGCATTACTGCGTGCCGGCTTTGATTTTGACGCTATCGTTGCCGGCACGACGTAAGTTTTATCACACACGTTTTCGGCGTATTTTCATAGTTGCAACCATACCGGTTTGCAGCACCACTTTTTGAAACGTGCTGCAATTGGAATTTTACCACCTCATCTGTAGGAATCTCAATGCTCAAGACTGTTTTTCTGTTAGCCGTCTGCGTAACAACAATTGTTGGACTGTACGCCGCAGGATGTTCAACCGTCTCAGCCAAACAGGACGATATTCACACAACGCTTAAAATCTTACCAAAAGATATCAGTGATGATGACCTGGAAGCGATTATGAAATCGTTCAACGTGGCTCTGGGCGTAAAATGCGGGCACTGCCACGCTCCACGAACCGACGGGAAAAAGGGCCTTGATTATGAAAGTGATGCCAATCCCAAAAAGCTTATTGCTCGTGATATGATGCTGATGACATCAGAAATGAACAATAAATATTTTCACCATTACAAGCGTGATAGCGTTTTTGTTCAGATGAACTGCAACACCTGCCATAATGGCAAGATAAAACCTTTGGCAACCGAAATCCCGGCGGATAAGCTCTGATACGATACCACGCCTTCTGCCGGCAGCAAACGCACGGTACGGGTTGACATCGCAGAATGAGTTGGGATAACCAGTTACGTTGCGCCTGCAAAAGCCCCCTTCACGCATATCCCGTAATCAAAGTGAAAAAAATATCTTCACCAATGCCACCGGCGGTGGCATTGGTGTGCTTTTGTTTTCTATTTTACGTCACTTTTTATTTCTGTATTACGGAGGTTTGGCATGACGCAACGTTGGGTTCTTGCTGCATTATTGTTTTGTTTACTATCTGTCCCCAAGACGTTTTCTGCTACATGGTACGTTAACTATCTGGCGTCGGGTGCGAACAACGGCAAGTCGTGGACAAATGCATATACGTCACTACAATCCGCATTTGATGCTGCAGCTGCTGGTGACTCGATTTGGGTTGCCCTGGGAACATACTATCCATCGAAGTCTGCTGACGGGGTCAGCACAAACGGACGCGACAAAGCATTTGTACTGAAAAACAACGTTCACGTATTTGGTGGCTTCAAAGGGACCGAAACAACGTTTGCTGACAGGAAGACGGACTCCTCCTCGCTGTTCTTATACAACACAACAACTCTGGATGGCAATATTGGTAATCCAAACGATAGTACTGACAATACATATCATATTGTAATCGCACCTGCCCTTCAGGACTTTACCCTTGATGGCTTTGTAATAAAGAATGGCAGAGCTGTTGGAACAGGCAGCATTACTGCAAACGGACGTACTATCTACCGAAATGCGGCCGGTGCCATATACAGCGACTCGTCAAAAGGAACCTACCGCTTTCTAATTGTAGAAAAGAATCTGGCCAAAAGTTCGGATGCCTCACTCGGCGGTGGTGGTGCTATGTACAACTACAAAAGTCCCGTTACAGTTAGATATGCCACATTCAGCGGGAATACAGCCGATAATTGTAATGGTGGTGCAATTCTGAACTATACCAGTAGCGTGGTGGTATCGAACTCTGCCTTTATAAACAACGAATGTTATACCGATGATGAAGGCGGCGGCGCCGTTGATAACCGGGAACAAAGTAATGCATCATTCACCGATGTCGTGTTTAACAACAATCGTACTTCCGGTTCCGGAGGCGCTGTTTACAACGACAACAGTAGCCCGAAGTTTAAGAACGTAACTGTATCAAACAACACTGCCGGCGGATCGGGCGGCGGTATTGATACAGATGGCGGAAGTGATGCCACATTTGAAAATGTTCAGTTTGTCAAAAACTCTGCCGATGAGGATGGCGGCGGCTTGTTTGGCTGGAAGAGTAGTGTTACACTTACTAACTGCACCTTCGTTTCCAATAATGCGGGCGGCAATGGCGGCGGGATGTACAACTATAATACCTGCAACCCGGTGATGCGGGACGTGATATTCAAATCCAATACCGCAGTAACAGACTACGGAGGCTTCGGGCTGGAACGCAATTCCACCGCCGTTTTAACCAATGCCCTCTTCTTTGGGAATGAAGCAGGCAATAATGGCGGCGGTGCAGGATGTCATGATAACCATGGTTCGAATGCAACCATGGTTTTAACAAATGTTACCATCGCTAAAAACAAGGCGAAAAACGGAAGTGGTTATTATGACCAGGGTTCAACGTCGCAATTGCGAAATACTATTGTAGCCGAAAATGGCACTGATGACCTGAACGTCAGTGCTGATGTTCTTGCAAAAGTCCGTTATATCCTTCGTTCTGTGGGAACAACTCTATACCTGATTGACAACGGGAATACCTCACCCAACGGTACAAAGGTTACGGGACAGCTTTTTACGTCAGCCACCGATTCAGACTTTACGCTGATTACGGGAAGTCCGGCTATCAATGCCGGTGATAGTTCTTTTTACAAAGCAACGCAAACCCCAAATATCTCGGCTGTTACCCGAGATCTTCGCAACGCAAAACGGGTTATGGGTACCAACATTGATATAGGAGCATACGAATTTTGCAGTGAAACTATTACACCAAAGGCTACGCTCAAGGTTTCTCCCGATACCGTAGTAGCCAAAAACACAACCATCACATATACTCTCACGGCTTCGAACGTTGGTGACAATCCACGAATTGAATGGCGTAAGAATGGAGTTATCATACCGGGTGAAACAGGCCTGGAATACACAGCAAACGCAGGCACTGACGTTAACAATTCTGACACGGTATATGCGATGGTGTATTCTGCCGAGCCGTGTGCGGTTCCACAGAGTCTAGCAACCAATAAGATTAAGATGTATGTTGCAGCGGCCTGGTTTGTTAATCATGCGGCTAAAGGAAAGAACAACGGACGGAGCTGGAGTGATGCCTTTACTAACCTCCAGTCCGCTCTTGATGTAGCCAGGAGCGGCGACGCCATCTGGGTAGCCAAGGGCACATACTATCCAACAGCCGTCCCGGAAGGTATAACGCCGTCAGACCGGGAAAAAACCTTTTTCTTAAAAGACAGTATCATGCTCTTCGGTGGATTTCAGGGAACTGAAGCATCACTAACAGCAAGACTATCTGATTCGCTTGCTCTGCACGTCACAAACCAGACTATCTTGTCAGGCGATGTTGGAACCAGGAATCAGAGCTCGGATAACGCCTATCATGTTGTCATGGCTGTTTCAGCCAAGGATTTTACAGTAAATGGTTTTACCATTAATGGTGGCAACGCGAACAAGGACCTTTCATCCACCATCAATACACTCACTGTTCGTCACAACAGTGGTGCCGGCATTTATGCAGCTCAGTCACGTGGAACATTTAGTAACCTGATAGTGGAAACAAATACCGCTGAGAGTGGCTCTGTTGGTACAGCTGGTGGTGCTGGCATGTACTCCGATGGTGCAACGATATCCATGATGAACATGGCGTTTAAATCGAACGATGCCAGGAACGGGCATGGCGGCGCTGTACTCTGCAGTGGTAACAGTACCCTTACGCTCCATGACGCTTTGTTTTCCGGTAATACTGCCAAGGGCTCTGGCGGAGCCATGTACCAGCACTCCGGTATTTCATCAATTGTACAGGCTGTATTTACTGACAATACAGCGGCTACTTCTGGCGGTGCCATTTATGGGACGTCAGAAGCGCAAATGAGGGTTACCAATTCCGTATTCAACCGGAACACGGCAGGTAACAGCTTTGGTGCCATCGGTCTTGCCCAGGGAGCTAACGCCGTTATTACCGGCATCCTGGCCACCAGGAACAGCGCATCAGTCAACGGAGGTGGCATCGGATGCGCCGATGACGACAGCGGCTCTGACATGGTAGTAACGAATGCAACGATCATACAAAATTCTGCGAAAACCGGCGGCGGCATTTATGACGACGGTACGTCCACAAAGATTCGTAATTCAATCATCGTTGGCAACTCCCCCGCCGACGCCAAGCTCACGCCTGAGGTACTAAGGCTTGGCAGATGCAACATCTTGGGATTACCCATTGGTATCCGGTATGTTGCTAACGGCAGTACCCAACCCGACGGGACACCCGTAGCAGGTCCGTTTTTTGTTGACTCTGCGCGGAGGGATTACCGTCCGTCGGCTGCATCAGAATCAATCAACGCCGGCGACAGCTTGTTGTATGCTGCAGGTGCAACCCCAGATATTTCCGGTACAACAACTGACGTAGCCGGCAAGGACCGCATCATTGGCAAGAACATCGATGTTGGCGCATTCGAGCACAGCTGCACGCAACCCGCACAGTTTAAAGCCTCGATAGCAGCGGCACCGGACTCCAGAGTAACCGTCAACAGTACCGTAACGTTTACGTTATACCTTGATAATGCCGGTGGCAACCCTGCTGTGCAGTGGCTGAAGAACAACTCACCAATACCAGGGGCATCAGGAACAACCTACCAGGCAGTTGCCGGTATGGATTTCAGTGCCAACGACGTGTTTTCAGCAAAGGTTACTTCATCAGCAGCATGTGTTACGCCAACCGCCATCACCACCAACACCGTGAAGATGTACCTGGTGTCCGCATGGTTTGTAAACGAGGCCGCAACCGGCAACAACAACGGAACAAGCTGGGAAAACGCGTTTACCAAACTTCAGGACGCGTTAGCAACCGCCAAGTCAGGCGACACCATTTGGGTTGCCAGGGGCACCTACAAACCCACAGCTGCTGCTGGTCAGAGTACCGACGTCCGGGATAACACCTTCCTGATAAAAAACGGTATCCACATCTTTGGTGGCTTTGCCGGAGCTGAGGCGGCGTTCAGCTCGCGTCAAACAGACTCTGCCTCGCTCTTCGACACAAACAAAACCGTACTGGATGGCGACCTGGGAATAATCGGCAACACGTCTGACAATTCGTACCATGTTGTATCAATTGTTGGTGCAACCAATTTTACGCTCGATGGGTTTACAGTCACCAACGGTAATGCCAACGGTGAGTCGCCAGCAACCATTCTGGGGCAGGATGTTCCTCGGTCCGGAGGCGGCGGTATTGTTAGCCTAAATTCATCCGGTTACCTTCGGAATCTCTCCATAGGCGGAAATTCATGTTCGTCCGGTGGATCCACGGGTGGTGGTGGCGTTTATTCTGGTGGTTCTTCACTGCGTTTTACATCCTGTTACTTCACCCGAAACTCTTCAGCAGGTAATGGAGGTGCCGTTTGTAATGCACACGGTAGTTCGTCCGTATTCAGCAGAACTGTATTCTCTCACAACTCAGCAACGGGATCCGGTGGTGGAATCTTTAATACTGATGGTGGCAAGGCGTCTGTGGAGTCATCACTGTTTATCAACAACAATGCTGCATCCGGTGGCGGAGTAGGTGCTGAAGGGGGCTTTGAGCTTCTTATTACCAGTTCCCTGTTCTATGGCAATACGGCAACCGGCAGTGGTGGCGCTATTGGTGCCGGAAGCACGGCTTCTGGCAACACCATTATCACGAATACCACAATAGCCGGTAATACCGCTGCTAACGGTGGCGGTATCTATGGTGGCAGTACAACGGTAAAGCTTCGGAATTCGGTAGTTGTTAATAACGTCCCTACAAACCTTGCCGATTCTTCCACGATTCTGAAGAACACAAATCACAGTGTGATTGGCAGCTCCGGACGTTATTCCGCCTTTGCGGCGGAGTCGCCGTCGCCTGCCGGAACACCAATTCACGGTCCCCTCTTTGTTGAGGAAGATAAGAATAATTACCGTCTAGCCTCGTCGAGTCAGCTTATCAATTCAGGCGACAATACTGTTTTTGATGTAGGGAAGGTTCCTGATTTGTCAGGCGCACTGTTGGACGTTACCGGGGCAGCTCGAATTTCAGGTAGTAGTGTGGACATTGGTGCGTTCGAGCACTGGTGTACCGACAGTGTACTTGTCACTGCATCAATATCGGTTACGCCAAGCACTACAGTTGCTTTGAACACCGAGGTCACGTTCCAGGTTAAATCAGAGAATCTTGGTGCTGAACCTTACATCGAATGGCTTAAGAACGGCATAACGGTCAGTGATGGAAATAAAAAAACATATAAGGCAGTTTTTGGTGTTGATTTTACAGAGACCGACACTATCAGCGCACGAGTATTTTCTTCGGAAGAGTGTGGTTACCCTGCCGAACTACATACCAACGGCATAGCTGTTACGGTTCGGACCTCATCGGTTCATCACGGCAGTACCACAGCAGGCAGATATTCGATCTACCCGAATCCCAATCGCGGTACATTTACAATATCTTGCATGGGTTTGCCGGATATCAGTCAGGAAATTATCATTCGTGATATAACCGGCAGGCTTGTGTTCCGTACAAAGGGATCCGGCAGTAGCACAACGGTAGTTGCACCCCATACCCCCCTTGCCCCCGGACTGTATTCAGTGGCAATTCAACGTACTGACTCGGACCTGGAGATGTTAATCATGGCTGTCACGCAGGAATAATGCCGGTTCTCGTTATCGTGAGCCTTGAACACAAAACAACCGATACGCGTATGCGTGTATCGGTTGTTTTCTTTTAGCTGAATATGTCTGCAAATGTAGCTTGAGGAACTACAACTCAACTATGAGTTATCGCCGCCAATCATGTTCGAGACGATGCCTTTTTTAGTGGTATGTTCAGCAAGAACGATACCGGCAAGATGCAGAACGATGAAGATCGGAAACAGATATAAGCCAAGTTTGTGAATACTTTCGGCGGTATCCTGGAACGACTGGAAAAGCCCCTTTTCCATAATGATGCCTGTTGCTCCCTGAACCAGGACGAAGGCATAAAAATAGACATAGACCATGCCCTGTAAGCGTTCCTTTACACTGATGCCGGATCCGAATGGTTTGGGGAATCGTATTCCCTTCGTCAGCATGTAAACGATCCGCACAACAATGGTAATTATCATAATGTGAGCAAAAAGTTCGTGCCACTCCCACATTGGAGCCTGGATGGATTTTGCAATACCAACCATCTGATCTTTTAGGAGTGATTTGGTTTCAGCTGTTTCAGATAATACCGAAACCACCGTACTCTTCGACATCCATGTCATCCGTAGGAAGCCCGTTGCAAACAGTATCATCATCGCTAATGCCATCACCCAATGAAGGGTGCGATGGAGCACGGTAAATTTCGCCGTCGTTTTCATAAAAGTACTACCTTATTTTATTCAAAATATTGATGATACAGACCGTACGATTCCTGAAGTTTCTTCACAACGTCCATTGCCACTGAGGCATCCGGCGCTTCGGCAAGGTCTTCAACCAAATCAAGGTGCGGGTGCAGCCACTTGTGAAGTTCATCGTGACTCTTGCCATCCATGGTGCAGCTTGACATCAACTGATCATTCTGGGTAGTGAGATTTGCAGCAAGTTTTTTATAGTCAGTGCTGTTTGCGTTAACGTACTGCTGAACCAGTTTCTCGCCTTCCTGCACAAACGGCTTCATCTCGGTATTCACCATCCATTTGGCACCATTGTTCAGCTCTAATGTCCCAGCCTGATCACCGTGATGGTGCTCATGATGTGCTTCTTCGGTATGTTCTGGCGCCTGGTGATCGTGTTCTGCATGATTATGTGTTTCAGACGAGCAGCCCCACAATGTAACAGTAGTTATCAGGGTTAACAAGAATATTTTCATAAAGCTCCTTAATGGTTATGTGAAATCATTGTGATGATACCGTCGAGAACAACTGTTCCGTTCCTGATCAAATTTGATTTACGTCCCGACAGCTTCCAGGTAAGCACTGCCATACGCATCGCACCGGTAATGATAGTGGTTATGGCTTCGGCACCCAGAAACGAAGAGTACTCACCTGTCTGCTGGCCGTGTTTGATATTTTTTTCAACGTATGAACGTACGATCGTCATGATGTCAAGAACAGCAGCATTCAGTCTGTCATCAAACTGAAAGATACTCTCTGCAAACATGACCGAAACAATGGCTGGTCTGGCTGTGAATGTTGTTAACTGGGACATAAAGATGGCTCGTAACTGTTCGGCATCACAGTTATAGGAAGCCTGAAGCAGTTCCTGTAGCCGCAGTTCCATCCGATCTATAAAGTAGCGGAGTACGCCCAGGAGAATTTCGTTTTTCCCATCAAAATGTCGGTACAGTGCTGGCTCCGATACACCAAGGTCGGCGGCCAGGTTTTTAATTGTGAGATTCTGAATTCCATGCATGTCAATCCGGGCTGTAGCGGCTTCCATGATTTCGATTTGTCGGTTAGTAAACTGCTTCATATTCTCCGTATCACGTTACAGTTAGATTCGTTTGGTACAAAGCTACTTAAATGGGACATCTGACGGTACCAGGCGCGGTCGGAACTACATATAGATGATATGGATTGTAATCTTCTTGTTCCCGGTGAGTTGGAACGATGCTTTTTTAAAGTTCGGACGGTTGGTAAGGCCAATGGACGTGATTCTGGAAAAGCCAATACCCTCTTTGGGAACGATAAACTTTTTATCAATCTTGCCATTGTTGTTCTCGTCATGCAGAACACTAACCGCATAGGTTCCTTCCGGCAAATCTGTAAAGGTATATTGGGCCTTGGTGCTCACAATACCCGTTTGTCCAATTTTATAATAATGTTCGAACTTCTCATCAGGGATTGTCCCGTCCTTGTTGTACAGAGCAACAATCAGGGTACCCTCGGGACTCCTAAGGTTTTCAAATTCCACCGTCAACGAATACCCTTCCGAATCACCGCCGGCAAATCCTGCTGTTACCGGAAGAATCAGCGCAAGAAACATACAGAGTGCACGCATAGCTCACCTACGGATAGTTGGTTTTAAGAAGTTTGTGTTTAAGGGTATCAACAGTGTGATAGACGAGTGGAACAAGGTACACTGTTAATACTAGAGACGAAAGAAGCCCTCCAATTATTACCCAGGCAAGTCCGTTTTTCCATTCCGATGCGGTACCGGATGCAAGTGCTATTGGTAGCATCCCGATAGCCATTGACAGTGTCGTCATCAGTATCGGACGCATCCGCTCGGCTCCTGCCGTGATAAGTGCATCCTTAAGCCCCTTCCCTTCAGCTTTCAGTTGGTTTGTAAAGTCAACGATCAGAATTGAGTTTTTGGTTACAAGCCCCATGAGCATAATAAGCCCCAGTAATGCAAAAAGGCTAAGATTACTCATGGTAAGATTCAATGCCAGGAATGCTCCGATTGCAGCAACAGGAATTGCAAACAATGCTACAAACGGGTAAAGATAACTGTCGTACAGCGCCACCATTATTAGGTAAATCAACAGGAATGAGATCAGCAATACTGATCCAAGCGCACCAAAACTGTCATTCTGCCGCTTGATGTCGCTGCCCCATGCCATTTGCACCCCTGCGGGAAGTGGATTGTTGGTAATATAGGTTACTACGTCATCCGCAACAGAACCAGACGGACGTCCCAGAGCGTCAGCAGTGATTGTCACAGCAGGCTGGCGGTCCAATCGCTCCAGTTGCGACAAAGCGTTACCTCCTTCTACCCGCGCAAACTGTGATACGCGTATCGGAAGGCCGGCCGGATTTACGACCGCCAGATTGGTAACATCGGAATAGCTGCTCCTGCTAAACCGGTCCAGCCGTATGCGCACAGGATACTCAGTGCCTTTATCAGTTAATGTTGCATCATCATTGCCGGCAAACGCAGTCCGCAGGTTGAGTCCAACGTAGGCCGTGTTGAGTCCGAACCTCTGCATGAGATCCTTGTCAGGAGATACCTTATATTCCGGTGCACCTTCCTCCACTGACAGCCGGACATTATCGGCACCGGGGATACCTGCAACGGTTGCCTGAAGTGCCCGTGCAGCCTTCATAACCGTGTCAACATTTCCTCCGCTCAACGTAATCTCGATCGGGGCTGACCGTGGTACAAGACCTAAGGCCATCATTGAAACGTGAATGCCCGCATACCTGTCCTGTAGTTGTTCCCGCAGAGAACGCATAAATGCTTCGGTTGCAATGTTACCGCGTTCTTTTTTGGGGCGAAGCTGAACCGTCAGCTCGGTTTTGTACGGAAGGCCAACACCCACAGAGCCCATTCCGGTTCCCGGCCCGCCAACGTTGCTAAACACCGATAATACTTCTGGTTTTTGCAGAATGTCTTTCTCGACCTGTTCCGACATTCTGTTGTTATGCTCAAGCGGAGCGTTTTTATCATACTCGAGAAACAGTCTGAACTTTCCCTGATCACCGGTTGCAATCAACTCCTTGCCAATAATATTCTGCTGCATCATCACAACCGTCCCGGCGAGCAGAAGAATTACGAAGCCCACAAAGATGAGTTTATGCTGAAGTACCCAGGCAAGTGTTGAACGATACCACTCGATGAAGCGCGACAGTTGAGATTCAAACCACAAGAGGAATCTGTTCAGCACATTTGTAGGCTGAAGATTTTCTGACTTTCCGATGCGCGAAGCCATCCATGGTGTTAGCGTAAATCCAACAAGAAGACTCGTGAGTGTTGATGTGATCACTACGACAGAGAATTGCTTAAGCATGTCGGCAACAAACACCTGAAGGAACAGGATTGGCAGAAACACCACGACGTCAACCAGGGTTATGGACAATGCGGAAAAGCCGATTTCCATACGTCCGTCAAACGCAGCTATGCGTTTCTCTTTCCCCATGTCCAAATGTCGCTGTATATTTTCAAGCACAACGGTGGCATCGTCAACCAGGATACCAATAATCAGCGACATAGCCAGCAACGTCATCAAATTCAGGGTATAACCCAGCAGCCACATGACTGCAAACGCCGTTATCAGTGACGTTGGTATTGCTACTAAAACAATCAGTGAGTTTCTGTAGCTACGCAGGAAGAGTAACATTACCAACGACACCAGGATAACAGCCAGGATTAAGTCAAAGACAACAGAGTTTACAGCTGCAATCGTATTGTCGGTATTGTCATCAGTAATCGTAAACTTTACGTTTTTATTCCCCTCAGCCTTTTCAATCCTGGTAAATGCATCCCGGACCAGTGCAGATACATCAACGGCATTGGCATCACCTTGTTTCTTAATCAGCAGGCCAATGCCTGGGACAGCATTCAGGCGACTTACCGACGTAGGTTCTGCAACTCCGTCAACCACGGTGGCAATATCTTTCACGTAGACGGGTGAGCCCGGAACCGGCATACCGATCTGGACATTCTCAATGTCTGCCACTGTGGTAAACCTCCCAGCAAGCCGAACTGTACTGCGATTACCCTTTGCTTCGATAGCACCCACGGGTAGGTCTATACCTGAACGGTTTATTGCTTCTACAACCTGGTACAGTGAGATCCTGTACAACTGGAGTTTTTCATTATGAACCTGTACCGAGATCTCGCGCTCTTCTCCACCAATCATGGTGATCTCTGCCACACCCTTTAACTGTTGAATCTGCGGCAGATACTCATCCTTCATCAGGCGGTAGAACTCCACCGGCGGTACCGATGCCGTTGCGCTTACCGACATCATCGGCAGGTCATTCGGCGAAACTTTTGTCATTACGGGGCTTTGAATATCTTTCGGTAAATCCTTACGAATGTTGTCGATATACCGCTGAGCATCCTGCATCGTTTTATCAAGGTTCGTCCCGTACTTTAGATTAGCAATGATCACCGAAGCATTTGGCAATGACTTGGTAACCAGGTATTCTACCCCCTCAACGTTCGACAATGCATCTTCGATTCGGCGAGATACTGATGATTCTACCTCGAACGGGTCTGCCCCCGGGTAGAGCGTTCGTATTACCACAACCGGCTGGTTAAAATCGGGCATCAGCTCGTAGCCCAGATTTGTAAACCCAATAACACCCAACAGTGTTATTACACTAAACATCACAACAATCAGTGATGGTCTTTCGATTGCAATCTTGGTGATATTCATGATATTCTCACTGTTGAATGCGCACATTTGCGTTGTTAAAAACATTCAGCAGTCCGTCAGTAACAATAGCATCACCTGGGCGTAACCCTGACTCAACCGCAACCCTACTGTTGCTTTGTCTGCCAAGCGTGATTGGTGTTAAACGTGCCTTCCCATTGCTGACAACATACACACTGCTTTCACCGTTTACCGTAACCACACTCGTGGCAGGTATCATCAATCCAGTTTTGGTGATGGGCTTCTTTATCATCACGCTGCCAAACATTCCCGCCTTGATGCGCAAATCGGCAAAGTTCTGAACGAGATACTGAACTGGAAAGCTATTACCCGGATTTGCCTTACTGCCAACCATAATCACCCGACCCTCGACACTGGTTTCAGGATATGCCATCAGACTGATTCGGTGAGTATCACCAACGCGAAAGAAGCTAACTTCGGATTCGGGTACATTGATGGTAAACCGAAGCTTTCCGATATCGGTAATCTGAAGCAGAGGCACTCCTGGTGCGGCGAACCCGCCGGCTTCTGTGAACTTAGCGGTAATAATACCGCTGAAGGGGGCTTTGACCGATGACCTTTGAATTTGTTCAAGCACCGTTGAGCGCTGTACCCGGGCAGCCTGAAGAGCAAGGGCTGACTTTTCAAGCTGTACTCCCTGAACAGCTTCTGCTATAGCCAGAACAGTAAATCGTTTTACATCTGCCTCAAGCCCTTCAATTTGTACGTCGGAAGCTTGTAGCTGAAGTTTCAGCAAATCATTGTCGAGTTGCACGAGCGTAGTACCGGCACCAACCCGGTCACCAACATCAACATGCAGCATGCGCACCTTACCTTGAACATCGGCGCTTATTTTACTCTCCTGATTCGGATCAAACATCCCCGTGAATGATCCGGATAATTCCAGATCTTCATCTGCCACACGATACACTTTTACCTGTATGGCTCTCTCATTATCCTGCCGGTAAACTTGCCGGTCAGCATCTGACTTGTTCTTGTATAAAACCAACAAAACAGCAAAACCGACTACTGTTAATGCCAGTATAATAGCAACTCTGCGCAGCGTTTTCGAAGGTGTGCTCATAAATACTCCGGTTATAGTGATGAGAGAAGACCGTTTAATCGAAGCAACTCCAGCCGGGCTTTCAAAAATTCCGTCGAAGCGGTGATATAGCCTTGCTGTGCCTCTCGAAGAGCTCCGTCGGCTAATAAGACATCTGCAAGCGATGCCGTGCCCTCTTTTTGCTGCAGAACAACCTGGCGGTATATCTCGTCGGCAAACTCTACCTGATGTCGCGTAGTGTGCAGGGTTTGTTTTGACAGCTCAAGCCGGTTTATGGCATTCTGTGTTTCAACCACCGTCTTATGAGTTACCAGTTGCTGCTGCAACAAGTTATTACTTAGCTCCAGCTCTTTTTGCTGAATCTTTTCAACCGTTGCTGTCCCATTAAATACCGGATAGGTAAGCTGCAGGCCGACAAACCCTACGGGATAAGTTTTTATAAATTCGTTTGGTGCTTTGTCATATCCAAAGCCGTTCAGACCGTACTGGGCAACCACGCTAATCGTTGGGAGATACCGTGATTTCTGCAGCCAGTTTATTTCGTTTTCAAGGAGTTTTTTCTGACCTTGGAGTACTTCCTGATCTATGTATCGCGGTGCTGAGGCTTCTGGACCATCAGGGATTGCGAGTGGAGCAACGGATATCTGACTGTTTGGTTCGGCTCCCATCAGCATTTTTAATGTAAGCATAACCTGTTCATACGAGCTTCGAAGAAACTCAATGCGAGATTCAATCTGTTCAATCTGCAGCTCTACCCTGCTAACATCGGTTTTCTTTACCATTAGTTGCTGGTACAGCAACTGAGTGCTTGCCAGCAACCTCCGGGAGTTCTCCAGATTACCTGAGGCAAAATCACGTTGATGCTCCAGGAGCTGTGCCTGGTAGTATGCTAAGGCAACGCTATAGCGAAGAGCATCTTCCGACTGTGTTTTTTGAAGGCGCGCTAGCTCAGTTGCAGTAGAAGCACCGCTTATTGCACCACCAATCTGAGGACTGTACAGCACCATTGATGCAGTAATCGATGCATTGGCGTTATGCGGGACACCAAACTGAGCCTCCTTAAACTGTCCTTCCTGTGCCATCGGGTTAAAGGTTGACAATGGCATTAACTGGTGCGGCAACTCCAGGAAATACTTGTAGTCGGCATTAACCGTAACCTTGGGAATGTAGCCAGACCGTGCCTCTGCAGCCCGACTCTCACTTATTTTAACTGCATTACCACCGATCTGTACAGTTTCATGGTTTTCCAAAGCCAAGGTCATACACTGTTGAAGGGTCAGCACCTCTTGTGTCCGCATCGTACTCGTAGCGATCAACAATACACTAATGACCACTACTGGAAAGATTTTCCTTGGCGGCAGTAATCGTACACACTGCCTTCGCGTTAGCATTGACATAATGTTTCAACCGTAGTTAGTTAGTGTTCACTAACAAACCTACGCAAAATAAACTGCTTTGTCAACTATTGAGATAAAAAACTTCAGAACTGTAGCAGTTATTCACCTAACCTGGGCTATTGGAGCGGTTGATTCAGCTCAACCAAAGCCCCTTTTATGTGAGTGCTACTACCGGATTCTGCAGCGTGCCATGCTTCGGAGCACTTCGGAATGGCATATACTGTCGGATGATGCTAGCACATTGCCCCAAACAGGCTGACGGCACAGGCCACGCTGATGTTCAGTTGCTGAACCACACCCATCATTAGGATGAAGAGCTTTCCGCTAGCCGGGCTGTGTGCGCATTCAGAGACGCAACTGTGCTTGTTACACAACGAGCTACGTCAGGCTAAGTTCGTACAGGCTAACCGACTACGCATCCATGTGAGTAGTGCTAATTCGATGCCGTTAGCGCGAAGTCGGGAAAAGCGTTCATCAATTCTTCTGTGATGGTGAGCATTCACCAATTCCTGGCGGGGTCGCCCCTACGGAATTATCGTTTTGAATTTTGATCGTGTGGGCGGATCCCATCCGTACAGTACGGCCAGGTGGGGTTGCCAATACGGTATTATCGTTTTTCATGTGGTGTCGTGATGGGCGAATGCCATTCGTTAGCGTACCCCCCCCTACACGGTTTCGTGTGGGCGACCACGTGGGTTCGTTCCTACGGGTTTCATACCCACATTACGGCTTTACACAAACCTCCTGCACCCCCAAACCACGTTATCTTTCCAAGCAGACGGACGACGGCCATTCGGGCCCCTCCCCCGCCTCCACCACCATCTCGCTTCACCACCTACCACTACAGCTCGGCCGGTCGGCTGCGGTGCGCAGCCTACGTAAGGAACCTTAGGAATTCCGGAGCAATTGCTGTGATAGAGAGTACGTCAATGACAGCAAAGTGTGACATCCTACATCGGCCCCTACGGTTATTCGTTATTTGTGTGGCTTCGCGGAAGGCGGATGCCATCCGCTCTTATATCGGTTTATCGATTGATATGAGGATTCGTACAGGGCGACCACGCAGGTCGCCCCTACGGTATTATCGTTTTTTATGTTGTTTCGTGTAGGCGAATGCCATTCGTACAGTGCGGCCACGTGGGGTAGCCCTGTACGGAATTATCGGACCACCCCACAATCCGACCCACAATCTGACCCCAGACAAACAAAGCCCCTTTCATTTCGTAACACCCTGAATGGATAACAATTATGGATTGACTGTCTGGAGTTCCATGCCCACCGGATGTCTGGCAGTATATAGATCCTACCGTTCATCGATTCCTACTGTAGGCAGTCCGGTAACGATGGTATTCACAAAAGCGACAGTTTTTTCTTTTCTTCGTAATTCAGGTTACCATTATTCTCCAAATGAAGGTTATGTTTTTACCGCACCGTAGTTGTGTGGTTAGCCATTACCTTGAATACCAGTCTCTCTCAAGTTCCTTCAATTCAGTGTCTGAATACCCAGGGGTGTTATACATACCGGTATTTTGTCGCTGCCGGAATGCCTCAAATAAGGAAACTGCACAGGCCACACTGATGTTCAGTGACTGAACCACACCCATCATTGGAATTAAAAAGTTCCCATCGGCTAAGGATCGGGCATTTTCTGATACCCCGTCATGCTCGTTACCAAATACAAGGGCAACGGGCTGCGTCAGATCAAGTTCGTACAGGCTTACCGACTGCGCATCCATGTGGGTAGTGAAAATCCGGAAGCCATCAGCGCGAAGCCGAGAGAAGCATTCATCAATACTGCCATGATGGTGGACATTGACCCACTTCCGTGCGCTGGCACTGCTCTTTTCACCAAGATGCGGGAAGGTTTGCCTGCCATAATAAACTCCGTGAACATCACTCACTCCTACGGCGTCGCAGGACCGGATAACCGCACTAACGTTATGTGGATCGTGGACATTTTCGAGAACAATGGTAAGTGTTGGCTGACGTTGCCGGAGGGCCCGTCGGAGCTTTTCGGCGCGTTGCGATGTTATTGATTCTGGATGTGGCATAGCATAGTAAACTTACGAGCCAGACGAACACACACGTATGAGCGGCAAAAAAAAACCGGACACTGTGTAGTGTCCGGTTCAGTGTTTTCATCTGTACGTGTTACTTATCAGCCTCGCCCATCACCGGATCGATACTTCCGATAATGGCAACAACGTCGCTCACCATCGAGCCTTCGCACATGTATTTCAGTGCCTGCAGGTTGGCCGATGATGGACTGCGGATTTTTAGCTTCCACGGGTTACCGGTACCATCACTCACATAGTAAAATCCCAGCTCCCCCTTTGACCCCTCAGCGGCAAAATACACATCACCCTTGGGTGGCTGAATACAGAAATTAATTAACATAAAATCATTTATCATCTCTTCCATCTTTGTATAGATGGACTGTTTGCGAGGCAGAACTGATGTTGGTTGATCTTCGTTCAGTACAGGTGTCCGCGGGCTATTCTCAAGTTTATCAAGACACTGGTGGCAAATCTTCATTGACTCCCATATTTCAAGGTCGCGGCAGATATACCGAGCATAGCAGTCACCATCGTTATGAGTAATCACGTCGAAATCAACCTGATCATAGAACATGTACGGCTCATCACGGCGCAGATCACGAGCAACACCCGAGCCACGAAGGGTTGGTCCCGTCAGTCCAAGCTGAATTGCTTTTTCGGGAGGCATATACCCAATGCCAGCCATCCGGTCAACAAAAATCCGGTTGCGGTTTACCAGGCCTTCCACTTCCTTCATACGGTCAGGCATCTGATTTAGCCATGCACGTACGTCGCGCATTACATCATCAGGGATATCATTGGCAACACCGCCAATCCGGGCAAAGCTTGTTGTGAACCGTGCACCGCAAATGCGCTCAAACAAATCGTACAGCTTTTCGCGCTCCGTAAACGTCCACAAAAACAGCGTCATTGCGCCAACATCCATTGCCGTTGCGCCAAGAGCAAGCAGGTGGTTGGAGATGCGCGCCATCTCGGTGACCAGCATACGCACCCAGGTACCGCGCACCGGTACATCAATGTTGGCAAGTTTCTCGATAGCCAGGCAGATCGCAACGTTATTTGCCATCGGGCTTATGTAGTCCAGCCGGTCGGTATGCGGAATAAACTCATGGTAGGTACTGCTCTCAGCTATCTTTTCATATCCCCGGTGCAGGTATCCCAGCTCCGGAACACACTTCACAACAGTTTCACCTTCCAGCCGTATCAGAACCCGCAGCACACCATGAGTAGCCGGATGCTGCGGTCCCATGTTGAGCACCATGTCATTCTCAAGCGGGTCCTCGAACATCACCACCGTATCCTTATCCTGTATTTCACGCAGGATTTTGGAGTGACGCAGCTTCTCAACTCGTTCAATTGTTGACGTAGGTGTTACCGATATACTCATGACATACGTGTCCTGTATTCAAGGAATAGTTCGTGCCATACGTGGCACAACTTCAAATATACATACTGTTCCAGCACCCTCAGGCGTCAGAGATTGGGAAGGGGCTTTGGCAGACCAAACAGTGAATGACCGCCAGTTACTTTAAACGGCTTGCCAGCCATTCGCGTACCATTGCCGAAGCATCTGGCGTTGGCCAGTGACCACCATCAAAGAAGCGGAAAGTGTTGGTGACACCGTTGCGCGTTAGCAGGGCCGACAGCAGTTCACCGGTTTGCGGACGTACCACAGCATCCTTAGTACCATGCAGAACCAGCACCTCGATTCCGTGTGTTTTTAACACCGGTATGTACTGCTGAACTTCACCATAGGCATACATGCTGGCGCTAACTGAAACAATACCCTGAAATGTTTCGGGAAATCGTGTTGCAACCGCATACGCATAAAAACCACCCTGGCTGAAGCCAACAATGATGGGCTTCACTGCCGATATCGGATAACGAATGCTCGCATCCAGATAAGCATCACGATACCAGATCGCACTGGTGGATACGACCTCGTTGCGCAACGAATCACTCATGAAGGGAGCAGCGTCAGTTGCACTGTACGCATCCCGCTGTGTCGCCTTAATGTCTGCCATCTTCGGGTACGGCGCCTGCGGAAAAACAAAGATGACGGAATCCATGTTGAATGACTTAATCCATTCAATCATCAAATCCTCAGTGTTACCGTTGCCGTGCAGAACCAGCACACTCGGATACGTAACACCAGGCTTCAGCTGCCTTGGCAACAACACCTTGTACAGTCCAAGCCGTACCTGCAGCGTTTGTACCGTTTGTATCCGCTGATCCGGTGTATTCGTTATTGACTTCAGGTACGACCCAAGACGAACTTCATCCTGTTTACGGCCATTTCTGGTGTACAGCTGCAGCAGTTTATTCGCGGCTACCGAATCAGCCGGCACAACATTCAGCCATTGTTCGTACAACCGAATAGCAGCCCCATCCGATAACCCGGTCTGGAATAACTCGTCAGCCCGCTCGCGGTATGTTCGTTTGTCTTTTCGTGTAAAAATGTCGTCAGCAAGCTGTGCCGTTACCGTCCCGACGTCACACAGAAGGACTATCAAAATAACAACGCTGCAGATATTATGTTTTTTTAGATTAAAACAGGAAGTCGTAAACAACAAACACCTTCTGCGGTATGCGCGTCAATAAAACTGTGTCGAATATCACCCGGTGGCGGTGGTCAGGGTCACCTATGGTGTGTGGGCGAGGTGGGACTTGAACCCACACGTCCTTGCGAACACGGGCTTCTGAGACCCGCCTGTCTGCCAATTTCAGCACTCGCCCATTTGTTGTGCGGAGAGGGAGGGATTCGAACCCTCGATAGGATTGCTCCTATAACGGTTTTCGAGACCGCCCGATTCAACCACTCTCGCACCTCTCCAAAAAAAGTTTAACGTGGTTAAACAAGACAGCAAATATAACAGGTTACCCCTCAATTTCAGCACGCAGCGCCAGATACGAAAAGTACCTACCAGCATTTATCGCCCCTTTATCAACTGCATCCTTTACTGCGCATCCGGGTTCGTGAGTATGAGTGCAGGTTGAGAATTTGCAGTTGGGGCTATAATCATCAAACTCTTCAAAGTAGTACATAATCTCCTGTAGGTCCAGCTCCCAAATCGAGAATTCACGGGTCCCGGGACTGTCGATAACAAAGCCCCCTCGCGGTAAGGGCACAAGGAGAGCTGATGTTGTGGTATGCCTGCCCTTGCCGGTTGCCTGAGAGATACTGCCTACCCGCAGATGATTTTGCGTAATGTGATTTATCAACGAGCTCTTGCCTACACCGCTTTGCCCGGCCAGAAGGGTTGTAGCTCCATTCAGAAATTCCGTCAGAAGGTCTATACCAAATCCGCTAACCGTACTCACAAAAAAAACCTTTCGGCGTAGTGCCTTTGTATACACCTCCAGATCTTCTGCTATCAGTGTTTCAAGCTCACCACTAACAAGGTCCATTTTGTTAACAATGATGAAGGGTTCCAGATCACCTTTATCGGCAGCGATCAGGTATCGGTCAATTAGCCCGCGGTGATAATCGGGATTGGCAGCAGCAATTACAATTCCCAGCCTGTCGATATTGGCAGCAAGGACCTGTTCGCGCTGCACCCTGCCGGCAGCTTTACGCGAGAGGAGTGTCCGCCGCGTTTCCACCTTCTCGATGGTTCCCTCGGCATACTCCTGTCCGCCCACCTCCATGGCTGATCCCGAGGATACAAACCACACAACGTCACCTACGGCAACCAGCGTTGTTCCGCCCTGAGCATCAACCGTGCCGCTAACGCTGCACACCATCAGGGAAACAGCATCGAGGCCATGGTCTGTAATTTCAGGCGCTACAAGCCAGTGCGGCCCCAGGGCGGTAAGCACGGTTCCCCGCCGGGCTCCAGCCGGCAGTACCTTGCCCGGCTTCACCACAGTCCGCAGCTTCCTTTTCCTGAACGATGATTGCGCCTCTGCCTCATCGTCGTTGCCGGTATGTTTTTTACGCGTATTCAAGTGTGGAAAATAGTTGACAGTTCAGCGGTAAGGTTGTACTTTTGTGGCAGTATTTTTCAAGTTACTAGGAAACCGTTGAACTTTCGGTGGATATTTAGGGAATCGTTAGATGAAAATGCCGTCCAAAACCTGATTAAAACCTTGAAAATCCCCAAGCCAATTGCAAAAGTATTGGTTGGAAGGGGCATATCAACCGTTGATGAAGTCGCATCGTACTTCACACCGGATTTGGCTTTACTTCATTCTCCATGGCTCATGGATGGAATGGAGGTCGCAGTTGACCGCATAATGCGTGCAGTTGAGTTAAAAGAGCCGATATGGATTCACGGCGATTATGATGTTGACGGCACATCCAGCACTGCCATCATGCTCCATTTCCTGCGGAGTATTGGTGCTACGGCTGATTACCATATTCCCAACAGGATGGACGAAGGCTTTGGCTTCATGCCAAGGAGCGTTGACTTTGCACGCGAGTTTGGCGCCAAGGTCATTATTACCGTTGATGTTGGTGTCACCGCTGCTAAAACAGTTGAGTACGCTGCAGGTTTTGGTATTGACGTTATTATCTGTGATCATCACCAGGCTGCCGAGGTTCTCCCGTCAGCATTGGCAATCCTCGATCCGGTAAAACCCGGCTGCACCTATCCGTTTCAGGACCTTGCCGCATGTGGCGTAACGTTTAAACTAATCCATGCAATGTGTGAACGCCGGGGTACTCCTGACGTTGCTTTTAGGTATCTGGACCTGGTTGCAATCGCCTCGGCTGCCGATATCGCACCACTCCATGGCGAAAACCGTATCATTAGTTACTTTGGACTGAAGCTGATTAATGAAAATCCACGGCCTGGATTAAAGGGGCTGATCGAATGCGCCGGACTGCATGCAGGTCAGATCACCAATTCCAGCGTCGTCTTCGGACTGGCTCCGCGAATTAATGCTGCCGGACGTTTGGGTGACCCGCGGCGCGCAGTTGAGATGATGATTACCGAAAGCGAAATCCAGGCGTTTCAGATTGCTCAGCAACTGGAACACGATAACCGGCTGCGCAGGGCAATCGACGAAGAGACGTTTGAACTTGCCGAAGAGCAGGCGCTGCAACTCCTTACCGATAACCCTGAAATGCGGTCCCTGGTCTTACACAACGCTGACTGGCATGCCGGCGTGATTGGTATCGTGGCGTCCCGCCTGGTAGAACGGTTTCACCTTCCAACGGTCATGTTAACGACGATTGACGGTATTGCCAAAGGATCGGCACGGTCAATTAAAAATTTCGATATCTACGCAGCCCTGAAGTCGTGCGAAGATCTGATGGTGGAGTTTGGCGGACATAAGCATGCTGCAGGCCTCTCCCTGGCGGCAGAAAATATCCCGGAGCTGCGCCGGCGTATCGACGAGGTGGCCCGAAAACTCCTTGAAACCGTAGAACTAAGTCCTGAAATCCAAATTGATGCAGAGCTTTCGCTGAGCGACTTAAATCCTAATTTTATCAAGCACCTAAGCAGATTTGCACCCTTCGGATACGGTAACCACCGTCCGATGTTCTTCAGCAAACACGTCGTCTCAGCAAATGGCGTTAAAGTTGTTGGTAACAACCACTTAAAATTCCGGGCACTGCAAAGCAATTTTGCAATTGATGCCATAGGTTTCAACCTTGGTCACAAATTAGATCAATGTTCGCACGGTAAGGTATTCTCAATGGTGTACACACTGGAAGAAAATACCTTCAATGGATCAGCAATGCCTCAGGTTCGCATCAAAGATATCCGCCCCGAGCAGTAGCATGTGGATAACCGGCTCTGTTATTCAGTCTGCTGCAAGCAATGCAAGCCTAATAATTTCAACGCAGTCCGGAACAAAGGAGCTATTTGTCCACAGCGGGTTTTCAACATCTTTGGATGCTTTGTGGAAAGGGGCTCTGGTATCGGTCAAGGTTGCGTCAGATCAGAACACCTGTTCGCTCCTGTGTGTAGAACCCCATCATGTTATTGACATAACGGAGCTGTCGGAGTGCATAACAGCGTCCGGAGATGTGGAAAACCTTGCTTTGTTACGCAGATTTAATCCACGTGGCGTGTTTCCGGCAGCACTTCGGGGCTCGGCTGTAAACTATATGTTCGACGTTCTGGTTGCAACTCCTGAATTGTCAGATGCTGAGCTGCTGGTTCAGGTAAACAAACGTTTGGCTCTCCAGCTTGCCGCAGCCAACAACCAGCATTTTGCCGATGAAATTACGGTGTTTATTCCGGCAATACGCCAGGCTCTTGCAACCTGGCAGGGATGCAGTATTCGGGTGGAGCCACACGTAATTTCGGCGGCGGTAGGGCTGCAAGGCAGATTCGACATCCTGGTAAAAGACCGTTCGACCGGTGTAGAATCACTTGTTGAGCTAAAAACCGGCTCGGCACCCACAACAATCCGAACCAATCATGCAGCACAGGTTTCTGCCTATAATCTTCTGTACGAACTCCTCGTGGGCAAGCCCCCTTCCCAATCCCTGTTGTGGTACATCACCGATACCGGGAAACCGTTCCGTGCGGTTCCTCCGGAACTCAGCACCCAACTGCAGCAACGCATTATGAGTGTGCGTAACCGGCTGGTTTCTATTGAACACGACTTAGGAAAACGATCGTTTCGGGTGCTGCGGCAGTTAAGCGAATATTCACTGACTGCCGCCGGACCTGCTGCAAGTTTTGAAGAAGAATTTGCTGACGCATACAAGAATGCCGATGTTTACAGTCGGACTGCGGCACAAGCATGGATTTCACTGCTTACCAACGAGCAGTTCGCAGCTCGTGTTGGCAGTAACGGAACATCACGGTCAACTGCCGACCTGTGGCGACAGTCCATGGCCGAGAAAGAAACATCACCAGCAGTGCTGTACGGACTTCGTGTTCTAGAAGAGGGATCTGACGTTCGGACAATGCATCTTAAACTTGTTTATGATGATGAACGGACTCGCAAAACTGCAACGGCATTACGGAAAGGCGACCTGGTTCTACTGCACAGTTCCTTAAAAGACGATTCTGCCGCCCTCGAAGCGCAAACGACATTTGTATTACTCAAAGGGATTGTCCGCGACATCGGGCCAGGCAGTATCTCTGTTACCATCAGGAACAAACAAGCAAATGTTGCGGACTTACTGGAGAACACCTGGACGCTGGAAGCAGACGTCTCTGACGCAGGAATCCGGATGCTGTACCCCTCCATCATCCGGTTCCTCCAGGCTTCGGCAGAACGCCGGCACGCCATCCTTGGAATTACGCAACCACGTTTTGGTCCCGATGTACCGATTAGCAACTCTACGCTGCAACCCTTGCAGCAACACATTGTAAGCCGTGCACTTGCTTCTCAGGACTGGTTTCTCATTCAGGGTCCTCCCGGAACAGGAAAAACTTCTGTCATCCTGCGTACAATCGTCAACCACCTTGTATGCACCCCACAGAACGGTCAGCAGGAACGTTTGCTCGTACTGGCCTACACCAACCGGGCCGTAAATGAAATATGCACCGTACTTCAGTCTGTACTGCCCAAAGGAAGTATGTTACGGCATGGCAGCAGTTACACCATAGGCAGCGGGTTCGATGACGTTAACATACCCGCATTAGCAATACACACATCACCGGCTGACCTTGCCGAACGCATTCGGAATGCCAGGTGTATCGTCAGCACCATCCATGCCGTACACAGTCACCCCGAAATACTAACCTTTGGTAATTTCACAACCGCTATTATTGACGAAGCATCTCAAGTGTTGGACGTTCACCTTGCCGGAATTCTGGCATGCGTACAACGTCACATTTTAATTGGCGACCAGGCACAGTTGCCTCCGGTATTACAGCAGAGTCCGGCAGCACTTGCATTCAATTCGGACCTGCTCCGGGCAATGGGCTATACCGCGTTGGGCGACAGCATCTTTGAGCGTCTTGTTCAGATAAGCGAGCAAAACAAGTATCAGGGGGCTATGGCAACGTTGCGACACCAGGGAAGGATGCACCATGACATTATGCAATTCCCGTCGAAACAATTCTATGCAGGCAGGCTGGAAACGATAACAGGCCATCAGCAAAGCCGTATCCGTCTGCCCTGGCACAACCTTCTCCCCCATCGTTCATGCTACATTAACGCACCTGACATCGAAACCGAGGTTGAACTTGTCACCCGGTTAGCCATACTTTTTGCACAGTATGGCAGTGAGTACACACTCGGGATTATTGGTCCTTTCCGAACGCATAACCGAAATATCATAAACAATCTTAGCAGTACTATTGCTGAACACACAGTTGTTGATACCGTGGAACGCTACCAGGGCAGTCAGCGCAGCGTTATTATTTACAGCCCCGGTGCCCATCACCCTCATGAGGTTGACAGCATCACCTCTCCATACAAGGGTACCGACCGTAAACTGAACGTGGCAATCACTCGGGCACAGGAACAGTTTGTACTGGTTGGAAACGCAGCCATTCTGAGTGCCAACCCCAGTTATGCAGCCCTGTTTAAGCAGCTTCCGACCCCGCCCCAGATACCGGGTTGTTAGGGAAGAGGTTTGAGCGGGGAGTTAGGATTCGTATATTTGTGGCTCTCTATTTTTCACATTTTAATATCGCCCCTTTCCGGAACATGGAAAGTGGAGCTAGGGAACCACGATGAAGTATAATGGACCCAAAACAAAACTGAGCCGGAAGGTTGGTTTTGCAATTGCGCCAAAGGCGCGGAAAACGATGGACAGGAAGCCGGGAACACCCGGACAACATGGCAATGCCCGTCGGCGCCCCAAACAAAGTGACTATGCAAAGCAGTTGCTCGAAAAGCAGCGTCTGCGCTTGCAATACAACATCCACGAGCGACAGCTTACCAACACCATGGCTCGTGCCAACCGCGTTAAGGGAAACAAGGTTGACGTGTTGGTGCAGTTTCTGGAACAGCGTTTGGACGCGATTGTTTTCCGTGCAGGACTGGCACGCAGTATTTATGCAGCACGCCAGTACGTACGGCATGGCCATATCAATGTGAACGGCAAACGGGTTAACATGCCTGCTTACGCCGTCCAACCCAACGATGTGATTACTGTTAAGGAAAAGAGCCGGAAATTGGAAGCCTTCCAGGAAGCCATTCGCTCCTCAGCTCCCCCACCCTACCTTGACGTCAGCAAGGCTGATTTCTCAGCCAAGTTCCTCTACCTGCCTCCACGCGAGGAAGTACCGGTTGTCTGTGAAGTTCCGCTGGTCATTGAGTATTACAGCAGGTAACCCCTCCCACCCTAGCCTATCACTAAAACCCTGCGGGGCGGGTTTGAAACACCCGCCCCTAGGGCTTCGTATTGTTTTATTGATGTTTCGTAGGGCCGGCCACGCGGGGTCGGCCCTACGGGTTTAACGTTAATTTATGTTGTATCGTGGAGGGCGGATGCCATCCGCCCCTACGGGTTCGTGTCGATTTTAATGTTGTTTCGTGATGGCGTGGACATGGGTTCGTTCCAACGATATCATACCCCCACATTAACGGTTTAGCACAACCGCCCTACACATCCAAACCACGTCATACATTCCGAGCGGACGGACTAGGGCCCTCTGGGCCCCACCCCCACCTCCACCACCATCTCGCTTCACCACCTACCACTACAGCCCGGCCGGTCGGCTGCGAGTGCAGCCTACGTAAAATACCTTAGGAATTCCGGAGCAATTGCTGTGATAGAGAGTATATCAATGACAGTGAAGTGTGACATCCTAATTCGGCCTCTACAGTTATTCGTTATTTGTGTGGCTTCGCGGAGGGCGGATGCCATCCGCTCTTATAACGGTGTATCGATTGATATGTGGATCCCGTACAGGGCGACCACGTGGGGTCGCCCCTACGGCTCATGGTATTGTTTATAATGGTTTGTAGGGGCGGATTTCCCACCCCTACGGTATTGTATTGTTTTTTATCGTGTTTCGTGTGGGCCACGTGGGAGCGACCGTACAATATCACATCCATGTTTACAGGTTTACGCAAACCTCCTGCACCCCCAAACCACGTCATCTTTCCGGGCGGACGGACTGCGGCCCTTCGGCTTCCCCACCTCCACCACCATCGTGCTTCACCACCTACCACTACAGCTCGGCCGGTCGGCTGCGGTGTGCAGCCTACGTAAAGAACTCTATAAATTCCAATGCGATCACATTTAGTAATATGTATCGAAGCGCGTTGCTACTGTGACACCATACGGTATTCTCCTTCCTGATTTATGCACTAACCTTTTCTCTCCGTCACATTCCTACCCCATTCACGCACTATCTACCAGCAATTGCATCCGGATGTACTAATTCTCACCAGAGGTCGGCGTAGCTGACTGAAACAGAAAAGGTGTGTTGCGACCTGGCAAGGGCTTGGTGGTGGTGGCGGGGGAGGGCAGCCCGGAGCGAAGCGACGGGCGTGATGTGTGCCGTTGGAAGTGAGAGAGCGTGGCGTCGAAGACGGCAGTATGAGAAAACTTCGTGCGTGGAATCGCATAAATCCTGAACATCTTGTCCTGACTCATGGGGTTAGAGAACTTCCAAGATGCGCACGTGCTTGAGCCTGTTGCCCGTGGTAAGACTCAGATACCGCTTCACTAAGTAGATAATAGTAATCATTTCCATCATTATGATTGTAGCGTAAACAATGTGGTACGGCTGGTTGGGTCTGTCGAAACCACTAATACTGGGCGCGACCACATAGGGGGGCACCTACTCATTCCACCCTCTCCTACAGCACAATACTGAGTGTCACAAAGGTTTCACCGGTCCGTACGCGCAGCAGGTAGGCACCGCGGGGCTGGCGGCTGAGTACTGAGCTGAGATCGTAGCGGTTAAGGCCGGCAGTGCCGGCGCTGGCGGCAAGAACGGGATACGTGCGCCCGTCGGTGGTGACCAGCTCCGCAGATACCGTACACGGATCGTGAAGACGGACCTCGAGAATACTGCCGTGAAGCGTGGCCAAGACAGTATCTGTCAGGAACAGTCCACTTTCAACATTCGTTACAGTTGAATCAAGTGTTAGTACAAGGATTACTCCGTCACCGCCAGATAATACAAATTCTGGCTTACCGTCTCCGGTCTGATCGTTGATGGCAGTATAACCGGCTGCAGGTTGAATGCCCGTACCTTGAGGTTTGAAAGAAGCAAATGGGTGAGTCAGGTCATCGACTAGGCAAAATACCTGTCCGAAGCCTCCAATATGAAAAGCAACGACCGGCTTTTCTGTACCCAGTATGTGCCCGATATTCCAGGGATTATAAAACACCGTCCCTCGCACCCGTTCACCGGAGTGGACAAAGCGGCTGCCGGTAACATCGAACCGCTCTAAAACACCGGTGTTAAGCTCACTGTCGAGCTTGTAGATCAAAAACCAGTCACGCCTGGCTATCGTGTCCTGGACAACGGCTATGCAGGATTGCCCCGGAAAGCCATCGGCACGAATCGAATCCAGGGGCGTATAGCTAATCTCGACGCTGTCGGCAGTGCGATGCACCTGCAACTCACTCATCACCACCCAGGTGCGCCATACATCGGTATATTCATAGCTTACGCGATAGCCGCCGGCCGCCGTGCGCCACAGGGCTACGATACCGGTCACATCATTGCCCTGCGGGTCTTTGACCATCGGCAGGTACAGGATCCGCTCGCAGCCACGGCCCGCAGCAGGGCCACCACGGATCACACGCGCCGTGTAGCCACCTCCGCCAATATCACACACCAGGTCTTCGTAGCCGTCTCCATCGATGTCGCCAGAGAGATCAATGTTGATCCCACGTTCACCAGCTCCCCAGCAATTAATTTTATCGATTTCACGTTCAAGCTGAAATGGATACGTGTCGGAAAGACACCGATCAACGCGACCAGCCCAATCTATGTACTCTTTTGGTGGAATCCCGTCGTAGTCGAATAGGTCGAAGGATGCGCTCCACCCTATTACCGGACGCGTAGTATCAATACGGGGATAGGTAAAACAACCAAACCCACCTGAAGTAGTGGGGACAGCCAAAATGTTCATTCCGCCAACTCCACATGGGGAGACGAGGTATAGTGGTGGTCCAGCATTCCCCCCCACGACTTTTTTCCACAGCAGGGTAAACTCCCGGGCGCGGGATATATCTATGGGGGTAACCGGCTGTGCCACCAATGGCACAAGGGGCAGTAGCACGAGCAGAAAGCCTAAAGCACTACGGCGCAAGCCGTGAATAAAACGTCGGGCGGGAGTGTATCGATAAGTCATAAGAACTCCTGATGGAATATGTACCACATAAAGTAACACATAATTTCCTAATAACACGACATACAAATTTCTTGTCGCGCTCTCCCCCGGCCCCACCCCCGGCCCCCTCCCCAAACCCCTTCGGGCTTTAGGGAGGGGGAGCCAGATTCATAAGAGTTTTTGATAATAAATGTTGGGGAGCACGGCCGTGCGCGCGATATAAACAGACACATCTGTTTTTATCGTTATTATCGATATTATCGTTATTATCGATATTATCATTTTATATGATGTTTCGTAGGGGCGACCACGTGGGGCCGCCACTACGGCTCATGGTATTGTTTATAATGGTTTGTACGGGCGGGTTTCCCACCCATACGGTATTGTATTGTTTTTTATCGTATTTCGTGTGGGCCACGTGGGAGCGTCCGTTCAATATCGCATCCATGTTTACAGGTTTACACAAACCTCCTGTACATCCAAACCACGTCATACATTCCGAGCGGACGGACTGCGGCCCTGGACTGTTGGCACGGTTCGACCGAGCAGAACATCTGTGCATTACCGTAAATGTAGATACCAACCTGCTGGGACGAACTCGGATGGTCAGCCAACACTGGTGGTTACGTCAAGCCCGGATACCGAAACCAAGGCCATCCTCTTACCCAAGCCCCTTCCCATTAAATTTCACATTTTTGTAGCTTCTTGTTTCATTTATAATACTGGTATTCGATGGCCGGACATAGTAAGTGGGCTAATATCAAGCATCGCAAGGCTGCGGTTGATGCACGTCGCGGCAAATTATTCACAAAGGTTAGCAAGGAGATTATTGTTGCCGCCCGGCTTGGCGGCGGTGATCCTGAAGGTAACTCGCGTCTGCGCATGGCAATCCAAAACGCCCGGGCGGTTTCGATGCCGGTTGACAATATAAAACGCGCAATTCAGCGTGGTACGGGCGAGATTGAAGGTGTCACCTACGAAGATGTTACGTACGAAGGTTATGCAGCCGGAGGCGTAGCCGTCATGGTTGAGTGTACCACCGAAAACCGGAATCGGACCGTACAGGAGGTCAGGGCTACGTTTTCGAAATATGGAGGAAATCTCGGCGAAACAAATAGCGTTCTCTGGAATTTTAACCGCATGGGCGAAATCGTCCTGAATTCTTCCCTGCCCGAAGATACTCTCTTTGAAATTGCCGTTGATTCCGGGTGCTCAGATGTTGATATCCTCTTTGATGAAGGGGCTGTTGCAGGCGCCGTCCTCCATTGTCCGGTAGATTCCCTCCAGTCTGTTACCGAGGCTCTTGAAAAAGCTGGTCTGGAGGTCTCGGAACAACATCTCGCCTATGTCCCCAATACAAAGGCTACCGTTACAGATCCTGACACTATAAAGAAGATTATTAAATTGCTGGATGTATTTGAGGATAATGACGATGTTCAGCAGGTTTTTCATAATGCCGATTTGCCGGATGATGCCGAATGACGATTCTTGGTATTGACCCCGGCTCGGTAGTGTGTGGCTATGGGGTAATAACGGTTTCAGGGTCGGTGCTGGAAGTAGTTGAATTCGGAGCCGTGCAGGTGAAACGAAGGGCTGAATCGTTTCCTGAGCGCCTGTGCGAAATTTATGAACGTCTTACAGCAGTAATCACCCGTACAAACCCTGTGGCCTGCGCCATGGAAGCTGTCTTCTTCGCTAAAAATGTCCGCAGCATCGTCCAGCTCTCACAGGCACGCGGCGTTGCCATGCTTGCTTGTGCACAGGCCGGCCTGAGACCCGTAGAGTACACTCCAATGCAGGTTAAACGTAGCGTTACAGGCCGGGGTGCAGCGTCGAAACCCCAGGTCGCGGCAATGGTTCAGGCAATCCTCAATCTTCCCGAAACACCCCGGCCATACGATGCTACCGATGCACTGGCTGTGGCAATCTGCTATGCAATGAATAAAGGTAAGACACCGGCACCGGTTCCTCAGACACGTAAAAAAGGCGCAAGGGCACAGTGGACGGAGTTTGTGCGCAATGGCCGGTAATTTAATGTCGACTCTGGGTTAGCATGGCCAAAACCGTAAGTTTGTACTCAAATCGCAGTCTGTAATAACATTCCAATGTGAAAGGTACATTATGGCAGCACGTATTGCCATTAACGGTTTTGGTCGCATAGGCCGCTTAGTTTTCCGAATCATCAAAAACCGGGGTCTCAACGTTGATATTGTGGGTATTAACGACCTGACGAATGCCGCTACACTGGCACATTTGCTTAAGTACGATAGTTCGCACGGCCGGTTTAATGGTAGCGTGTCGGTTCAGGATTCAGTACTGACCGTGAATGGTGACGCAATTACAATCTCTGCTGAAAAGAGTATAGATGCACTGCCATGGAACAACCTGGACCTGGTGATCGAAGCAACGGGCGTGTTTACAAAAACAGATCAACTGAAGGGTCACCTGAAACATGCTAAAAAAGTTTTGTTAACGGCTCCGGCAAAAGATAAAATTGAGTCCACGATCGTGCTGGGTGTAAATGACAATACGCTTACCGGTTCGGAGGAGATCATCAGCAATGCGTCGTGCACCACAAACTGCCTTGCACCAATGGTGAAAGTACTGCTGGATAATTTCGGAATCGAGCGTGGCTATATGTCAACCGTTCACGCCTATACCAACGATCAGCGGATACTTGACCTGCCCCATAGCGATCTACGCAGAGCACGTGCCGCTGCAGTGAACATTATTCCTACAAGCACGGGGGCTGCAAAGGCGTTAGGATTGGTTATACCAGAAATTCAGGGAAAACTGGATGGACTGGCGTACCGTGTCCCTGTTGCTGATGGCTCACTGACCGATTTTACCGCCATTCTATCAAAGGACGTTACTGCTGACGAGGTAAACGCCGCCTTCAAACAGGCTGCCGAGACGTCGCTGCAGGGCATCCTTGAATACAGCACCGATCACCTGGTAAGCTCGGATATCGTTGGTAATCCCCATAGCTGCATCTTCGATAGTAAGCTTACCAATGCCAACGGTAATCTGGTGAAAATCGTTGGATGGTATGACAATGAATGGGGCTATTCTAATCGTATTGTCGACGTGATGTCTCGCGTTATCGGATAGTATATTTTATTATGATCAAGAGTATTGCCGATATCCAGGTTCACGGTAAAAGGGTTCTTACTCGAATTGACGTTAATGTCCCACTTGATTCCGACGGAGTTGTTGCCGACGACACCAGGATCAGGGCCTGCATCCCAACAATTCGCAGTATTGTTGACAGAGGTGGCATTGCCGTGCTGGTAAGCCATCTTGGACGTCCAAAAGGAAAACCACAACCGGCGTTCACTCTTTCTCCGGTTGCCGAGCGGTTGTCATTGCTTCTTGGGCAGCCGGTACCTCTTGCCCCTGATTGCGTGGGCGCCGAAACCGAAGCCATGGTTGCCGCCATACAGCCGGGTGGAGTGATTCTGTTGGAGAACGTGCGGTTTCATGCCGAAGAAGAAGCTAATAATACTGAGTTTTGTGCACAACTGGCACGTTTGGGAGACGTGTACTGCAACGACGCCTTTGGTACGGCACACAGAGCGCATGCCAGCACTACTGGCGTTGCTGATTTATTTGGCGAGGTGTGCGCCGGCTTGCTGATGCAACGTGAGCTTGACTACCTTGGCACTGCCCTTGCACATCCGCAGCGTCCGTTTGTAGCCATCCTTGGCGGATCCAAGATCACCGGAAAGATCGACGTTATCACGGCCTTACTGACCAAGTGCAATACTATCCTGATTGGTGGCGGCATGATGTTCACGTTTCTTAAAGCGCAGGGCCTTGAAATCGGAACCTCGCTGGTGGAAGATGATAAGCTGGAGCTTGCAGCAAGCATCCTGCATCAGGCCGATACAGGCAACGTGCAACTTTTGCTTCCCGTTGATACCGTTGTTGCCAGACAATTCAGTAACGAAGCCCCCTTCCATACGTGTCCGGTCACCGATATTGAACCCGGCTGGATGGGTTTGGATATTGGTCCTGAAACAGCGGCATCGTACTCTAAGATTATCATGGAGGCACGAACAGTACTCTGGAATGGTCCAATGGGCGTTTTCGAGATGAGCAACTTTGCTACAGGCACGCGTTCCATTGCCGAGGCCATGGCACAGGCAACCCGGAATGGAACTGTTACCATTGTAGGCGGAGGTGATAGCGCGGCGGCGGCTGCCCAATTCAACGTAACCTCAAACGTCAGTCACGTTTCAACCGGCGGTGGTGCATCGCTGGAATTTCTCGAAGGCAAATCCTTACCGGGTGTTATGGCACTCGACCGAACGTATGAGGTATAATCAGTACAGTGGCGGCGGAGGTGGTGGCTTCAGTGTCTTCCCGCCAGTTATTAAATTTTTATTGTTTGCTAATGTTGGCATCTTCTTGATCACCGGGCTGCTCGACCTCCGGGTTGGTAGTATGATGCTGGGCGATGCTGCAATAGAATACTTCGCCCTATGGCCTTTTAACGGTGGGTTTCAACCGTGGCAGCTTATTAGCTACCAGTTTCTGCATGGTGGTTTTTCGCACATCCTGTTTAACATGTTTGCCTTATGGATGTTTGGCATGGAGCTGGAAAACGTATGGGGCTCCCGCCGGTTTGGTGTGTACTACCTGCTTAGCGGTATTGCTGCCGGCATTGTACATCTGCTGGTGTCATTGGCCACCGGCTCTGCTCCGGTTCCAACACTGGGAGCTTCGGGTTCAATTATGGGTGTCCTACTTGCCTTTGGTATGCTCTTCCCAGACCGACCGGTGATGATGTTTCCGATATTCTTCCCTATCCCTGCCCGGATCTTCGTGCTTGGCTACGCAGCATTAGACCTTATCCTTGGCGTTACCAATGCTGCCGACGGAGTTGCTCACTTTGCTCACCTTGGCGGTGCGCTTGGTGGCTTCCTGCTGATAAAATTCGGTGAGCCACTCTTTCGGTGGATCGACACGCTGGGTTCGTCAACTGCAGGTACACGCCAACAATCGTCGTTTACTGATGTCCGCTACCGTGACGTTGAACCTCAACACCATGCACAGCGAAACGTAACGGTGCATTATGTTTCACCCGATGCAAACCGTGAGGCTCACGAACCTCCACCTGCAAAGCGGGAGACTGCAACCAGGTTTGTTGTTGACGGTGAGAACATTTCTCAGGAACGTATCGACGGAATTCTGGATAAAATTTCACACGGTGGATACCATTCACTCACCGAACGCGAAAAGTTTATTCTCTTTGAGGTTAGCCGTCAGTTATGATTGCCTCGCGAAGGCCAACTATTCAGGTACCGGTTGGAAAAACCTGGATTGGGAGCAACTATCCCATCCTTGTTCAGAGCATGACCACAACCAACACAATGGATACCCAAGGTACTATCAACCAGGCTATCCGGATGATACAGGCAGGATGCGAGCTTGTTCGAATCACGGCCCCTTCACAAAATGAAGCTAAGAATTTAGAGAATATCAAGAAGGGACTTCGGGAAAGGGGCTTCACCACTCCGCTGGTTGCAGATATACACTTTACACCCAATGCCGCCGAAATTGCCGCCCGCATTGTAGAAAAAGTGAGAATTAACCCCGGGAATTATGCCGATAAAAAGCAATTTGCTGTTCTTGAATATACCGATGCATCGTACCAGGCAGAGTTAGATAAAATTCGCAAGCGCTTTGTACCACTGTTAAAAATCTGCAAGGAATACGGAACAGCACTTCGTGTTGGCACCAACCATGGCTCGCTGAGTGACCGCATTGTAAACCGGTATGGCGACAACCCCGAAGGCATGGTGATCAGTGCCCTGGAATTCCTCACCATTGCTCACGATGAAGGGTTCCATGACATCGTCGTCAGCATGAAGAGCAGTAACCCGATTGTTATGATTCAGGCATACCGCCTGTTTGTTCAACGTTGTGCCGAAATGGGGTTACCGGCATATCCATTGCACCTTGGTGTAACGGAAGCCGGCGATGGTCCGGATGGACGGATCAAGAGCGCTATCGGGATCGGTACACTGCTGCAGGAGGGCCTGGGTGATACCATCAGAGTCTCCCTTACCGAGGCACCTGAAGCCGAGATGCCGGTGGCTTCAAAGCTGGCGGGACATTCAGGAGTGGTGCACAATATGTCGAGTTTCGCAGACAGTCCGACCGCCGTTGAGTATCATAAACGAAATACATGTACTGTTGCCAATCTCGGCTCTGAGCACCTGCCCCGCGTCGTGGCTGATATTTCGGAATGTGGCATCAGCTCGCCTGCAGAGCTGGCTGCGTTTGGTCATACATTCAACCATGCCACACAAACATGGACAGCGTCTGACCAGCCGGCAGAATACTTCTACGTTGGCAATAGCCCCCTTCCATTTCACGCTCCTACCCATACAAGACAGTGGGTTGACTATGATGTGTGGAAGTCAATGGAACATCGAGTCTTTGCAGCACCGGTACTAACGCCTGACGAGTTCAACAGTAATCAAGATCTGCATCCGGTTTTAAACGTTGTCAGGTTATCGGCAGGACGGATTTCCGACATCCTTCCATGTGCGTATAACAGAACCGTGGTGCTGTGGCTGGTAGCGCCTGCCGATACCTATACAAGGGATATGCGTTCAGCACAAACATGGCTAACGAAGCACAATTGTACATTGCCGATAGTTGTTCAGCGCATCCCATTTGATAATGAAGTTGATGATAACGAGATTCATTTATTATACACTGCCACCGATATTGGTAGCCTTTTTGTTGACGGTTTTGGAAACGGTATTGTAATAAACACCCCTTCCGATTACACTGCAGCTTCCGCAGAAATGTCATTAGCCTACGGAATTTTGCAAGCCGCCCGCCTGCGAATTACAAAAACAGAATTCATCAGCTGTCCTTCATGCGGGCGCACACAGTTCGACCTCATGGAAACCACTGCTCAGATTCGGGCTGCTACCGATCATCTGAAAGGCGTGAAAATCGGTATCATGGGATGCATCGTAAATGGTCCCGGCGAGATGGCCGACGCTGATTACGGGTATGTTGGAGGCGGACATGATACCATCACCCTATACCGCGGACAAGAAGTTGTGCAGCGTGGTATCGACACTGCACATGCATTAGACGCTCTTATTGCATTGCTCAAAGAAGATGGGAAGTGGATAGAGCGTCCGCAAGACGGTATTGCCTAACAGCAGATATCCGATTTTCTCTGCGTTTACCCGTTATTCCACCATTGCTTCGAGTCCGCCGAATCCGGCACATTGATCTTTTGTTATACTCCTTGATAGTTTTGTAATTACTGGCCACTGCCCACTAACCACTAACCACTGACCACTAACCACTGGACACTGCCCACTAACCACTGCCCACTGCCCACTAACCACTAACCACTGACCACTGACCACTGACCACTAACCACTGACCACTAACCACCAACCACTGCCCACTAACCACTGACCACTGCCCACTGCCCACTAACCACTAACCACTGCCCACTGACCACTAACCACTGACCACTGACCACTAACCACTGACTACCTACAACGGCTGAGGGCAAACATTTCTCTGCCGGCTGGTATTTGACCTACGGACGAACTTTTCGCAGCGGGTACAGGCAGGACGGTTCAGCAGATTGTAATTGTCCTCTGCTAGGCGCACCTCCCAAACAGGCATATTCGGCTGGCATTAGTGCGGAATGGCTGCTTTCACAACAAAGCACCTGGCGTGAGAGCCTGGTGTTGCGTGCCGGATACAGATACTCAGAATTGCGGTACGATGAATCCGGCGACCGAATACCAATGGTCACTGACGATGGCACGTTAGTAGCAACTGACATTGGTCAAACTGTCGATATCGATGTTACACAGATTGAATTCGCATTTCTTGGTAAAGTAAATTTGTTTGATACAGATATTGAAATCCTTGCCGGCCCATCGGCTGGATTTAGCAGGCATGCCCTCCGCACTCAAAAGATGCATTTAATTCCGGAAGCGAAATTCGATACCACTCTCTTTCGCCCGGGAGATATAGAATTCCTTGATAATGGTACAGCCATTGTCACCAGCAAAGACAACATTTCTGACCTGTACCCCCTGCGTTGGGCACTACAACTTGGCACACAGTACGACCTACGTTTTGGCCGTTTGCACATAATCCCCGGCATAGGATTCATAGCTGATTTAACCGGGATCAGTCCAAGTACGTTAAGTCTTCGCACTCATCAACTTTCGGGCAGCTTGGACGTTAGGTGGACATTGTTTTAAGCTCGCTCTGACGGGGTGTAGTAAATCTGCAACGGTGCATTGCCTGTACACCAAACAATTCCGTTATTGATTCATTGGCAGAGTCGGCACTTTTCAAGGTATCGTGCATCACGATTTTCAGTTCAAGCGCTCTTTCGTAATTGCAGAGTGGATAATGTGAAACCGTGTTGTTGATAATAATGCCGTTTGTAAAAGGATATCTTCACTTCGTTCTCTGAACCAAGAACTGCCCTTTTAAACCCTAACGAGCTAAGACAACAGGGTGGAAACTACATTGGAAAAACACAAAACAAAAGACATATTCAATGACTGTGTAAACGGCTGCTCCGATCATCGTGGTGTTTAATTGCTCAGCGATCAATCCAAACAATTGATAAACTAGCACAGTAAATTCAAGGAGAATCAAGCATTCGGATCAACAAGAATGCACCGACCAACAAAAAGTTAGAGCGGAAGATGAATACTACTCCGTATCTGTTTCCGAATCAGCGATAGTAACTGTGAGGAATCATAGTAGGGAAAAGGAATTATCCAATAGCAGGAAATCATTTCAACAGAAACACGATGAATTTGTTACTAACCATGGTTTGAGTGATTGAAAAGAAAATTCACAGTTGATTTCTCTTCGTTAGCCTCTACGTGAAGCTGGAGGCAATTGATTTCCAATCCAATGTTAGTACAATAGGGATGGGCTTTAGCCCATCCCTATTGTAATTGTAAGATGAATCCATCATCTCTTAATTCAAAACCTCAGGACGGCCGCAGCACCTGTAACAGCAGGCATATGTTCGCTTTCAAGAACGTGTACCTTGCCGCCCTTTCGCAGAACAAGTACTGCCAGGTCGTCCAGTGCATCATTGATGTCTGGTTGGTCTATGTCGTCAAACGCAATGTTACCGGTTACAGGGTCAACCGTACCCGGAATCTGTCTGCTTGCTTCCACAAACAATTGTGCCACACGACCTTCGGCTGCTGCCTTGGCGATATCGGCAATTTGGTCAGCCCCTAAGCCCCTTACCGCAGCAGTGTGATAGTCTTCGATAAGACGCTTACTGTACGATGTTGTGTATGGTTCGATGATTTCCCATGCGCGGTGAACCAGCTCTTTATGGGCAATGCCTTCGGGATGAACTTCAACTGACTCTAACAATACATTTGGATTTTTCCGAACCCTCTGAAAAATACCAATTTGCTTAGCAAGCCCGACAAGTATCAGTGGCAGACCTGAATTGTGGGAGACGTGGTTTAACAGCTCACGGTCAACAATACGGTAGAATCGTTCGGTATCGTTGTCAATTTCATCCTGGCGTGACGTACTCGAAACAGCCTGTGCAGAGCCGCCAACAGTAACATGTGCTGTTTGTTGCTCTGTTTTTTCAGCACCAAGAGCTGCTTCCAATGTTAGCGGAACGTCCGGGCCCAGATCAAGCTCTGTCAGTCCGAGTCTGTCACCTTCGTACACGTGAATACGGTCGCGTGTTAGCGTAACAACATTATACCGGGTCAGGGTTTGCATGATCCGTAGCAGTGGTTTAACATGGAATGATTTTGCAACAACAGCAGTATCGGGTACCGGACGTTCAAGATGTTCGGCGTGAAAGAAACCGGGGGACGAGAAAACTGCAATCCCCTCCTTCCTGGCATTCCAGAAATCTTCATCTTCAAGAAGGGCATGAAATGGTGCCAGGTATTCTTCGATCTTTTCAGGGAGATACGCCCGATGCAGTGATTCGTTTAACCGCCGTACCATGGCGCGGTACCGTGCAGGATCATCACGGCGTTCCGGCTGTGTACGATGGGTGTGTACATAAACACTCATGCACGGACCCGACTGTGCCGACAGCAGTTGCTGAATTACTGAATGCTTAGCAGAAATCATAAAGCCCCCTCACAAAATGGTTTGATTAACGTGGTGCAACAAGAAAGATGCATCTGGAGATGCACTCAAGCACACGGATATTGACGAACCTCCTGGGGAGTTCTTGTTAATGCCGAGCTCAGGGCTGACAATAAAAAAAGGTCCATCTCACAATGAGAAGGACCTTGCATTTCCATTATCCTGTATGCGTTACGGTACCGTGCAGGCAGCGCTGCGTACCGTGGATGTTAACAGTTGAAAACTTTAGGCCTGCGGCGCTGCAGCGTCGGCAGTTGCGGCTGCATCGGTGGCTGATTCTCCACCGGCAGCACGGTGCGGTACGCACGTTACAACCACGCTTTCGCCTTTTTCCAGAAACTCGATGCCGGCAATAGAAAGGTGCGAGATATGAATTGACTGGTTCACATCAAGACTGGTGATGTCAACATCAATCCGCTCGGGCATCTTTGTGGGGTCAGCCATCACACGGGCTTTATACAGAACCTGCTCTAGTACGCCGCCGTTGCGAACGCCAACAGCCTGTCCCGTAAGGTGCAGCGGTATTTCAACCTGAATTTTATGGCCGGCAGCTACTGCCAGCAGATCAAAATGGACAATTGAGTCCGTGATCGGATCGAACGAAACATCCTTGAGGATGCACGGGACGCCTTTCTTGCCGTCAACCTCAAGGCTGATAACCTTTGCTTTTGATGTGTACACCACCGGACGCAGACTAAGCGTTGGCACTGAGAAGTGAACGGGTTCTGCGTTATTTCCATAGTACACACCCGGAACACGGTCGTTCGTGCGAAGCTGCTTGGCAGTCTTCTTACCGGGAATTCTGGATTCTGCTGTTAAAACAATGTCACTCATAGTATTTCTCTGTTTCTTTGGGGAAGGGGCTTAGGTTAATGTAAAAAGTTACGATTGGATTTTCTCAAAGAGAGAACTTATACTTTGATTTTCATGTGTCCGGATAATTGCTTCGGCAAATAAACCGGCAACACTAATAACTTCAATTTTCGAATTCGTGGATTTCAACGGAATTGTGTCAGAAACAAAGACCTTTGAAATAGCTTGCGATTCCTCAATTTTCTTTAGAGCATCACCACTAAACACCGGATGCGTACACACTCCAATCACCGATGTTGCGCCCGCATCCTTCATAGCTTCAGCACAACGCACAAACGTTGTTCCGGTATCGATAAGGTCATCCACAACAACGATATTTTTCCCCTTGGCATCACCGATGATGTTCATCACCTCGGCGTCGTTATGCTTTGGTCGCCGCTTGTCCACCACTACCAGGTCGATATTCTCACCCAGCATTTTGGCATACGATCTGGCATTCTTAACTCCACCAACATCGGGCGAAGCTACTGTTATCGGATCGGCCACATGCATTCGAACTGTATCAACACTTACGGTTGAGGCATAGAGGTGATCAACCGGGATATCAAAGAAGCCCTGCAACTGCGGCGTATGCATATCCATTGTAATGATTCGGTTTGCACCGGCATTCGTCAGTAAATCTGCAACCAGCTTTGCCGTGATTGCCACCCGTGGTTGATCCTTCCTATCCTGCCGGGCATACCCGAAGTATGGAATCACTGCCGTGATGTTATGTGCCGACGCACGTTTTGCCGCGTCGATCAGCATAAGCATTTCCAACAGGTTATCAGCCGGTGCAAATGTTGACTGTACAATGTACAGGTCAACGCCGCGAACGTTTTCCTCGTATTTAACCCAGATTTCGCCATCGCTGAAGTTGCGAATGGTTACACAGGCTAATTCACGCTGTGTAGCCAAGGCAATCTTTTGGGCAATATCAGGATTTGACCTGCCCGAAACAATCTTAATTTCAGCGCTCACTGGTGTTAGATAGAAGATCGGGGGATGCTGGGGCGGCTGGATTCGAACCAACGAATGGCGGAACCAAAATCCGCTGCCTTACCACTTGGCGACGCCCCAAAAATGCGGGTCCGTTAACGCGTGTCCTGTGCCACGAACGGCAACAAGCCCAGATGGCGGGCATACTTGATAGCCCGTGTTACCCTGCGCTGTTGCAATGCCGTTACACCGGTAATTCGACGCGGAAGAATCTTACCCTGGTCGTTGGTAAACCGACCAAGAAACTTAGGATCCAAATAGTCAATCAACCGTGACTGCTTCAGTGGATTGTTACGCTTACGAGGCTGATTCTTTTTTTGCCGGAACGGCGAATTAATGGTGTTCGGATTAGGCACCTGCGCCTGACGCGTTGGATTTGTGATACTCATAATTACTTCCCTGCCTCCTTGGAATCACGAGCAGCCTTGCTCTTGGCCAGACGCTTGTTAAAGCGGTCTACACGACCGGCTGTGTCAATAAGCATCTGCTTGCCCGTAAAGAACGGGTGACTCTTGGAGTCGATTTCTAAAACCATACGGTCACTTTTGTAACAGGACCGCGTCTTAAATGTTGAACCATCGGTCATCACAACTTCGATGGTCTTATATGCCGGATGAATACCCTTCTTCACTGGTTACCTCGAAAATGTGTTGGGGTCAATCTGACCAATGTCATCTACTTTAACAAAACGTTCAACGTATTTAACCGTTCCGCTTTCGGAACGATACGCCTTGATTACTTTGACACTCGTTTTCTGCTGTCCGGACTTCTTGGACATCTTGTCACCGAATGTTTGCGATTTCGCCATTGCTTCCTCTGGTCGCTATAGTGTAGTTGATTTTGAGAACAACAAAGATACGGTTACATCTGTTTAGGAGCAAACACCGTGGGAAAAAAGTAGGGGTTTATGGGGTGTTTTTTATGCTTAAAGTGGCCAAATACACTAATTTCGTTCAATGATTGAGCCCCTTCCCTATCAAATTGAAGTGATAAAAATCGGCGGTTCGGTCCTGAATTCCGTTATCGGCTTCCGCCAAATGGTAGATATCGTAAAACTCAGACTGCACGGTCTGCAGGTAGCGGCGCCGGCGGGTGGACGCTTGGTTGTGGTCGTGTCGGCCTTCGCAAATACAACCCGTACCCTGGAAACGGCATGCCGGCTTGCCGAGTTGGGAGACATTCAGGGGGCTTTAAGCGGCTGCTCCGAACTAATGCTGCTGCACCGCAGTCTGGTGCAGGAGCTGATGCCGGAATCTGCTGCAGGCGAAGCTCTGATTACACTTCTGGCGTCGGTGGAAATGGAAATCCGACAGGTTCTGCGCGGTATTGCAACAGTTCGGCAATGTACACCGCGCTCGCTGGACAGGGTGCTGGCAATGGGTGAACTGCTGGCGTTGCATATTTCGAAACATGTAATCTCCGATAGCGGTATCAATGCGGGGTGGGCAGATGCGCGCAGATTCGTGGTAACCTCAGGAACGTTTGGTGCTGCTGAACCACTTGTTGAGAGGACGGGAGCAATGGTGCGCACACACGTATGGCCACTGTTGCAGACGTTTGACTGTCTGGTTACTCAGGGGTTTGTGGGTGCTACAAGCGATGGGATAGTTACAACGATGGGCAAGGAAAGCTCGACGCTGACAGCAACGTTACTTGCAGAACTGCTAGACGCTACGTCCGTAACATTATTTACTGATGTGAACGGTGTACGCAGTGCCGACCCAAAGGTAGTTGACTCCACAATATGTCATCACCGTTTGTCGTTCCAGCAAGCCGAACTGGCAGCACACCATGGGCTGAAACTTCTCTACCCAACAACAATCGGACCTGCGTGGCGTGCCGCGATCCCGGTCAGCATCGTAAACGCATTTCATCCCTCTGGTGAATCAACCACCATAAGTTCAGATGGACCGACCCGGGCACCAATCGTTATTATTAAACACGTTGAGAATATGTTGGCAAGAGTTACACTATGTCTGGCCTCTCCGCGTGAAGCTCTGATCGTACTGGGCCAACTGGCCACTGAGTTCGACACCGCAGGCACGTGGCACGTTACGGCCAACCCTACCGAACCCATTGTTTCGGTTGCCCTCCCACACGATCAGGCGGTATCCGTAGCTTTGCGGATGCATGAAATGATCCTATCACCATTGCGTCAGGACTAAACCATGATACAACACACCAAGATCCCTGTTACCGAATTTGTTCCGGGTGAAACCTATAAATTCAGCATGAATGGTATCGACCTGTACTCAGCTACGGTCACGAAATTCCACGGCGGTTGCTGGGCAACCGTGCGGGTGGAGTCGTGCCTGTATGAACCGATGAGTGCACACTACCAACCGGGAACCGAGCTCGACATCAAGGTGGCAATGTATGAAGTTACACAGTTACCTCAGCAGGTGTAGCACGTTAGGAGCTACTGCAAGACTTATTCGGAAGCTGCTTTAATCTTCTTTAAAATGGCATCCATCATCTGACGGTCCAGAAGACCGTTGCCATACCAGAAGTGAACCTGGTTTGTAATGAACTCCTCAAACCCGCTGAGCTCAGAACGAAGGATGATCTTGGTGTTCCGTACGCCTTCTTCCTTAACGTTTACCTTGAACTGGATGCGTCCAGTAATCCAGATCCCCCCCCGAATTCGGGGTATTTCACCGTACTTCTCCATTCGATAGCGTGTGCTGTCTTCACCGGTTGACAAAATACAGTAGTCGCTCACATATACACCACGGTAAAACCCAGTTTCCTCTACCGGTTCAATGACTTTATCGGTTTGTGGCTGTGGGCATCCGAATTCGGTCATTGACTCCTTAATCGCGTCCCACACCTTCCCAAAGGAAACATCAACTGTTTCGGTAAGCACGATTTGTTCCTGCTCATTCTTGGCAAAAACGGTAACGGCACCAAGGACGAGAAATATTAAAAGTAACTGCTTCATTGCTCTGTATTGATGAATGGAACTTTACTAACAAACAATAACGATGTTCAATGTCCTCGGATATTGCATTACACGGCTACCGGCTGTTTATTTGAGTTGATTTGTACGCTCACAACTTTCGAGACAGCGGGCTCTTCCATGGTAACGCCATACAGCGTGTCAGCAGCTTCCATCGTACGTTTATTGTGTGTAATCATTAGGAACTGCGTGTTTTCCGAAAACTTACGAATGATTTTTAAATACCGGTCAATATTGGCATCGTCGAGCGGGGCATCCACTTCGTCAAGAATACAGAACGGACTTGGCTTAACCAGGTAAATCGAAAAGAGCAGGGCAATGGCCGTGAGGGTTTTTTCGCCACCGGAAAGCATTTCGATGCTGTGAGGACGTTTACCACGCGGCTTTGCAATGATCTCGATCCGTGAGTCCAGCGGGTCGTTATCCTCGGTTTCTACCATCGTCAGATCCGCTTCGTCGTCCTCACTGAACAAGAGCTTGAATAAGTCGCCGAAGTTAGCCCGAATTCTGTCGAACGTGCTTACAAACAGTTCACGTGCCGTCTGGTTGATTTCCAAAATCGTCTGTAGCAGCGTTTTCTCGCTCTCGAGCAAGTCCTGAAGTTGGGCCGACATGAACTGGAGCCGCTCGTTCTCGCGCTGGTGTTCTTCCAGTGCAAGAAAGTTCACGTTACCCATCATTGTTAGCTTCTTCCGAAGTTCCTGACTTTGCTGTACGGTCTCTTCTTTGTTAAACGAGTCGTACCATTCCTGGCTGACCTCTTCGCCTGTGGATGTTTCAGACTTTTCAACGTCCATTTCATCCACCACACCGTTATCACTAACCGGTTGATGCAGCATACCGGTTTCATCACCGGCGGGGCCTGTTCCTTCTGCATCGGAACCCGCTCCATTTTCCGGGATCTCAGCAGATCTGCCGTCGCCATGTACCACCAACTGGGCTCCGGATTCCGGCGTGGTTTCGGCGGGCTCTGTAAGCAAGGCAATATGTTGTTCAAGCGTGTTTTTCTTTAACTCAACTTCGTGAATATCGCGAATGATGCTGTCAGAGATTTTTCGCTGATCGCGAACGATTTCGTTACAACGGAGTACTGTTTGTGAGCTCTCCTGCAATTCTTTCTCAATCTGTACACGACCGGCAACCACGTCGGCAACCTGCGCCGCAATTTTCTCTGCCTCAGCTTCCTTGGTCTGCAACTCTGCGTTAAGAGCGGCGATGGTAGCGATGAGCTGTTCTTTTTCGCGCGAGCGGTGTTCGTTGCGCTGACTGATGGTGAGCTTGTAATCGGTAAGGCGACGTTGCTCTGAGTGTAATGACTGAAGTTCGCCTTCCAGACGCACCACTTCGATATCAGCCTGGCGTGCAGCCAGAATGCACTCAGCATGCAAAGACTCGGCACGCAGTACCTGCTCGTCCGCTGCCGATAGCTCGGAGGCCAGAGCAGTGATTTGCTCATCATGGCTGGCAAGTATCTGAACTGTATGAGCAATGTTCTGCTCCAGAGTAACCATATCATCCTGCAGTGACGCAGCTTCCTGCCCATAACCTTGAGCCGCTGATTCAAGTTCGGCCAGTTGCGCGGAGTACGCATCAATTTTCTGCTGAACCGCATTGCGGGAAACCGTTGCCTGCCGTACAATTTCTGACAATTCAGCCAGGTTGATGGAGGCGTATTCGGAGCGGTACGTGGCTGCAAGACCGGTTGCATCGGCAATCTGTTGATCAAGTGTCTCAATCCGCTTGCCCAACTGTTCAATCCGTTCACGCCGCCCTACTCGTACACCTTCCGTCTGCGTAGTACTGCCTCCACGTACAGCTCCGACCTTATGAACAACTTCACCGGAGAGAGTAACTACACGGTCAGCAACACCATTGCGAATTGCTTCCCATGCTGCACTAATCGTAGAGGTAATCAACGTACTCCCAAGAATGCCACGCACTGCGCTACGCAGCTGATCATCGGCAATCACCAGTTCACTTGCCCAGCCAACCACTCCGTGCTCAGAAGTAATTGTAGGGGGCTGAGGCACAACCGGAATGCTGTCCCGGCACAAGAATGTTGCCTTCCCTACCTTGTTTCGCAGTAGTGCTTCAATTGCCTGGTCGGCCTCCGGCCGGGACGAGACAACAAAGTATCGTGCCGCATCACCCAGCGCTGCTTCGATGGCTACACGGTGTTCATCGGCTGTATTCAATGCTTCCGCCAGTGTGATTTTGTCGGTACTGGGCTTCCACTCCTGGGTTTTCAGCAGGAAGCCGGAGCTTTCGGCGGTATCAACCAGGCCCACAAGAAACTCAAGCGAAGCCTGGGTATGGGCTTTGTCGGCACGGAGTGTATCTAATGAAACCTGAATTTCATCTTGTTTAGTTTGCAACTCATCACGCCGGCTGTGCGCCTGCTTCAGTTGCTTCTCTGCTGCTTCTAAAGCATGTTGCAGGTCAGGCAGCAACCTTCCCTGTTCAGAAGCAACGGCAGTTATCTCAGCAATTCGTGCATGATGTCGTTCTGCCATGGCACGTAGTTCGTGCCGACGGCGGCTGCTGTTTTCGTACCGTACTTTTAAAACGTCGTGTTCGCGCTTGGCAGCCCCGGTTTCACGTTGAAGGTTTTGTTCACGCGCCCGGATTTCAGCAACTGCTCGTCTGGCCTCTTGCACGGTATACAGTGCACTATCGACAATGTTCTGTTTTTCATCCTTTTGATTTCGTGCGTCGCGCAATTGACCTTCAGCCGCTGCAGCCTGCGAAAGAACGTGGTGGAGTTGCTCACTCGTTGTTGACTGCTCGCCGGTGCTTTCATCATGTTCACGGGCAAGACGGGCTACTGACCGTTCGGCGGCAGTGATGCGCTCACGGCACACCGAGAGCTCACCACTAATGGTACCGTGGTATGTTTTCAGATCGCCTTCACGTTGCATAGCCTGCCGTGCAGATTCTTCCGCAGCACCGTGCCGCGTTTCGGCTTCCATCAACGCTGCCTCGGAATTTGTCAGTGACAATGCTGATTCCTGTTGCCGGCCCAGAAGCTGTTCCAGCGATGCAGTAACAACCGCATGCTCGCTACGCAGGCTAAACAGTTCGTACAAAAACAAATCATGCTCCAGTTGCCTGAGTGTACCCGAGATCTCCTGATGCTGCCGTGCTTTTTCGGCCTGGCGTCCAAGGGAGTTAACAGTTTTTTGCACTTCCCGCACAATGTCCTGCACCCGCGCGATATCACGCTGTGCTGCTTCAAGTTTACGTTGTGCTTCCTTGCGCCGAACCTTGTACTTGGTTACCCCGGCAGCCTCTTCAAATAAATGTCGACGCTCATCTGCTTTATCACTGAGAATTGTTTCTATCATCTTCAGCTCGATCACCGAGTAGGCGTTGGCGCCCACACCGGTATCCATAAACAATTCTACGATGTCTTTCAGCCGGCAGACCGTACGGTTCAGTAAATACTGACTTTCACCGCTTCTGAAGAGGCGACGTGTAATGACGACCTGTGAATACTCCGTTGGCAGAACCTGCTTGTTATTTTCAATCGTAAGGCTTACTTCAGCCATGCCCAATGGCTTGCGCGCCTTGGAACCGTTAAAGATGACCTGCTCCATGTTATCGGCCCGGAGCATACTTGTTTTTTGCTCTCCCAGCACCCAACGGATAGCGTCCACGATATTGGTTTTGCCACACCCGTTTGGTCCAACAATCGCTGTAACGCCATCGTTAAATGACAGTTCGGTCTTCAAGCCAAAGCTCTTGAAGCCAACCATTTCAAGTTTACTTAGATACATGACCTACAATTTCGGAATATCGGGTTAGATTCAGCGCAAAAAGCCGAAAAAACGTTTTCATCAGTTATCCACAGGGTGGTTGTCCAAGCCCAGCCCAAGCCCCCTACCATTCCTTTTTTCTGTTTACGTATAGCATGGGGAAGACGGCTACAACCGTGGTATAGAAGGTAGTGGCAAAGCCAAAGGTGATCACGAACTGCCAGAAACTTACCTGCATGGGCTGCACGTAGAGCGTAAAGTAGAGCAGGTTATGGACCAGGCCGGCAGCAAAAACTATGAGCAGAAAGCGGTAGCTGCCAATGGTGGTGCGGCCCATACCCGGACGGTAGAAGTAGCCTGCCGCGAAACCGGCGGCAGTTTTTGCCAGTGCGTTCGACCCCAGCACGTCGGCACCGGCAGCGTCGTAGAGTAAGCCAATAGCAAAGCCGGCGATGGTGGCAGTGAACTGTCCTTCTTCAAGGGCAATCCACACCACAAGAATCATCAGCAGGTCCGGGGTCACGATGCCAAAGGCAACAAAGCCCAGAAAAACAACATGGATCACCGTCAGCACCAGGGCTACGGTGGCGTACAACAGACCGCGCATGGCAGGACTTGCCATTATGTTCCGTTGATGTGTTCCTGCCGTCACAGCCTCTCCTGCATCATACACCTACCTCGAACCTTCCTTGGAAACATGTTCAGTTATAATACTATCTTCAAGAAGTAACCTTTCTGAACTTGGCAACCTGTCAACCACAAACACCTGCTCCAGCGTTCCAAAGTTGACAGCAGGTTTAACCTGAATATTCAGGAAGAGCGAATTTGCTTCCTTCCCAACATGCTGGATGGTTCCGATAATGATATTGGGCGGAAAGAGGACGGAGTATGACGATGTAACCACCTCGTCGCCCTCCTTTACATCAAACGCCAGTGGCACATCACGCAACACCAGGTATTCATCCCCTTGCCACGTGAGCAAACCATCCACATTGCTGCGATACACCTTACTGCTGATTCTGGTATCGCGATTCAGCAGCAACTGGATCACGGCATAATGTTCCGACACACCAACAACATTCCCTACCAGTCCGGCATCGGTAATAACGGGCTGTCCCTCCTTAACACCTTCGGCCCTGCCGCGGTTGATGGTTGCGTAACTGCGCAGTTCAACGGTTGTTTTTCCTACCACATCAGCGGCAATCAGCTTATCATCGGTGTAGGCAGGCAGCTCCAGCATGTTTCGGAGTGACGTGTTTTCAACCATTGCCTGCCGGAACCGCGAGCTCTCGATACTGAGCTGCAAGTTTAACTCTCTCAGGGCTGTATTCTCGCTTTTCAGTGCAATCGGGTTGGGAACCCAGGCGAACATTGACTGAATCCATCCCATTGAGCCAACGATGACGGCGCGAAAGCCCCCAAGCTGTGAGAGCGATCCAATGCTCATCAGTGAAAAGCTCATCACCACCAGGGCTGTCAGGGTGATGTAGTTCTTATAACGAACAACAAAGTCGACAAACCGACGCATTAATGTCGCTTACTTTTTAACAGAGCCGATGAATACGAGGTTAAATCTTCGAGTACCTTACCAGTACCACGGACAACGGCCGTCAGTGGGTCTTCGGCAACCAATACCGGCAGATTTGTTTCGCGGCGCAAACGTTCATCGAAGCCCTTTAACAAGGCACCGCCACCGGTAAGAATAATTCCTCTGTCGTAGATATCGGCAGCCAGCTCGGGTGGTGTTCTGTCCAGCAAGTTCAGAACAGCTTCTACAATGACGGTAACATTCTCGTTAAGGGTTTCCCGAATTTCTTCACTGCTGACCACGATGCTTTTGGGAATACCACTGATCATGTCGCGACCTTTGACTTCAATCTCAAGCTCCTGTTGCAGCGGCCAGGCGCTTCCCACGTTTACCTTGATCAGCTCGGCAGTCCTGTCACCGATAAGCAAACTGTGGTGACGTTTAAACCAGTTCACCACGGCAGCCGTCAGCTCGTCGCCTGCAATTCTAATACTCTCGTCTTCAACAATACCAGACAGGGCGATGATGGCGATTTCGGTGGTACCACCTCCAATGTCAACAATCATGTTGCCCTTAGGCTCGTGAACATCCAGGTTTACGCCAATGGCTGCTGCCATTGGCTCTGCAATCAAGTGTACTTCCTTTGCGCCTGCATGTTCGGCACTATCGCGCACCGCCCGTTTTTCCACCTCGGTAATACCGCTTGGCACACAAATGACCATTTTCCGTGCAGGCTGCCAGTTGGCACTGGTTTTGCGGATGAAGGCGCGCAGCATGCCTTCGGCAATTTCGAAGTCGGTAATCACACCGTCTTTTAATGGACGAACGATACGGATATCGCGGTGAGTTTTCCCAACCATTTCCTGCGCCTCATGTCCGATCGCGATTATTTGCCTCGAGCTACGGTCAAACGATACGATTGAGGGTTCGTTAAGTACAATCCCCTTACCTTTTTGCCAGATAAGGGTGTTGGCCGTCCCGATGTCGATGCCAACGTCGTTAGAAAAAAAGCCGAAGAGAGCCATGCTGGTAATATAGTGTTCTTGACGTGTGTGCAGGACGTTCCTGACCATCAGAGATTCCTGCCTGCACAACAAAGTTAACATGACTCTGCGGTTTCGAACGAACTTTTCATGAAGAGCACAAAATCACATATTCGCCCCCTACTCTCGCTGGCACTGCCGGTAGCGGCTTCGCAGGTGAGCGATATGCTGGTGATGGTGTCTGACGCCATCATGGTAGGCCCTCTTGGGGCAGTACCGCTTGCCGGTGTTTCACTCGCAGGCGCTGTTTCGGCAATCGCAATGCTGTTTGCCGTTGGGTTCACCGTGGCAATCACACCGCTGGCCGGCGAGGCGTACGGACGCCGATCAATGGCCGACGTAGCATTATACGTCCGCATGGGCACCATCTCCAGCATTGCTATCACCATTATCCTCACGGGATTGTTGCTGGTATTCAGTACACGTCTGGATCTGCTTGGTGCTTCGGCCGACGTCACAGCCCAGGCAGTACCGTACTTCCGATGGATAATTGCCTCTGTGTTTTTCAGAATCGTTTTTGGCTGTTTTAAGCAGACCGCCGAGGCAATGGCAAATACACGCGTATCAATGATCATAAATGTTGCTACCAATGTCATCAACATTTTCCTTAACTGGGTGTTTATTTACGGAGAACTTGGGATGCCCGAAATGGGTGCCGAGGGTGCGGGGTTTGCAACCTTCCTTGCCAGAGGGCTTGCCGCCTTTGCCGCTATTGCACTGTTTATCACGATGCCGTTTTTTAAACAGTTGCGCAGTGCCGCACACCAGAAGGTGGGCTGGGCTACACAACGGAAGGCGCTTCTGGAGTGTTTGAGCAACGGATTAGGCATTGGCGTTCAGATCCTGGTTGAAGTTCTTGCGTTCACGTCCGGCGTGTTTATGCTCGGAAGGATAAGTGCTACTGCTGTGGCTGCTCATCAGATTGCCATGAACCTTGCATCAACAACATTTATGGTTGCCCTTGGCTTAGGCAGCGCAGCAACAATCAGGGTCAGCAATTTCCTTGGCAATTCGCGTCCGACCGACGCTCGTCTAACATCGGTCGTGGCTCTGGGACTTGTAACCGTGTATATGGCCTGTTCTGCCGTTGCCTATCTTCTGCTGCGCCATCAGCTGCCACATCTGTTTGTAAACGATGATGCTGTTATTGATCTTACGGCCAGATTACTGCTGTTCTGCGCAGTGTTTTCGGTGTTCGACGGACTTCAGGTGGTAAGCATGGGCATACTCCGTGGGTACAATGATATCCGGGTGCCCGCCATGATCGCCACGGTTGGATACCTTGTTATCTCAATTCCGGTGGGGTATGTGTGCACCTTTGTTCTCAACCTTGGAGCGCAAGGGATTTGGATCGGCTACGTAGTTGGACTGTTCCTTGCCAGTTTCGGCTACCTGCTCCGCCTCCGATCTGTCATGAACCGTCAACCACAAACCGCAGCAAGTGCTCACGTCCATGCGTAATACCAATGCGCGGCGTAGCCTGAATGTGCTGCTGATACGTGTCGGTATGAATATCGCGCTGTACTGAAAAACCCGCTGATCCAAGTACGGATACACAATTCTGCCGTCCGTCCAGCCGTAGGTGTCGGGTAAGCCGTCCGGGCCCGGATATCAGCCGCGTGGCCGCACCAGGCCCCGGTACCAGGTCAGCCAGTGTTGTGCCAACAATTCCTGCACGCAACAGAACTGCCGCACCAAGTCCGGCAGGCTCGGTGACAATATTGCAACACCAATGCAGACCATAAATCAGATACAGGTATAGAATGCCGCCGTCGTTAAACATCGGTGCGTTCCGCCTGGTTATTCCCCGCGAGGCATGGCAGGCCGCATCGTTGGCCGGTAGATATGCTTCGGTTTCAGTGAGGCGCACATGATAGCCCGGGACAGATAGGATGCATCCTATGAGCTGACGGGCAACGTATTCGGTGTTCTGAAGATAGAACTCCTTGGGAAGGGGCTCAGGCATACACAATGTTACCAAACGGCACCTCAGTACGATGTTTAATGGGGAGGAAGCAACATGGTACCGATGTGTCAGAACAGGTAACTAACGGACAATTCGTACAGTAACGGCAGGTGTACCGTTGCGAAATGCAACCAAGTAAACACCCGATGCTAAGCCTGCAGCCGAAAACCTGGATGAGTCTTCAGGAAATTCACCAACAACCGTCCCATGAATATCCACAATGTATGCTTCTTGATTTTCTCGGAGCATAATACTTTCTGTTGACGGATTGTACCATGCCCACTGTTTCGTCACAGGTTCACTGGCAACCTCCGATATTACACTGTTGGCTACAACCTGACAAATGAAATCGCCGGCTTCTGCATCGCTGAGTACCGTTACAGTGGCTGTAAAAGGTCCCACCTGGTTTCCCTGGTAGCACAGATCCGTTACCAACACGGAATCACTCGGCGGAAGCACATACGGGTTTGATGCAGATATTGATGATGTGATTGCAACATCGGGATCGGACGATGTAAAGCCGGTTATGGTTGCAGGTGCCGAACCGCGGTTCTCAATACTAAAACCACCATCCTTACAAATTCGCTGCTGCTGCAGAACCGTCCCTGCATCCCAGTCCTCAGTTTGAAGATCAGCGTACAGGCTCTGTCCGGACAGCGGAACAGTAAAACTTCCACAGTCGGTAGTTACCGAAAGAACTGCCCGCTCGGGGGTGCTTGAGGGGTCCGTCGGTGAAAATGCTATCTCAACCGTACGTGTCTGCCCCGGAGCAATCGTGGTTGGCAGCGGTAAACCACCTGATGCAACCGTAAACACTGCGCTTCCGGTAACTGCGATGTTTGTAACCGTCTGCACCTCGGACGAGGAATTCTTAAGGGTGACCAATGATGCAGACGACTTCCCTACCCGGGCCGTGGATTCAACACTCTGTGGCTGCCACAGGGGCATGGTCGGACCCATCGTGAGGAGCTGTACGGCTTGATTTCCACTATAGTCGGTAACGTAAACGTATGCCCATGCGGGCTTTGATTTGTCAGCCGGTTCAATCCGGAATACGAAACGGTGGTATGGCGTCTCACGGGGGAAATACTGGTCCGTAACCAATGTTAATTTTGTGTTTACGGATGACAGAGTGCCCTGAAGCGATACTGATGCAATACCACGTTCTACCTGATCCATTGGCAGAGGTGGAACGCGAGGCGGGTTCGGTGAATTCCGGTCATCTACTGCGGTAAATTCATAAACGCCGCAGCCAAGGTATTCATACGATAGAACGGGCGGGAGTGTATCAATCCCCGATGGGATATTCATAGCCACTGGTTCATTTTCACCCTCATGCGTGCTGGCACCAGCAAGTACAGAGCATCCCAGCATGATGCCACCGAGCAACATACACTTAAACATAAACTACCCTTTAGTAAAATTTTTGATGGTTGAGTAATGTTGAAGTACTTCACTCTACCAAACAACACTGCGGGGGAAAAGTTTCAATGTTTACGTACTACACGCTGATAAATATTGATAAGCAATCGGGCTACCTCGTCCCAGTCATTTAAAAGGAACGACGGGATTGTTTGCGATCCCCGAGGGGCAGAAAGCTGCCGAACAATTGCCGCCCGTAGCTCGCCAATGCTGGTAGGCTTAGCATAGTCAACAGTGTCGCCGTACAGCGTCCGCTGCGTTGGAATATCACTGACTACAACATTTGCCCCCGCGGCTGCGGCTTCGATCGTTACCATGCCATGCGCTTCAACAACGCTGGCAAGCACGTGAACCTTGGCTGCAGCAAAGGCGCTGGCCAGGAAGGGGTCAGTATGCGGTGTTGTTCTGAACCAGTGAATGGAATTGTTGGCCTTTACTTCGCGTTCAAATGCATCAAAAAACTCCTTTTGTTTACCGTAATATTCAACGCCCGGATTTCCAATAAATACAAGTTCAGCGCCCAAGCCCCTTACAGCCTCTATCACTCGCAGCTGATTTTTCCGTGGTTCGATAGTGCCCACACACAGTACAATATTGTCTGACATGATGCCGGTACGCCGTCTGAACTCGTCTGCTGTTGTCGTAAAAAACTGCGGACTCACTGCATTCGGAACCATGTGAATCACGTCGGCCGGCAACCCAATAAACTGTTGTAGCAGTTCAACTTCCACCGGTGAGATTGCAACGACCGCGGAGCTTTTCTGAAGAAGTTCACGCCTGACGCTCATGGTTGACTTTGTTCGTAGGAGCGGAATGGCCCAGGCAACTTTATACAACCACAGTGGATGGATGGGGGTAAACATTGCCGTGGTTACAACCGGAATGCCGAGTCCGTATAACTTGCTGACAATGTGGGCCACGCCAAGCTCACTTCCAAACACATGAGCCACGTTAGCCGTAAGTTTGGGATTCCAGTAATCAAGCTTTTCAACGTAAACTCCGGCTTTTTCAAGTGACTCGGCAACTCTGTCCTGAGTAACCTCCATTCCCCCGCTCGCCATTGAATAGGGTGCCTGGGGGACCATGAGAATTCGAAGTGGTTGTTCCATTACTAACAAATTTAGTTTTGTACAATGAACATAGGTACCATAACCGTAAATCAAGGTGTTTTGCTGGCCCCAATGGAAGATGTTACCGACCTGCCGTTTAGGTTGATCTGCAAACGCTTTGGTGCCGACATCGTTTATACCGAGTTCATATCCAGCGATGGTCTTATCCGTGATGCGCGCCGCTCCCTTGAAAAACTACAGCTGGCTGCCGAGGAACGCCCGGTGGCAATTCAGATTTTTGGTGGCGAAGTTGACGTTATGACATCGGCCGCACGAAAGGCCGAGGAATTCGAACCGGATTTTATCGATATCAACTACGGCTGCTGGGTTAAAAATGTTGTTGCCAGGAACGCCGGTGCCGCCTTACTAAAAGACCCGCAGCAAATGGAAATGCTAACACGCGAGATCGTAAAAAGCGTTAATATGCCGGTAACGGTCAAAACCCGCCTCGGATGGTCGAAAGACAGCATTGTCATCCTTGACGTTGCCCGACGCCTGCAGGATGCGGGTGCGGCTGCGCTAACCGTTCACTGCAGAACGCGCGATATGGGGCACACCGGTGAGGCTGACTGGAGCTGGATACCCCGGATCAAGGAAGTGCTGTCGATCCCCGTTATTCTTAACGGCGATGTTAAAACCGCCGATGATGTAGTCCGGGCATTTGCCGAGACCAACGCTGATGCCGTCATGATTGGACGGGCCGCCATTGGTAATCCGTTCGTGTTTGCCGAGGCCAGGCAAGCTTTGCTGGGTACGCCCGCACCCGAGAGCACGGTACAAGCGCGAATTCAGGTATGCCTGGAACACTTGTCGCTGGAGCTGCTGCACAAGCCTGAACGACGTGCCATTCACGAATTCCGGAAACATTACAGCGGCTACCTTAAAGGTCTGCCCTTTAACGCACAGGTTCGCCAGGATGTTGTCAGGATGGAATCTTACTCCGAAATCTCGGAACGACTGCACCGGTATGCTGAAGATTCGGAGAATGTACGTTGTGACTAATCTGGAAAGTTCGGCCGCCAGCGTTATCCGCGATAATAAACTTATCAACAGCACCATCGTGGTTGCAGTCAGTGGCGGACTGGATAGCATCACGTTGCTGCACGTTCTCCTGTCGCTACGCACGACGCTTTCGCTGACGTTGATTGTAGCCCACGTAAACCATGGTCTGCGAGGCCCGGAATCAGATGCCGATGAACAGTTCGTTAGAAACATAGCCCACGCCCATGGCCTTCCGATATATTCAACAACACTCAACGTCCTGCTTCAGGCACAGCAGACCGGTTCCGGTATTGAAGCGGCTGCACGTAAACTTCGTTATGATTATTTGATACACGTTGCCCGCCAAACCGGTGCCCGTGCAGTGGCAGTTGCTCATCACGCTAACGATGCCGCTGAATCGTTCCTGCTGCACCTTGCCCGCGGGAGCGGAATTCATGGACTGGCATCACACGCACCGGTCAGAGACCTGACTAACCATGTACTCCTTGTTCGTCCGCTCCACGGAGTACTTAAAACAGAGATTCAGCAGTATGCCATTAGCAACACCCTGCAGTGGCGAACCGATTCGTCCAATACCAACCGACAGTTCCTGCGCAATGAGATTCGTCACACCCTAATTCCTGCTCTTACCAGCGTGTTTGGATCAGATATCTGCACCCGCATCTCACGATCGGCAGGGCTCCTGCGCGAAGCAAACGAAATTGTACAACGAACAACACATGATCTTGTCAGCAAAATAGTTGTTGATGACAACACCTACCGCATCCCAATAGTAATGACCGAGGCGTTGGGACAGGCGCAAACCCATGAAGTATTCAGGGCAGTGATTGCAACTCTCACGGGTAATTTGCCCGGGTATTCAACCATACAGCGGGTGTGGGGCCTGGTTGCGGCAGAACCCGGACACAGTGTTGAAATTTCAGACATGCATACGGTTTGGCGCGACCGGGACCACCTCACATTTTCTAAGAATATTCAGCACCATGAAACGGTGGTAACGATAACTGCCGACGGCGAATATGTTCTTGGAAAGAGAACGCTGCTGGTAGAGACAAAAAACCATTGCAAGGTTACCATTACCCCAAACCCGAATATTGCGTATGTTAATAGCAACGCAATCGTATTCCCCTTGGTTTGGCGCACCTGGAAACATGGCGACCGTATGGTTCCGTTCGCAAAGAACACGTCGGTACTCGTATCGGACTTACTTACGAATGCACATGTACCCAGCTCGCAGAAACCGTACGTCCACGTCATTGCAGACGCTGAAGGCCTGCTCTGGATATGCGGAGTACGTCCGGCCGAACGAACGCGAGTACACCCTACCGATCAATCCATAACTATTTTTACATACCTATGATCCGTCAGGAAACAGACCGTATCAGAGTTGTTGACAAAACATTTAAGCCCCTTATCCCCCCCGAGGAGGTACAACGAATAGTTCAACGCATTGCAGCCACGATCAATCAGACCTTCCAGGGTAAGGAAGTAAGCCTGTTGGTCATTCTGAAAGGGGCTATGCCGTTTGCGGTTGACCTTATGCGGCACCTATCCCTGATGGTTCAGGTTGAAACATTACGGGCCAGCAGCTACCACAACAACCTGACCTCTACAGGTATTGTTACCGTAGAAGACAGTCTCCCCGACATGCGTGGCAAACACATCATCATCGTTGAAGATATTGTTGACTCCGGGAATACCATCCGTGAGCTCATTAAGCGGCTCTCGAGTCAGGAACCGGCAAGTATCTCGATCGCCGCCTTCCTTAGCAAGCCTGCCGTACACGCCAACGATATATCGATTGACTTTGTTGGCAAGGAAATCGGAAGGGACTTTGTGGTGGGGTATGGTTTGGATTATGCCGGGTACGGACGTCAGCTCCCTGGAGTGTGGACGCTTGCCGATGACAATGCCCCCCCCAATACATGAACAACCGAGTAGATACGTCGTATAGCACCGTATTTTGAATCTGACTAACTTCGCTTTCTTATTCTTACGACTGAATTATGCCCCCAACGCAACGCCCTAACGACGACGAGAACAGTGAACTTACCTTAAGCCGTGTTTTACGCAACGTACTGATTTGGGTTGCAATCCTGGTAAGCCTTATCGTTGTTGGCCTTATGATGACCGGCACTCAGCATAATGAGTGGCCGTTAACGTACAATGAGTACCTGAATACCGTCAAGAGTGGTAACGTAAAGTTTGCCCGAATCACGAAGTCTCAACTCAACGACTTTGACTTCCACGCCGAGCTCGAGAAGCCAATAACCATTGAACGTGACGGAAAGGCAATCCCAAACGTAAAAGCTATACGCACCAAACTTGGTGTCGTGGATTCGCAGACAGAAAGTTTCTGGCGGGAAAATGGTATTAACTGGACGTACGAGAGTGCCGATGCCCCCTGGTGGATGTCGGTAATCCAGTTCCTGCCGTGGATTATTCTTCTCGGTGCCTTCCTGTTTATTTCGCGACGTGTTCAGGTTGGGGGCAATGGAACCAAGGGCATATTCTCGTTTGGAAAAAGCAGAGCCCGGATGTTGTCAGAAGGACAGACAAAGGTTAATTTCCAAGATGTAGCCGGTGCTGAAGAAGCAAAGGAAGAACTGAAAGAAATAATTGACTTCCTGAGAGATCCCACAAAATTTACCCGTCTTGGCGGTAAAATTCCGCGCGGCGTACTGCTGCTAGGCCCTCCCGGAACCGGCAAAACTCTCCTTGCCCGCGCCGTTGCCGGTGAAGCAGGCGTACCCTTTTTTAGCATCAGCGGTGCCGACTTTGTTGAGATGTTTGTAGGCGTTGGAGCCAGTCGTGTTCGGGACCTGTTTGAACAAGCCAAGAAACATTCGCCCTGTATTGTTTTTATCGACGAAATTGATGCCGTTGGACGTCAGCGGGGTGCAGGGCTGGGAGGGGGCCATGACGAACGTGAACAAACACTGAATCAGCTCCTGGTTGAAATGGACGGCTTTGAACAGAACAGTGGTGTAATCATCATTGCTGCCACCAACCGTCCGGATGTACTTGACCCTGCCCTGCTCCGTCCGGGAAGATTCGACCGGCAAGTTGTTGTGGACAGGCCTGATGTTAACGGTCGGAAAGGAATCCTTACGGTCCACGTGCGCAAACTCCCGGTTGCCAAGGATGTGGATCTGGAAGTCATCGCCAAGGGTACCCCCGGTATGAGCGGTGCCGATCTAGCCAACCTGGTAAACGAAGCTGCCCTGCTCGCTGCACGAAGAAACAGCCAGGAAGTAACCATGTGGGATTTTGAAAACGCTAAGGACAAGGTGCTGATGGGCGTGGAGCGCAAGAGCATGGTGATGAGCGAAAAGGAAAAAGAAACCACAGCCTACCATGAAATTGGCCATGCCCTGGCAGGCAAACTCATGCCACACAGTGACTCGGTTCACAAGGTTACCATTATCCCACGCGGCCGGGCCCTGGGGGTAACCAGTTACCTGCCGAACGAAGAAATGCATACCATGAGTCTTGACCAGCTTACGTCCCGTCTGGTAGTTCTGCTTGCCGGACGCGCTGCCGAGAAGGTGGTATTTGGCCAACTGAATACCGGCGCATCAAATGATCTGGAACGGGCCACAGCGATCGCCCGCAAGATGGTGTGCGAGTTTGGTATGAGCGAGGTTGTTGGCCCGGTACGCTATGCTGCCCAGCACGATGAGGTGTTCCTCGGACGTGAGATTTCTCAGCCCAGGGATCATAGCGAAGAGACGGCCCGCACAATTGATGCCGAGATCCGGCGGATTATTATCGATGCCGAACACCAAGCTGAAGAACTAATGCGTAACAACCTGGAACTGCTTCATACACTGTCGAAAGCACTCATCGAGCGCGAAGTCCTGGATACCGACGAACTTGACGTCCTGATTTCCGGAGGCGAACTCCCGCCAATGATAAAGGATGTTGACGCACTGCGCCAAAAAATCCATTCCAGCGCTCAAAAGAAACCCAATACCCCACCGGAGCCTGGTACACAGGGGCTAGCGTTGAATCCGTCATAGTTTATTGTATCTTTGAATAAATTACTTCGGATTTCTTCACACTCCAAGGCACAATAATGCGCCGAATCAACATACTCCGTGTACTTGCTGTCCTGATTGCCGTTATATCAGCTCCGCTGTTCATTAATGGCTGTGACTTGCTTGCCGATGCAACAACCATTAATGTCCCAATTACGGTAACCATCAACCCGGCATCGGACAAGCCGTCGCTTCCCAATGTCAGCGAAGATTGTGTGGACCTGAGTACCAACCAGGACTATATCGACAATAAGGATAAGTTTAAGGGCGCCACGATAAAATCAATCGCAGGTATCATCACCAACCTCAACAACCCGGTATTTACTGCGGGTACCCTTGCCGAACAGAAACTCTCCTTCATCAAGGTGCATCTTGTCTTTGATCCGATTTATCAGGATAACAAGGTGTACGAGATAGCCTCTGTCTCCAATGTGGCGCTACGCGATGTTCTGGCGTCCGAAGGTGCCGCACCAATGAATATTGCTGTAACTCCTGACGCCAATTCCGCAGCCCGCCTAATTCTGGAACGCCCCAAATTCTGTTTCCGAATTTCATACGGTACAATGAATACGGGTCCGGTTACCGCCGATTTCATTAAAAGCAAGTTTGATATCATCATCAACTTCGAGGCTGACGGGACAAAGGCAATCTAACAGATTGTACAGTGCTCAGATTCTCATTTCAACGATCATAAAATGAAGGAAGGGTACGATAGCGTACCCTTTTTTCTTTATGCACCAAACTGTCACGAAACCATCTGTACTTGTTTGTATTCAACAATTAGGATGTTAGACAATTCGCTACTCAGAATGGCGCTAACCGATATTTCTTTCGTTTAACCCTCTGCTGACAGTACCGTCTGACTGCTGTAATTCCGTTCGGGTGCAGCAATCATGAGCATACTCATTGTAACCATTACGCCGGTACCGCCTGAGATGTGGCTGCAGGCAGCGTTCCGGGTAGATACCGATATTAACAGGATTACCCATTGGGTTAACGGTTTCGGGCTTGATACAGTGACGGTTTAGAAGCAATTACCTGTCTCCAAGTGAGCAGGGTCGATTATTCTGACCATTCTTATCGTTGAGACAGATGTCTCAACTTAAGACTGGTCAGATTTATTTACCCCACTCCACTCCCACCACCAGAACTATATCACCATTTTTGCTCATCAGACACCAATGCTTCTATGAATGTCTCCAGCGGGAGAACCGATCTGCATCATTATCAAGTTCACGAGTACCCAGCGTAACGATTCTTCCTTCGTCCTGCGTTCCTATACGTGACCTTTCAATCTCGTCATCAAATACTCCAGACTCTCTTCGTTTTTCACTCACTCAATATGATTACAATTATACTGGGCACCATACTGTATCAGCCAATAAACAGCAATCAGAGCCCCTTTCAATAATATATTCACGATATCGGTCAACCTGATATGATTAAGGGACATAATTAACCAGGATCATGCCCACAAGCCTCTCCTTGATAAAATACATTACTACATGATATCCGTAGCTGTTTTCTGCAATTGGTTTATTGTGATGCTGGGCATCCATATCAGCATGAAAGCTCCCGGCAAAGTCCCATTCAAGTTGCTCACCTTCATGTACTATTGCTGACGAATCAGGTGCACCATAAACCCCGACTGCCTTCTGCTTAGTATCACCCAGCCTGAGCTTCTTATCTGTAGCAAAGTAGGACGAATGAATCCTATCTGCCTGCTCAATAAAGCCGCCAATGTCATGCAATTTCTGAGATTCCGATACTAATTCACCTTTCGCATCATGCAGTTCAATTTTCGCAACAAGGTCCGCCGGAATCCCGTTATTGTAAAAGTGATATGTAACCATCCGGTGAAAGTCAGTGTACAGCTCAAAGACTAGGGTTTGTTGAATTGAGTCGTTGGTAAACCACACCTTGTCAAAGGACAGCGTCTGTCCGCTCATCATCTTCAGTGAACTCTTGCGTTCGACTTGCCCGGCAAGCATTGAGTCTGTAACTGGATAGCCGTCCACCGTTATCTTCCGGACAATCCCTACCCTATCAAGGTCCAAACCTAAATTTACTTGTTCATCCTGAAACAGTACAGTGACATACCCTATTTCTTTAGGTTCACTACTACCCGCCAAAGCATCCCCTGGATTACCGCTTACTATCAGTCCGAACAGTACGCTTTGGACAAGAGCTGCAGATTTTATCATGTTGGTCTACCCATCGTTGGTTTGTACGGAACGTGTTAACTGTAGCCGGTGCGCTGTCCCGTGCCTGTGCTGGAAAGCACAGAGCCGTAGGGGGCGTAGGTGGTGTGGTAAGAAGAAACAACCATGATGTAAAATAAGACATAATTGTGCTGGTTGTGAATGATGTGGGCGAATATTCATTCGCCCCTACCGCACATTTGTGTGGTACGTGCTTGAATGTGCGCGCGTCACATTTCACACGCTATGCTTCACCTACCCAGAAAAAACTGGCGGGCGGATGTCACATTGAATCCCCCGGGTGGGGATAGGGGTGGTGTAGGGGGCTGGGGCATGGGGTACGTGTGGTTACGTCCAAGATGTAGTAATGGTGAGTGAATTGCCGTAACACCATGCCAAAGCCCCCTGCATAAGTCTTAACGGATGTCGACCCGAATACCAACATCCTTTGTTGATGCTAGTGGTCCGGGAGTATACAGAAATTATAATATCGCTGCCATGCTTAGTATGAGTATTCAATCTTTTGAAGTCTTAGAACCCCAACACGATGAAACGGCTTTTTCATCCACATAACTGTATCTTGATATTTCATCGATGTGTCGGCTGTTCTCTTATACACAGGGAACTCATAGTCTATTAGAACTTCTTCCGTATATGTTTTTAATATCATGATATTATTATCTTGACTTACGCCCATAGCACTATGTTCGCCCGAAGTAGATTGTTCAAGTACAAACCATTCCTCAAAATAATTTTCTTGATCCTCTCCATGGTAATCAATTGCTATTTCATACCAATTAAGATCGTGCTGTACTGTTGGAAAGAAAGTGCTATTCCATGCCCCTTGTACAGTAGCATATGCATCTGTTGCCATGCATGCAACAGTATCGCCTTGATCAATCATCTTTGGATCAAAAATAAATTGTGGCTTGTACCTTGCCACAAGCAAATTTAAAGCCTCTGCTTCAGAAATATTATAGATAAAAACAGGATCGTTTCTTAGGATAAAGCGTAGTGGATTAAATCCAAGAACACCAAACAAACAATATCCGCCAAAGAGAACCGAAACGATCACCAATGCGATAGTTGTGTACTTGCAGAATGTTGACTTAGATTCAGACATTGCCGTTTGTTAATTAATGAGCACTTATGATTTGGAACGACTCCTCCTTCACGTCAGAACTGTCACCTGACTTGGTGTCTCCTTGAGCTTTCTTCTTCGGATTCAACGTATCAACTGTAACACCGGCTTTATGAAGACTATTTAATATCTGATTTATTCGAATGAGTGGAATATTGGTCCTCCGATTTCCACCCCAGTATCCTGCCGCTTCTAATGTTCCTGATACCACATCTATACATGAGTGCGTGAATATATCGTAGTCTTTAGACTTATCAGTTTCACTTTGAGCACCTGAGCGAAACTTTTCATCTGTAAGCTTATCTGCTGCAATTCTATATGCAATGTCGTATCGTTCTAACTGTTTCTCCTTGCGTCCTTTATCCACGAATTCAGATAAAGTGGTAAATGACAGCGGGGGATCTACCTTCGCCGGACCATGAAGAGGATTCCATCCTTTTGAACCGTCAAGTGAAAAATAATCCCATCCAGTATTATCATTACCAATTAGTACTGCTACATGTCCAAGACTATGAGCCCCTTCTTTATCAACAAGTATTATCAAATCAAGACCACTAGCATCAGTTGATGTAAGTGGCATATTAAGGCAATAATGATACGGATTTGCATAGGCTCTTTTTTCCCACAACACATCCACACTCATAAACCGTCCGTACTCCGGTTCGTAGAGGCGCACGCCGTAGTTGCCGAGGCCAGTTTCGTTGTCGGCTTCACGTCCAATGTAGCCGGTGCGTTGTCCTGTGCCGGTGCTGGAGAGAACCGAGCCAAAGGGGGCGTAGGTGGTGTGGCAAGAAGAAACAACCATGATGTAAAATAAGACATAATTTGGCTGGTTGTGAATGATGTGGGCGAATATTCATTCGCCCCTACTACACATTTGTGTGTTACACGCTTGAATGTGCATGCGTCACATTTCACACGCTACAAATCACCTACCCAGAAAAAACTGGCGGGTGGATGTCACATTGAATCCCCCGGGTGGGGATAGGGGTGGAAGGGGGCTGGGGCATGGGGTATTGGCAGAGTTTTTACCTTGGTGACTCATCATCATTCGTTCTGTTGCGCGCTGTCGTCACTTATTTTAAAATCAATGCAGCTAATCATTGAAACACTTTGTATGGAAGATTTATTGGTTGCACATACTAATGAGCCCCTTACCATTTTGATTGAATGAGCAATTAGGAGTCCTTCTATGGTTAATTGGATGGGTAGAAAGCCGTGCACTTAAATGTTTCTAGTACCTGGATTCAAAGACCTGGCAATTTCGTTATAACAGTAAATCCACCAACTGGATACTTACAATTTGTAATACAGGTGACGACCGTGAAGTACAGATCGTATTTGAAAACGTTCTTATTATATGGGGCAAGGAGGTCAAAGAATGAAACTTCATCATCGTATGGACAGTCCGCAGCTCTTTGCAGGTATTCTCTTGTGAGTGGTCCTCTATATCCAGGTGCGGTGACATCATAGAAACTCCATTTCCTGATAGCAGCATGAACACTATCTGCGCATTGCTTCCAAATTGAATCTGGGCGCACGACGCGCGATATCTCATTCAAGGCTTGAAGTTTATATTCTTTGATCTTTCCTGAAAAGTACACGGTAAGTCTGACTGCAAACACCATATCTTCGTACCACAATTGCTCGTTCACTTTAAATAGTTCCATGGGTATGTTAACAGGTTCAAATGTCTTGAAATCCGCAGTATCTACAAAGACCTCGGTACAGCCAGCATTTAGTACCACAAAAAACTTAGCATAGCAATACTGCGAGCAGAGTGCTATTATAACTGTTAAAGTAAGAAGCTTTGACACATTTACTTGATAGTTATACATTCGTTGCCGCTTCATTTGCTAGCACCCTCCTTTATCTCTGTTCCATAATCCTGAATTTTAACTTGCAGGACTGCCTTCTCTACAGCTGTGAGATGTAATAGACCGGCTTTATACTCCTTGCTAAGCAATGAGTATAGAAGTTTGTGGTCAGAATTGAGTTCATTTCTGATCTCGGAAGTGTAGATCGTTGATACTGCATGAAATAGTTCGTCTATCAAGACCAGTGTTGCTCCTGTTTCTTCACCGTCCATCGAGGTGTTAAACAAATCTTTCTCAAAGACAATATCGGCTAGCATGTCGCACGGCTGTACAGAACTTACTGTTATAGCATTTGAATACCAGCGAACATTAAATTCATATTGTAGGTTAGTTAATTGCGATATGTCGGAGAATACAGCACCTGTCCCTGGATTCTCTAAAAGGTAAAAATGAATCGTTGACTCATTGCCAAGTGCGGCTTCCAATACTCGATTAATGGTTGGAGAGCCGATTGCCCGTGCCCTATCCAATAGTATACCCAAGTGCGAAACCTGCTCATCACTTAAATTCTTAGGAAAGATCTCCCGCCCATTATTGTCAACCATAAACGTTGGCTGATTCAACCCATACTGATACGCCTGCCACCCTTCATACTCCCCCCACAACACATCCACACTCATAAACCTGCCGTATTCCGGTTCGTAGAGGCGCACACCGTAGTTGCCAAGGCCTGTTTCGTTGTCGGCTTCGCGGCCGATGTAGCCGGTGCGCTGTCCCGTGCCGGTAGTTGTTAGCACCGAGCCAAAGGGGGCGTAGGTGGTGTGTTGGAGGATTGCTCCTTGGTCGTTGACGGTGATGCGAGGTGACCCCAAGTGGTCGGCGATAACGTATTCCTTTGTCCCGTTGGGCCTAAGTATTACGCGGGTGTTCGCCGGACCATAGCTGTTGTACTCCACAGGCCACATCCACACAGACGGCTGACCGCAGAACGCGCCTTCGATTCCGTTATACGTAGCCAGTTGCTTGGTGTCTGCACCAAGCAAGGTGTACGTCCATGCAAGTCCGTCACGCACTACATTACCCGAGGTAATCTCTTGCCGCTTCTGCTCTCTCTCTTGCATCGGGTTAAACCTGTAACGCCATACATCGGCAGGCATGGTTGTAGCATCCGGCTCGCAGCCTGGTCCGCCGCCTTCGGCAACAGCATCGGTACGCACAGTAAACTGCTCAAGCAATTTGAATGCATTCCACGCATACTCTTCGATTCGCTGGAATCCCAAGCCCCCTTCCACCCCATCGCGCTTGCGATAGACCATGGCGCCGTCGGGGTCGTAGGAGATGAGAAACGGAGCGAAGATGTGGTGGCGTGCAACCATGACCTAATTTAATACATAATTGTGTTGGTTGTTATCGAGCGTTGGGCATGATTATGCATTCGCGCGTCACATTTCACAAGCTACACATCACCTACCCGGAAAAAACTGGCGGATGGATGTCACATTGAATCCCCCGGGTGGGGATAGGGGTGGTGTAGGGGGCTGGGGCGTGGGGTACGTGTGGTTACGTCCAAGATGTAGTAATGGTGAGTGAATTGCCGTAACACCATGCCAAAGCCCCCTGCATAAGTCTTAACGGATGTCGACCCGAATACTAACATTCTTTGTTGATGCTATGTGGTCCGGGAGTGTACAGAAGGTAGAACAACGTTGCCATGCTTAGTATGAGTATTCAATCTTTTGAAGCCTTAGAACTCCAACACGGTGATATAGTTCTTTACGCCAAATACAAGTGTCCTTATAGTTTGTGAAGTTTCCAACTGTATTCTTATATACAGTGCACTCATAATTTTTAAGAACTGTGACAATACCGCTGTGTAGTTCGTCAACACCACCTCTCATAGTAGTAAAATCACCTGCATCGTCGGGTTCACGTACGAACCACTTGGTTTGATTACCTTTTGCATCACTCTCATACATTTTAACAGTCAAATTAAACACACCTGTATGACGCTCTACTGATGCGAAGAAGGCACTGTTCCATGTTGCTTGCATCGTAATAAATGCGTCGGTTGCTACACATGCAACGGTATCTGCTCTTACTACGGCTATAGAATCGAAAACGAACTGTGGCCTATACCGTGCCACAATTAGGTTTAGACTCTCTGCCTCGTGAATACCTGATAAAAAAACAGGGTTGTTCTTTACTACAATGTGTGTCGGATTAAAACGAAGGACACCGAACAAACAATATCCGGATAGTAATACAGAGACCACCACCAATGTAATCGATGTGTACTTGCGGACCTTTGAATTGGATTCAGACATAGCCGTTTGGCAATTAATGAGCAGTTATGATTTGGAACGGCTCCTCCTTCACGTCAGAACTGTCACCTGATTTGGTGTCTCCTTGAGCCTTCTTTTTAGGATCCAACCGGCTAACTTTAACATCGGCTTTATTAAGACTACGTAATATCTGATATATTCGAATGTGTGGAATATCAGTACTCCGATCTCCACCCCAATATCCTGCGGCTTCAAGTGCTCCTGACACCACATCAATGCATGAGTGTGTGAATATGTCGTAGTCCTTCGACTTGTCTGTTTCAAATTGAGCACCTGCGAGGAACTGCTTGTCTGTTAAAGCATCCTCTGCAATCTGATATGCAATGTCGTATCGCCTTAGCGCTTTCTTGTTTCGTGCCATATGAGCTTTATCTACAAATTCAGATAGCGTAGAAAAAGAACGGGAATCTACATTCGATGGACCATACAATTTATTCCAGCTCAATGAGCCGTCAAGCGAAAAGTATTTCCATCCAGTATCATCATTACCAATTAGCACTGCCACGTGCCCCAGATTTTGTGCCCCTTCCTTATCAACAAGTATTAACATGTCCAGACCGCTTGCATCAGTTGATACGAGTGGCGAGTTAAGGCAATAATGATACGGATTAGCGTAGGCTCTTTTTTCCCACAACACATCCACACTCATAAACCTGCCGTATTCCGGTTCGTAGAGGCGCACGCCGTAGTTGCCGAGGCCAGTTTCGTTGTCGGCTTCACGTCCAATGTAGCCGGTGCGTTGCCCCGTGCCGGTAGTTGTTAGCACCGAGGCAAAGGGGGCGTAGGTGGTGTGGTAAGAAGAAACAACCATGATGTAAAATAAGACATAATTTGGCTGGTTGTGAATGATGTGGGCGAATATTCATTCGCCCCTGCCACACATCTGTGTGTTACGTGCATGAATGTGCGCGCGTCACATTTCACACGCTATGCTTCACCTACCCAGAAAAAACTGGCGGGGGGATGTCACATTGAATCCCCCGGGTGGGGATAGGGGTGGAAGGGGGCTGGGGCATGGGGTATTGGCAGAGTTTTTACCTTGGTGACTCATCATCATTCGTTCTGTTGCGCGCTGTCGTCACTTATTTTGAAATCAATACAGCTAATCATTGAAACACTTTGCGTAAAAGATCGCTGTGTTGCCCACACTCACAAGCCCCCTTCCATTATCATTGAATGGAGATTCAAGCGTACAAATAAAGCTTTACTTGAGGTATAGAAACCCGTAATCTCTTTGTAGATGAATAGAATTCTAACCGAAACACTTTCTGCAGAGAGATTGGCTCTAATCAGGAATCAACACCATTGAAGGGCCAGGTAATATCGGATATCCGTGAGAGATAGTTTTCATGTCGTGGTTAGACAAATCATAGATGACGAAGTACATTTCAGCCACACTGTCCCCTTGGGACTCCATTTGTAACCTTTGTACTGTAATGTCGAGTGCAACATAGCCGTTGACAGCATTACTTACTCCCTCTATGTGCTGAACTACAATTTCGTCTTCAGTTCTCGCAATTGCGGAAGTACTAAGACGAACGTTAAGAGTATCTAGCTGGTAATCTGTCCGCACGATTATCGCCTGCTCATGGACTAGATTACCCACATAGGTAGTCTGATTGTGAAGTTGTCGGTGTACTTCTTTCTGTTTACTGCGCGTAAAACTGTTGTACATTGAATCCAGTACGATGCTATCAGTGGCCGAAGCGATAATGCTGCAGTAATATGGAAGGTATTCAACGTCGATGTCGGTAGCTACAAGACTATCAACAAGTACCGAATCAACTACCATGGCGTAGTTCTCGCCATGTGGACCATGATCACGCATTGGTATTATAAGTGCATCTGTCCCATAAAGGCATGGGCTACGAGTGTTGTGCTGCTTGATAGGAATCGTGATAAATCTTCCAGTGTTCTGTATTATATCGTCGTTAGTAATAAACTTTATCCTTAGGCCTTTTGACTTGCTACTTGTAAGTGCATATAATCCGGATCTAGCGGGTTTAACACTATAAACATACTCATCGTCTGCGTCCAGAACATTGTAATCATTATAGACATTACTTCGTAAATTCAAAAACGCGACTCGGTAATTCTTCATAAATGCCAAGCCTGCAAGACCGGTAAATGCATAGCTTCCCCCAACTACAGAGAAGCAACAGAGTAGAAGAACGAATATCTTTATACAATACTTTGTCATGGATAGTACACGTTAAAGAAATAACTATTTCTAATAACTGTCCGACCAGATAGGGTATTGTCGCGAAATGGATCCATATGCATTTCTAGGCCTTGATATCTTTCTCTAACCCAATTTATACCGGTATAATCAGGATGTGCTACCACTTGATTCTTATATGCTTCATTCTCTAGCTCAATTGAATTATTATAAGTTTTCCATTTACCATCAATGAACGCAAATCCCAAACTGCCATCTTCAAACTGCTCTGCATGTACCAACTCATGTGTTCCTTCTCTTGAGTAGGTAGAGCCTTTGGATCCGTCAATGTCTATAAACACCACTTGCCCGTCTGAGGATAATGTACCGACTCTCTCGATGTTAAGTTGTTCTGAGTTTGATACTGAAACGTTCCGCACTCGGTAGGTAATGTCGCTTAAATTCAGCTTGTCATACCGACGTCTATAATCAACGTTAACAAAATTGCCATCTGTGTTAATCGCCGAATATATCATTGCATGCTCTGCTTGAAATTCCGGATTTTCAAACTCAACAATCAGATCACTCGGATCTTTTGAACTACAAGGATCGCTTAGTGCATACTGATACGGCTGCCACCCTTCATACTCCCCCCACAACACATCCACACTCATAAACCGTCCGTACTCCGGTTCGTAGAGGCGTACACCGTAGTTGCCCAGGCCTGTTTCGTTGTCGGCTTCACGGCCGATGTAGCTGGTGCGTTGGCCTGTGCCTGTGGTTGTTAGCACCGAGCCAAAGGGGGCGTAGGTGGTGCGTTGGAGGATTGCTCCTTGGTCGTTGACGGTGATGCGTGGTGACCCCAAGTGGTCGGCGATAACGTATTCCTTTGTCCCGTTGGGCCTGAGTATTACGCGGGTGTTCGCCGGATCGTAGCTGTTGTACTCCACGGGCCACATCCACACAGACGGCTGACCGCAGAATGCACCTTCGATTCCGTTGTACGTAGCTAATTGCTTGGTGTCTGCGCCAAGCAACGTGTACGTCCATGCAAGTCCGTCACGCACTACATTACCCGAGGTAATCTCTTGTCGCTTCTGCTCTCTCTCTTGCATCGGGTTAAACCTGTAACGCCATACATCAGCAGGCATGGTTGTAGCATCCGGCTCGCAGCCTGGTCCGCCGCCTTCGGCAACAGCATCGGTACGCACAGTAAACTGCTCAAGCAGGTTGAATGCATTCCACGCATACTCTTCGATTCGCTGGAATGCCAAGCCCCCTTCCACCCCATCGCGCTTGCGATAGACCATGGCGCCGTCGGGGTCGTAGGAGATGAGAAACGGAGCGAAGATGTGGTGACCAAGCATAACCCAATCTAAGGCAGGAATTGACTCGTTGTTATCGAGTGTTGAGGGATCAATGTTGTGCATGAATTCACATGTGCGCCTCACACTGTGCATACGCGCGTCACATTTCACACAACTCACAGCACTTACCCAGAAAAAACTGGCGGGCGGATGTCACATTGAATCCCCCCGGGTGGGGATAGGGGTGGTGTAGGGGGCTGGGGAGTGGGGGGCATGGATTTGCTTTAGTTAGATGCCCAACAATTCAGCGGCATATGCACAACCTATTCTTTACGTGTTGAGCGAAGCGTATCGCTGTACTCAATATTTATAAGAAATCTATCGCGCAATGTGCCACTGTATTTGTATTTACCTGCAACTAGGAGGACTCCATCGTCTGTACATCGGACAACATTGTAATGGTATTCTTTCCCCTTTTGGTAAACGTAGGTCGAATCTTGCATCATGCCTTTTGCTATCAGCCCGCTAACGATCTCGTTCACGGTTGGGTCACGAAGAGTTACGTTCAGCTTTGCACTTTCAAATGCTACTGTATCTACACTAACATTGGGGCGGCCGGTTTCTCTAAAGTCTTCACCAACTCTAACCCCTCTTGATTCGTAGTGTTCAATCACCTGCTGGCTCGTTGCTGCATAATCGGTTGAGTCATAGCAATCTACTGTAGTGAATGTGTTTATACTTTCTGTCGCATACGCATTAAGTGTATGGCATTTGTTCGTTGAAAGAAATCTCAGTGACGGCATTTCGAAAATCCACGCCGGCACTGGTCTTTGCTCGCTGATAAATAATCCCAGCATTCTAACGCGTGCTACATGCAGCAACTGACTGCGCATGGAGTCTATACCCGGAAGAATAAGGTCTAGGTCGATAAGCGTTAATGGTCGGTGTAAGGCCGATAGAACTGCGTTTGCTCCTGACTGTGTTTCTCCGGTCAATACCAATGACTCAAGTCCAGTTTGGCGTGATAACAATTCTATCAGTTCGCATGTCGGCTGCCGATCTCCAAGTGTAATGATTAGATCAGCATACTGGTAATTGAGCGCAATGTGTAAGTCGTTGTTTGAGGCGTTTTTTGTTGCATCATATTGATATCCATGCCCATGTGGTCCAACATACTCGTATTTGGGTTTTTCTTGTCCATATAGCCAAAAAGCATCTATTAGGGATAGAAAAAACCAAAATGTCCAAGTACGAACGTTCATTTGGTACCTTCTGCAATGGTTTTTAGGACTTTGAATGTGGTGCTGAATTGGCTGCCGAATTGATTGTAGAAGGTGACAATATTCAAATTCAAATTCACTGGATACAACACAATACCTGATGCGTCCACAGCACCCTCTATGTCTGTATCTGACGGAACGCCACTCGCCTGTATACTGCTCTGCATACCCGAGTAGAGGTCTCCGAAATTCGGGTGCGAGTGAACTTTAAGTGCAGCAGATACTCCATGAAGTTCTAACAACCTAGATGATTCTGACAGAGTCATTTCTGCGCGGCCTGTCTCAGAGTATCTACCTCCAGGTGGTGATGGGTAGAACACTCCATCGGTGCCAACAATGCCTCCGTGTTCTCTATCGTTTTGTATTGGATTTGTCGCCTGATAAATAACATGCCTTTCAATCGCATTCAGAGTTTCCATAGACGGTACTAACAATGCCATTTGGCTCTCGATGAGATAATTGTAGTCTAGTTCAGCCTTGCCTAGGGCAGCATAAAACTCGCGACTGGAGATGTATCTCTTGTCATCATTAACGCCGTCAGTCCCTACTTTCTTTCCATCTTGGTCAAAGAAGTCTGCAAACCCAGAGCCATCTTTACGTACAATTGGGCTGGCGTGTGAGTAATGGTAAGGATTCCAATCTCCCATTGCCCCCCACAACACATCCACACTCATAAACCTACCGTACTCCGGTTCGTAGAGGCGCACGCCGTAGTTGCCGAGGCCTGTTTCGTTGTCGGCTTCACGGCCAATGTAGCCGGTGCGTTGGCCTGTGCCGGTAGTTGTTAGCACCGAGCCGAAGGGGGCGTAGGTGGTGTGTTGGAGGGAGATGGACATTTCCAAACTTATCACATTGTTCTGTGGTGTTGAAGAAATACATCTTCATGATTTGCTCCTACAATATAACAGCCGGTTATGTATTCTATGATTCATTCTTCATTTTGCCAATAAGAATGCTTGTTACGGTCGAGCCTCCCGTTCTGCTTTGGCGGCCGCCTTGTTCACTTCTTCGTTTATTATGTAAGCTGGAGTCACGTGATTCGGGCTGCGTGGCTGTACTTGGCCTTTGGAAACAACCATCATACTTTCTGCTGCTGAGTCAACCACGTTTCCGACTTTCGAAGCTCCCAACCGGTAGAAGTCTTGCTCTGATATTTGGATGGCCCACTTCCACGACTCAGTGCCCACGTTCACCACCCAAGGATCTGCAAACTGAGTACCATTATTGGGGGTGTGTACGCCATCGAACACAAACTCACTGCCCACTAGCGTGTTGGTGGCAATTTGTTGTATGAGAGTATCTTCTGCGTCCCAGGCTGGGAACTCTAGGCCGTGCATGTATCGAATGCTCCGTAATTTCCTCGCTTGATACGCGTTCATCGGCACCTTGTACGTGAATGCTATCATGCTGTCTTTCTTGAATTGCACAAACTGCAATTGGTATTGCCAATCGAAACCAAGAGGATCGTCCCAACCAGCTTTCCAGTGCTGTATCATCCCGTAGAACATTACCCCCATCGCATCAGTTCTTGGTACGCTGAGCGTGCTGTCTCCTACATTTACATCCAACAACGATGGCAGGAGGATAAGGTCTTTGCTAGTTGTATTGCGCATCTGCACCATAACCGAGAGTGTGTCCCTCCAGATATGTGCAGAACTCCGTACGGGTACCTCCAACCTATTCCATTGGGTAAGTCGAGCATCAACCTTGTCCTTTGCCGATGCTTTGATCATCGCCATGTCATCGTTAGAAGCTCGATCTCTGGAACAGCCTGTTGTATGTAGAAAACTGGCAACTATTAGTATCCCAACGATGCCCCTACTACAAGAGCGCAGCCCTGTATGTAGATGCTCTACGGAAAACAACGACGAATTCATGGTGATACGCCTAATTCAGCTGCCCTACAGGCATCATCAACTTGCTTGTTGGGCAAGCCGTCACTTGTTTGATGTGCTGCGCCAACCGCCTTCCCTTGCTTTGCTAACAACAAAAACCTGAAGTGGCCGAACAACTCATGGGCAGTCGTTTGGCCCTTCGAAAGTCCCTTAACTAGGGGGCTCGGATTTATAACGACTTGAGTGACACCATTGGTAGATACTGGCATATTTGACGGCACGTTCGCTGCTTGTCTGTCCTTTTCCGGTAGAAGTGTGATACCGTATTCCGGAACATCACCATAATGATAGCTTGAATTCTCCGAAAACTTCCTCGTCTGCACTTCTCCCGTTTCGACATCCTTCCACTGGAACTCATCGGTGACAGTGACTTGCACCGTCTGCTCATTCTCCGCCAACCTGCTAAGTATCGCAACGTTCGAGTTTACGTCCTGACCCCGCGCCGCAGCTAGGAGTGGTTCCTTAAGAACGACACCACTTTCGCTAAACTGCACCGCTGATCTAAACTTTGCCGGTACAGATTCACGAATTGCTTGGCGCGCCGCTTCATTCATCGCTTGCACCCACATGCCTCCTTCATCACGGAAACTTAACGGTGCATTTAACGCATACTGATACGGCTGCCACCCTTCATATTCCCCCCACAGCACATCCACACTCATAAACCTGCCGTACTCCGGTTCGTAGAGGCGTACGCCGTAGTTGCCGAGACCTGTTTCGTTGTCGGCTTCACGGCCGATGTAGCTGGTGTGCTGTCCAGTGCCAGTGGTTGTTAGCACAGAGCCAAAGGGAGCGTAGGTGGTGTGTTGGAGGGAGATGGACATTTCCATACTTATCACATCATTCTGTGGTGTTAAAGAAATACATCTTCATGATTTGCTCCTACAATACAACAGCTGGTTATGTATTCCATGATTCATTCTTCATTTTGCCAATAAGAATGCTTGTTACGGTCGAGCCTCCCGTTCTGCTCTGGCGGCCGCCTTATTCACTTCTTCGTTTATTATGTAAGCAGGAGTCACGTGCTTCGGGCTGCGTGGCTGTACTGGGCCTTTGGAAACAACCATCATACTCTGAACAGACGCGTCGCCAACATTGCCTGCCTTCGATGATCCCATTTCATAGAAATACTTTTTGGATATATGGATGGCATCGCGCCACGACTCTGTACCTAGATTTATCACAAACCAGTCTCGAAAATGATTCCCACTGTCCGGAATCTGTACGCTAGTAAACTGAAACTCGCTTCCATCCATTGCATACTTTGCAATTCGTTTCACAATAGAGTCGCGAGCATTCCATACAGGAAATTCCAGACCCAACATATACCTAATACCATTCAGCTTACGAGCCGGAAAAAGGTCCATTGGTACCTTGTAGGTAATTGTTAACGAGCTGTCGTTGGGGAAAGAGAGAATTTGCAAAAGATATTGAGCATCGTAAAATGTCACATTATCCCCAGCACCTGCCCTCCAATGTTGTTTCATTCCATAAAACATCACGCCCATGGCATCATAGCTCGGAACGAACGATGTACTGTCAACAATGTTAACATAGAGAAGTGATGGAAGAAGTATAAAATCATGACCCGTAGTGTTACGCATCTTCACCGCAACAGTAAGTGTGTCTCTCCACAAATGGGCGGAACTTTGCGTGGGTATTGTCCACCGTTCCCAAGTAGCGCGTTGCATAGCACCGTTGCCACTCGGGCTTAACCTTGATTCAAAGTCATGTGAGACTTCCTCATGAGAACAACCTATTACCGCGGAAAGTATAATCACAAGAATCCATAATCGTACACCATTATAAGTGTACGTTTTCATGCACACGTGTTGATGATAATACGCTGTTACTTTCATGGATTAACGCCTAGTTCGGCCTTTGCACAGGCGTCATCAACTTGCTTAACTGGTTCCCAGTTTCTATCAAAGTGTCCAGCACCGATTGCTTTACCTTGCTTTGCCAACAGCAACATCCTGAAGTGTCCGTAAAGCTCATGTGCTACTACCATTCCAGGAGTTCTCAAGTGCTCTTGCGGTTCGGGATTTAAAACAATCAGTGTCTTTCCTGTAGTCGAGAACCATGTCTCTGCAGGTACATTCGCTGCTTGCCTGTCCTTTTCAGGGAATAACGTCATACCATATTCTGCAACGTCACCGCCGTAAAAGCTTGAATTCTCCGAAAACTTCCTCGTCTGCACTTCTCCCGTTTCGACATCCTTCCACTGGAACTCATCGGTGACAGTGACTTGCACCGTCTGCTCATTCTCCGCCAACCTGCTAAGTATCGCAACGTTTGAGTTTACGTCCTGACCTCGTGCTGCTGCAAGGAGTGGTTCCTTGAGAACAACTCCACTTGCGCTAAACTGTATTGCTGACCTAAACTCCGCAGGAACAGAATTGCGAATGGCATCCCGCGCTGCTTCGTTCATCGCTTGCACCCACTTGCCTCCTTCATCACGGAAACTTAACGGTGCATTAAGCGCATACTGATACGCCTGCCACCCTTCATACTCCCCCCACAACACATCCACACTCATAAACCTGCCGTATTCCGGTTCGTAGAGGCGCACACCGTAGTTGCCAAGGCCTGTTTCGTTGTCGGCTTCGCGGCCGATGTAGCTGGTGCGCTGTCCAGTGCCAGTGGTTGTTAGCACAGAGCCGAAAGGGGCGTAGGTGGTGTGTTGGAGGATTGCTCCTTGGTCGTTGACGGTGATGCGAGGTGACCCCAAGTGGTCGGCGATAACGTATTCCTTTGTCCCGTTGGGCCTGAGTATTACGCGGGTGTTTGCCGGACCGTAGCTGTTGTACTCCACGGGCCACATCCACACAGACGGCTGACCGCAGAATGCACCTTCGATTCCGTTATACGTAGCTAATTGCTTGGTGTCTGCGCCAAGAAGTGAGTACGTCCATGCAAGTCCGTCACGCACTACATTACCCGAGGTAATCTCTTGCCGCTTCTGCTCTCTCTCCTGCATCGGGTTAAACCTGTAACGCCACACATCAGCAGGCATGGTTGTAGCATCCGGCTCGCAGCCTGGTCCGCCGCCTTCGGCAACAGCATCGGTACGCACAGTAAACTGTTCAAGAAGGTTGAATGCATTCCACGCATACTCTTCGATTCGCTGGAATGCCAAGCCCCCTTCCACCCCATCGCGCTTGCGATAGACCATGGCGCCGTCGGGCGGAATCTGCCAACGAATTTTGGACACGTAGTGCTCATGAATTTACGATGCCAGTTGGTTCATTCTCTGGCCTGTTGATGTAGACCGCTGATGGGAGCAACGGATGCTTGGGAGCACCGTTGACAAATCTCTCAGGATGTCTGTCATATGCTTCTGTTAGGACGACTTGCCGTTGCGCGATGATCTCCGATGCCAGGCCGTGATGAACCATGGCAGGTGTGAGCATGGCAAGCCCCGAATGGTACATGCGGTAGTTGTAGTCCTTGAAGAATTCCTTGCAAAAGCTACGTGCGTGCTCGATGTCCGAGAACCGTGTTGGATACCCGGAAGCATACTTCATCGTTTTGAATTGGCTTTCACTGTAAGGATTGTCGTTGGAGACGTGTGGCCGAGAGTGACTCTTCCTCACATCGAGCTTGTCGAATAGTTCGTAGAGCGTGTTGGACCGCATCACGCCTCCATTATCGGCATGGATGGTGAGTTGGCCGCGTCCAACCGCTTCGCGCTTGCACGCTGTGTCGATCAGTGTTCTTGCGAGATCGTCATTCTCATGCGTGGCCAGCAGCCAACCAACGATGTAGCGACTGTACATGTCAAGAACCACGTACAGACTGTAGACGACGCCTTTCTGAGGTCCCTTGAGCTTCGTGATGTCCCACGTCCATACCTCACGCGGTTTCGTTGCCATCAGCTCTGGCTTGCTGTACACCGGGTGCCTGGCAATGCTGCGGCGCTCCTGTACCATCTCTTGCTCATGCAGCAGGCGATAGAGCGTGCGCTCACTGCAGAGATACTCGGCCCGATCCAACAAGTCGGCCACGATCGCAGCAGGCGCCTTGTCGACGTATTCCTCACTCGTTGCAATCGCGATCACGCGCTCACGCTCTGCTGGGCTGAGAGCACGCTTGGGAGTGGGTCTCTGCACTCGCACGCGCGTGGTACGTGGCCGAAGACGTGCATAGTACGTTGAGCGTCCAAGGCCTAGGCTCTCACACGCACACCGCACGCCTACGTGCTCACTCAATCGTGTGACCTGCTCCATCACGATGGCTCCTCGGTCTGATCCGTCGATCGCAGCAGTAACGCTACTTTTTTTTGAACATCGATGATGATCTCTGCCTGCTCCAGCTTACGCCGCAGACGAGCTATCTCTCGCTCCCGGGCTGCAAGCTCTTTGCGCATGTCGACACTTGACTTCGACCTAGGACCGCGTTTTACCTTGCTGCCACTCTCGCGCTGTTTCCTCCAAGATGTCACTTGTTTGCTAAACAGACCTTCCCGGCGCAGGATCTTCCCTTTCTCTCCATGCGCCGCAGTGTCGAGCTCTTTCAGAATCGCATCAATGTACGCTTCTGAGAACCGTCGTCTCTGTGGCTTGACGATCACTTCTGTGCTGTTCGACGCAACTTCTTTCACCAGACCATTCATTCCAATCTCTGCTCTCATCTCCAGCTCCTCCGCACCCTCGTTTTGTACCTTAAATTACACCACGAATTATGTCCAATGACTTGTTGGCAGAGAGGGATGGACTACTGGCGGCCACAAAACCTACTTCATATCTTGTGCAGGGTTACATATCGCTAGGATTTCACGAGCTAACTGTTCGGGTAGCAAATCTATGAGCCGCTGCAGTTCTTTTTTCGTGTTGCTGACATAAACCGAGCCTTTACAGATCGTACAAGAGTTTCCGGATATAGTTGCAACAACCGCGTAATAGTTGTCACTTCTGACTTTGAGAATCACCAGAATAGGTCGCAGCGGATCGCATGCAACATCCATGGTATCTATGTTGTTTGACCACGACAATATCTTGCCCACTGTAACAGAATCTTTAATAACGTACGTCTCTAATGCCTCCTTCCTTGGGTCAGTCTTAGAAAGTTGAATCCGGAACTCCTTCCATAAATTCAAGTCAGAAAAAAAGGCAAGTTCAATCCATGATTCCCACTTTATCTTGTCATTTGTCGCTGCAGTCTGACTGACTGCGGAGCATGACAGCAGACAAATCATACTAGCCCATAGGGCCACATACATATAAGAGTCGCACCTAGTACACTGCTTCACTACTACCGTTGAACTGTGGTTGATCACTGCATGCAGTTTATATGGATCGGCTACAATCAAACCGTTTTCGGTTTTGTGTATATCAGAACGTTAATTGGGTACTTTGTCTGGTGACGATACTCGGACTGGTTCACCTGAATGATTACTTCTTGAGTACTCATAATCATCATTGTAGAACTCTCCTAGAATCTTAGCTGTTACTGACTCAATGCCCAGAATTGTCCATCGCTCAACTCCGTCACCCCATCCATAACTTTCATATCGCGTATCGTTCAAGTAACCATATACATCGTCATACTTCAAGGAGTAGAACTGATCATGGTCCGGACTTCTGTGATACAGCCAAGCATGCGATACTTCATGCAACAGAACATCGAACGGTGACAATGCAACATTATCACCAATCACTGCAAGGTATGGATCCCAGAACAACGTGTTTCGCAGTGGAACACTAAAATTAGTTTGGGACCTGTAGCCTATTGGAATGAAGCCGGTGGGTGGCAAATCAAAGCATCCATCTCCATCAATGTCAATGCCACCATAGCTATCTTTAGTTAGCATCAAGTTGAATGAATAGTTAGGATTAGTAAGAGCATCAGCCATTATGCAAAATGCCGGGTATGCCCCCTTATCGTAGTATCTGTACATTGCTTGTGTGTATAACTCTTTTGCCCACGCAACCTCCTGATCTGTTCCGACAAACGTTATGTGCAATCCATTTGCATCTTTAACATTAACTGGAGTATTCGCTCCATACTGATACGCCTGCCACCCTTCATACTCCCCCCACAGCACATCCACACTCATAAACCTGCCATACTCCGGTTCGTAGAGGCGCACGCCGTAGTTGCCGAGGCCTGTTTCGTTGTCGGCTTCGCGGCCAATGTAGCCGGTGCGCTGCCCACTGCCGGTGCTGGAGAGCACAGAGCCAAAGGGAGTGTAGGTGGTGTGTTGGAGGATTGCTCCTTGGTCGTTGACGGTGATGCGTGGTGACCCCAAGTGGTCGGCTATAACGTATTCCTTTGTCCCGTTGGGCCTGAGTATTACGCGGGTGTTTGCAGGACCGTAGCTGTTGTACTCCACTGGCCACAGCCACACAGACGGCTGACCGCAGAACGCACCTTCGATTCCGTTATAGGTAGCTAGTTGCTTGGTGTCTGCACCAAGCAAGGTATATGTCCATGCAAGTCCGTCACGCGCTACATTACCCGAGGTAATCTCTTGCCGCTTCTGCTCTCTCTCTTGCATCGGGTTAAACCTGTAACGCCACACATCAGCAGGCATGGTTGTAGCATCCGGCTCGCAGCCTGGTCCGCCGCCTTCGGCAACAGCATCGGTACGCACAGTAAACTGCTCAAGCAGGTTGAATGCATTCCACGCATACTCTTCGATTCGCTGGAATGCCAAGCCCCCTTCCACCCCATCGCGCTTGCGATAGACCATGGCGCCGTCGGGGTCGTAGGAGATGAGGTCGCCACCAGCGGGGTAGGTAACGTTTATTAGTTTGTTACTACCACCTGCACATGTGTAGCCTGCCAGTTGCAGACCGGTGCTAGGATCCCTGAGTTGCGTACGGTTGCCTACAGCATCATAACTATAGCTTTCGTAGGACAGTGGTATATTATTCCCCGTACTCAGATACCAGAATACTAAACGGTTGGCATGATCATAATCGTATGTATCATGTTTCCACGCACCTGCCGATGCGACATGCTGCTCTTTTATTGCTCCATCTAGCCGGTAAGACAGTCGCTGTTCCAGTAGAGGTGCTACGGATGTTATTGACTCAGTAACGCTCTTCATCAGCATCCCCATCCCGTTATACGAATGGGTAGTTGTAAGACCGGCATCCGGATAGGTAATTACAGCAGGAGCATCTGCTACATCGTATTGCACAGTTACATCCAAAGCGCCTGTGGGCATAGTGAGGAGTTGTGGTAATACAGGTGCCATAGATTGGTTAAAACCATCTTGTGAGCGAGCAGACCAGGAGCGTGTTGGTCGGCCACTTCCATCGTAGCCATACCATGTAGCGTTCTGACCCGTTACATCAATGGTACGAACTGAAGTAAGAAGGTTCCGTGAGTTGTACGTGTAATACACAGCATCAAAACCAAGGTTCTCCGTAAAACGCAGTTGCGCCTCAACTCTTCCGCGCTCGTCGTACGAATTTATGATGAAATGGAATGGTTCGCCACCATGCGTTCGATATGCAACAGCAGCCATACGCCCCTTCAGATTCCTTACTGAGCCGTACGGTGCCATTGCATTCCACACTGTTGCAGGTGGCATGGCGCCCCAAACCGAGCCTGCTTGTGGAGGCATATCGTCGTACCACATGGCCTGTAGTGTGAACTCGGGGAAGTCGGCAGCGTTCTCGAACACATTATCGGGTGCCACAACAATTGGTCGCATATAATGGTTAGCTGCATGAGACAGTACTTGGGTGAGATTGCCAGGTGGGGACGCTGGATTAAATCGCGATGAAAGGCTTGCTGATACGGCTTGTGGGCACATTGGCATTTTTTCAACTAGGTTCTGTGGTGACCCCGGCGGCGGATCTTCAAGATTTATCCCCACGTGGTATATAGAGGGAACCAATCGAACCGGTGGGAGGAGAAGCGTCTGGTTGGCGGTTAGCAGTGCGTCAACACCAGTGTGGAGAATTTCCGGATCCAGAAGGGTTGGTAGTGGTGGTTCGGGAAGCGGACTACCCGGTATCGGCAGTAGCTCTGCCTCGCCTACAACGGTCGGTCTGCCTACATCGTCATACTGCCGATATGTTACCCTTCTCTTCTCGAATTGGTCTGCCGTTTGAGAAAAACGCAGATGGCCTAATTTATCATAGCGAAAAGTCGTCGTCTCTTCGTCAACCTGGTATGTCGAAGCAACACGCCCATGCTCGTCGTACGTGTATGACATTTGTTGGCCCTTAGGGTTTGTTACCGATATCACCCGTCCGAGCACGTCGTAAGAATACCAGGTAGCAAGGTTGCGGGCATTTAATTCTGCATCTTGTGGGTTTACCATATCGCTGGCAAACGTCGATTCAACATAGTTCTGCACACGCCCACGTACTCTACCTAATGCGTCTTTAAACGTTGCATTATGGGTTGTTTCAAGCGGAGTACTAATCGTAACAACAGAATTTGTTATGCGCTCGCAAAACCCACCGTATGTGCTAGCTTGTAGGGCAGGTATAGAAAAATCTTGGGGCAATCCAACCGCGTATGAAGCTTCTGACTCTGATACGTCGTAGGCTCCTAGCAGCGGATTCTCTGCATTTATATCTGTCCAATCGAACTGTTCAGATCCGTTAGTCGAATTCGTTACTCGCCCCCTTGCATCATACGTAGTACTAACCTCGTGGCAACGCGGGTCAACAGATGACACCACATGGCCATCTCCATCATACTCGTACGTGCTTACTGATAGACCACCAAGGTTATAGTCAAAAATGCTTGTGGCATTGGAGTTATAGTTTACCGACAACTCTTTGAGCCATCCATCTGTAGTGAACTTTGCTAAGGCTTTTGAATGCCTGGATTTTATAATACTACCGGTTGGATACAAGTCTGCGTCATTGGTACTACTTCTATCGTCAATCTTGGCATACATTGCTGAACATTGGTCTGTTCCATCCTTGTGTACGAACCCAACTGTAAAGTCTTTCGAGGCATCATCGTCAAGGTTTACAAACGTACCGTCCATTTCAAGCCATATACGGGAAAAGTAAACGTTGCCATATGTAGATGATGATGATGTTGGGTAGATATGTATTGACAAAACTCTGTCGTCCATCGTGGTAGAAGATGGATCTGCAGTGAGCAGTGCCAGGTTCTGGGAAAGATCTAAATTGATGACCGAGCAGGTAAGCTCTGTTTGGCTTGGATTAACCTCTAATGGATCTATAATAAAGTCTTCATTATAGATGAGCGTATTGTCTGCGTCACGTACTTCTATTGTAAATGTGAATCCCGCTCCAAACGCTGCAGACACTTGCGCTTTTATTGCTGCTGACTCAACGGATTGATTTTCAGAACGACTATAATGTAAGTACGCGTTATATGCCACATACCACTCATACCTGAATGGAATACGCAATGGATCTGTGTTGAATGGATCATAAATGTTCTGGGTTTGATCTCCTAAATCATCTTTCTTCATGGCGGAGGTTTGATAACAAGGGCACTCAGGAACTTCGTCTCCGCCTACACTAATGGTACCAGGATAGCTATTGCTACCCCAATCGGGGATGTTTATTGGATCTGTATATGGACTGGTGACCTCTCCATTGTCGTCACAATTCGCTCTGCAAACTCGGCTTTTCCATGTTGTACTGATATTCCATATGCCAATGCTTTCAATCTCACGATGGGTCTCCACCATGTCGTACGGTGGCCATTCGTAACCGTCGAAAATGGTTGGAAAATCATGTGGCAGCCATGCCATAACAAGTCTGCCGATATTATCGTATTTGTACTCGCTCAAGAACCCATTCATATCAACGCTGTACATGTTCTCGCCGAATGGCGTGTAAGCAGTTGCAGTCCGCAGACCAATTGATGTTAGCTGTGGAATTGAATTTTCCAGTGTATAACGCCGTACCGTACGTTCGGATTGTGTTGGCTTCTCCCATAGCATGGAACCATTACTAGCCAGGTTTATCGTAGCAGTTTCATGCTTCTCGCTGATACTTTCACCAGGTTGGAGAATCTTGTTAAGAACCTTTGTTGCATCTACTGTATGTTCAGTTGTGACCCAGGTATCAACGGACTCTCCATTAAACCACTGGTACTGTTCTGCGCCGTATGTATCAGTAATCGTTGTTGGTAGCGACTTAAAACCATTTTGAAATCCTGTAGTGAGTGAATATTTAAGTTGACTCACTATTGGAGCTTTGAGGTCTTCGCCATAGACCGTCGTACTTACCTTTTTACCAAAACTTGGGTTAGGTATGTCCGGATCTATTTCATTGAAGGGATTAACAACTTTGGGTTCTAAATCATACGTATATTTAGTCCAAGACTGCAATGCTGATTGCTGGGTAATGTCGTATATGGTCGATGACTGAACTAACTGGAAGTGCGGAGCGGTTTCCTCTGTTGACGTTGTCATGTCGTCATCTGTGGTAGTAGAGTCACCAAATACAATCCATGAGTCTTCCAATTTTGAATTATAATACCGTTGTTCCCAATCTTTGAAATCCCAATTAGAGTCTATTGCACACTCCCGGAATTTTCTCCACGTCGCTATCTTATTTATGGGTGCGTAGTGCCGGGCAAGGTACTCTACCCGATCTAAGTTGAGAAGGGTATCAATCGTAAGAAGCTGCCCAACCCAATTCGTTCCTTCCTTAATGTTTAGTGTTGAGCGTCGTACATGCAAAGGTTTACCGTACACTGCCTCGAAGGATTCGGTTCTACCGGTACTCGGGCTTGCGTATGGTATGAGAGTCTCCGTTTCGAATTCATATTCAAATACTGTTTTTGTTCTCTCTATGTCAATCAAACCATTATTAACCGTTACAAGCTCGTATTCAGGCAACTGCATATTGCCGTGTATCCCAAAGCCGTCTTGTTCGGATGGGTAAACCCTGAGTATAGTTTCCGTCACCCCATCGGCAATTGTCTGTTCCTTTGTTACCGAATAATTTGCGCTACTAGCAGGCTCCCACCGATACGAATTCGGAATTTCGAATCGTGTGGTTACGGTTTTTGAAGTCAGGGTTCTGTTTGTTCTTGCATCCACATGATCTACTGTCGACACCCACTCTAAAGACCCAGTCCCTCCGTTGTTGGCTTTTAGAGGTATATCGTAGTTCTCCGTCCATAACAATGGAGAACTACCATCATCGGATGCGGCTATATCAGCTCTGTCGTACTTCTTTAGGGTGTTGGCAATGGTATTATACTCCGGGTAAACTACTGGTCGGAAATTTGCGCCGACTTCAATCGTAAAATTAATATCATCAATTATAAGTTCGGCGCCAGGCCGAGAATCTAATGTATTCTGTTCAAATGTAACGTCCATTTTGTAGTCCAACGTATAGCGGGAAGCTGGTTCCTTTACTTCTGTCAAAGTCTTTACACTTAATTGCAGTTCAGTATCGCTCGAGTAGGGCTGGGATGGATCAGGAGTACCTGTTGCTTTGGTATAGTATGGGAAATACGACTGAAGGAACACCCTATCGTAATCGGTGTATGCGAAGTTCGTTTCTCGCCCAATTGGATCAGTTATTTTTGTAACCAATCCTGTCCAATTCCAATACTCTGATTGAGCGTTAAATGTGCTGTTCAACCAACTGAGCGGAATCATCTTAGCATTTCTGGCCCATTCGGGAGCGGAACCAGAATACATGCCGTCAGCAAACTCAAAAGTGTGTCTTCGGCCACAAGCATTAATGGTCAGTGAGTTTGCACCCCAATGCAATGTGTGGTTGTCGAACCCAAGGAGGACGTCTCGGCCACGGTTTATCAGCACTCCGTTACTGCCGTCCACCTGAGCAATTTCAGTCACCTTGTTTCCTTCGTCACCGTATAGGAAAGTAACAAGGTCTGTCTTGTTGTATCGTATAGCTACGAGGTAGAAAATTGTTGGTGATGCATCACGCCACCCTATTAGCACTGGCCCCTTGCACTCTGGTGCTGGGTACTGAGTATCAACTGAACCGTCGCCATCCAGGTCGTTCGTATAGGGTTCAACACCATATGGGGCAATGTCTTCTCTAAAAACGTATGAAGTTCCATCCCCCGGGAAATATTCAACTTTCCGAGGGAGCACGTACTTTTTCTGGGCATCACTTAGGTTTCTTACATTTGCATTAATGGCCATACTAACTACTGTGGCAACATTGTCAGGTAGATAATTAGGCTCGGTAGTAACTATGGCATAGGCCATTGAATTTGGCTCTGCCGGCACAAACACACCGCTATAGATATGCTCTTCAGAGTTCGTTGCTCCTGCAGCTTCCTGCTGATTACTAAAGTAGTCGCTCCTATACAGCTCAAGAATGCTGCCGTCTTCGCGAAGTAGCCGTATTACATCTGTTGCCCTTTGAGTATCATTCCAAGGAGTGTTATCGAGGTCGTCTCTCACCGATGGATCCATACTTTGCATCCGATTACAGTAGTCGTACCCATCTAGTACCCAAACTAGATCTGCATCTGTAAACAGAGTTTGCGGATCGCCATTGCCAAGTTTCGCGCTTTCTTCGCGCAGGTCCGGTCTGGCTATGTATCGGGGAGACTTAGTAAGAGCCTGAACAGCAAATCCATTAACACCAAGGATCCAAACCGGCCTATTCATGGTCTTCTTTGTCCAGGTTGCCCCATCGTCCGTTGTACACGCCCAGTTATAGCGAAGAAACGATGTCCATGATGCGTTTTGGTTATACGACATCGAAACCTTTATTGGTACTTGGTTTACCTCGAACTCCGAAATGTCGTAACGATACTGCACGTTACCGTTCATTCGAGAAACAGACAGGTTGTTATGAACATTGCGTGATTTGTCACTCAGATACCCACGTTAGCACTCACCCTAAAAGACCGACACAAACGACAACAAACGAACAGAAAAATCCCAACGCTTCGCAAAATTAAAAGAGCTGTTTTCCCTTCCACAAGCCGACTCAAAACAGCACATTTAATTTTGCCCGACACACCCAAGCCCACCCACCACCCAAACATTGTTGAAAACTTTTTTGGACTTTTTTTGTCCATAAAATTATTCTACTTATTTTTGGACAATATTTGACCAATATGGCGACAATTAAGAAGACAAAATCATTTGGAGAACATCTTAGACATTTAAGAGAGGAAGCAGGTTTGACTTTAAAATTTGTTTCAGAACAAATTAGCATTGACACTTCACTTCTTGCTAAGATTGAACGCAACGAAAGACAGCCGACAAAGCAAATTATTAAGCAAGTTGCCGACTTCTTTAAAGTTGACGAAAAAGAATTGCAGAATGACTTTTTAAGTGATCAAATCGCTTACAAAATTCTTGACGAGGAAGCTGATTTAAGTATCTTAAAAGTTGCTGAGGAAAAAGTGAAATATCTAAAAACTGTTCACAATGGAAAATGAAATTAAAGTCGTAGAATTATTTGCTGGCGTAGGTGGCTTTCGTCTTGGACTTGAAGGATGGAATGGAAAATCTGCATCATCAGGATATAAAAAAACGCTTAAATCACCTTATAAAGTGGTCTGGAGCAACCAATGGGAACCATCCACAAAAACGCAACACGCTTCATTAGTTTATGAAAATCGTTTTGGGAAAAACGGACATTCTAATGAAGACATTGCACAAGTTGATGTTTCTAAAATTCCCGACCACGATTTATTAGTAGGCGGTTTTCCTTGCCAAGATTATTCAGTTGCCACAACGCTAAAAATTCTAAAGGACTAATCGGAAAGAAAGGTGTTTTGTGGTGGAGTATTCACAAAATAATTTCAGAGAAAAGAATAAACCAAAATATTTATTTCTTGAAATGTTGATAGGCTTCTCATTTCCCCATCGGGACAACGAGGACGAGACTTTGCTATTATATTACAAAGTTTAAATGAATTAGGTTATGCAGTAGAATGGAGAGTAATAAATGCAGCAGATTTTGGTATGCCACAAAGACGAAGAAGAATATTCATTTTGGCTTATCTGAAAGGAACTAATATTTATGAAAGCATAAAAGAAGTTGCTCCAACTGAATGGATTTTGGAAGAAGGAACTTTGGCAGAAGCATTTCCTGTAACATCAGAAAAGACATTGTTTCCAACAGAATTCAAACTTAAAGGAGATATTGTTTCAATTTCTGAAAATTTCAACAAAGGAGGAACAGCAGGACTTTTGAAAATACAGGTTTAATGATTAATGGTTCAGTTACAACCCTTAAAACGCAACCAAACTATGATGGAAAGTTCACGATTTTGAGAGACCTTATTCAAAATGGAGAAGTAACATCAGAGTTTTATATTGACAAGAACGACCTTGACAAATGGGCTTATTTAAAAGGTCCTAAAAAAGAAATGCGGACAAACGCACAAGGTTTTGAATACAATTACAGTGAAGGTGGAATGATTTTCCCCGACCCATTAGACAAACCTTCAAGAACAATTATAACAGGGGAAGGTGGAAAATCTCCATCAAGATTTAAACACGTTATTCAAACCCCGAAAGGCTACAGAAGACTTTCACCTGTTGAACTTGAACGCTTAAATATGTTTCCAGACGACCATACAAAACATGAAGGAGTATCTGATACCAAAAGAGCTTTTTATGGGCAATGCATTGGTAGTTGGGGTAATCGAAAAAATTGGTATATCATTAAGAGACAAAATTAAACAAGCAACAAAAGAATGGCAGGATTCCTTTTCAGTTTAGATAGTGAAGAATCCCTGATTGATTCAATCAGTAAAGGAATTTATTCAACTAGATTATCAGCTCCGAATAATGTTTGGCGTATTCATCACGAGGAACTTTTGCAGATTATTGTTCTATGAGAGAAGGCGATAATGTATATTTTTTCATTGATAGGAAAATTTATGGCATTGGCACATTGACCAACATAAATGGAGAGTGTAAGTTTTTAAATTATCCAAATGCAAATTTGCCTACAGTTCAAAACTATGATGCAATTCAAAATCAATTGTTATTAGACATTGGTTTAGAAAGTATTAATATGCGTTTCATTTGCACATTTATTCCATATCCCGTTTTTTTTAGAAATGGAATTGATATGGATGAAATACTTTCTTCTTCACCAAATAGCTTTAAAATATTAAGGGCATTTTGGAAATTAAGTTTTATTAAGTTTTCAGATGAAGAGAATCAAGCTTTCAAAAATATACTGCTAAGAAGAAATATTGAAGCTATTGATAATCCAAACAACGAAAACACTTTCGACACAAACTTTCAAGAGTTTCACAATGTAATCAATGAAAGAACTGCGAATAACGATCTATATTCATTGTCAATTGCACCATTTTTAAACACAATTGTAAATGAAAACGGAAGCTTAAGACACGAAATGGCAGTTGAAGCTGCAATAATTTTCCAACTCACAATAAATCATCCACAAACAACTAATATTTTTGGTAATTGGGATTACTTGACTCATCAAGTTATTGCATCACCATTCAAGCCAATTGATTACATTGATAAAATGGATATTTTTGGTTATCGCTACATTGAGAATCAAAAACCAACATTAAGTAATTACTTGGTAATTGAAATCAAAAGAAGCACTGTTAACGCACAAGATGTGTTGCAATTAATGAAATATGTAGATTGGGTGAAAAATGAATATGCGTTTGGCGACTATGGAATGATTAAGGCATTTATTGTAGGATTTGAATTTACGGATGATGCTTTGGCAGAATTTGAAAATATTGTTGAGAGGAAATTTATTTATGGGGTTCGTCCTTCTGTTTCTGCAACGTGGAATGACGTTAAACTAGTAAGTTATTCATTTAACGCACAAACTAACTTGTTGGATTTTGAAATTGTAGCTGAAGTAAATGGATAAGAAAAGGCAATATAATCCTAAAGATAAAAAATCAGTAGTTGATTACGCTAAACTGCTTGAAGGAAAAACTTTAAGAGAGATTTGTGACCCTGAAGTATTAAAGCATAACTACACAGGTAAAGGTAACTTCGGACAGATACTTGAGAAGTTTTATTTTGGTTATGATCCAAACTCCAAATCAGAAGCAGATTTCTTTGAAATTGGTATGGAACTCAAAACTTCTCCTTTAAAGCAGTTGAAGAACAATGAGTATCGTTCCAAAGAAAGATTAGTATTAAACATCATCAATTATCTTGAAGTTGTAAACCAACAATTTGAGAACAGCGACTTTTGGAAAAAGAACGCAAACATTCTTTTAATTTTCTATTTGCATCAAGCAGGTTATGACATTTTAGATTATCTCATAAAACTTGTTGACGAGTGGAATTTTCCAAACACAGACTTGGAAATAATAAAGAAAGATTGGGAGTTAATTAAACAAAAAATTGCTGATGGAAAAGCACACGAACTTTCAGAAGGTGATACTTTTTATTTAGGTGCTTGCACCAAAGGTGCAAACGCTTCATCAGTGCGGAAACAACCTTTTAGCAACATTCCTGCTAAACAAAGAGCTTACTCACTCAAACAAGGGTATGTAAATCATATTATTGCTTCAATTGCAAATGATGCAACTGGTGTTTATGGCAAAATAATTCCATCTGTAGCGGTTGCAAAAAAACAGACCCTTGAAGAAATAGTAATTTCTAAATTCAAACCATATTACGGTAAGACAATTGAGCAAATACTTAAATCAACAGGAGTCGAGCTAAATACAACTGCAAAAAGTTTTTACGCCAATCTTACAAAAGCAATTTTAGGCATTGAACTCGACAAAGAAATTGAAGAGTTTGAAAAAGCTGAAATCATTGTAAAGACAGTAAGAATAAAGGAAAACAATTTGCCAAAAGAAGATATTTCGTTTCCAAATTTCAAATACGAAGAAATAGTATATGAAGAATGGGACGACTCCAATTTTAAAGACATTTTGGAACACAAATTTTTGTTCGTGTTTTTTCAATTTGAAAACGAGCAATTGGTTTTGAGAAAAGTTAAGTTCTGGAATATGCCATATTCTGACATTCTCGAAGCGGAAAAAGTTTGGGCTAAGACTAAAGACATTGTTTCAAAAGGCAAAATTGTAAAGGAAGTTATTGGGACAACTCGTTACAAAAATTTTCCAAACAAATCTTTCAATTCAGTATCACACGTTAGACCACACGCAACGAACGCAGCAGACACCTATCCTTTGCCAACTAAAGACAAATTGACGAAAGCAAAAGAATATACGAAACATTGTTTTTGGCTTAATAACACTTATGTAAGAGACGAAATTTATTTAAAATAGCCAACGCTTTTGGTGGCACATTTGCAGTTTTTCCAGCCGCACAAAGCCAAGCTAAAAACAACAAAAGAGCCACCAAGACAACGCACCAAGACAGACACGAAATGACAACTAACAAACACGACAGAAAAGAAGGGCGAAGTGCTAACATGCGTTTGGCGTCATGCGGGGTGAAGTGCTTAAATTCAAGTGCAGTTTTTCAAATCAACTTTAGTGCTGGGTTGACAGTTTTGTGCTCCGAAATCCCGCACGAACGCCAAGCGCAAAAACGATAATTGTACATTGCCGCAGGAGACTGATCCGTCAATGTCATATACACTTGAGCATGCAGTGTAGGGACTGCCAGACTATATAACACGAAAAGTAGTACCGTTTTCATACAGCGTTGTATCGGTCTAGTGTAAGTATATACTGGTGTGTTCGTTATGCAACTGCTATTTCCTTAAAATCGGCACCAAATAAGCACATGCACTTGTACATAGTTCGGGTGCCTGCTCTCCACCGCCAGGATCAATTGCAACATCCGGACACACTCGCCATGGTAGCGTGGCAGACTCAGACACGAACTCCCAATAATCGCACCCTTGCCGTTTGCGGACATTGATGTAGTTCACACAGCATTCATCCGAGCATGGGATTAGTGGTCCAGACGGAGGTGACCCAAGCCTTTTCCAGCAAGCATTCCTTGAGATACGCCATGTCCATGACCCCTCGTTGCTGCCTGCATACGGTGGGAAATTCATCTGGTTCTGGGTAACAAGTAACTGCAAGGCAACCTGTAATGCACCAGAGGGCAGCATGTCAGCACATGGGCCTACCACATTTACGGCGTCAACAATCATTTCGGAGATTCCGGCACACACCCTCGTGCGGTACTGTATGGTTACTAGGCATCCGGGCGCAAACTCAATCGTAAAGGCGGCTGTCTCGTATGGGCTGGTTGCTGTATCGCAATCCGTCTCGCACGGCTCTTGAGACCTGACTACAGCTACGCTCACCAACAGTATAGCCATTGCAATGTATGTAACCTTTAGAGCACTGCTCATAATCCGTACTGTGTGCATACTCATACGATTCTCTATCTCACAATTGCAAAGTTTGACGTACCTATTCGCCCACCGTCTTCGATAACAAGTACCCGGTACATGCCCACCGGAAAGTCGAATACGTCCAACATCACATCAGTCTCTCCGGTACCTTCGTAGCTAGTGGTCCAAACCCTTAATACTTGACCCACTTCATCAAACACTCTCACCGTTCCAACTCCTGTTAGATTCTTGACGCCAACTGTCACCTCATCTGCACTGGCAGGATTCGGAAACACCCTAACAAGAATTGGTGCAAGCGCGGTTTCAGGTGTTTCGATTCTTGAGACCACCGTACCTATCAACGCCCCACCGGCATCGTCGTTGAGTGCTACTTGTATGTTCTTACGCTTTATTTTATGGATTACGGTTAGATCGGCACTCGTAGCAACACTATCTAAACCGTTGCTTGCCTTAATCCTTCGCATAACAATAGGGCTGGTTATTAGCCCGCTAAAAACATTAATGTTCAATGTATCAAGCGTATCAATTCCACGCTGCGCAGGTATAACAAAAACAAATGATTTGTTTGCACGGCGCATCTTGCGGCTGTTTGCTGCAGTGTCGGTTGACCACGAAACATTAATTAACAAGTCTTTCGCATCGTCTTGATTGAACCGCAGAATACTATGGCCTGTTGATAGTAGATCAGCTTTGGCGAACCTGATTATTGTTACTGCGTGATATTTTACCGACGTGTCTGAGTAGTAATTTGAATCGCAGTATCCCCTACCAGACCTGCTACCCCACCGTATCTCTCGAAGCAATACTTCCGACCTACCTACACGCTCTACCATGAGTGTGTCGAGTACGCAATCTCCATTGAGATCAACAGTATCACAACGGCGGAGATTTGCAGAGACTACGACGGCACTAACAACCATCAGTATGGTAACTAGCCCACATCGTATAAGTGTCACTGTCATTATTACCTCCTTTTGTGGTTCCGTTTGCAAGCAGTATCCTAACACTGCTGCATGATCGAACGGTCACATGTCCGAGTAAACGATTATTAGTATTCTACGCTGGCCCGCACTAGACATCTACTGCCGTACATTGTGTATTTGCTGCTCCTTCTAGACTGTCATTGTGTAGTGAGCTCAATCATGTATGTCCAATTGTTGTGAGCTGTAGCAATGTTGTCCATTGACTAAACATCAAAGCATATTCGTCGGCTATTTTTGTAAGAACGTTGTCGATATCCTACATGATTAGTACCAACACTCAAGCCTCCTACCCACCCGTGGAATCAAACGTAGTACTGTGGGTATGACAAATACGGTCATACCCAATGCTGAATGAAAATTATTTTTTGCCACTCTAGCAGGCTGTAGAGAATTTTCCCTGCTATAGGGGGATACAGTCTCAGTTCAAGATTTTCCTCTTTGGTATGCGTATGCACGACACATGCGTCAATACGTAGGGGCGAAGCAACATGGGCCCCATTTGCATGGGTGCATGTATGGTACATGCGTCACCACGTAGGGGCGAAGCAACATGCGTTCCCGATTACATGGGCACATGCGTCAACACGTTAGGGCGAATATTCATTCGCCCCTACCACATCCTCCTGACCCAAACGCGTTCCCCACGCGTGGATGGGTTGTAGGGGGCTGGGGAGCGTTAGTCATCACAATACTTCTTTCAATGGCTGGTAGTCCTTGCATGCTGCTGAGGCAAATATGGCGAACAGGTAACCAAGCCGAAGCAAGAACAACACATGATACTACCAATGTAGTAATGCAATGCCTCTGTGATCCATCAATGCAAATGGAGGTATTAGCGTTCGCAGGATTGAGTAGGGTCGATTATTCGGACCAGTTTGTGGTTACAAAACAGTGGTTATCCTGCCTTGTTGTAGAATGCCATTGCAGGTGGTCGGTCGTTGTGTTTGCTGTGTGGACGTTGTGGGTTGTCCATGTGTAGCCACTGGTTTGAAAAAAAAAGCGAGCTTCATTGAGCGAGAAAAAGACTTCTGCATTGAGAACTTCTCTGCGAAATGTGCCAACAAAGCTCTCTGCAAAGCTGTTCTGCCATGGTTTTCCGGGTTGAATGTACGCTCGTGTGATCCAGCGTCTCTGAGCTCGGCGTTGCACCACATGGGCGATGCCGCCGCTTCTGTCCGCCATTGTCGGAACGAATGTACTTCGGAGTTCCGTACTGAGCAACTAGCGTATCCACGACGGTTTCGACATCGACCCCCTTCAACGATCGCTGCACGGTGATGAGTAGCCCAAACGATGTAGCCTGATCTTTGACCAGCAACACCGAGAGTTTTCTTTACTTAAGACTGGTCCGATTTTTCACACCACTCCAACACGAATGTGTCCATTGTTATCGGACTACTCCAACCGTTCTGCTTCTTAATTTTCTACGGTCCGCCCAACGCCGGTACGGCAAAGATTGCTATAATTGCGTCAGAAACCACCATCGTCATTAACGATACAGCAAATGCTGACACTGCGAAAGCTGCAGTTGAAAGGCCACATGGTATGCACACGTTCTTACGGTACAGTTTGTTCAGTTGTTCGCTGCCCCATCTGAGTTGCGCTACATGCTCTTTAATGATTGCGGCTGCTCTTGCGGCTGTTTTTTCAGGGTGTACACCTGCTACACAGCCTTCCACTCCCGTTCCTACAACCTCAGTGCTTGCCTATGTTTCAACCATCTCTTCTGCTCCCAACAGCACGATACCGTGTCAGTTGGCTGACACGGTTGACCTTAATGACAATCCCGTCTATTCAAAGTATGCCGGAAAAATCGCAGGCATAAAACTTGAACGCACCGAGGGCTGGATTGGCAGGCTTACCAGACCGCAGTTTACATCCGGCTTCGCCAGTGACCAGATCCTTTCGTTTGTAAGGGTAGTTGTACAATTTCACCCGGAGTACGGTGACAACAAGTCGTATGAGCTTGCGCACCTGTATTCTGTTCCGATTGCTACCTTCCTTGCCGATAACTGTGCCGAAATGACTCAGCTGCAGGCGTCGCCTGAAGCCCCTTCCATAGTGTCATTGTTTAAGAGTCGTCCACGGTTCACGATTCACGTTCTTTGCGGCGATCTTAATACCGGCCCTGCTACCGTAAACTTTATTAGCACAGAAATCAACCTGCTGCTTACACTGGAAGTTGAAACACCGTTGTGACGGTTACCAGGGAATACGCCGAAAGATCCACTGAGGCAAACTGCGAACTACCATCATGATCCACCGCCAGTACCAGGGGGTGTAAATCACCGATTTTCCCCTTGCAATACCGTGAACGATATCATCTGCAACGGTGCGTACGGAGGCTAGCAACGGCATCTGAATGTGCTTGGTAAATGGTGTTGCTACCGGTCCGGGCTTCACTGTGATTACACGGATACCGTTACGAACCAGTGCGGCACCCAAACCCGATGCAAAGGCTGTTACTGCACTTTTAGCACTTCCATAAGCGTAATTCGTTTTCCGCCCCCGATCCCCCGCTACCGATGATATCACAACCAGGCGTGGTACAAAACCCGATGTGGTGTTCCGGGCGCGCTGTTGCTGCAGTACCAGTGCAAACCGGTGCATAAACGAAATCGGACTCACCGCATTTGTAATAAGACTGTCAAGAGTCAGATTTACGTCGGCCGAAGCAGTTTCCTGCTCCGGATAAACGCCATGCGCAATAAGCACAATATCAATTGACGACAGATATTCCGTTGCTTTGATTACTATTTCCTGGTGCAAATCCCTTTGTCTGAGATCGGCAACAAACACGGCAATATCCTGTGCACCACGGGTCCGCAACCGTGTGCTAAGCCCCGCCAGCCCCTCCTCGTTCCGGCCAGCAAGAAAAAACCGTGATCCTGACGATGCATAGTGGAGGGCAACCTCGCCGGCAATAGCACTTGTTGCGCCGATGATGACAATATTACGCGCCTTTTGCATCATATTAAGCTTCCCTCCATACTCGACGCCAGAATGAGTTTGAATACCGCTTATCGCGATATGTCAGTAATTCATGTAATTTACTACCATACATTCGGTAGAAGGCAGATGAGCTCATTCGGGCATCCTTGGCAATATATACCCTGCCACCTGCATCAGCTACAATGGTATCACAAAGGTCAAGCACTTCAAACAATGATGCGCTGCGGACAGGTAAATCCATCGCAACGGTGAGCCCGCCCATTGGGAACGATAGCAGGCCACCTGATGCCACCGACCCAAACCGTTTCAGTACCGTAAGATACGAGGTGTGCCCTGCCCTGCCGAGCAACTCGCTAACCTGCGTGGTTATCGCAACTCCGGCGTTATGAGGCACCACAAACTGATACTGAATCAACCCCTGTTTGCCGTAAAACCGGTACCATTTTCGTACAACATCTAGCGGGAAGAAAAACGAATTCATCGCCAACCGATGTTGTTTTGGGGCAGCCATCATAGCATAATACGCCCTGTTAAACAATCGTACATTTAACGGTGAATTACCAATGCGCGCAATCCGTGGCATAGTCAGCGTACGCTGTCTCCGTCGCTCATACTCTCCGTCGGCACAATGATCGCCCACGCTGCACAGTCCACGTCCGGAAAAGCTGTCAATCCATGCAACCGAATACTCATGGATAGCGTCTGCCTCAGCCAGCATATCTACAGCATCGGCGGTGCTACGGCAAGGTACGGTGCGGGTATTCAGATATGCCGAGCCCACCCGAAGCAACCGGAGCGTGGCACGAAGGATACAGCCCGTAAGCCCGATACCACCGATAGTTGCATAGAACAGTCCGGGGTTTTCGGACCGGCTGCAGGTTTGAACTCTACCGTTATGAATAATGATGATCTCGTCCACAAAACAGCAGAATGACCCCCGGTGCCAATGGTTCTTGCCGTGCACATCGTTTGCAATAGCACCACCTACAGTTACATGCCTTGTACCAGGAAGTACCGGAACGCACCATCCATGCGGCAAAACGCGGGTCAGAATTTCATCAAGTGAAACACCTGCCTGCACCGTTACGACCCCACGGTCTGCATCGAAATGCTCGATAACGTTTAATTGTCTATTCCAGGCAACGGTACCGCCGGAATTCAAACAAACATCGCCGTACGAGCGTCCAAGCCCGCGAATCATCACCGGTGCCGTTGCCTGTTCCAACTGCTCACAGGCCTCCGTATCGTTCTTCAGAGTTACGTACGATGCCGGATGGGGCTCAGGGAAATGTCCCCATGACGCAACCCTGCTCATAGTGAAGCAACCACCAGGATCATGACGGCCACAGCAAGCACGATATAACTATTTTTATCTTTTAGCGCATAGATTACCGGATCTTCGTGAACAAGACCGCGATGAGCCGACATCCACACGTGACCTATCCAATACAGCAAAACCGGTGCAAGTGCCCAAAGCCTGTCGGGATGGTTGTAGAGCGACGCAACGTTCGGACTGTGCACGTACAATACAAAAACAAGTACCGCCATAAAGCCAATGCTGGGGCCGAGAACAAGGACAAGTGATGCGTCGGACGCCTGATAGCCACGTCCGCTGGATGCAGCCTCGGTTGTTGTTTCAGTAACGTCGCGTAATTCAGTGTACCGCTTCAGGAGCGCCAGGCTCAGAAACAGAAACAACGAAAATGCAAGCAGCCAGGGCGACAGAACAACCGCGACCACGGCACCACCGGCAAGCAGACGTAATGAATACAGCATGCTTAGCACAACCACATCAAGCATGACAATACTGCGTGCCCATACACTGTACAACGTTGTTACTGCGGCATAGAGGGCCAGGTAATTAACGAACTGTACAGAGCCAACAAACCATGCCAGGAGTAACGAAAGAAGCACGAGCACCATCACAAGTCGGAAAGCTGACGGAACGGATAACAGACCCGAAGCGATCGGCCTGTTCTTTTTATATGGGTGCTGCTGATCGTTCTTCCTGTCAGCCAAGTCATTCACAGTGTACACCGCACTGGCAAGAAGCGAAAAGCTGGAAATAGCCAAAAACAGCCTGATCCATGCGGTGGAATCCTGCAGGTCATGTGATAAAAGCAATGGCACGGCAAGAAGCAAATTCTTTACCCACTGGTGAATCCGAAGCTGGCGTAACAGCGTTGTCATTGTACAGTAACGCCCTGTCGTGTAAAGAACTGCTCTAATTCGTGAATAAAGATCCCGTCACGCTCTTCACATGCCGAACAGAGTTGCTCATCGTGTACGGTAACCGAGCCATTGGTTGCATAGCGCTCTGCCGCATCACACAGCTTTAGTGCGTCCGACGCATGACTGTGGAAACGTGCTTCAGCGTATTCCCTCGACGCAAAGGTGCTTATCAGAAACTGCCAGTCTGAGGCCTGAGCCAGAAGCATTTGCCGAAATGCGTTACGTACAAACCTCAGCATGGTTGAATCCCAGCCGGGAGCACTGTGCTTGGTGAGCAGCATTTGCATTCGGTGCTCCAACAGATACTCACGTTCCCACGTCCACTGAACATCCGGGTTCATCCATACCTCGTGGTTTCCGTTTCGACCCCATGAACTTTCGGGCAGGGCTATCTCACACCGAGGCTGCAGCGCATCATACTGCATGCCCAGGGTGGTTGTGCGGAGTATCGGCGACGTATGGATTTCACGGAGCAGATGTTCCAGGAACAATGGTCCCTCGAACCACCAGTGTCCGAACAGTTCCGTATCGAATGGCAGACATATTGTTGGTGGCGGCCCGGTCTCTCCTGTGTCCATCATCCGATGTCGGAGCGTTACTTCCAGAATCTCACAAAAGTGTGCAGCGTGCTGCCTTGCCTTGTTTTCGGCCCACTCGGGAACGTACGGTTGTTTCCACTGCATATCGGCCTTGTTATCGGTAACACGCCAATACCTCAGTGCTGATCGATAATACTTTTTATGAAAATCAAGATAATCCGGATCACCCGGATAGCCTGATTCGCCACTCCACACCTGCAGGGCAATACGGCGGTGCCTGGTAAAAACAGCAGCCGATTCCCTGTGGTTCTCACCACTCACCAGGAACACGTCCATCACTGAACGCTCGTCCAGCTGCTGTCTGATACGTCCATAGGTATCATGATAAGCAACCCGAAGGTTATTGGAATCACGGACACCCAGCGGAATTGCCGAGGTAAGAGCCCCTTCGTCCGTAACAAAATACCGTAGATGGTACTGTTGCAGGAACTGCTCTACACCTTTACGCGGGCGTGCAATGCTGTACGGGGCTACCGGCAGATAGGTACGCCATGAATATGCCGGCCGGTAGGCACACTCCGGAAGCCAAATCCCGCGTGGTGCACGCTGAAAATGACGCTGATAATTTTCGACGGCCATTCCAATCTGTTGTTCTACACTACTGTCTTCGGCCAGCAGTGGAAGATAACCATGAGTAGCACCGCAGGTAATAATTTCAACCAGACCACGGTCCTGCAAACTCCGGAATGCACCGATGATATCCGAATTAAATGTTGATTGGAACTGCTCCCATTTGGTTACGTACCATTCTGACCAAACGCCTGCAAGCTCAGCAAAATCCTGAGCCCCTTCATCAGTAAATTTCTTTCGATCGCCCTCGGCTAGTTTGGCGTGTTCAGTACAGTACGTATGAAACACCTTCGGGAAATCGGGGTGTGCCAGCTGTTCGCAGAGTACCGGTGAAATGTCGAATGTAAGTCCGGGAATAATCCCTTCGGCCGACAGTGTATTACACATCATCAGCAGCGGCAGGTAGCACTCGGCTACTGCTTCACAGAGCCAGTCACTGCCGTGGGGCCAGTTACCGTGGTGCAGCACGTATGGCAAATGTGTATGGAGTACAATGCAAATCACTGGTGATCCAACTGCAAAAGTTTGCCAAAGCTACGATATCCGGAACTTACCCAACCACCTCACCACCAAACACGACCAGTGCCACCTACAAACAAAAACGCCATGGCTATACACCATGGCGTTCATTTACCGGGCGAGTGACGGGGCTCGAACCCGCGACAACCAGAGCCACAATCTGGGGCTCTACCTACTGAGCTACACCCGCCGTTGGAATTACAAGTTTACCGCTTTTTACCGAATTATTTATCTGCGAATGTTTGGCACCACATCCGGAGAGTCAGGAGCCTGCGGATTTCGGGCTATTTTAAGCGTCTGAAGTACCGGCAGGTCCACAAGCTCAGAAACCGGTAAATCCAGGAGGTCATTACCCGAAACGTCGATCAACTGTAGCTGTTTGCATTGCCCGATCTCGCGGGGCAGACTCCGGATTCGGTTATGAGCCATACTCAGCCGGACGAGTTTACTGCACGCTGCGATTGACGCAGGGATAGCCGTAATCTGATTCGTGTCGGCATTCAGACTCAGCAAATCCGGATTGTCCATCCTGGCAGGCAGTGCGGTTAACCCGTTCCCGGCAATCACCAGTTCCTGCAAACCGGGCTTGTTAAAATCAGTGGCACGTAAACTGTCAATGTGATTAAAACTGACATTAATGTTTTTTAGCGATTCAATTCCCGTTAGGATCGATGGATACTCCGTTAGCCGGTTGTGAGCAACCGAAATACTTTCCAGCTTGTCCAACTGCGCAATATCAGGATCAATCCGACCAAGCGAATTGTCGTCAAGGGTGATTTCCTTAAGCTGTCTGCAGGCTCCGATTCCGGATGGTATTCGTTCAAGCCGACACCGATCAAGCGTCAGCCTCTCTAAAGCTGCAAGTTCCGGTATGCTTGCAAATCCACCGTCGTTGTCGGAGAGTATGATCACCTTTAGCTTCGGCAGTTTTGATAATATGGCAGGAACTTTTGTAATTCGGTTATTTCGAAGATCCAGAATTTCCAAAGCCACGCACCGTTCAAGTGATGCGGGTATTTCGGTAAGCCCACACCCCACTAAACGCAGATGCTGCAGATTTACCAGTTGACCCAGAAACGACAAGTCCGTAAAACCTGTCTGTCCTGATAAGTCAAGCCGAACTACTGCTTCGGGGTTTTTGACGGCTTCGTCAACAGTACGAACCGGCATTCCCGGGACCCTGATGGGACGCATTCCATCAGGATGCACCGGTCGCGCCTGACGCAGGCCGGATGGCTGTGCAAATGATATGCTGATTACCGCAAAGAGTCCGGAAAGGACAAGCATGCTTCGTGTCATCCTGCAAAATAGCGGAATTCGCGGTACCAGACCGGACAGATTGCCATCCGCCCTACCTGGTCAGAAGAAACGTAACCCGTTCTGCAATCACACCGTCAACAAGCACCTCCAGCAGGTAGAGTCCGCTGCTTCCGCACCGGTCAAGTCTGCAAAACACGGCTGATGTATCCTTTACGACCAGGGTGGCTTGGAATTCATCTGCAACGCGACCATCCACGGATGAACAGCGTACCTCCGATACCGCACCTCTACGTACGTGCAGACGGATGTTATCGCCACAACTGACGGCAGGCCCCGGGTATCCGGCAACCGGATGCATTGTGAATCTGGCAGGGGGCTTTGGCATACCGATAACAGCCGACACTGACCCCGATGCAGCACGGCCACCCGCAGGCTGCAGTATCGGAGGCACCTGAAGCTGACACCACGCACGAGGAACAGATGCCAGAACAACGAGAATGACGATGTAGCTCATTCATACACTGTACAATCAGAGCAGGAATTTGTGACACTGATGGAAAAAACGTCCAGTACACCATCGCATATCGTTATTTTGAGAATTCAGAGCGTATGACGGGAACTGTACTCCGATATATTATTCTTTTCAACCGGTGGCGTAAGGAGCGGATATCACAGACAACATTTCTGCTTATTGCTGCCGCTGTTGTTGGCGTGCTGGGGGGCGCAGCCGCCTCGGTAATAAAAAAAGCAACTCACCTGGTTGCCGAATCCCTCCAGAATGAAATTGCCGGTACCTATAAGTACGCACTGTACTTTGTACTGCCGATTCTGGGCTTAATACTCACAACAGGGTATGTAAAAATATTTCTCAGAAAGCAGGTTTTTAAACAAGGGATTGTTCCCATTATTCGTAATATTTTATACAATCGGAGCAGGGTTGATTTCCATAACAGCTACAGCCAGATCATCACCAGCGCGTTAACGGTTGGAATGGGCGGCTCCGTTGGCCTTGAATCACCATCGGTAGCCAGTGGTGCCGCACTGGGTTCGAATGTTGGACGACTGTTCGGGTTAAGCTATCGCGACACTACGCTCCTGCTAGCCTGTGGAGGGGCCGCAGGGATTTCCGGCGCCTTTGACAGTCCAATTGCCGGTATGCTCTTTGCCCTGGAGGTTCTGCTCCCCTCGTTTTCAATACCGGCAATCACGCCGCTGTTAATTGCATCGGCCGTAGCCTCCGTGATCTCCTGGATGGTGTACAACCAGCCATTGTTTGTGTATGTAGCGGATTCCTGGACGCAGGACGGTTTCTGGATCTACATTCTTTTTGGCATCCTGAGCGGAGCCTATACCGTGTACTATGCCTCGGCAAACGAACGCATAAACACCTGGCTGGGCGGAATTAAACGTACCTGGGTACGCATTGCCGTTGGTGGCATCAGTCTCGGAACTATGATTGCGCTATTCCCTGCACTCTATGGTGAAGGATATATTAACATTCAGCCACTACTGGATGGTAATTATACTTCGTTAATAGCCAATAGCATGTTCTCGGCGTACCGGGAATATGCCTGGGTTCTTATTGCATACGCAACCCTCACAGTGATTGCAAAAACGGTAGCATGCTCGGTAACGCTGTCGGCCGGCGGGAATGGTGGCATGTTCGGACCAAGCGTGGTGATAGGAGGGCTGTTGGGGTTTATCTTCTCCTACGGTCTGAATCAAACCGGGCTGACCGATGTGAATGTGACACACTTTATTGTAGCCGGCATGGCTGCCTCGATCAGCGGAGTAATGCACGCCCCTCTCACCGGTATTTTCCTGAGTGCAGAAATCACCGGAGGATATTCGCTGATGGTTCCGCTCATGATGGTCTCAGCTATTTCATACTTTATCAACAAACACTTCAGAAAGTATTCAATTTATACCAAACCCATTGCTCTGCAAGGTAACGATTACAAGGATGAAGTTGATGATAACAGGATCTTATCCGGACTCACCGTTCGTGAGGTCTTAGATCATGGCTTTGTAACTTTATTTGCTGACGAAACCGTTGAAAGCAGGCGCACTGACATCATGCAGTCGGCCAGATCGGTATTTCCGGTAACCAACAGGAACGGCAAGCTGGTTGGGACACTTGGTATCGAACATTTGATGGAATCGCTGTTACACACACCCGACAGCAAGAGTCACCAAACCGTAGCCGAAATTGTACAGCCTGTAAAAAACGTTGTCAACATCACGATGCCGATGTCTGAAGTTATGCAGCACATGGACAAGCTGGGTCGGCATTTTCTGCCAGTTGTTGACGATGACGGCATGTATTGTGGTTACGTAACCAAGGACAGTGTGTTTACAGCCTACCGTCAGCGCCTGAACGAGAAACTAACTGTGTAGGAACATGCGCTGCGGAACCAACGTCACAGAGCCCGTGGCACCACATCATCTGACGCACGGAGCTGATGCCTGAAAAACAATTCCTTGGTACATTTGCTTTCAACCTGCTACACGGTGAGTCGCAGAAGAATTACCAATGAAACATCTACTTTTCTGTGGATTATGTGTTGTTGTTTACGTTGGCAGTATCCATCGGGGTATTGCACAACCGGCAGTTATCTATGTCAGGGCCGACAGTCTGGTTACCACAACGGCATCGGGCAGTGTGAACAGTTGGCAATCTGTCTCGGGCCGTGTCACATTCCTCCCTGGTCTGACTGGTGAAGCACCGTTGCTCGTACACGATGCCATGAATGGCAGGCCTGCAGTGCGGTTTTCGAATAACGGATATCTTATAGGTCCGTCGATATTTCCAACCATGTCGGACTACACCCTCTACGTCGTCGCGCGTTGGGATGGCAAGGCAGCATCGAACAATCTTTTTTCTGGTATCAGCCGTGCCCTCTACCTGGCCAACACACCATATCCGCGAGTTCTTCATGGTGGTAATTTCTCGCTGCAGGGAATTAGCAGTATTGCCATGACGGGGCCTTCGGTAATCCGTGTAGAGTATTCGGCAGAGCCTTCCATGGTGCGCATCAGTATTAACAATAAGCTGGCCGACGCTACGGAAATCCCCGTCAACACTGACTCGGTTTGCTATATCGGTGCGTACGCGGGTGCAAACTTTTTTTGGGGCGACATCGCCGAGGTTGTGCTTTACAATCGGCTTCTTACTGAGCAGGAACGAAGCAAACTGGAATCCGATATCCATTCCAGGTACTCCATCCCGCATGCACCCAACCCACCCGCTCCGGTTGTTCTTTGGGAGTGGGAACCAAGGCCGTACGAGTTAATTCCCGTTGGCGAGAATCTTCGTGTTAAGGGCCGTATCATTGATTCTACCATACACAAAATCGTGTTTACTCTTGACAGTACCGGTATTCCGATTGAATCCTGGACATTCGCGTTGGACACCAGTGCCGAATTTGATTTCGAACGCACACTTGCTGCCGGCCTGCATGACTATCACCTGGTAGGCATGGCTGTGGGGTCGGACTCTCTGCAGCGTATCATCGATGCTGATCACATTGTTTGTGGAATTCCGATGGCAATCGAAGGACAGTCGAATTGTATTTATAGTGATCTGACCCAAGTACCCTCGGCCTTTGTGCGCACGTTTGGCATGAACTTTAGCCAACGTCGTGCCGATACACTTTTCTCGGTCAGCCAGTCAGCTTCGAACGGGCGTGGCGGTCATGTAGGATCCTGGGGTTTGCGCTTACAGAACAATATCGCCGGAAACATGAACCTGCCAACATGTGTAATTAACGGGGCTGTTGGCGGTACCCGGATTGAGCAACACTTTCCGAATGAAGAAAACCGCTACAACATGAATACGATTTACGGATCTTGGTTGTACCGGCTTGAAAAAAGCAGGATGCGAAATCACATACGGTGGCTGTTCTGGTATCAGGGTGAGTCAAACAGTGGCTCGGACGACTATTCCGCCCTCTTTAGTAAACTATATGACGAATGGAAAAAGGATTTACCCAATCTGGAACACATCGTTGTTGTACAGATTCACACCGGGTGTGGTGGAACAGAACACGCCAGGCTGCGCGACGATCAGCGGAAGTTGCAGCAGCGTTATTCAGATATCATCGTCCATTCTGCATGCGGGTTGCCAGGACACGACAATTGCCATTACCGCAATGATGGATACTGGGAGCTGGGCGATCAGCTGTTCAGGTTGTTTAGGGACATTGAGAACGGAATTACCAGCCCTGCATCGCGTGCCCCCGATGTACGGCGTGCCGTTATTGACCCCGAAACCAACACTGTTACCATTACCACTGATTATGCCGTCATGCTGGTGCCATCTGTTCCCGGTGCCGACAGTCTTCCATCAGCATTCTTCTTTAACGGTAACGAAGCCGTCCACCCCGATACCGTATGGCTGACCGGTAACAATATTCATTTAGATCCGCCGGACAGTATTCGGGTATCCACTGTAAGCTACATACCGGACAGGTTTAACGATAAAAATGAATACTATCAGGGGCCGTGGATTTACGATGAAACCGGTGTTGGCGTCCTTACCTTCCACAATATACCCGTTATCCCTTCCGGTGTTGATGAAGATGCTGAACGCTCACCAATGGAGTTCGTGCAGGTACGGAGAGGCGGACGTCTAAGCCCCCTACCCACCGGACAGGCATGGCTGATCAGCGCTACCGGTGAGCGCATCGGTATTGGCATGTGTCAGCAAGAATATACCATACCGCCCACTATAGCCGCAGGCCTATACTGTCTGCAAATACAAACCGGCTCAACGATGACCACCCGCTATTTCCTGGTTACGGACTAAGATCCCGGCTGGTTTTCCGGCTCGCCCGTGGCGTGATTTTCCAGGGGGCTATGGCAAAGTGTACAGCGTTATGGGTCTTGTACCCGTGGTTGCGCTATCATGGTTCACGTATCAGTCAACGCCATCAGTAAAATTTTCTTCTTGCAGGTTACACTTCTTCTTGGCATTTTCGTACCGGTCCAAAACGGAGCACCATCAGAGCTGGCTCCGCAAGCAGCAATCCCATACCCTACCCCTAAGAACACTCCATTTTTCTTATTAGTTGTTTTTATTAATTCTGCATTAGGAATGCATGGCACAACGGCAATATCCGTATCGTGGTAACCGTGGACGCGGTTATCGCGACCAGCGTGGCTACCGTGATCAAAGAGATCAACGGGACCAAAGAGAGCAAAAAGAACTGGCACAGGAAACACCTGAATCCATCACCCCCGAGCCCCCTGCAATTGCCATTGATCTGGCAGGCCTCAAATCCAAGAAAATTGCCCAGCTCATCGAGATAGCCGCTCAGATTGGCATTGAATACACCAGTGATCTTCGTAAGCAGGACCTCATCAATAAAATCACTGAGGCTGAGAATGCACGACTGATGAAAGAAGCTCAGCGTGATGCAACACAGGTATTTACCGGTGTTATCGAGGTGCTGCCTGATGGATATGCCTTTTTGCGATCGCCGGCATACAACTACCTACCGTCCACTGAAGATGTGTACGTAAGCCCCTCAGCCGTGCGACGATACGGACTTCGTACCGGCGACACGCTCAAGGCTCATATACGTCAGCCACGGGACGGTGAGCGGTTTGCCGCCATGGTTCGTATTGAGGCAATTAACTACGAACCCTTCACTGAGCAACGCACCAAACGTGTCTTTGAATCACTGACACCGTTGTACCCACAGTCGCGCCTGAAGCTTGAAACAGCACAGAACGAGTTTAGTACCCGCGTAATTGACCTTATTAGTCCAATCGGGAAGGGACAGCGGGGTCTCATCGTAAGCCCCCCAAAGGCAGGTAAAACCATCCTGCTGCAGAAACTCGCAAATGCTATATCCCGGAACCACCCTGAAGTAAAGCTGATTGTTCTGCTTATTGATGAGCGTCCGGAAGAAGTGACCGATATGCAGCGATCAGTAGCTGCCGAAGTCGTTGCGTCCACGTTCGATGAGCCGCCGGAGCGGCACGTGCACGTTGCCGAGATTGTTCTGGAAAAAGCAAAACGGCTGGTAGAAACCAAACAGGATGTTGTAATCCTGCTGGACTCTATTACACGTCTGGCACGGGCACACAATACCGTGATTCCCCAAAGTGGCAAACTGCTATCGGGTGGCGTTGATGCAAACGCACTGCACCGGCCAAAGAGGTTCTTTGGCGCTGCCCGGAACGTGGAAGAAGGAGGTTCGCTAACCATCATTGCAACTGCACTTGTTGAAACAAACTCACGGATGGATGAGGTTATTTTTGAAGAGTTTAAGGGTACAGGCAATATGGAACTTGTGCTGGACAGGAAGATAGCAGACAGGAGGATCTACCCGGCAATTGACGTGAACAGGTCCGGTACCCGCCGTGAAGAACTACTGCTTACGCAGGATGAACTCAATAAGGTTTGGATACTGCGCAAGGTGTTAGGCGACGATCCCCCCGTGGAAGCCATGGAGCGTCTGCTGGAACACATGCGCTCAACCAGGAACAACGAAGATTTTCTAAAGACATTTAATTCCTGATTCGACGAAATTACTTCAGGGGAACTGACAGTGCAACGTTTCTTTTATACCCTGGCCGCATCTGTGCTCCTTTGCCTGGTTACCGCAACCACAGTAATGGCGCAGGGACCTCGCAGAAAGAGCTTTGGAATTGGAATCGTTCTTGGCGACCCGCTTGGACTTACTGCAAAGTATTGGCTTAATCGCGAAGAATCGATTGCTGCCAGCCTTGGAACCTCGTACTTTGGTTGGCCACGAGTACAAGTTGATTACCTGCAACAGATAAACACCTTCCGATCAAGAGTCACAACAACCTACATTGGTGGTGGTGTTGGTGTGGGACTTGGAAGTGGTCATGACTGGTATATCGCCGGTGATGATTCAACTGCCTGGTATAAGCGTGAACAAAGTAAAACCGGCATTGCTGTGCGTTTTGTAGCCGGTATAAACGTTATTCCTCGCAGATCTCATTTTGAGTACTACGTGGAAGTAGCGCCTAATCTTGGACTGCTCTCTGGGTTTGGTTTAGCGCTTGACGCAGGTCTGGGTGTCCGGTATTACCTATAACAACATCCTGTTGCACAGCAAGGCTGTGCACGTCTCTGCAGCGCAGGTAAAAATGTCTTGGTTGTAGTTTGCGTTATGCTGAAACATGCAATGAACATATCACTTGCCGTTGGCGTTGTCATGTTGGTGGCAAAGTGGATAGCATGGATGCTTACCGGATCAAGTGTAATCTTCTCCGATGCTGCCGAGAGCGTGGTTCACATTGTTGCCGTCTGGTTTGCGTGGTATGCGCTTAGGATGACGCTGCGTCCGCCGGATTCTGACCACCACTACGGTCATCAGAAAATGGGTCTGATCAGTGCAGCGGTTGAGGGTGGCCTAATTTGCATTGCCGGCATCGTCATTATTTTTACTTCTGTGCAGCGTATGTTTACCGGCATTCAGCTTGAGAAGCTCGACGTCGGGATTGCGATAACAGCAGGGGCAGGCATGGTGAACGCACTTTTAGGCTTTTTTCTTGTGCATACCGGCAAGAAAAACCATTCACTTGTTGTTGAAGCAAATGGTAAGCACGTGTTAACTGATGCCTGGACGAGTGCCGGTGCGGTCTTGGGGCTGTTTCTGGCATCCGTAACTGGATGGTACATTCTTGACCCCCTGCTGGCAATCGTCTTTGGCGGGAACATCATGCGCGAAGGCATAAAGCTTGTCAGCATGTCGGTTACCGGGTTAATGGACAGTGCCGATCCCGTCATTGAGCAGCAGGCACGGCAGGCACTTTCGGAATTCGTCCGGCAACACAACATTACCTTTCACGAGTTCCGATTGCGCAGTTTTGGCAATCAGGCAAGCGCAGACTTTCATCTTCTGTTTCCGGATACCACACCAATATGGCAGGCACATAAGCTGGCAACAGAGGCTGAGCACATTGTACGAAAAGCAATTGGTTTAGAACAGGTGGACGTTATTTCGCACCTGGAACCGCAATCGCATCCGGCGGACCATCCATGAGAGCGCTGGTGATTCAAACGGCGTTTATTGGTGACGTGGTGCTCGCCAGTGCAACGGTGGAGTCACTCCACTCTGCCGGGTTCGAGGTCCACATCATGGTTCGCAAGGGCAATGAACAGCTTTTTGCAGATCATCCATTTATTCGGCACATTTACGTCTGGGACAAACGTCATAAGTACATCTCGCTACTTTCGAACCTTCGGTACGTTCGTTCAATCGGGTTCGACGTTGTTATCAACCTGCAGCGATATGGAACAACTGCCTGGTTTACTCTTGCATCGGGCGCCCGCATCAAGGCTGGATTTCGAACTACCATTGCATCCCGATTCTACACCCATTCAATTTTGTACTCAACAGCAACGCCGGAACATGAAGTTGAGCGGAACTATCGATTGTTATCATCGGCAGTACAAGCTGACGCGAAACCACCACGCCTGTATCCGTCGGCAGCAGACTACGAGGCCATAGCCCCTTTCACACATCAGCCTTATGTATGCATTGCACCTACATCGGTTTGGTACACCAAACAGCTTCCAATGGAGCAGTGGCACGACGTTATTCGGGCGCTCAACACCAACGTGTATCTTCTTGGCAGCGATGCCGACTCACCGGTATGTAACCAGCTGGCAGCAATGGCCGGAAGTCTGACTACCAATCTTGCCGGCAAGCTCTCGCTGCTGGAGAGCGCTGCTTTAATATCACGTGCATCATGTACAATTGCGAACGATAGTGCTGTAACGCATATCGCATCGGCAATGGACGCTCCAATCGTAACGATTTTTTGCAGTACAATTCCGGAGTTTGGTTTTGGTCCATTGAGTTCCGTAGCGGCAATCGTGCAAACAACGCAGACGCTGTCATGCAGACCCTGTGGTATTCACGGGCTTGCACAGTGTCCGGAAAAACATTTTTTATGTGCCCGCAGTATTGGCACCAGCCAGATACTCTCTGCTGTTAACAGTATTTCGACGCTTCGCGGTATGTGAGGGGGCTAAGGCTTGATTTATTACAATCAAGGAATCCACGTACTGCCTGAGGATTAGTTTTCGAGTATTCCCGCAGAGCCCACCCTGCGGCTTTTCGGAGGAAGAACTCCCGACTGTCCATCACAGCCCGAACAAGTGAAAACAGTAACTCGGCATTCGTACGATCCTTATACGCCAACTGTACAATGAGTGCTGACCTTTGAATCCACATGTTGGGATGCTGTATCCAGCGTCCCGTAAGCGCAGTAAGATTCACCGACGGAGATCGTAGGGCAATGATGCCCGCAACCCGTGGTGCCAGACAATCAACGCTGTCCCACCACGAGTTTGCCTGAATCAGGAGTTCACATCGCCTGAGCAGTATATCGGGATTGGGGATGGACACCGACTTTGAGGCAACAAGACGTTTGAGCATATCCAGTGCTGTGTAATGCAGCTCCCGTTCAGCATACTCCCATAACCGTTCTGCAACGTCGAAACCCGTTGCAACATCGGTGATGCTCCGTACAAAGTGATACTGCAGCTGACGGCGCAGTGATGTTTGAAGACCAAAAAACTCAAACTGATTGCGCATATATGCACTCATGCCAGCCGCAATCTGCGGCTGGCCATGAGTGCGAAATGCTGATCGCAAATCTTTAAGGCTCTTAACCCAGTTTACGTTCGATTGCTGCATGAACCCGGTTCATGGCTTCGTTGATGTTATCCAGGCTGTTTGCATACGAGAACCGTACAAAGCCCTCACCGTAGGCACCAAAAGCAGCACCCGAGAGGCAGGCCACACCTGCATCATTGAGCAGGTACGATTCGATTTCGGCGCTCGTCATGCCAGTTCCTGTGATATTCGGAAACACATAGAAAGCCCCATGCGGCTTATGGCACCGAACACCAGGGATTTGGTTAAGGCGTTCTACAATCAGGTCACGGCGCTGCCGGAACTGATCTACAAAGTATCCCACTCTGTCTAAGGTCCTGTCGCTCAGTGCCTCGATACCGGCAAGCTGCGTAAACGTTGCCGTACACGACGTACAATTTGTTTGCAGTTTAGCAACCTGTGCCGCAACATCCTTGGGGAAGAGGCCGTATCCCAAGCGCCATCCAGTCATAGCAAACGTTTTTGAGAAACCATCCAGAACCATCGTGCGTTCCGGCATTCCCTCGATATTCGTAATTGAATGGTGCTTGAAGTCGCCGTAGGTTACCTGCGAATAGATCTCATCACTAAGCACCATCAGGTTATGTTTAATGGCCAGTTCTGCAATTTGTTCAAGATCTTCGCGGGTAAGGATACCGCCCGTAGGATTTTGAGGCGTGTTAATAATAACCATTTTTGTTTTCGGGGTAATGCGTGCTTCAAGATCAGCCACATTCATCCGAAATTCATTTTCTTCGCGTAAAGGCAGCGGTACCGGCTTGGCACCCAGGAAATTGATGACTGATTCGTAGATCGGGAAGCCTGGATTCGGGTAGATAACTTCGTCACCTTCGTTAATTACGGCCATCATTCCAAAGAACATGATGGGCTTCCCTCCGGGCGTAACAACCACGTTATCCGGTTCGTACACCGAGTAGCCTCTTGTTTTATTCATGTAGTTCGCAATAGCAGCCCGGGCTTCCGGGAGGCCGGCGCTTGGCCCATAATGGGTAAAGCCGTTATCGAGTGCAGTTTTTGCTACATCGATGATGTTTTGTGGAGTATCAAAATCGGGTTCACCGATCTCGAGGTGAATAATGTTTTTACCTTGTGCTTCTAAGGCACGGGCTTTTTGAAGTACTACAAAAGCAGTCTCAGTACCAAGACGCGACATGCGTTGGGCAATATTCATAGCTACAACTGATTACGAAAAAGTTATTGAATGGAGAGTGTGAACTCTGTAACCGTGGCAAACATACGGCTTATTACTCTCCCTTACGGTTAATTGATATGCGTCGCTGTGTTTCTTTATCGGGAACCGTGCTGATAACAATATCCCAGTACTTTGCCGGCATCATAGTTGCGGCATGTTCAGGCCATTCAATCAGTTTCATGGCATCATGGGCAAAAATCATGTCGTCGAATCCAATCTTGGCAAGTTCGTCCGGGTTTTCGATTCTGTACAGATCCACATGGAAGATAATTAAATCTCGACCGTCCGGGCATTTTCCTTTGTACTGATTAATAACGCTGAACGTTGGGCTTGTAACCAGGTCTTCGACCTGAAAATACTGACAGACACCCTTGATAAACTCCGTTTTACCGGCTCCGAGTTCGCCGGTACAGGCTACCACGTCACCCTTAACCAGACCGGCTGCAAATTGTTCGCCTGCCAGTATCGTCTCGGATTCTGAATGAGTAACCACAACCTTTTCCCTCATGTATTCACGACCAGAGTACTGAAACAAAGAACACAACAATACGGTTTTTTGGGTCATAGCGGTATGACATTGGCGCACCCCATTGAATTCCGGTTGGTTTAACGCTTCACCAGTGTTAACGCGGCGTTAAAACCGCAACCGGTAAAACCATTTCCTCGAGTGAAATGCCACCGTGCTGGAACGAGTCGCGGTACTTCTGGAGGTAGTAATTGTAGTCCGTAGGATACACAAAGTACCGATCTTCCTTTGCAATGATACAGTTTGTGGCAACACCGGGTGCGGGAATTCGCCAGGACAGCGCATCACGGATGATCACGGCATCACGTTCGTCGGCTTTAATGTTCCTGCCGATTTTATAGCGAAGGTTGGCCGTCGTCTCTTTATCTCCAAACACTTTTGCGCCGCGCAGACACCGCACGCTGCCGTGGTCTGTTGTTACCACGATCTGCACGTCGGGTATCGTTGCAAGGCTTCGCATAATCCCGTAGAATGAGCTGTGCGTGAACCAGCTCTTCGTTAGGGTTCGGTATGCGCTTTCGTCAGGAGCAATTTCTTTCAGGATCGGATAGTCGGACCGTGAATGGGCTATCATGTCCACAGCATTAATCACGATAGCCGTCAGCTGATTTCTGGCGTACCTCATGATGTCGGCTTCGATCCGTTTACCAAACTCGGTATCAATGATTTTAATGTACTGCAGATCTCCCTTCAGCTTAATCCGTTTTCGTTCAAGGAAAAGCCGGAGTAGATCCTTTTCATACCGGTTTAATACGTGTTCGTCAGAGCCCCTTTCATCAATAGCGTACTCAGGATAATGCCTATTGATTTCGGTGGGATAGAGCCCGGCAAATATCGCATTACGCGCATACGGTGTTGCCGTAGGCAGGATGCCGCAGTAGTAATCGCGCTGGATGGTGTACAGTGAACGCAGGAATTCTTCCATAACCATCCACTGATCAAGTCGCATGCAATCCACCACAATAAAAAAGGTAGGCCGCTTATTCTGCAGCAGCGGTACGAGCCACTGGTCAAGCACATGCGGCGACAGGAAGGGTGCACCGTCGGCACGCGACGCACGGTCAGTGAGCCAGCCCTGATATTCCGATTCAATAAACTTACTGAATTCCGAATTGCATTCGCGCCACTGGTCGCGCAACGACTGTTCCAGACCACTATCGGGATGAGCGTCGAGGGCGATACTGCGTTGAACCATTTTCAGATACACGTCCAGCCATTCTGACCACTCCATTTGGTTGAGCAGCCTTCGCGAGATCTGACTGTACTCCTGGTGAAAATCCTGTGTAAGTTTACTTTCGGTGATGCGACCTTTTTCGAGAAATTTTTTACAGGCTGCCAGAATCTGGGTCGGGTTAACCGGTTTGGTCAGATAGTCGTCGATCTTATTTCCGATGGCTTCTTCCATGAGTGTTTCCTGCTCGTTCTTGGTAACCATCACCACCGGCAGCGTTGGATCCAGATCCTTGATAACGCTCAGGGTTTCCAGACCGGAAATGCCAACCATCATCTCGTCCAGGAAGACCAAATCAAATCTGCCGTTCTGCACCAGTTCAATGGCGTCTTCACCATTCGTTGCCGTAGCAACCTCATAACCGCGCTGCTGCATCAGTATAACGTGTGGTTTTAGAAGCTCGATTTCGTCGTCAACCCAAAGGATTTTTGCCATGTGAGTGTATGTAGTTGGTGAAAACAGAATGTAGTAACGTCTGAACCCGTTGGTGAATTGTTTTAAAACGGGGCTATGACGTTTTCCCGGGTGTAATAACAGCCATCGTGGTTGTTGCTCTTGCCACAAGGACCTCCTCTCCGTCAAACGCGGTACAGAATACGTCGGCTTCGCAGAAGTGCATCGAACGTCCGGCACGCACTACCGTTCCAACGGCACGAAGCCGGGTACCAACGGCCTTACGGTAGTACGATAATTTAATTTCTGCCGTCACCGTCTGATCCCCTTCTGCTACCAGCGTAAAGCCGGCAAAACCGGCTGCAACATCTGCAATTGTTGCAATTACGCCGCCATGCACAAGGCCCATTTGCTGGAGGTGTTGTTCGCTGACGTCGAGGACGGCTTCTACGTAGCCCGGCCGGATGTCGGTGAGGCGGCATCCGATATGCTTCATGAAGTGCTGTCGTTCAAGATGATTGAGGATGATCTGCTTGTAATTGTCGGATTTGGGTATGAACTGCATAGACAGCAAAAATATCCTGCTCTGCCTGAACCAATAGACTTTGGTTGTTACCGCTGTTGTCAAAAGCGATAAACGGGCCCCTTTTTCGTCTATACCGTTAGTTTAAACCGGAGTTTACCATGAACCTTAACAAGCTTACCATTAAATCCCAGGAAGCACTGCAAACGGCTCAGTCAATAGCTGCCAACAGCCAGCACCAGGCTATCGAGCCGCTGCATGTTCTATCTGCCTTGCTCTCTGATGCTGAGGGAATCATTCCGCCTATTCTAAACAAGCTTGGCGTGAACGTTGATTTCCTGAGTACCAAGGTGCAGGATGCGCTCAACGCAATGCCCACAGTTTCAGGTTCAGCAGGAGCACATTTAAGTTCTGACATGCAGCGGGTTCTCCAGGATGCATTTACGGAAGCGGCACAGCTGAAGGACGAGTACGTGTCAACCGAACATATCCTGCTGGCCCTGGTTAACACAACGTCAAAAGCGGCTTCGCTGTTAAAGGACAGAGGTGTGAAGCACGAAGGAATTTTAAAGGCTTTGGCCGAGGTTCGCGGAACACAACGGGTAACTGCACAGAACCCGGAGGATGCCTATCAGTCACTTCAGAAGTATGCCCGAAATCTGAACGAAGAAGCTCGAAAAGGAAAAATCGATCCAGTAATTGGACGCGAAGACGAGATCAGGCGGGTGCTCCAGGTTCTTTCACGACGGACCAAGAACAACCCTGTTCTAATTGGTGAACCCGGTGTTGGCAAGACGGCAATCGTGGAAGGAATCGCCCAACGAATAGTTTCGCAGGATGTTCCGGAGACGTTGCAGACAAAAACTGTGTACTCACTGGACATGGGTGCGCTGATTGCGGGAACACAATACCGAGGTCAGTTCGAAGAACGCCTCAAAGCCGTTGTGAAAGAAGTAGCCGACTCCAACGGCGAGTTTATCCTGTTTATCGACGAGCTGCATACTCTGATTGGTGCAGGAGCTACGCAAGGGGCTATGGATGCCGCTAATATTCTAAAACCTGCCTTGGCACGGGGTGAACTCCGCGCCATCGGTGCCACAACACTCGACGAATACCGCCAGCACATCGAGAAAGATGCTGCTCTGGAACGGCGCTTCCAGAAGGTGTTTGTGGCTGAGCCTACCGTTGACGATACTATCAGCATCCTGCGTGGACTAAAAGAGCGCTACGAGGTCCACCACGGCGTTCGGATTACCGATGGAGCCATTGTGGCTGCTGCCCAGCTAAGCAACAGGTATATCACCGACAGATTCCTGCCCGATAAGGCTATTGATCTGGTGGACGAAGCAGCCTCCAAACTGCGTATCGAGATCGACTCGATGCCCGAGGAACTCGATACCGTTGAACGCAAAATCCGTCAGCTCGAAATCGAACGCCAGGCACTCCTTAGAGAAGTCGGTCTGTAAACTTGTTGGACCTCAGAAAACGCTCCGCCAGAGAAAAAAGTAGTTTATTGTGTATTAGCTAAGTCTGTTTATCCTTGACTAAGCTGGGTAAATTTATTAATTTTGTTTCAACATTAGTCACATTTTCACCACCCGGAGGTACCAATGGCTAAAGTCGTAAACATGCACGAAGCCAAAACTCATCTTTCCAAGATTGTGGAGGAAGCAATGAACGGAATCACCGTTTACTTAGCCCGCAACGGCACGCCGGTGGTACGCCTTGTACCACTTGTATCGGAGCAGCTGGTACGCCCGGTTGGTCTTCACGAAGGTACGTATTCCTGGTCGGAGCAGGACACCAGGGAATTGCTGGCCTCTGAATTCACTACCGAAGACCTCACTGCCCTTGAAACTAAGCCATTGGAGCCATAAGATGGCTGGTGCAAGGCCGCTATTACTGGACAGCCATGTTCTTATCTGGCTTGACTCAGACGTTGGCAAAATACCAATACGCATCATCAAGCTGATTCAGGCTACCGAAGCGGTGTATGTATCAGCGATAACAGCGTATGAGTTAGGCTTAAAGTACCATCGCGGAATGTTACCTGCATTCGAACCCTTTGCTCAGGATTTTGAAAAGGCTTGCAGGATGTATTCAATCAGCATCCTGCAGGTTGATCCTGAGTCGGCTGCACGGGCTGCAGTGCTTGAGTGGGAGAACAGAGATCCGTTTGACAGGGTGATAGCAGCGCAGGCAATCATGTATCGATGCCGGCTCGTTACGTCCGACACTGCATTTACCCGGCTTGTTCAGGGCCCGGAAATCCTGTGGGACAACAGGTAGTGTCGCGCGTCCCAACGCAATTTTCCGGACAGACAAGGGACAACGATTTTTCTGAAGTAGTTTGCGTTGAGTGGATTACGGCGTAAAATTCAGTTTACTCAGGATACTGCACACCATGCGACGGACGAACGAAAACAGTATTCGCCAGACATTGACATCGTTGCATGAATCACATCCGCATCCCATTGTACGAGTTCCTTTGAAGAATTACCGCCACTGACGCAGAAATTCCAGACGATCCTGCAGTTGCGCCATTGGTACAAGGAGTTTTTCCTTACCAAGAATTGCTTCATCCTGAGAACCAAATACCAATTCGTAATCCTTACTCATTACAATTGCCTCTTCCGGGCAGACCTCTTCGCAAAAACCACAGAAGATGCAGCGCAGCATATTAATCTCAAACTTCACCGGGTAGCGTTCTTTTTCCTGGTCGGTTTCGCTGGCACGAACCTCGATTGCCAAGGCCGGGCATACACGGGCGCACAACCCACAGGCTACACAGCGTTCACCCTCTTCCTCTTGCACCAGCACCGGGCGTCCGCGGTAGGATCCCTCCGGCGTCCACCGTTCCTCGGGATACTGCCGAACGAAGGTAGGACGGAACATTTGCCGGAAGGTAAGCCCAAGCCCCCTGGCAATCTCTTTAAGATAAATTCTTTCCCAAAAGTTTAATCGTTGAGCTTCGGTATTAGTGGTAACGTTTGCCATGACTTCGCTGTGAGGTAAGGAATATTAACAAAGTATAAAAGTGTGATATTACTCCAGAAGGAGAACGACGAACCCGGTTACGGCCAGGTTGGCAAGTGCGAGTGGCAGCAGAACCTTCCAGCCCAGGTTCATAAGCTGGTCGTAGCGGAACCGCGGAAGGGTCCACCGAATCCACATAAACACAAACACAAACAAAGCTGCCTTGCCGGCGAAAGCGCCAAAGCCTATCAGCGCCATTGGAACTGAATATGGTTCAAGGCCAAACAGGGCCGCATCATCAACGAATGGAATCAGGTCCCATCCGCCAAAGAACAGTGCAGCGATAATGGCACTGCTGGCCAGGATGTGAGCATATTCGGCAAGGTAGAGTAATCCGAACTTCATACCGCTGTACTCGGTGTGGTACCCGCCTACCAGCTCAGGCTCGGCTTCCGGCAGGTCGAACGGTGCACGATTTGTTTCGGCAAGAGCACAAATAAGGAAAATCACAAACGTCACCGGCTGATAGAAGATATTCCAAGCACCGGCTGTTTGCGTCTGAATAATGCTCACAAAGTTTAGCGATCCGGCAACCAAAACAACGGTTACCACCGACAAGCCCATGGCAAGTTCGTACGAAATCATCTGTGCGGAAGCGCGCAGGCCTCCAAGCAACGAATACTTGCTGTTGCTTGACCATCCGGCAAGAACGATGCTGTACACCGCAACAGACGTCATAGCCAGAACCACCAGAACTGCAATGTTCATGTTGGGAGCCATGGTGAGTCCGTAGCGTTGCCCGTCGATCTCAACAAACGGACCACTCCAAGGAATAACCGCGTACACCGTAATGGCTATTGCGATGGCAATCATCGGGGCAAGCGCATGAAACTTATAGTGAGCGGCCGCCGGAACGATATCTTCCTTGAGGTATAGCTTAAACACATCTGCGAACGACTGGAGGAGTCCCCACCAGCCAACGCGGTTGGGTCCGACACGGTTTTGTATCCACGCAGCTATTTTCCGTTCGGCCAGAACCATGTATGCCGCGCTCAGCAGCATCACGTTTACAAGTATTGCCGCCTGAATAACATAGATGATCAGTTGTGTCCAGTTCATACACTCTATCCTACTTGCGGTTTCATGAAGTTACTAACATAAATTACTTGTTCCGGTTCAGGCTGATCTGCCTTATTGAGAATCAGACCCATGTGTTTATCGAGCAAGGCATACGACATTCCTTTAAAGCCTTCAACATGGGCGGCAATATCGTTAAAAACGTTTTCACTCGAATCGTAGCCCCACTTGAAGCCCATTCCTTCTGCTATTGCCTGCATGACACGCCATGCACTCCTGCAGTCGCGGCGTTCGCCATGGGTCCACCGGTCATTTGGCGCACCAAACTTATCCCACCGGCTCATCTTTAGTCCCATATAACGTTCGTTTTCAGCAGTAACGACTGCCGGACGGAACCGTTGTACCCGATTGTTTATGTTGGTAAAGGTGCCTTCGGCTTCGGCAAACGTTGCAATGGGCAGCAGAACACTTGCCTGCTGTGCAACGACAGTTGTATGGGCAGATAGTACAATCAGATTAGGTAGAGCCGCAAAGGCTTCGGCTAGAGACTGGCTGTGAGATAGTGCATCGTCTTCCAGCACAATAACGGTTTGGATTTCGCCCGACGTGATGCGCTTCGCCAGGTGGTGTACTGATTTCGAATCATTGCCAGGCACAATTCCAACAGCGCGGGCACCGGCGGAGTTCGGAGACACATCGGCTACGCGCAGCATATCATCGGCAAACTCCGGATTGCTGTGTGCAATACAATCAATGTTCTGTGATTTCAGAACTTCACGGGTGAGTTTGGCAAGCACAAAGTTGTCTTCGTTAGAAGCATGCGAACTCCCCAACACATACACCTTTGAAGCCGGCGTATCCCTAATGATGGTGACTGCCGCTTCGATAGCATCGGTCCATGAGGCCGGCGTTAGCTCACCATTAACACGAATCTGCGGACCGGACAACCTGTTTTTGTTAATCAGATCTGGTGTTTGCAGACGTCCGGGATCACACATCCAGTACGTATTTACATGGGGATTCGTACGGGGCTCAAGGCGGAGGACTTCGTTGTTCATTACACCCATGTGGATATTGCATCCGCGGGCGCAGCCGGGACAGATGGTATCGGTAAAGCTCATCTCCCACACGCGGGCACGGAACCGAAAGTCAATGCTTGTAAGTGCACCAACCGGACAGATGTCGATAATATTCATCGAGTACGCATTATCGAACTGCATACCAGGGAAGGTTCGAATCGATACCGAATCACCACGTTGATAAAACGTTAACGCCGGTTGTTTTGCCACTTCGTTTGCAAAGCGAATGCAGCGAGAGCAGCTAATACACCGTTCGCCGTCGAACATAACATTCGGACCAAACGGCAGGCGTTTAATCTTATGAACTTTTTCTTCGTCGAATCTGCTTTTTGCATTACTGTGAGTAAAGGCATATTCCTGGAGTTTGCACTGACCGGCTTCATCACAGATCGGACAATCCAGCGGGTGGTTAATCAACTGGAACTCCACCACGGCATTTTGTGCCGTTACAGCCTTCTCGCCAACCATATCAACAAACATTCCGTCGGCAACCGGAGTGGCGCATGCGATCTGGAGTTTTGGTATCCAGCTAATCACCGGCTTGCCTTCGTCATCAAACACCAGTGTACCATCGGCATCTTTTTTCTGCGAACCTACCTGAACCAGGCACATCCGGCAATTCCCGGCAATACTCAATGCCGGGTGCCAGCAGTAATGAGGAACAACAATGCCGCTGTCCATCGCAGCTTCAATGATCATTTGTCCAGGCTTTGCTTCAACAGCCTTACCATCGATATAAATTATTGGCATGGAATACTACGATAATTTTGGAACAATGCAAACATAACCATGAAGCACGAAGACGTGGCTGAATCAAGGTTCTGAAAAATCAAAGTCATACATTCTTTAATCTTGGAACACGGGGTAACGGGTGGTTGTACGGCAAACACAAATGCTATGTAGGGGGCTGGTCACTGCGTTGAGTACCCGCCGTTTTATCGAGCTTGCTAATCGAACTTTGGCGTCCGTCTTCCAGTTGATTTTGCAAGTCAGGCTCGAGTACGGCCTCAGCACTTCGCCAGATCTGCTGACACGGGAATCTGTTTTCGTACAATGCCCTGCCAATCACGACACTATCCACATTCTGCGGAGCAATACGCTGGAGTTCCCACAGTTGTTCTGAGTTGGCGATACCGCCCGCCATGGTATACCGCGCCGGTGCAGCCGATGCTACCCGTTCGATAACAGCAGGGTCCTGGCCTGCCAAAGCCCCTTCCCACTTCTTCTCGCCGTAGATAACACGGCGGATGCCCAGAGCATAGGCCTGCCGAATCAGTTGTTGATCTTCGACCGAGGCCATATCCCGGAAATGAACAAATCCATTCTCGGCTCTGATACCAAGGGCAACTCTGTTATTGCCGTAATCGGCAACCAGCCGGTGCACTTCCTCAGGGTCGGTAACGATAAGGGCGTTTACGGCAACCCGGTACACACCTGAATCCAGGAGGTGGCGAAGCACTACAGAATCGTACTGCAGTGAGACAAACTGAATAGGGATGTCAACGGCCTGCTGCATGGCAATGGCCGCCTTCACCGATGCGGTATTATCGGCTCCCGAAAATGAATCATTATCGCGGACATGAATACACTTAGCATTTTCCCGCCGCCATAACTGAGCCATCTGAACCGGATTATTGCTCATTCCACGGTACAAATTCTCGGTGCCCGGCTCACCAAGAACGCAACGGGCGCAATGTCCGTCCGACAAGTCAATGGCCGGTATGATCAGCAGAGCCTTGGTCATATTCCACGCAGCGCAGTCCGAATAAGTTGTTCACTGGATTCCGAGAGTTCAGGGCGAGCTGTTATCGCCTGTTTTACAGCCTTTTCGGCCGCCTGACGCGTAAAGCCAAGTGCCTGAAGAGCACTGATGGCATCGGCAACCTGCTGGGTATGGCCAACCGCCGGTATTTCGTGCGGCTGAGCTGCCACAGTTACCATCTTGTCGCGTAGCTCAACTACCATTCTTTCTGCGGTTTTCTTTCCGATACCGGGTAAACGCATCAGGGCGGGGATATTCCCCTGCATGATTGCAGCCTGCAAGTCTGAAATAACTGCTGACGATAAAATGCCCAGTGCTGTCCTGCCACCAATTCCCTGAATGGTGGTAAGCAGTTTGAATGCTTCGCGCTCCGGTTCGGAGGCAAAACCAAAGAGTGAGAATGCATCTTCACGGACAGTAAAAACCGTGAACAGCGTCACGCTTTCACCTACTGCGGGTACAACATCCATGGTAGAGAGTGGTACCATCACGGTGTATCCAAGGCCACCGCAGTCAACCACTACTTCCATCCCTGTCTTGCTCAGCACTGTGCCACGAACTCTGGAAATCATAATGCAAAACTCTGAAAGCTTTCCACTCTCAACAAGACAAATCGGTAAAAAGGCCGAGGAAATTGCAGAAGAATTTCTGTTGAACCGTGGGTACGCCTTGCTTGACAGAAACTATACATTTAAGAAGTACGGCGAGATTGATCTGGTGATGAAGGATGGCCAGACCATCGTGTTTGTAGAAGTCAGACACCGGCGAAGTCTGCAATACGGTACACCGGAAGCCAGCATCGGATACCAGAAAAAACAGAAACTCCGCCGCACTGCCGAAGGGTATTTGCTTACGCATGGTTTGCGGAATGTTATGTGCCGGTTTGATGTGATTGCTATCGATCTTGTTGCCGGGACTCCGGTTCTCCGACATCTGCCGGATGCCATTTAGCCGTTATCTTCGCTGTATGTGGACGTACATACTACGGCGTATCCTGCTGTTTATACCTACCCTGATCATTATCACCATGATCAGTTTTGGTATTAGCAGAATGGCTCCCGGCGACCCCGCGGCAATGAAGGTGGGCGTGAGTGCCGAGGGTGGTATGGGTACTCGTGCAAATCTAAATGCTAAACAAATTGAGATGATACGGGAACAATGGCATCTGGATAAACCAGTATGGCAGCAGTACATGATATGGACAGGTGGCTTACTTGGCTTTAACATGCAGACGGTGTTTGACAAGGATGGGATGCACATGTCGAACATTAGGTTCACCGGGGTTCCGGATCTTGGTAATTCGTTTAAGGATAACCGACCGGTGTTTGACAAGATGCTTGAACGGGTTCCGGTTACCATCATCATGAATTTATTCGCACTGCTGATAGCGTACGGAATTGCCGTCCCCCTGGGCGTGTATAGTGCCACACATCCGGGTACGTGGTTTGACAAATCGTCAACATTTACAGTATTTGCACTATACTCACTGCCATCGTTCTGGGTGGCCACCTTAGCCGTTACGTTTTTGTGTAATCCTGAATTCTTATCGATTTTTCCCAGCGGCGGACTTCGTTCCATGGCAGCTACCATGTCGTGGAATTTCTGGCAGCGGCTGGCCGACTTTGCGTGGCACCTGACGCTTCCCATGATTGTGTACGTATATGCTGACTTTGCGTTTATCTCCAGGCAAATGCGCTCATCAATGCTGGAGGTGATCCGACAGGATTACGTGCGTACCGCTCGCGCCAAGGGGCTCAACGAACGATCGGTGATTTACAAGCACGCCTTACGCAACGCCCTGATACCGTTAGTAACACTTGCTGCAGCTATCCTTCCTCACATGATAGGGGGCTCTGTTATCGTTGAAACGATTTTTAGTATCCCGGGGATGGGCTTGCTATCATACGAAGCATTGCGCGCTCTGGATTACCCGATGATCATGGCTGTATTTACCATCAGTGCTATCCTCACACTGGTGGGGATGCTGATAAGCGACATTTTGTATTCTGTAGTTGACCCCAGAATTTCGTACGGAGCCAAGAAGTCATGACCGACAGCATTACTGCACCCAAGGATGCTCATGCCGGCGAAAGTTATAGCAGGTTTGTGCGACGTCAGTTTAAGAAGTCCACCTTTGGAATGGCAAGCATCTGGCTGGTGATTGTGTTGGTATGTGTTGCTATGTTTGCCGATTTTCTTGCCAATAACAAGCCAATTGCTTGCTCGTACAAAGGGAGCATTCAGCTGCCGATTTTCAAGGAATACCTTGTTGGCCTTGGTTTGTCAAAGTGGACTGCGGAAGAAGCCACCAGGGAATGGTCAGACGTAACGTACGACTGGAGTATATTCCCGCCAGTACCGTACGGGCCAAGCACGACCGACAAAACACTTATTGCGTTAAAAGACCGTGCACCATCGTCCAGACACTGGCTGGGCACCGACGACGTAGGGCGCGACGTATTTGCCGGTATTATTCACGGCTCCAGGTATGCATTATCCATTGGTCTTGTTGCAATGTCGATAGCACTTGCTCTTGGCATCGTGTTAGGTACTCTTGCCGGATATTACGGTGGAACCGTTGACCTGCTGATATCGCGATTAATAGAAATCGTTATAACCATGCCCAGTCTGTTCCTTATCCTGACAATATCGGCAATGGTTGAGGAAAGCTCTATTTGGTTAATCATGTTACTCATTGGTTTAACTGGCTGGACCAGTATTGCTCGGTTCATGCGGGGCGAAGTGTTGCGGGTACGCAACCTTGACTACGTTAGTGCCGCTACCTCGTTAGGTTACAGTACACGGCGGATTATGTTCAAGCATGTATTGCCTAATGCTATTGCACCCGTATTGGTATATGCTGCCTTTGGTATTGTAGGAGCCATCCTCCTGGAGAGTGCATTATCGTTCCTTGGCTTTGGAGTCCCCCCCACCGTTGTCACCTGGGGTTCCGTTCTCTACAAAGCCCGCAGCAGCACCTATGCCTGGTGGCTGGCTGTCTTTCCCGGGTTAACAATCTTTATCACGGTGGTGGCATTCAACTTCATCGGCGATGCGTTACGTGATGCTACCGACCCGCGGCTGAGAGGGTAGAACCTGACCGCACCATCCTCTGATACTTTTTTTAAAGTAAGTGTACATCTATTTTTATAGCATCACTTATTGTAAATGCAAGGGATGTTTGCATGGTATTCACTTCATGTACGGGTTGCAGGGGGTATGCCCCCGGTGACAGCACGCCGATATGCAGAACCGCAATACCCTGGTATTAGGAATGGGTTAGCGTACAACCACAAAGAACCCCGTTGCCCCTACGGTGTTTGGCTGTGTGCCGGCGGCGGTAAGCATGACGCTGTAGCTGCCGGCGGCTAATCCGTGCAGGGTGATCACCTGTCCATCGCGTACTGTCCGTGTTGTCAGGGGACTGCCCAGCGCATCGGTAACGGTGAGCAGTGCCTGATGGTCGGGGTGCTGACGCAGTATGCCGGTGGTCAGGATTGTGACCGTTCCCTCCGAGGGATTGGGGTAGATGTGCAACCGTGCGGCAGTGTCGGCGGCGAAGGCCGTACCGCGGCGGAGGTTGATAACCTGAATGGTGTTGCTGGCACTCTTGCTGTAGGATTCCGCTGCCGGATCAATGTCGGTATCTTCACGCATGACGGAAGAGCTGCTGCCATGATACTGCAGGCGCAGACGATAATAGCGCTCATCGCCTTCGGTAATATAGTACCGGCACTCCAGTGGATCTTCATAGCTGTTATTGTCGGCATCTGCCAGAGTTAACAAAGCTGAGTACCGTGCCCCTGCAGGCGCGGTGGTGTCAGGGTCATGGTTTTTGTTCCGGGCACCAGCGGCTGACTCCACGGCCTCAATCGTTAGCGATATCTCTGAGCGCAGTAACCCCATACTCAGCACCTTGAGTTCTTCAAACGAGCCCACAGTAAAGGGGTCAGACACCCAGCCGGATACCGGAGAGGTCATGGCGGCCATCTGCAGAGCACAGGCTGAGCCTGCACTGCCATCATCAGTTTTGAGAGATTGATAAACAGGTGTAAAAATGATTTGTTTAGTATCGCCACGAAGCCCGCGCATGGTAAAACTGCCGGCAGGCGTCTGGAAACCGCAATAGGTTACCGGTGCGGCGCTCTGTACGTCAGGAGTTTCGTCGGTGCTTTCATCGGTGGCCTCTTTGTAAAATTGCTCGGCCGAGAACAGCAAACTCGGAGCATCCGACGCGGAGTACTGCAGGCTTCGTCGCAGCGTGTGCAGTCCGCCCGTCTCTTCCTTCTGCCGCAGCGACACGTGTGGCCAAGCCCCTTTGCCCCGCAGCACATCGTAGTGATAGGTGATGGCCGGTGAGCCCGGCAGTGCCGGCATCCGGCGCAGGTAGATTTGCTGGCTACTGAGGCTGGCAAACTCACCGAGTCCCGTCCAGTAGGCGGCATAGCTGTTCTGTTTATGCGCTCGCAGCTGCTGGTAGGCGCTTTGTGGCAGGATGCTATAATTGGCAACCAGCGCCGAATCGGACACATTGCCGCTCAGAATGTGCATACTGTCGGCATAGGTTACCAGCGTATCATCGGCCACACCCTGCCAGGTGAGCGAATCCATGCGTACGGCTCCGGAGGCAAGGACAGGATGAAATAAACTGCTGCCACCGGTACTCCCGGTCGTATTAGCCCACCAGTAATGAAGTTCGTTAGCTCCTGATCCGGACATGTCAATAAAATGATTATACCGGATGCGACTACGATTCACCGACGGAACCCATTCGGCCCAGCAGACGGTTTCATGATTGTAATGAAACAGACCGTTAGTGCCGGACGTGTCGTGGTCGCGTATGTAGATCTGCATGGCGCTGTCCTGCAGGCTTCTGACAACCACCGGCAGCTCTGCCTGTTCACCGGGCGAGGTGCCGCCGACAATGGCGATTCTGTTTGCCGGGTCCACGGGTATCGCCGGCGGCGTGTCGGTGGTATATGACAGTTCAACAAAGGTAGGAAGCAGGCGTTCTATCTCTCCATTCGTGCCGGGTCGCTCACGTAACCGCGTGTAGCGGATATGACGATTGGCTGCCGGGCCTTCCTCCCAGACCAGTGTAGAGGTGGTCTGATGCTGCTCCAGGTTGCTGTACACGTTCAGCGACGGATAGAGAGCATCTCCGCCTTCAATGTGGACTGTGTCGCTCCCGCCACCTGGTTGCACGATGATGTTCGGTATCGTTGGCATTGGCACCACAGCCAGGGATTGATCGCTCGGCAGCCACGCCTGTGTACTTGTCTTGGTGGCAATGCCGATACCCTGGCCTGCCGACGACCAGGCATAAAACAGACGGTTCTCGGCCGAAGCATTGACAACCGGCGTACCGTACCGTGCCAGGCTCCCAAGAGTGTCGGCCGGTGAATCCGCAGCTCCCGGCGGCACGTCGTGCCCTATATCTTTATACGCCACCACCAGTGACTTACCGTTCACCTCCAGTGCTGCAGGGTTGAGAATACTGACATCAGGAAAGGCATTCTCAACAATATGAAAGTAATTATTATTTGCATACTGGTTTGTGGCCCACATGTCCTCACAGGCATAGACAACAAATATCATGGGAGTATCCTGTACGGTCTCGCGAATAACGATTGACGGGAAACCGCAGCAGCAGTCCCGCATGTGGCTTGCTGTGTCAGGTACTGATTGCAGGTATGCGTAGGTATCCTGAACACTGAGGCGGGTGCGTTCGACAGGATTCCATTGGTTGCCAAAGGGGAGATGGGCGGTTGTTACTCGGCTTAACCGTACGGGAGGCTCCCACTGCATCTGCTCTATGCGGTAGAGAGAATCCTTGTGGTAGGCATGCGAGCGCCGGTAGTACACCGTCCATGGACCGTTTCTGGCAGGATCGGTATCACGCCGGTGAAACACCATGTGATAACGGACCGAATCACCGTAACCGCCGCCGGCACGCCGTACGGGGTACACAATCATTTTGTTTTGAGTGTTAAAGGCCAGATATCCGCTGCCAACAGTATCTGTTGCCGGCAGGCGCTGCACGCGGAGGTAGCGTGTCTCACCCGGGCGCAAGAATAACGCTAAGGTGCTATTCCAGTTTATGATTGTATCGATGGCATAGAGTGAGTCAGCAGCAGGGTGCATCTCCCGGATATGGAGTAAGTATGGTTTTCCAGGATCTACACTGTAGGCAAAGGGTAGTGTTATGCGCCTGGCGCCTGTCTGCTTGTAGCGCAAATCCGGACGGCTGTTGCGCGTTAGCGTGTCATGCTCGTAGCCGGCGATCCATTCTACCGAGTCCGTCAGTGACGTGTTAAACAGAAAGGGGCTCGTGCGACGATTGGTAACAGCGATAACACAATTATCATCCGACAATCCAGTTTCGGATGTATCGAGCAGCACGATGTCATAGAGCCGCTCACCCGCCGGCTCGGTCTCTAAACGCAGTGTGGTGTCGGTGGGTGATGTGCGTGCCCACCGCTGCACCGCAACAGACGAATCAGAAGAGACGGTGAGCCATTTCCGGAGCCGCGACATGGCACCATTCTCCCAGATCTTGTAGCCATGCGCGTACCAGGCCACAGGACGTGTTTTCATAAATAACGATGCATTCGACTCATGCGGGCCGCGACGTCCGCCAGTAACCGTATCGGTAACCAAATCATGCCACCACCGGGTTTCGCTGCGCACCGAGAGGCGGCCTACATACACATGCGATGCCGGAGTACCGCTGATGAAGCGACTAAGCTCCATTTGTTTTGCTAACGAATCCAACGGTGCCCACGGGTGAATGCGAATACTATCATTTTCTGTATAATAATCGCTGCCAAGATGATCCGAAAAGAATACACTGTCGGCAGTAACCGTACTATCGTCCTCCCATGCCCAGGCGGTACCATCCTCGGTAACATAACCCGGATAGTACTTGTCAAAGTAGACAAGCTTCCCGGCGGCCGTATTCGTGAACGTGTCCGGCAGCGGTGCCGGCGCATACTCATGTTTCCATTTGTCGTAGAGAAAGCCCCGCGTGCCCAGGTTTAGTTGTGTGCCGTGACCCAGGCGCACTTCTTCGGCAGTGAGCGGACGAAACTTCTCGTAGCGCACATACGGGCGCATATTCTTATCGAAGCCGAATTTCGGGTCTAAGTGATAAAAGAAATTACTCCAGAAGTAGCGGCGCCGGGCAAAATACCAGTCGCCATTTTGCCAGATATGGGTATAGACAGAGTGCTCCTGCATTGCCGCAGGGCCTACACCGGCATTGTTGCTGTGGATTAACACTTCGTAGTTTTTTATCAACGAATAGTCACCCGTTAGCGGCAAACCTATCGTCTCCCAACTTTCATGATTAATAACATTGGTTTGGATATCTGTTTCATAACCACGGTAGGGGGCGTTGGTACCAGTGCGGCGATAGCCGTTTTTAATGCTTAGAATCGGAGCCGGGATCGGTTGATTGCCATCAACGTTCCACTCGTCCACATAGGTGCGTGCAAGGTACGGTGCCGCTGTTGCCCGTGACGGCATCGTAGCGCCGGCTGTCCACGGGAATTTCGAGGGAAAGCCATGGAACTTTAAACGTCCATATTCGCTGAGGTCATCGCCCGAAACAACACGCGAGCCGCCATAGCCCGTTTCACTCGTGAGCCGGCCATCTACAAAGTTGCACCGATAGCGCATGCCCCACAGATGGTCCATATCGAACTCATCGTGCAGGTAAAACGACAAGGCGCGGACACGATGACCTGAGAGTGCTTGTACAGTATCGAACCTCTGTTGCATCGCCGTGCGATGTGCTGCAAACGCCTCGTGCCATGACGAATCATACCACCCGCTGGTGGCACGCCTGGTGAGCGGGGTAACAAGCATCACCGACCGTAGTGCCACTGGCGAGGTGCCGTGATACCACAGCGTAACACCCAACGAGTCAATCGCATGGTAGCGCATATTGTACTGCGACGAGTCACGCGTCGTGTCGCCACTACTATTAACAACGATGTTTATCAGCGTACTGTCTGCCTTATCAGGGTTAGGAAACTTGAAAATTCCATTCTTGAGAATATGGGGACGGCGATAAGGGTATGGCGTCCCCCAAACATCTCGCATTTCCCAAATCGTATCGGTACGAAACTCCGCCACAATGGTAATATCCGGTCCGCCGGGGTCGCTGTGGCGCGGCAGCATGGCTCGGGTAATCACAATAGAGTCCACATACTCACTCGCGATATCGATAGCGTGCATCGTCCGCTCCAGGCCTCGGCCATGCGGTAATGTATCAACACTGCCTGCAGCCCCCTGCGGTACGTACCGGAAGGGCATACGAAGTCTTTTAGGCATATAATCATCAGGTTTACTGCTATCTTGGTCCTTCCAGCGCATCTGGTACGGTACCACAACCGAGAGTACCGGCGTAGAGTCACGGATGGTGTCAGTCTCTGAGGTCCGCCGCAGGTTGATTACCAGTTGCAGACGGCGGCAGTCCATGGTGTCATCATGAAATGTGATATGGTTACCATTAGAATCTGCTATGAATGCCTCTTTGTAATACAAATTCCAATCAATATCCCGATGGATGCTCGTGTAGTTGCGCAGCTCAGCCACATCTAACACCCTCTGTGGGTTGGAGTCCATAGCGGCAGTATCCAACACAAAGCGCCGGTAGTTGGTATCGGTCGGCAATGCTGGGACGGTGCCGTGGCTCTTGTAGCCAAAGGTCATCGGCCACGACTGAGCATCGCGGGGCTGCCACTGCCGGTCAACGCCGGCATTCTCTGCCGGATCCCACCGCAGGCCATACCACGGCTGCAGAAAGTACCGCGAGTCCGGGTGGCTGCCACCCATGGTGATCAGCGGCGAACCCCAGGTGAGATACTGCCTCACCGTGGTATCGGTGCCAAGCTTGCACATCAGCTGCAGACTGTTGGGATCCAGCCAGCCCCAATTACTATTGGTAACATTGGTCCGCAAAGCTGCATTCACCTTACTCAGCGGTGAGGCCCCCCACTGGTGTCCCAGCACAAACTCTGGCACCGTATCGGCAAACACATCATTATCCCAAAAGGTGGAATCCCACTGCCGGAGTGACGTGGGCGCATAGGTGTTCTGGGCCGGGCACACGGTTGCAGCCACAAACAACAGCATAATAATGTATATTATCTTGGTATTCATCACTCATTCCTCCCTCTCCTACAGCACAAGACTGAGTGTCACAAAGGTTTCACCGGTCCGTACGCGCAGCAGGTAGGCACCGCGGGGCTGGCGGCTGAGTACTGAGCTGAGATCGTAGCGGTTAAGGCCGGCAGTGCCGGCGCTGGCGGCAAGAACGGCATACGTGCGCCCGTCGGTGGTGACCAGCTCCGCAGATACCGTACACGGATCGTGAAGACGGACCTCGAGAATACTGCCGTGAAGCGTGGCCAAGACAGTATCTGTCAGGAACAGTCCACTTTCAACATTCGTTACAGTTGAATCAAGTGTTAGTACAAGGATTACTCCGTCACCGCCAGATAATACAAATTCTGGCTTACCGTCTCCGGTCTGATCGTTGATGGCAGTATAACCGGCTGCAGGTTGAATGCCCGTACCTTGAGGTTTGAAAGAAGCAAATGGGTGAGTCAGGTCATCGACTAGGCAAAATACCTGTCCGAAGCCTCCAATATGAAAAGCAACGACCGGCTTTTCTGTACCCAGTATGTGCCCGATATTCCAGGGATTATAAAACACCGTCCCTCGCACCCGTTCACCGGAGTGGACAAAGCGGCTGCCGGTAACATCGAACCGCTCTAAAACACCGGTGTTAAGCTCACTGTCGAGCTTGTAGATCAAAAACCAGTCACGCCTGGCTATCGTGTCCTGGACAACGGCTATGCAGGATTGCCCCGGAAAGCCATCGGCACGAATCGAATCCAGGGGCGTATAGCTAATCTCGACGCTGTCGGCAGTGCGATGCACCTGCAACTCACTCATCACCACCCAGGTGCGCCATACATCGGTATATTCATAGCTTACGCGATAGCCGCCGGCCGCCGTGCGCCACAGGGCTACGATACCGGTCACATCATTGCCCTGCGGGTCTTTGACCATCGGCAGGTACAGGATCCGCTCGCAGCCACGGCCCGCAGCAGGGCCACCACGGATCACACGCGCCGTGTAGCCACCTCCGCCAATATCACACACCAGGTCTTCGTAGCCGTCTCCATCGATGTCGCCAGAGAGATCAATGTTGATCCCACGTTCACCAGCTCCCCAGCAATTAATTTTATCGATTTCACGTTCAAGCTGAAATGGATACGTGTCGGAAAGACACCGATCAACGCGACCAGCCCAATCTATGTACTCTTTTGGTGGAATCCCGTCGTAGTCGAATAGGTCGAAGGATGCGCTCCACCCTATTACCGGACGCGTAGTATCAATACGGGGATAGGTAAAACAACCAAACCCACCTGAAGTAGTGGGGACAGCCAAAATGTTCATTCCGCCAACTCCACATGGGGAGACGAGGTATAGTGGTGGTCCAGCATTCCCCCCCACGACTTTTTTCCACAGCAGGGTAAACTCCCGGGCGCGGGATATATCTATGGGGGTAACCGGCTGTGCCACCAATGGCACAAGGGGCAGTAGCACGAGCAGAAAGCCTAAAGCACTACGGCGCAAGCCGTGAATAAAACGTCGGGCGGGAGTGTATCGATAAGTCATAAGAACTCCTGATAGAATATGTACCACATAAAGTAACACATAATTTCCTAATAACACGACATACAAATTTCTTGTCGCCCCACCTCCGGCCCCACCCCCGGCCCCCTCCCAAAACCCCTTCGGGCTTTAGGGAGGGGGAGCCAGATTCATAAGAGTTTTTGATAATAAATGTTGGGGCGCACGGCCGTGCGCGCGATATAAACAGACACATCTGTTCTTATCGTTATTATCGATATTATCGTTATTATCGTTATTATCGTTTTATATGATGTTTCGTAGGGGCGACCACGTGGGGCCGCCCCTACGGCTCATGGTATTGTTTATAATGGTTTGTACGGGCGGGTTTCCCACCCATACGGTATTGTATTGTTTTTTATCGTATTTCGTGTGGGCCACGTGGGAGCGTCCGTTCAATATCGCATCCATGTTTACAGGTTTACACAAACCTCCTGCACCCCCGAACCACGTCATCTTTCCGGGCGGACGCACTTCGGCCCTTCGGGCCCCTCCCCCACCTCCACCACCTTCGTGCTTTACCACCTACCACTGCAGCTCGGCCGGTCGGCTGTGGTGCGCAGCCTACACATAGATCATTTTGGATTTCCGGAGCAATTGCTATTGGGGATAGTACACCTATGCTACCAAAACGTGACCGGTTTTTACACGGTGGGTTGGTACCTGAGCTTGCCGAAAATCAACAGGCTCAATCACCTCTGCTCCCAGCAAATTCTTAAATCCTGTTAATTCGTGCCTGACATACTCCCGTACTCCCAGTCTCTAATACTGCGTCCTATCTTCCTTCTTTCGCCACTCCCCAAACAGGTCTTGTTGAAGGGTCAGATCTATCTTCTCTATTTTAATGCTATGTTCACCTTTCGCCTTCGCGATTTCCTCGTAAATGAATTTATCACTAAAGCCGATTTCGGCGGCATCCGCTTTGGTGTAGTAATAGTACACGGTTTTGATCCGTGCCCAGTAGATGGCGGCAAGGCACATCGGACATGGCTCGCAGGTTGTGTAGATAACGGCATCGTCTAAATGAAAGGACTGTACCTCGGCACATGCATTTCGTATAGCAACAATCTCTGCGTGCGCCGTTGGATCATGGTGTTTCGTGACCATGTTATGTCCTCTGCCTATGATCGTAGTGTTTGCAACTACTATCGCTCCAAACGGACCGCCCTCATTCGCACGCATTCCTGAAAAGGCTTCAGTAAATGCTTCATTCATAAAATGATGGTGGATCATGATGATGTCTCCATGAGTGTATTCATCAAAAGTACACCGGCTCCGCCCTTTGTCCATCGCAAAACACGGCAGTGTTTAATAAGGGGTCGTGAATCCACGATGCCCTACACCTCAAGCCCCCTTCATTCGTCTTTGCGTAGGTTTACAGAAAGACTTGTATGAGTACGAATAATGATCTGAAGGTTTACCTGCCCCTGGAGGGCGTCGACAGTGAGCACTGCGCCATAATTGTTGATAAGGGACTTTCTACTGTTCAAGGTGTAACGGCACATGCGGTTGAATTGAATAACCGTCGTGCGGTGCTTAGTGTGGCGTCGAATGACGCGATTTCTGCTGCTGTGCAGGCTATTACTAATCTTGGTTATGGTGTAACTGTAGTCCACAAGCAGTTTCCGGTGCTCGATCTGAGTTGCGCTTCCTGCGCGGTAAGTGCAGAAACCCTGGTGAAGGCGGTGCCGGGTGTGGTAAGGGCTGCTGTGAATTACGGGAATGCGATGCTCACGGTTGACTACCTGCCCAATATGACTAACCCGAATGCTCTACAAGCGGTTGTTCAGGCAGGGGGCTATGACTTGCTGATAGAGTCCGATGAACCAACGGAGACGCTTGAAGAAATCCACACCAGGAAACTTACAGCGATCAAACGCAAAGCCGTGTGGGCGATGATTTTTGCAGCTCCGGTATTCGTCATTGGAATGTTCTTTATGGACATGCCGTTCGCAAATGAACTGATGCTGCTGTTTACTACGCCGGTAGTGCTGTGGAGCGGACAAAGCTTTTTTACAAACGCATGGAAACAACTCCGCCACCGTTCGGCCAATATGGATACGCTGGTGGCTCTCAGCACCGGCATTGCCTACGTATTTAGCATCGTTGCAATGCTGTTTCCGGAGTGGTTCACGAGCAGCGGGCTCCACGCACACGTGTATTTCGAGGCTGCGGCGGTGATCATTGCATTTGTTCTGCTTGGGAAACTATTAGAAGAAAAGGCAAAGTCGAACACGTCATCTGCTATTTCGAAGCTTATTGGTCTGCAACCGAAAACGGTGACGCGACTCGCTGCCGACGGCTCGGAACAGATTGTTTCGATTGATACTGTTGGAATGGGTGACTTGTTGCGTGTAAAGCCCGGCGAAAGTATTGCGGTTGACGGAGTGGTAACCACCGGTTCTTCATACGTGGATGAAAGCATGCTCAGCGGCGAGCCGGTTCCAGTTCTGAAGGAAACCGATAGTCAGGTATTCGCCGGAACGATTAACCAAAAAGGAAGCTTTATCTTTAAAGCGCTAAAGGTTGGCAGTGAAACCATGCTTGCAAACATCATCAAGACCGTGCAGGATGCTCAGGGAAGCAAGGCACCGGTACAGCGGTATGTTGATAAAGTTGCAGCAGTCTTTGTGCCCGCAGTTCTTGTGATTGCCATTGTAACTTTTTTTAGCTGGTTGATTTTTGGTGGTGCAAACAGTATAACCTATGCGTTGCTCACCTCAATCTCAGTACTGGTGATTGCATGTCCGTGTGCTCTGGGACTTGCCACGCCGACAGCAATCATGGTCGGCATCGGCAAGGGAGCCGAAAATGGCATTTTAGTAAAAGACGCTACTGTTCTTGAAACTGCAACCAACGTCTCTGCAGTCGTACTCGACAAAACCGGTACTATCACCGAAGGTAAACCGTGTGTTACCAACCTCCGCTGGCATTCGGACGATACCTGCGCCGGTATTTTACTTGCCATCGAGATGCACTCGGAGCATCCGCTGGCCACCGCCGTCACCGAGCACCTCTCTGCCATAGCCCCCTCCCCAATCACCCGGTTTGAAAGTATTACCGGGAAAGGGGCTTTGGCATACGCCGATGATGAGCTGTACCTGGTTGGAAACACAGCATTGTTGGAGTTACACAACGTTTTTATTTCAGACGAACTTAAACAGCAGGCGGACGTATGGAGTGCAGACGCCCAAACCGTCATCTGGTTTAGTAATGGCATTATGGCACTGGCTGCCATTGCCATTGCCGACACCATCAAGAGCAGCTCAGGGCAGGCGATTCGCACATTGCAAACGATGGGGATTGAAACCTACATGCTTACCGGCGATGCGCAGGCAACTGCACAGGCAGTAGCCACCGCGATCGGAATCAAACACTATCGGGCCAGCATGCTCCCCGACCAAAAGGCTGAGTATGTAGCAAGGCTTCAGGAGCAGGGACAGGTCGTAGCAATGGCAGGCGATGGCATTAACGATAGTACAGCACTCGCTACGGCCGACATCAGCATCGCCATGGGCAGCGGTAGTGGCATCGCAATGGACGTCGCCAGAATGACCATCGTTTCATCCGACCTAACGAAGATTCCTGCAGCACTTCGCCTGTCGAAGCTCACTGTTAGCACCATCCGTCAGAACCTCTTCTGGGCTTTCTTCTATAACGTCATCGGCATACCTATCGCCGCAGGAATCCTTTACCCATTCACCGGCTTCCTGCTCAACCCAATGATAGCCGGTGCTGCAATGGCCTTAAGCAGCGTCAGCGTGGTAAGCAATAGTTTACGTTTGAAGTGGCGGCGATAACTGAGATAGAGTAAAGAATGTGTGCGGATAACTATTGCAGTCCATTATTCACTGCTATTGAGATTGCTTCGCGAATACCGTCGTATGGTACTGAAATAGCAAAGTCTTCTAACGCTTTTAAAGTGTATGTTTTCTGATCACCTTTCAATCTATATAGTTCGTTTGTTGCAACAACATAGAAACGCCATTGTTCTATTTCCAGCGGGTTTACAGTCGCCTTGTTAGTATGCTGGAGTAAACAAAAAATATACACATCTGAGTCACGCACTACAACTTCGGAATACTCATGAGTTGATTCAATCCATTTACGAGCCGGTTTGATACTGAAGATTACCGAAGACAGGCTGGTCTGTGCCCGCGATTGTAGGAAAGTTGAGCATTTAACCTCGATCCTAACACCCTCAGGTGTCATTAAATCATACGAACCCCATTCATCACGCGGCTTTGCTAAATCAATGCCCATTGCAGTTGCAACGATAAATTCTGCCAGAATGCCCCGCGTAGCATTTGAGACCAGGTCTGATGCACTCCACTTCCAAAAATCAAGCAGGTCATAGCTGATCGGCTTTTGGTTTTTACAGAACTGCTCTTTACCGGTTTTTGCAGTCACTTCAAGTTAAAACAATTCCATTTCTTCACCTGAACTAAGGTTCAAGCACAGTACAATGATACGCCTAATTCGAAGCGGACCACCAACACACTGGTAGCAAACAACTAAATTCGAGTTGACACAATGGCACCTACCTTCCCTAAATATCGTTCAGATGGTTATGCCATGTTTGTTGTGGTGTTTCTGCCCGATATAATCAATCGCTCCACATTGAGTTTTTTTTGACAGCCACAACCGCGGGCAACCTGGTTTACCAGCCTGTCAGAGACTTCCCCACAGTACCGTATTTTTGCACAATGGATTCTCACATCACACTTCAATTCAAAACCAATATCAACTGTGACGGCTGTATTAAGTCGGTAACTCCATTTCTGGACAAGGTGCAGGGCATCACCAAATGGTCGGTAGACACAGATACTGTGGATAAGATTCTCACGGTAAATCTGGAAGGGGCTTCCGGCGATGATGTTCAGGAAGCCGTTAAAAAAGCGGGCTTTACCATCGAGCCGGTGTAGGTGGTAACCTGACCCTGAAGGGATTACGGACTCAGCCGTTCCAGCAGCCAGTCATCATTTTGTTTACGGAAGCGGAGGCGGTCGTGCAGCCTGCTAGGCCTGCCCTGCCAGAACTCGATGGTATGCGGAATCACTCTGAAGCCACCCCAAGTATCGGGTCGGGGAATATCCTGCTGATCGAACCGGGCATGCAACAGTGCGTAGTGCTCGTCGAGCTCTTCACGTGATTGAATAACGCTGCTTTGCGCCGAAGCGTGAGCACCAATCCGGCTATCACGCGGACGGCTATCGAAGTATGCTGTACTCTCTTCTGCTGTGGACTTCTCAACGATGCCTTCGATACGTACCTGACGTTCAAGCTCAGGCCAGAAAAATAGCAGAGCAGTATTGTGGTTGCCAAGAAGCTCAGTCCCTTTTCTGCTGTTGTAGTTAGTGTAGAACACAAAACCATGGTCAACTCCTTTTAGCAGTACCATACGGACAGATGGTGCGCCACCATCATTGACACTGGCCAAAGCCATTGCCGTTGGCTCTGGCAGTGAGGCGGCAACAGCTTCATCAAGCCAGACTGAAAATTGCTCTAACGGATTGCGGAGCACCGTATGCTCATTGAGTAAGGCTTTGGCGTATTCCTTTCGAAGCGCCGCAATGTCTGCCGATTTCATAGGTTGTCCTTTGGATGTTCTTAGTCAACAACAATAAATTTGAGCACCGTTGGCAAGCCCCCTTCAACATACATAGCGTAAACGCCAGGTCTCCATCCACGAGTGTCAAAAACAAGTCTGCCTGTGCTTCCCTTTAGTACTGATATTCTTCGACCGTCAATGGAATATACTGACGCGCTGACATTCCCGTCTGCCAGCAGAACAAGGGGCACGCCGGCCTGATGCGGAGTACTGCCAGCAATGCGCACGTTGGCTTCACGATGCTGGTCATCCCTAATCTTGGTTACAATCTCTACCGTGCTCTCCAGTAACACATCATTGTCCGGGTCAAGAGCAACGGAATCAACCGGGAAAGCAACGGTAACATCAACTTTTTCTTCGCGATTGCGAACGATGATCGTGGTGTCTACAACCTCGGCAACTCCCATAAACCGAAGCCCGAGTGGAAACTGAAAAACCGTTGGAATATTTAATGTATCCTGAACTTGCGTCAGCCACACGGTTGCCTGAGTTGTTCCATGTTGGCTACGTAACTCGGCGGTTGCAAGGACTTGAGGGTGGAATTTCTGGATAAGCCACTGATCAAAGAACGTATCCCATGGAATAATCGGATCAGATATCTGCTGTTTTAAAAAGTTTACAAATTCATAGGTTTGTTTACTTGTTGGTATTGGATGGCTGAGCCACTCCTGAAGTGCTGAAATAAACACATCCCCGTACATCCGGTACAGCATGTGATACACCCAGCCTGATTTGCAGTACGTAGTTCCTTCGTTAAAAATCAGGTATGGTGGCGGATCATAGATGGACGGATCTGTTTTTGAAGTTTTCAGATACCGAATCTTTCGGGCCATCATCTGATTGTTATATCCCGTACGTCCGTAAACTTCGCCACTCCATAGAGCTTCACCCCATGATGCTCCGCCTTCGTTAAGCCAGATATCAGACCATGTACCACAGCTAACGATATCGCCCGTCCACTGATGTGCCAGCTCATGAGCAAGCCCTGCCTCAGCCTGACCGTTCAGCCATTTCCTGTTGGCAAGGGTCATGGTCTGATGCTCCATTGCGCCAATTGTAAGCGGTGCTGCAAACACATGTCCGTAGCTGGCAAATGGATATCTGCCAAAATACTTCTCCAGTCCGGGGATCATCTTGGGCATTGATTTCAAGGCATTCACAGCACTATACGGACTACTGTCCCGATCCATCGGCCAAAAGAAATTATATATCGGTATTATTCTACCATCGATGCTGGTAGCCTGTTGATTCAGCGTATCAAACACACTGGCGGCAACACTGAACAGGTAGGTTGGCATTACATTGTTTTCCTGCCAGGTAAACCATACCGATCCATCGTCTTCATTTTTAACATCTTTCAGGAGTCCGTTCGACACACCGGTGTAGCCTTCGGGTACCCGAATGTGGGCTGTAAACATTGCCTTGTCATGCGGTGCATCGTGGCACGGATATGCATACCGAGAATCCGTGGGTTCGGTAAAAACGTAAGCAATGCCAAACGGATAGGCTGCAGATGTATCGATTTCACCAGGACTATATCCGTACATTCCGCGCCGACTCTGCTCGCCGATAAACACCAGGGTAAGTGTATCAGTCTGACCTGTCTGAAGAGTGTGGCCCAGATTCACCGTCACGCCCCCTGCAGATTTTTCGACTTCGGTAAGCTGATTATTAACAGAGGCTACCAGGACAGAAATTTTCTCAGCGTCCAGGGTAATTCTGTCAACGGGCTTGGTAACCGTAAATACAATATGGACAATGCCGGAGAAGTGCATCTGTCCGCGTTCGGAATGCGGGACAGTTACCAACCTGCGCAAATCAAACCATAGCTCGTAGCTCTTCACATCAAGGGTACTGTCAACCTCCTTTCCCGGGAAGTCAAGTATAGCACCTGAGTGGTCGTGCAATGGGTACATACGTTCGTAGAGTACCGGGTTCTCAAAGATTTTCTCAACGATCTGCGAAGACACGTAGGACGGCAGAAGAGCAAATGCAACAACAAGTACGGAGTAGAACGTGCGTACGGAGAATTTATGCGCCATGGGGTCCGGTTTTAGGTAAAGGATTTTTATGGAAAACATACGTATCTAACCACCAGCGAATATCGGCATTACTTTCTTCACGTCTGCCTGCAAGAACATGGTCGGCATTGTCGTACATGATCAGCTTATACGGATGCTGCAATTTTTGCAGCTCTTGAGCCATCAGCAGCGAATGTTCCGGAGCAACCCGTCGGTCACCCGTCCCGTGCAGAAGCAGCAGCGGCGTTGTCTTGCACAATTGATCGGCAAAGGTCAATGCACTTCGTTTTTGTGCTTCTGCTTGTTGTGTGGCCTCATCGGATAACGATTTAGCCATCATCTTCCAAATGAAACTTTTTTTATCTTCGTGATGCAACGCCGTTGGTGCTCCAAACGTTACGGCGGCTCTGAACCTATTGGTCCTGGTTAACATCATCAGCGTAATCATACCGCCGCGCGAGCCCCCTACCACACCAATCCGGTCTTGATCAACGTAGTTTAACTGTTCCAGGACACGCAGACTGTTCATGGCATCATTAACATCGGCACCACCGAACTCTTCGATGCCTTCGGAGCCGCCCTGACCGCGGTAATTCGACGCAATGCTAACGTAGCCCCATGATGCGTAGAGTGCAACATAGGCGGCAGCACCAACATCGCTGAGCGCACCACGCGGACCTATGCCGCCGCGATTAAACATGACTGCCGGTAACGGATCTTGATATGTCCCGGGTAGTGCCAGATAGCCATGGATCCGAAGACCATCGGATGCATAGACGATACGATACATCGCTACTGAGCGGTAGCGTTCGAACTCTTCGGACGTCATTGCCCTGCGTGCCATATTAAGCGACGTTGCAGGCAGCGCAACTGCTGAACTTTCAAGTATGGTGCCGTTAATCAATGCTGGTATCGGGAGCGGTATTTTTTTGATAAGCGTTTATGCCTGTTGTCAAGGTCCACAGGTCTACCGTCAATCCACGCATGGGTAACCTTGTTACTCCGCACATCCAGTGCATCACCATCGCTAATGAACAACGTGGCACTCTTCCCTACGTCAATCGATCCATACCTGTCGGCAATACCAAGAATATGCGCCGGCGCAATTGTAATGGCAGCAAGTGCTGCCTCGGGCTGCAGACCGTAAGCTATAGCCGTACCTGCCTCGAACGGGAGAGAGCGGACGCTCCAATAGCCCGGTTCGTTGATGCAGAACCGTATGCCGGCAGCCTGTAGGCGGGCAGGGAGTGTGTACGGGTCATCATAGCCGTCTTCGGCACGGCCTGGCAGACGATGTACGCGATCCAGGATCACCGGTACATTCTGCTGCTTCAGAAGTTCGGCAACAGTACCGGCTTCAGCGCCACCCGCAACAATACCATTTATTCCAAATTCTTTTATAAAATCCAATACTGCAAGAATCTGCTGACGCGACTGAGCGCCAAAGATCACAGGGAGTGATCCGTCGAAAACACTGCGCATTGCCTCTAACCGCAAATTCCGTTTAGCGGTATCCAGGCCGGCATCATCCATCACCGCGTACGCACGGGCATCTTCGAATATTCTGCGTATCTCATCCAGTTGTTTTTGCTGATCCTTGCGCTGCTCTTCCGGACTCCGTTTTTCCCACCACGACGTACTTACCGACATTGATGGCCAATTAACCACCAGTGCACACCGCGGTTCGATTGCAATATCTTCTCGCGTCCACCCATCAAGCCGCATCACCGAACACAACCCACTGATCAAGCCCCCTTCCGGACTGACGTTGGCAATCAGGATACCGTTTGACCGTACGGTAGGGATAATGTCGCTGTCGGGATCGTACGCCGTTTCAGCCCGCACATTAGGATTAAACCTGCCCACTTCTGCAGCATCACGCGTAGCACGTACAGCTCCAATTTCATTTAAGCCCAGGGTTGTCTGTGCCCCAATAAAACCAGGGTACACATGCTTGCCACGCGCATCAATGACCGTTGCACCTTCCGGAACATCCACCAGCTCACCCACGGCGGTAATCGAACCATTGGTAAAAACAACTGTGCCATTACGCATTGTGCCCGACGTTACCGTATGTACAGTTCCCCCCGTGATCGCAATCGGGCCGGTAACAACCCGTCCGGGAATCTCGCTTCCTCCATACGCAATGAGGGATGGGAAGGGGCTAAGGCCCACAAGAAGAAATACAACCAGAATGAAACGATGTAGCATATCTGCAAAACTAACTGTTTCGGTGCTACACCAAATGACGCTTCAGCCAGGCACATCACCGTGGTACAACAAATAAATTCACCGAAAATGAAGATATTATTTGGTGCTTAACGCCGTGGTGTCGAACTTTGCACCCCCGCGGGGTGTAGCGCAGCCCGGTTAGCGCGTCTGCTTTGGGAGCAGAAGGCCGCAGGTTCGAATCCTGCCACCCCGACTTTTTTCTTGTCCCCATCCCATGATCTCTCTCCAACCATGTGTGTTTTTCACATAGGACATGAATTCAAGATTTACGGGACTTATTGCTCCCAGACAGTAATTGAATCATGAAATTGCTGATCGGGTGGAGTGGTCCCATAAAAATGGACACATTAGGGTAGGTGTTTTTGGTTACGAAAGTAGTTGTTTTCAAAGTCAACGGGGGTTGTATATCCAAGTGTTGAATGCAGTCGTCTGCGATTATAAATGTTCTCGATGTAGTGTGCTGCCTGACGCTTCAGGTGCTCGAGATCGACGAAGTTGATGTCGTTGAATTCTTCGGTCTTGAGCGTGGCAAAAAAGGATTCTACTGGTGCGTTGTCCCAGCAGTTTCCCTTGCGGCTCATGCTCTGCGTTGCTTTACAGTAGTCAGTCAGAAACTGGCGATAGCCTGCCGCAGCATACTGCGAACCGCGATCACTATGAATGAGCATGCCGGTGGCATAAGAACGGTTCTTCCAGGCCTTCCAGAGTGCCGTGATGGTGAGCTGTTGCGTGATCGTCTCTGACAGATGCCAGCCAATGATGCGACGCGAGAACAAATCCATCACCACCGCCAAGTACACATAGCCAGCGTTGGTCTGTACATAGGTGATGTCGGCAGCCCAGACGGTGTTCGGTTTCGTGACGGTAAAGTTGCGATTGAGCCGATTGTCGGCCACCGGGTGCTGATGTTGCGAGTCGGTAGTTTGCACCAACGCACGCCTGGGCGTGCGCTTGACACGGATGCCGTCTTCCCGCATCAGCCGGCGCATTTTGTGACGGCCTGCCACAAGGTTGCCTCGCCGCAGTTCCTTGTACATCCGGCGGCTGCCGAAGGTATGGTTGGACTTCTCATCAATCTCGCGCATGGCACGCACCAGCTTGCGCTCATCGTCACTAAGCTGAGGTTCAGGTCGCTTTAACCAGGCATAGTAGCCGCTGGCACTCACCTGCAGCACATGGCACTGCAGGCGCACCGGCCAACAGTGCCGGTGGTTGTTGATAAACATGTATTTCAGTCCCTTCCCGGCGGAGCGGCAAAGATCGACATCGCTTTTTTAAAATGGCCAGTTCCATTTCTGCACGCTCAGCGCGCTTACGCAAGGCTCGTACTTCGGCGGCAAGCTCGTCAGGTGTCTTCTGCCCGGCAGCTGCTGCAGCTCCAAGCGTACGCTTCCAGTACGATAGTCGCTTGACGTCGATGCCAAGCTCACGGGCCACCGAGGCCAGCGTACGTCCCGCAGCTACCATCTCCAGGGCGCGACGTTTAAATGCTTCATCATAAATGCGAGGTGGATGTTTCATTGCTCTTTCCTTAGATTTTTGGAAAATTACACCTTCCCCGTAGTGTCCACTTTTTCAGGACCACTCCACGGGTGTACAGAATTTACGTTTCGTGGTTTCGGTATACTGCATGTCTGCTCGGTGTCTGAATATGTCGATCGCCGGGCCCCAACCACCACCGCACGCAGCATGCCCGTCGCTTCGCTCCGGGCCGCCCACCCCGCCTCCACCACCAGACCATTGCCAGGTCGCCACACACCTTTTCTGTTTCGGTCGGCTGGGCCGACCTCTGGTGAGAATGAGTACATCCGGATGCAATTGCTGATAGAATGTATAGGTGTAAGATAGAAATGTGACGCAATCGACAGGCATAATTCTAAAACCAAAACGACGGATTACAACGGTCTTGTCCGAGCCTGCATTGCCATGCCTCCATCGTAACACCGTGCGGACGGTGCCCGTCGCTTCGCTCCGGGCTGCCCACCCCCGCCACCACCACCAGACCATTGTCACCGCATTACACACCTTTCCCGTCTCGGTCGGCTGGACCGACCTCCGGTGAGAAATGAGTAAATCCGAATGCAATTGCTGATAGAAAGTGTGTGGATGGGGTTGGAATGTGACCGAGAATGGTAATTCTTCCCGTCACGTTTATCCTTCGTCGAGGTACGTATTCCGAATGTGATCGCATCGGAATTCCTAAGGTTATTTATGTAAGCTGCGCAACACAGCCGAACGGCCGAGCTGTAGTGGTTGGTGGTGATGCACGATGGTGGCGGAGGTGGGGGTGGGGCCCGAAGGGGCGTAGTGCGTCCGTCCGGAAAGATGACGTGGTTTGGGGGTGAAGGAGGTTTGTGTATAACTGTAAATATGGATGTGATATTGTACAGACGCTCCCACGTGGCCCACACGAAACACGATTAAAAACAATACAATACCGTAGGGGCGGGAAACCCGCCCGTACAAACCATTATAAACAATACCATAAGCCGTAGGGGCGACCCCACGTGGTCGCCCTTCACGAAACCATATATCAATCGATAAACCGCTATCAGAGCGGATGGCATCCGTCCACGCATTAGCAATAAGGTCTGGGGCAGGGCCATGGTCACATATTCTAGGGAAATCCCCACTATACGTAAAAGCAATTGCTCCGGAATTCCTACGGTTCTTTACGTAGGCTGCGCAACACAGCCGAACGGCCGAGCTGTAGTGGTTGGTGGTGATGCACGATGGTGGCGGAGGTGGGGGTGGGGCCCGAAGGGGCGTAGTGCGTCCGTCCGGAAAGATGACGTGGTTTGGGGGTGAAGGAGGTTTGGGTATAACTGTAAATATGGATGTGATATTGTACAGACGCTCCCACGTGGCCCACACGAAACACGATTAAAAACAATACAATACCGTAGGGGTGGAAACCCGCCCGTACAAACCATTATAAACAATACCATAAGCCGTAGGGGCGACCCACGTGGTCGCCCTTCACGAAACAACATAAAAACGATGATTCCGTTAGGGCGACCCCACGTGGTCGCCCTTCACGAAACTCATATATCAATCGATAAACCGCTATCAGAGCGGATGGCATCCGTCCACGCATTAGCAATAAGGTCTGGGGCAGGGCCATGGTCACATATTCTAGGGAAATCCCACTATACGTAAAAGCAATTGCTCCGGAATTCCTAAGGTTCTTTACGTAGGCTGCGCAACACAGCCGAACGGCCGAGCTGTAGTGGTTGGTGGTGATGCACGATGGTGGCGGAGGTGGGGTGGGGCCCGAAGGGGCGTAGTGCGTCCGTCCGGAAAGATGACGTGGTTTGGGGTGAAGGAGGTTTGGGTATAACTGTAAATATGGATGTGATATTGTACAGACGCTCCCACGTGGCCCACACGAAACACGATAAAAACAATACAATACCGTAGGGCGGGAAACCCGCCCGTACAAACCATTATAAACAATACCATAAGCCGTAGGGGCGACCCCACGTGGTCGCCCTTCACGAAACAACATAAAAACGATGATTCCGTTAGGGCGACCCCACGTGGTCGCCCTTCACAAAACCATATATCAATCGATAAACCGCTATCAGAGCGGATGGCATCCGTCCACGCATTAGCAATAAGGTCTGGGGCAGGGCCATGGTCACATATTCTAGGGAAATCCCCACTATACGTAAAAGCAATTGCTCCGGAATTCCTAAGGTTCTTTACGTAGGCTGCGCAACACAGCCGAACGGCCGAGCTGTAGTGGTTGGTGGTGATGCACGATGGTGGCGGAGGTGGGGGTGGGGCCCGAAGGGGCGTAGTGCGTCCGTCCGGAAAGATGACGTGGTTTGGGGGTGAAGGAGGTTTGGGTATAACTGTAAATATGGATGTGATATTGTACAGACGCTCCCACGTGGCCCACACGAAACACGATAAAAAACAATACAATACCGTAGGGGCGGGAAACCCGCCCGTACAAACCATTATAAACAATACCATAAGCCGTAGGGGCGACCCCACGTGGTCGCCCTTCACGAAACAACATAAAAAACGATGATTCCGTTAGGGCGACCCCACGTGGTCGCCCTTCACGAAACCATATATCAATCGATAAACCGCTATCAGAGCGGATGGCATCCGTCCACGCATTAGCAATAAGGTCTGGGGCAGGGCCATGGTCACATATTCTAGGGAAATCCCCACTATACGTAAAAGCAATTGCTCCGGAATTCCTACGGTTCTTTACGTAGGCTGCGCAACACAGCCGAACGGCCGAGCTGTAGTGGTTGGTGGTGATGCACGATGGTGGCGGAGGTGGGGGTGGGGCCCAAAGGGGCGTAGTGCGTCCGTCCGGAAAGATGACGTGGTTTGGGGGTGAAGGAGGTTTGGGTATAACTGTAAATATGGATGTGATATTGTACAGACGCTCCCACGTGGCCCACACGAAACACCATATAAAACGCAATAAAACGATAAGAAACGATAAAAACGATAAGAACAGATGTGTCTGTTTATTTCGGGCGCACGGCCGTGCGCCCCGACGTCCAGTACGTTGCATACATCTGATAAATCTGGCTCCCTCCCTAAAGCCCGAAGGGGTTTGGGGAGGGGGCCGGGGGGAGAGGCCGGGGAGGGGGCCGTAGAGGCGACCCCACGTGGTCGCCCTGTACGAAGCACCATATAAAACGCAATAAAACGATAAGAAACGATAAAACGATAAGAACAGATGTGTCTGTTTATTTCGGGCGCACGGCCGTGCGTCCCGACGTCCAGTACGTTGCATACATCTGATAAATAGGCCCCCCTCCCTAAAGCCCGAAGGGGTTTGGGAGGGCCGGGAGAGGCCGGGAGGGGCCGTAGGGGCGACCCACGTGGCCCACACGAAACACCATATAAAACGCAATAAAACGATAAGAAACGATAAAAACGATAAGAACAGATGTGTCTGTTTATTTCGGGCGCACGGCCGTGCGCCCCGACGTCCAGTACGTTGCATACATCTGATAAATCTGGCTCCCCCTCCCTAAAGCCCGAAGGGGTTTGGGGAGGGGGCCGGGGGGAGAGGCCGGGGAGGGGGCCGTAGAGGCGACCCCACGTGGTCGCCCTGTACGAAGCACCATATAAAACGCAATAAAACGATAAGAAACGATAAAAACGATAAGAACAGATGTGTCTGTTTATTTCGGGCGCACGGCCGTGCGTCCCGACGTCCAGTACGTTGCATACATCTGATAAATATGGCTCCCCCTCCCTAAAGCCCGAAGGGGTTTGGGGAGGGGGCCGGGGGGAGAGGCCGGGGAGGGGGCCGTAGGGGCGACCCCACGTGGCCCACACGAAACACCATATAAAACGCAATAAAACAATAAGAAACGATAAAAACGATAAGAACAGATGTGTCTGTTTATTTCGGGCGCACGGCCGTGCGCCCCGACGTCCAGTACGTTGCATACATCTGATAAATCTGGCTCCCCCTCCCTAAAGCCCGAAGGGGTTTGGGGAGGGGGCCGGGGGGAGAGGCCGGGGAGGGGGCCGTAGAGGCGACCCCACGTGGTCGCCCTGTACGAAGCACCATATAAAACGCAATAAAACGATAAGAAACGATAAAACGATAAGAACAGATGTGTCTGTTTATTTCGGGCGCACGGCCGTGCGTCCCGACGTCCAGTACGTTGCATACATCTGATAAATATATCCCCCTCCCTAAAGCCCGAAGGGTTTGGGAGGGCCGGGGAGAGGCCGGGAGGGGCCGTAAAGCGACCCCACGTAGCCCACACGAAACACCATATAAAACGCAATAAAACAATAAGAAACGATAAAACGATAAGAACAGATGTGTCTGTTTATTTCGGGCGCACGGCCGTGCGCCCCGACGTCCAGTACGTTGCATACATCTGATAAATCTGGCTCCCCCTCCCTAAAGCCCGAAGGGGTTTGGGGAGGGCCGAGAGAGCCGAGGAGGGCCGCAGAGGCGACCCACGTGGCCGCCCTGTACGAAGCACCATATAAAACGCAATAAAACGATAAGAAACGATAAAAACGATAAGAACAGATGTGTCTGTTTATTTCGGGCGCACGGCCGTGCGTCCCGACGTCCAGTACGTTGCATACATCTGATAAATATGGCTCCCCCTCCCTAAAGCCCGAAGGGGTTTGGGGAGGGGGCCGGGAGGTGGGGGTGCCAGAGGGCCGTAGTCCGCCCCCTCGGAAAGATGACGTGGCACGGATGTGCAGGTGGTTTGTGCATAACCGCAATGTGGACATCCGTGGGGGCGACTGGTATGGTTGCCCTCAACAAAACGTCGTTATCAAAACCATGATATCGTAGGGGCGACCCCACGTGGTCGCCATGCACGAAACCATTGTAACGGCGGATGGCATCCGCCCTCCACGAAACATCATAAACAATATCACGAAACCGTTGGGACGGAAACCCGCCCGCACACATCAACGTTGAACACAGCGCATAACTGTAGGGGCGACCCCACGTGGTCACCCTACACCACGTGGTCGCCCTACACATGATCACCCCTCGCACAGCTGAGTGCCAGAATCAGTGCAGAATTTTACGATTACTATGATTCATGAGGAATTTCTGTTTATCCCCAGATCCTGAAAATCCTGATTCTGACATAATGCGCAGATGGGTTAGACTATTGAAGTCCACAATACCCTCTTACATGGCTGCGAGTTTGGCAATCCCCATGTTTTCCGCTACGCTCTTGAGCCAGTCAGTATTTTTCTGTTTCTCCGCCTTCATGATAACGATAAACCTGCCCCCCAGTGCATAGGTGACTTCAGCCTGTCCGGACTGTTTGTAAAACGTCTCGTAACCGTTGATCATCTCGTCGGACGTTTGGAACGTACCCTCCGTTTTCTCAGCATTATCAGTGCGGATTTTAATTCCAAACATCATAGTCTGGAAACCGTATTGAGCCATACTTGCATTGTAGTCGGCAAGCTGAATGTCCACCGTTCCTTTGTCGGGAGAAGTGTAGCTGCGCGAAACCTGGGAGTACGACATCCCCTCAACATTCACTGTTTCATACGCGGGCTCTTCGGCTGTATAGCCCGCTAACGAAGATGGCAGATACTTCATAAGCTCGTCTGTAGAGAGCGCAAGAGTGTCGCCTTTTTCACGGCGCTCCTTTTGCCGCTGTTCTATCTTCGAGATCGTGGTTTGGGCATCTTGAGCAGATTCAGCTATATTTTTAATGTTCTCAACCTGCTCCGACACTTCCTTGAGCTCTCCCCCACAGCCATATAATGCCAAAACACCACTAATACTTGCTGTTAACAGAACCCTACGCATAGTAATCATGTCCTTGCTTTAATATGAAAATGATATTTCGGTGTAATATACGAATGCTACTGTGCAACAACTATGATTGATTTTTGTATTTTCAGATGTTGCCGGGAAGTAAAGGCTACAGGTGCGGAAACAAATTCATGGCTTACTCATTAACAAACAATTGGCTCGGATCCGGACTGTGCATCGCAGCCAAGCACTGAGTACGGATTTCATTTAAACGATGGACATTCAACGTGGCTAGTTCGATATTTCGCAGGTTTACCGGCGACAAAACACAAAAAGACCATGTTTTTGGAGTTGATGTTGAGGCTGACCTGCGCTTGCTCCTTGACGAAGGGAAACGCTCACTGCCAAAGTTTAACAGCTCTGCTGTCGAAAAAGCCTTCCGCTTCTGCGTAAATGCACACATTAACGACTTGCGTGTGTCGGGCGAACCGTATTATACCCACCCCCTTCAGGTTGCGCTCATCGTCATCCGGGAAATCCCGCTTGATGATATTAGTGTTATGGCAGCGCTGCTCCACGATGTTGTCGAAGACACCATGTTTTCGCTGAAGGACATCGAGTCTGAGTTCGGCTCTGAAGTTGCAGCCATCGTTGATGGCGCTACTAAAATCAGTGATGTTTTCGCAAGCCGTGAAATCACACAGGCCGAGAATTACCGCAAGTTGCTTCTCTCCCTTGTAAATGATGTACGGGTTATCCTGGTCAAGTTTGCCGACCGCCTGCACAACATGCGCACGATTGATGTTCTGAGTCCGGAACGTCAAACTCGGATGGCCCGTGAAACCATGGAACTCTACGCACCCTTTGCTCACAGGTTCGGACTTGCCAACATAAAGTGGGAGCTCGAAGATTTAAGCTTTAAAGTACTAAACCCCACTGCTTACAACCAAATTAAATCGGGATTGAACAGCACCCGTGAAGAGCGAACCGAACTAATTGAGCGCTTTGCCCAGCCAATAGCCGAAAAACTCCAGGTCGAAGGCCTGAAGTTTGAAATTAACGGTCGGCCCAAACATCTGTATTCCATTTATCAAAAAATGGTTTCGCAGGGCAAGCAGCTCGACGAATTATACGACCTGTTTGCAGTTAGAATCATCCTGGACACCAACGATGATAACGACTGTTTTCTAGCCTACGGAATCGTTTCTTCTATCTACCGGCCTGTTCCTGAACGGTTCAAAAACTATGTTAGCATCCCTAAAAAAAATGGATATCGCTCTCTGCACACAACCGTCATCAGTAACGACGGGAAGCGTGTTGAAGTGCAGATACGTACCCGCGCCATGCATGAATTCGCTGAACGCGGAGTTGCTGCACACTTCCGGTATAAAGCTCAGAAAGGGGCTACATCTTCGTGGATTAACAGTACCGATTTGGAAGAGTGGGCATCGTGGGTGCGCGACATTTTTGAAAGTGCAGGTGACGATGCTGCGCATCAGATACAGGAAAGTTTTAAACTCAATCTGTATCAAGACGAGATCTACGTTTTTACGCCTACCGGTGAGCTCCGTATTCTGCCAAAGGGTGCCACACCGATTGACTTTGCTTTCGACATTCATTCGCAGGTAGGGGCCCGGTGTATCGGCGCCAAGGTTAACAACCGCATTGTCCCCCTAAGCCATGAACTGCAAACCGGCGATCAGGTTGAGATCCTTACTTCAAAGAATCAAACGCCCGGTAACGACTGGCTGAAAATTGCTGTCACCCATAAAGCCAGAACCCATATCCGACGTATCCTGAACGAAGACCGTCGAGGAATGGTTGCCCGAGGCAGGGAACTCTGGGAAAAGCGTGCAAAGAAACTTAACATCTCCGTTAACGATGATGATCTCGAGCGGATAACTGCTCAGCTGAAATACCAAAACCGATCAGACTTCTTCTATGCCATTGCGTCTGGCGACATTACCATCGACGATGCAGTCACTACCGTGCTTGAGAAGCTCCAGCCCAGGGCTGCCGAGGCGGAAGCTAGGTCTGACCAAGCCCCCTCCTTTGAAAAATTCAGCTCGACTGCTCGAAGTGATGTGGGAGGCGTTTACATCGTTGGTGATAGCAGCCGAAATACGAATGTGCAGTTCAGTTACGCCAGGTGCTGCAACCCGGTTCCGGGAGATGACATTGTTGGGGTTGTCACCGTGGGCAGCGGGATTAAAGTGCATCGGTCCAGTTGCTCAAACATCCAGGATTTAAAAACAAAGCTCGGGTCGCGTATCCTTGAACTGCAATGGAGCATCACAAATCGTGGTGAATTTCTTGCGGGAATCAAAATTACCGGCGATGACAGACCCGGAATGCTAAGTGAAATCACAAGTGCTGTTAACGCTGTTCAGAGTACAAATATCCGGGGTGTTGATATCGATGCCTATGACTCGGTCTTTGAAGGTACCCTGACAGTCTATGTTCAAAACACCGATCATTTGCAAAAGATATTCGATAAACTTCACCGTATCCGGGGAATTCGGACCGTAGAGCGGTTCGAGGGTTAATTTACTCCCCTATATTTGCGATATGATGACTTTAAGCACAAGTACAATTTTGTTCACGCTGTTTGCCGTTGGAGCCGTTACAACCGCGTTACTTACCATCACGCGCAAGAACCCGGTAACCTCCGCAATCAGTCTGGTAGCCCACTTTTTCATGCTTGCCGGACTCTACCTTACCCTGCAGGCACAGTTTGTTGCCGCAGTTCAGGTCTTGGTCTATGCCGGTGCCATCATGGTCCTGGTTGTTTTCGTAATTATGTTGCTCAATCTGGGCAGAGAACAACAGGCACGCGAACGGGGTAGCATCCTGCGAGCTACCGCAGGTATAGCAACCGGAGCCATATTTATCGTATTGGTTGTTATGGCACTGATCGGACGCCCGACGGGAAAAGCTGAACTGGATCCGGCTGCTCTTCAAATTGGTACGGCAGAGTCGATAGGACAACATCTGTTTACCAATTACCTGTTTCCATTTGAAGCGGTAACTCTTCTCCTTCTTGCTGCACTCATCGGTGCAGTGGTTTTAGCCCGAAAACATCAAGCAACCGAAGAATAATTATGCTGCAATCAATACCCTTAGACTACTACCTTATCCTCTCTGCCGTCCTGTTTGTAATTGGAGCGGTTGGAGTTATTACCCGCAGGAATGCAATCATCATCTTCATGTCGATCGAGCTCATGCTGAACTCGGTGAACCTTTCAATGGTGGCTTTCTCTGCATTCTCCGGAGATATTGCAGGACAGTTGTTTGTGTTCTTTATCATGGCTGTGGCGGCCGCAGAAGCTGCAGTTGGCCTGGCCATTGTATTGGCTCTCTTCAGGAATAAGCAAACCGTTTATGTTGACGAAGTAAATATCATGAAGTGGTAAAACCTATGAAACGCATCCTGTCTGCCATTGCCCTCCTTTCCCTGGTGTTTGCTGTTTTATACAGTTGCGACACCACCACGCCAAGTACCGAAGCAGAACGCATCAGCATCAGTGACCTTGGCAATAACCCCGGTTTCTCTTGGTTCCAGGGTGAAGTTGCAGCCTATACACCTGATTCCAATATGGTAAAGGTGGTGGCTTCGGCATTTCAGCCGGACAGACAGAGGGTCTGCATCTTCGTGCGGCCGTCTTGCGGATGCCGCGGCACTCAAAAGCTGTTCCCCCAGATTATGAAAACCCTTATGGCTGCAAACATTGATATGAGCCTGATCGAAGTTTGGGGTATGCGTAATCCTTCAGATAATAACCCCTACACGTCAGTGTACCAGCTGCAGTCGCTGCCAACCATAGTTGTAATGCGGAGTGGCGGAGAAAGCGCCCGCATAATTGATGCAGACTATAACGAGGTCAATGCCGATTCGCTGATTGCTGCTGCTGTTTCACGATAAGGGCATTTCCCTTTTTTACGCAGGAGGAAAAGTGAAGCTTTTTCGTATGGCAGGAGTGCTGGCGCATATTCTGCTTGCCACCATTTGTTCGGCGTCTCCAAGTATTCAGGTTGTTCATAATTGTGCCGACCCATCGCTGCAGACCCTGGATGTGTGGATCAACAATTCACAACTGATAAATGATGTTAAATTCCGCAGTGCTACACCATACACTGAATTCAACGGTACCGGCACGGTAACCATCGGGTTTGCACTTGCTTCTTCTGCTTCTGCTGACGAGTGCCTTGTCCGCTTTGATATTGCAGTTGCCAACAATGAACGCATGGTGGTCGTGTTGAATGGTGTTGGTTCGCCCGACAACTTTCTGCCAAATCCTGATGGAGCCGGTACTGAATTATCCCTGACTACCGTTCACAACATCCCTGAACCGGGTACTGAATCCTCAGCCACCCTCGGTGTGGTACATGGTACAGCCGATGCACCATCGTTTGACATTCGGATTTCTGGTATGGGGCTTATACCTGCCCTTGGTTACACTGCTGTAAGCCCCCTTCGTCCTACCACAGCCAACAACCATGTGCTGACAATTTCACCTGCAGGCAGTCAGCCACAGTTTGCATATACGGCCGACCTGTCTGACTATGGCGGCACTTGTGCCCTTGTAGTCATCTCAGGCTTCCTGTCTCCGCAGTTCAACCAGAATGGTCCTGCAATGGGCCTGTTCCTTGTCCCGACTGCCGGCGGTGACCTTGCAGTCCTGCCTCTCACTGCAGTACAGGCAACAGCAGCAGTGCAGATTATTCATAACAGCCCTGATACCACACTAGGTGTTGTTGATATTTATGCAGCAGGCCAGCTTATTGCCGATGATTTGCCGTTCAGAAATGCTACAGGTTTTCTTGACCTGGATGCTGCGTCAGACGTTCCATTTGCGATTGCACCGGCATCAAGCACCTCTGTTGCACAGGCCGTTGCCACATTCAATGTTAGCATAACCGAAGGCCGGCACGTTCTCATTCTTAACGGTATCGTTGATACCACCGGCGTACAACCCAATCCCGATCACAGAGCAGCAGGTATTTCGCTTTCACTGGACCATGTCAGCGGGATCCGCGAAGTCGCACAGAGTCCGGGTACTGTTGATATCGTATTTGCGCACGGTGTAATTGACGCTCCTGCAGTAGATTTCAAAATCGAAAGCATATTAAATGCAAAAGATATTTATTACCGGACATTCTCTGATTACCTGTCGGCCGAAGCAACATCAACCAGGGTAGCACTTCTCAGTACCGGAGGACATCCCTTAACAAGCGGTACTGCCAACCTTGGTCTGCTATCAGGATCAGCTGTTGTATTCGTTTATTCAGGCATCGAACGTCTGGCGTTCACTCCATACGACGCTGCTCTACTGGTGGCAATACCTGCCGGCGGCAAGCTGTTGCAACTGGGCGAACTCACCGATGTCCGGGAACACGCGGCCAATACACCGATCGGTTTTTCGATTTCACCCAACCCTGCCTCGACCCGTACCCGAATTACATTTTCTGAAAGGGGCTATGCCAGGCATAGCTCTGTACGGATTATCTGCGCCAACGGAGCTGAAGTACCAACACCCATCCGTTGGCTATCAGATACCGAGGCCGAAATTGATCTGCACCACCAGAGTGCCGGAGCATATATGGTACTGATTCAGGACGTCGAAAAGATGGCGGCAATGAAGCTGCTGATCCTACCGTAAAGTAGAAACGGCCCGCAGCAGAGCTCGAGCCGTTGGTGCAAGCGGCGGGAGTCGAACCCGCACGGGGGTTGAGCCCGCCGGATTTTGAGTCCGGTGCGTCTGCCAGTTCCGCCACGCTTGCGGTGGTGGTGGTGGGCGGTGAGGGATTTGAACCCCCGACATCTTGCTTGTAAGGCAAGCGCTCTGAACCAACTGAGCTAACCGCCCCTGTCCGTAAAACGAAGCTTCAAATATACACAGAATTCTGTTACCACGCTATACCTGTGCTATAACAGCGTCGAGACCAATGACGGAGGTTGGCACCGCTTCCGCTATTCCATGTAAAGGCTGCATGGCTTACCTACTCTGTCTTCTCCGCCATCCATACCATAGCCGTGCGTCATACACAACAGATTTCAATATATTTTTTTATATTCAGTGCAGAGGACCATGCACAGACTGTGGCAGTTTACCAATAACTCCTGCAGGGTCAGCCTGCATTCCTGCCATCGCCATGCCGTAAGCCCCTTCTCAGCTTCTTGCATCTATTCGTTATCACAAACATCATTCGTACTGGTCGCACACAAACGCGTACTGTTCCGACACAAACAATTACGGTACTGCTTCAACCCGGCGGACTTCCGGCACAGCCGCGCGCACCGTGCGTTCTACACCGGCGCGTAGCGTCATTGGCAGCATGGCACATCCAACGCACGAGCCCTTAAAACGCACCTCGGCAACGCCAGTTTCGGGATTAAACGACACAAACTCGATATCTCCGCGATCCAGCACCAGATAGGGTCTGACGCTTTCCAACGCTTCCAGGATATGTTGTTCAACCTCGGTCACCGGATACTCTTGGTCAGCATTAAATCTGAATATTAACCGTTGGTTGCAGCTTCTCATGGTTCTGCACCCTGATGGCACTCAGCACGCGGTCGGCCAGCACTTGATACGCTTTTGCCGCTGCATCGTTAAGTGGTTCGAGCACCGACGGAATGCCAGCATCGCTACCCTCGCGGATTCTGATCGTGAGTGGAATTTCTCCAATCAGCTGCACTCCAAACTCATCAGAGACACTAGCTCCGCCGCCTTGCCCGAAAATGTAGTATTTCTTGTCTGGTGCATCATCAGGAACAAAATAACTCATGTTTTCGATCACGCCCAACACGTCCACCTTTACCTTGCGGAACATCTGGATTGACCTGCGGACATCGGCGAGCGAAATCTCCTGTGGCGTTGTAACAATTAGGGCCCCCGTTAACGGTATGCGTTGAGTAAGGGTAAGCTGGATGTCACCCGTACCAGGTGGCAAATCAAACAACAGCACATCAAGCTCGCCCCACTGGATCTGGTCAACCAGCGTTGTAAAATACCCGGCGAGCATAGGCCCCCTGAGAATAGCAGCCTGGTCGCGTTCCATTACAAACCCGATTGATGCAATTTTCACAGCATACTGCTCGTTTGGATAGCCCAGAATCTTCCCGTCCTCCGTCTTCTCGGCACGCATGCCGGCAGTTGTTAACCCAAACATCGTGGGCTGCGACGGACCATACACGTCTGCATCCAGCAAACCAACGTTCAGACCCTTTTGTGCCAGTGCTACTGCAAGGTTTGCAGCGGTCGTGCTTTTACCTACCCCACCCTTGCCTGATGCTATTGCAACAAGGTTTTTAACTCCGGCCAGTGCAGCGCTGCGTGGCGTTTGCGGAATGCCGGTTTCACGAACTAAGACCGAAACCTCGGCATCCGGGTAGCTTGCGTGAATAGTGTTTGTAATGTGATGATCAACACGCCGTGCAACTCCGTGAATAGGCTGTACCAACTGCAGGTACACCCTGACGGTATTACCATCAACCTCTACGGAGTGGATTGCCTTGAGTGAATCAAGTGATTGCAAAATATCGGGATCCTGGATTTCTCCAATCAAATTTTGGATATCGGTAGATGTCATAGTACCAGCAATTGTAACATGTAACAAGATTATAATGTCGTACACCCGGAACGAATCCGGAGCTGAACAGATATATTGTATGAGTGCAAAATTACAGCAGACGGTACCCATGGGGTTCCATGCTTAAATTTGCGCTCTTGTTTTTGACTTAGACACAATTACTTATTCACATTTTGAACTAACGGAGTTCGCGATGAAGTTATCGCTACACGTGCTGGGTGGCCTTCTGTTGGCAGCAACAGTACTGCAGGCTCAGCAGACCTTTAAGTTATTTACGAATCCGGAGGCCGACAATCAGCGTCCCCTGTTTCGTACCATGGAAACCAACATCACCATCCCTCCTGCCGAGGTTCCGGTGATTTCAGCCAAGTCTGGATCGGAAGTACAGGCTCTTACCTACACCGCAATGTATGGCACTGACTTTTACCCTTCCTGGGAAGCTGGCGACAATACGGTTTTCCTGTATGATCATGCAACCAACGCTACATTCCTCTTCCGTCCCCGTCGCGTTTTTAATCCCAGTGGCCAGCTCACCGGCGGTAGAATTGATGCCTACATCACAACCGACGATGGTGCAAACTGGGCAACGATGGAGTTGTATAATAAACCAGACCGGTTCCTAACGTTCCCACGGGTTGGCCTGGTAAACGCTAACAATGCGCAAACCGACCCATCGAAGCTGGAGTACATTGTTTTTTGCTCATCGTTCGAAAAACGCGGTGCAGAATGGCCGCTTATCGGCGGCTTCGGGCTATTCTTCCCGGCTTCAGGCGCGTTTGATTACGAAATGGTGCAGCCTGAAAATGCACCGGCAGACCTGGGTTGGGCCACTACGGGGTCAATTGTCAGTGTTTCGTCGCCTAATCCCGGCGTGTACTATGCGGATCTTTTGGACAAGAAGGACCAAAACGGAAGCAGCCAATGGGGTGCCTATGGTACATGGGGCTACGATTTCGAGGTTAATGACTTTACAGCCAGCACCATGCCTGATGCCTGGAGAATTTCGCAATTCCGTGTACCGTCACCAACAAACCTAAACTCGCGCATGAACAGTGAAACGAGTCTGGATGCCGATGCCGATGGGAAGTTGTATATGGTCGTAAATAACATCCTGACAAGCAATCCGGAAGTTCGTGTTCCAATGGTAAGCACCTCCGAAGATCAGGGTTCAACGTGGACTGAATTCACGGTTATGCCGGAGGCTCTGTTTAGTGACTATCAGCAAACGCAAGGATGGGGATCAGTTGTCATCTTCAGACAATACGATTCGTACGAACTCCTCGTCACCGGAAGAAATCGTTTTTCATACTTCCTGCGCCTGGCTGATTACGGCGTCAATCGCGACAGTCTTACCAATCTCCACATTGTTGAAGTGGGATATGACAACGGTGCATGGTCTTTAACCAAGGTCGCTGACCTCAATGGTATTCCGCTAGAATTCTTCCGCCAGGATTCGGCCTCGGGCGGAGCACAAACGCCTAACTGGATACCGTCATATCAGGTAAATCCTCGCGGACATGAAATTCAGGCTGCTCTAACTGCTGATGGTCAAAATATTCTGCTTAAGTGGATCGACGAAAACCCCGATCTTCTGGAAGATGGATTTTCACAGATTGCACTGTTCAACGCTGGCGGTAGCACGTTTACTGAAAATGAAATCACCGGGCTCTTCTATACCGATATTTACTTCTGTCATCGTCCGGTTAATTCATCGGCATGGAGCTCAAAGGTGAACATTACAAATGACCGCGTTTACGATCACGGTACGTTACTTCCGCCGGTTATCAAGAGCCTTGAGTCTGTCCCGATTGTGAACCTGCTTGGCTTCAAGAAAAACACGATTCCGGCACAAAGTACATGGCGTGCACCATTGAGCAATCTCCCGGAAGTTATCCTGAACGCCACCGTTGACTATCGCACACCCAACGTGGTTCAGACAGCCTTCTTTAATGCTCTTAACCCGTCATCGGTGAACGAACAGACAGCCCCGGCATTCCATATAAACACCATCGCACCAAACCCGGCCACAACAGCCGCGGAGGTTACGTTTACGATGGATCAGCCTGCACCGGTCCGCGTTGAAGTTTACAATGTGAATGGAGAACTTGTTCACACCGCTTATACCGGATCACTTGATGCAGGCATACACGGTATATCAGTGTCAACTGATTCGCTTCCGGCTGGTGCGTATGCCGTTGCCATCACCGTTGGCAGCAAGCGTAGCACACAAATGCTTTCAGTTGTCCGCTAAATTTACTTTTTATAGAAATTCAGCTAAGGGGAGCGCTTAAGGCGCTCCCTTTGTTATTTTCGGGGTATGAAACGCTTTCTCATCCCCATCACGATGGTCATGTTGGCGTGCAGTTCGTTGCATGCTCAGCAATGGACACCGTCAATTGCTAATCGAGCAATCTACTCGGTTGTTACCAACCCTCTAAACCCCGGAACACTCTATGCCGGTAACATGGCCAGAATGTTTTTTAAAAGCACTGACGCGGGTGTCACCTGGGAAGAGCTCACTATTGGTTCCGTTGGTGGCGAATCCCGTATTGTGTTATTGGCAGTTCATCCTAGGGATACAACCGTGGTGTTTGCCGGAGGAATTGGATTAGCCGGTCTGCAACGAAGCACTGACGCTGGTTACTCCTGGGAACCGGTGTTAACAACACCGGATGGATACCGGTTTGAATTGGGCGGTTCGAGTGCACTTGCTTTTGATCCGCAACACCCTGATACTGCGTACTGTATCCGGTACCAGCAGGGTGAAGTGTACTGGTCAACCAACGCAGGCGCAACCTGGGAGTTACGTAGCACAATTCCAGATATCGAGTCATCCGACAATCTTCGCGCGATTACCGTGTGTCCGGATAGCTCAAACATTGTCATCGTTTCCGGCAGAAGATGCAGAATCCATCGCTCTACTGATTTTGGTGTAACATGGACGGTACACGATTCGTTAAATAAGACCCGTGATACCGATGTGGGCAATTTTGTGTGGAGTCCTTCCAATCCCGCAGTTCTCTACGCCACGACCCAGAAATCACTGTTCTATAACGCACAAAATTGCGGACTCTATAAGAGCACAGATCGCGGCATTTCCTGGAATCTCCATGCTCTCACCGATACGTCGGTCTATGCCCTACTGATTCATTCAACACCGAAGGGCGAAGAGCTCTACGTTGGTGGTAATCAAATTGAATATCCTGCCGATGCAGCAGGCAAAATCAAGGGTGACTCGATTGTGGTACGATCATTAGCTGGTCTGGACACTGTCTATACGGATCTCAGTGAAATTCCCTGGATGGAAAGCGAAATTGGCGATACTGTGTACAACGTTTGGGGCTTTGCCGTAACACATCGCAATGGGTTCCCGGTCCTTATCATGGCTACCCAGGGTGGCCTTATGGAGTCCACCCACATCACGGATGTTGCCGACACGAGAATTTTCCCGGGGCCGCAAATACTGCGTACCGGTGTTGATGGCTTTTATGCACCTGACTGCACGGGTAATGCCATGACGTACAGAGTAACCGACCTTCTGGGATGTACGGTTGCTGCCGGTACAGTTGCCGGCGGACAATACACCGAAGTTCCGCGAACTGTCGGACGCCCCCTCTTCATTACTCTGGAATGCTCCGGCATCAATTTTAATGCTGTCCTCCGTTAGTACGTTCTATGAATTCGTCAACCCGTTTACTATTCCTGCTGACCGCTTTCAGTATGGTACCATCTGCTTCGGGCATTGTTGCTCAGCCACTTGGTACATGGAAACTGCTTAATCCGATTCAGTCTTTTACGGTGCGTACCAATCCGCTCGACGGCAAGAAGATTCTTGTTGGTAACTCGGCAAACAGGTTATATCGGTCGGACGATGGTGGAACAACCTGGTACGTAGTTGAAACCGGCTCAACTTCGGCTACCAACTTTTTAACCAGCGTACACATCCCATCACGTGATACCAGCATTGCCCTGGTTGGTGGCTTTGCGTTTACCGGCATAAAACGCGGGATAAGTAACGGCGAATTCGCAACCGTCCTCTCCGATCCATCATTCCGCCGAATGATTTTTGTTTCTGAAGCCATCACCGAAGATGCAGATGGCAATCTGTTTGCTGCTCGTGGTTCTACCTACAACTCCATCTGGAAGTCAACCGATAACGGTGCAACCTGGGACTCAATTGCCGTCATTCCAACCAACGAAACCTCGAAACTCTTAACGATCAGAGCTCATCCCACTATCCCCGGCTTACTGTTCGTTGGTGCCGCCAATGCCCGCATTTACCGGTCATCCGATGGCGGCCTTACGTGGGCTTCTGTTCCGGTACTGAATGGCAAACACACCATGTTCCCGGGTACCGAGGTTTCTCAAATTGCATTTTCAACTATAAATCCTGAGGTTGGATACGCAGCTGTAACTATCATTGACCGCGGTACCACAAACGATGCCGGCATACTAAAAACATCGAACGCCGGATTAAACTGGGACAGAGTGGCTTTTCCAGATACCAGCTTCTGGGCCGTAAGCGTTCGCACGCTGCCGGGTGGCAAGGAAGAAGTGGTTGCAGGGGGCTTCAGGCAACGTACCATCCCGTCAAAAGAATGTGTTGGTGACAGCCTGGTGTTCAGGTCGGTTGACGGTGGTCAGACCTGGGAACGATATCAAAATATACATTGGGTTATCTCCGATCCTGACAGCCCGATTAAAAACGTTTGGTCGCTCCACGTAGCACCTGCAGACAACAAGCTTTACATGGCAACCGAGCAGGGTGTGTATGTAATGGATGATGTTCCCCTCTCGGTTTCTTGTTCAGCCACCGCGAAAGGCGGCTTATCAATATCTCAGCATTCAGGTGCACTGTTTGTATCGGATATGTTCCCATCACAGGAACCACAAGCCTGGTCAATATACACCACCGATGGTACACGTATTGCAGGTGGCAAAGTGCATTGTTCACAGCACCAACAAATCAGCCTTGGTCATTGTGCTACCGGCACCTATATCCTGGTCTGGGGCTCTGGGCGATCATACAGAACAGTTCCGTTCATGTTTACCCGCTAAGCACCCTCAGAGCATCATGTTGTGTTAGCCCCTTACACTCCGTAGCTTTGTGCTGTATAACATCCAACAAGTCGTCAGGAGCTACCATGAATACTACAAACAAGCTTATTGTAATCTATTGTGCTATCGTGCTGACTGCCATTGGAACAAACAGTGGGATTGCGCAGCCTCTTGGACAATGGCGTTTGCTGAATCCGGCTGCTGCGTACACAGTGCGCACAAACCCGTTGGATGGCAATAAGATTTTGGTTGGCAACTGGGCAAACCAGCTGTACCGATCGGACGATGGCGGAACCACCTGGTACATTGTTGAAACCGGTGAAACATCGGCAACGAACTGGTTGTCGAGTGTTTGTGTTACTCGTCAGGACACCAGCGTTGTTATCGTCGGCGGCTTCCAATTCACAGGCCTTAAGCGCGGTGTGAGTAACGGGAAGTTCGAAGTCGTGCTTATCGACTCCAATTTCCGGCCAATGATGTTTATTGCCGAAGCCATTGTTGAAGGTTTAAATGGAACATTCTATGCGGCACGCGGTGCTACGTACCACTCCGTGTGGCGCTCTACAGATATAGGAAACACATGGGACTCAATAGCTGTCATTCCAAAGGACGAAACAACCAGACTGCTGTGCATGGCTGCACACCCAACAATTCCAGACCTGCTGTTCATCGGCGGAACCAAGTGCAGAATCTACCGCTCGTCCGATGCCGGCATCACCTGGGAATCTGTTCCCGTTTTAAACGGTGAAAAAACGATGTATGACGGGACAGAAGTCTCGATGATCCGGTTTTCACCCACCAACCCGATGGTTGGGTATGCAGCAATTACCATCATTGACCACGGTACCAAGAATGATGGCGGAATCTTGAAAACCACCGACGGTGGATTAAACTGGGACAGAGTAGCATTCCCCGACACCAGTTTCTGGGCTGTAAGCGTTCGGACTCTGCCGAATGGGAAGGAAGAGGTCGTGGCAGGGGGCTTTAGACAACGCACCTCGCAACCCGGTGAAGTGATCGGTGACAGCCTGGTATACAGGTCACTTGACGGTGGTGCAACCTGGGAACAATATAAAAATATTGAATGGGTGATTTCTGACCCTTCAAGTCCGATATGTAATGTGTGGACGCTGCATGTTGCACCTGCCGATAACAAGCTGTACATGGGGACGGAGCAAGGTATCTACGTTATGGATGACGTTTCTGGTATCGCCCAGGAACATCGCTCTGCTAAGGCAGGATTATCTCTTTCTTCACTTCCAGGCAAACGCATTCGGATTTCTGATTTGTACCCTCAGGCTTCCGATGCAACGTGGTCTGTATATTCAATGTCGGGCACCAAGGTTGCGGCAGGCACAATCGATGTTGGCCAGGCTCAAACGCTATCACTGCCCAACTGTGCAGCCGGCATGTACATGCTTGTTTGGGGTTCCGACCGTTCATACCGAACGGTACCGTTCATGCTGGAGCAATAAGTCAGGGACGGGTTAGCTCAACAGTGTTGGTAAGCGTGCCCAGCATGCTGATTGAACATTCCACAACATCACCGTTTGCAAGCCACCATGCAGGGTCGTACACCTTGCTACCATTAAGCTCAAGAAAGCACCCTGTCCCGCATGTGCCGCTACCAATAACGTCACCCGGATATAGCGTTACACCGTAGCTGGCACGCTCGATAATCTGAGCAAACGTCCACGTCATATCCTTTACGTTTCCTTCAGAAACCTTGGTCCCGTTTACAAAGGCCGTCATTTCCAGGTCGTACGTTTCGCCGTTTGGCGTCTCAATTCGCCTTGAAGCAAGCTCATCACGAGTAACCATCCACGGTCCAAGTGAGGTTGCAAAGTCTTTCCCCTTTGCCGGACCCAGATTCAGTTTCATTTCCTGCATCTGCAGTTCACGCGCGCTCCAGTCATTCATCACCATGTAGCCGGCAACGTAGTCATCAGCATCTTGTGCCGAAATATCCCTGCCCTCCTTACCAATGACAATGGCGCACTCCAGCTCAAAGTCAAGCTTCCCCAGGTGGAGTTCACGTACCGGTATTGCTCCCGGACCAAATACAGCCTGATGGTTGGTAAAGTAAAAAATCGGGATCTCGTAGAATTCGGGTATCATCTCTACACCGCGGTTCCGGCGTGCTGCCTCTACGTGCTGCTTAAATGCGTAGCCATCGCGCATTGACGACGGCCGGGGTATCGGCGAAACCAGGGTCACCTCGGAAAGTTTCTTGCCTATCTGAACCGTATCTCGGTTACTGGTAAACCACTGTTCAATAAGCCGGGCATCCGCCATGGCAGCCTCGCCCATCCGCAGAAACCGAACCATGTCGGACTCTGCACTGTTGAGCGTGAACCGGACCGAATCTTTAGCTGCATGGTAGGCATGCTCAAGGTCTATCACAATATCATGAACTAACAAGGCAAGGCGGGTTGCCTTGCCCTCTTTATACGATACAAACTTCATAATCTATCTGGTAATCGCGTGATGAAGTGAGAGTGCTCCAACCGTTCCGAAGCCGACCAAAAACATAAGCTGGAACGGTATAGCCGCAATTTCGGAATACGATATCGATGTTGCAATACCAAAAACAAAGTAGGCGGCCAGGGCAAGTTCAACCAGAACCATCCAGCCAATCCGTTTTTGTGAATAGCGCTTTTTACGCCAGTCATCACCGGCTTTTTCGATCTTATATTTTGGCGTACGTTTAAACTCGGATTTCTTTCCAACCAGTGCCTCAAGAACAGCCTTGGTGTTGTTCACAGCCAACCCCATGGAACCTGCCATAAATACAGGGAAGAGCAGCAGCCTACGCTGCCAGTCAGCGTGAATACCGCGCTGTGCGTACATGTAGAACAAGAACGTGCTGATACTTGCCAAAACAAAAACGCTCATCAGACTAAAGTACACATCAAAACCCTGCGTCTGGTTCTTGATGATCACCAGCGGAACGTTCAGGAATGCAACAATGATGATAAACGGAAAAACAATGTTGCTGGTAAGGTGTACCGTGCTTTCTAATTTTGTTGACAATGGGAGGCTGCTGCGCCAAACCTGCGGCAACAGCTTCTTGGCCGTTTCCACAGCACCCTTCGTCCACCTGAACTGCTGTGTTTTCAAGGAGTTGATGTCCGCCGGGAGCTCTGCCGGTGACGTAACGTCGTTCAGGAAGATAAATCGCCATCCGCGCAGTTGAGCTCTGTATGACAAATCAAGGTCTTCCGCCAGCGTGTCGCTGTCCCAGTTTCCTGCATCTTCGATTGTACGCTTACGCCAAACGCCTGCTGTACCGTTGAAGTTAATAAAGAAACCTGCACGATGCCGGATCTGCTGTTCTACAACAAAGTGACCATCCAGAGCCAGAGCCTGTGCGCGGGTTAAAAACGAGTAGTCTTCGTTGAGGTGTTCCCATCGGGTTTGAACCATTCCAACCTTTGTATCGGCAAAATGTGGAATCGTTTTCATTAAAAACTCTTTTCTGGGAACGAAGTCAGCATCGAAAATTGCAATGAACTCACCTCGGGCAACAGCCAGACCTTCCTTCAGGGCTCCTGCCTTATAGCCCGATCTGTCTGTCCTGTGAATATGTTTGATATCAAAGCCCAAAGCCCGGTATTCTTTGGCAAGTGACTTCGACAGTTCAACCGTTTCGTCGGTACTGTCGTCAAGAAGCTGAATCTCGAGCTTTTCCTTGGGATATTCCATTTCGCAGACCGACCGCACCAGACGTTCAACAACATACAGCTCGTTGTAGAATGGTAACTGCACGGTTACAACGGGGAGGGCATCACTGGGGAAGACATCGGCGGCTTTTTTTGCCAGTTTTTGAGTCTTATGCCAGAAATAAATCATCACCAATCCGTGCAGCCCAAATGCAAACAAAACAGTAAGGGCCAAGATATACGCAACAAGTAAAAAAGTCTCCATTGAACCTGAAGAATAACTGACAAAAGAGTTTAGGAATTTTGTTCGCTGCAAATAACTGCTACCAGTCAGACACAACTGCAAGCAGTATGTCATCCACAATGCGGTCAATGGCTACTCGTGCGGCACGGGTTCTGTCTTCAGTGGCGTTTGCCACATCATACACATCGAAGTTTTCGAACGTGCGTGTCCACACGGTACGATGCTTTACAGCATCAGTATATTCAACTTCGACGGATACTATCAGTTTACGCTGGTTTTCCAGGTCGGCCTGCTGAACGTTCAGCATTTGATCCTGAACCCGGATTAAAACCGGTGTAAGCCGTATATCGCCATTTTCGTCCACCAACTGCAACGTATTGTCTGTCCGAAAACGTGATACCAACATCTCATTACAGTATTCACGAAGTGTTGCATCTCCATAACCACTGCGGTCTGTTACCGGACTAATCGATACAGAATGCAGATGATCAGGTATTGCACCCCCCCGGAATGAGTAACAGGCTGTCAGCAGGACTGCCGTTGTCACACAAACAATATGCGAAACTATGGTTCTTAACAATGCAGTATCATGAAGGTTGTATGAATAAACTTTCACTCTGCGAGGAATGGATTGGTCTGTGTTTCGATGTCGATGGTAGAAGAGGGTCCGTGTCCGGGAAGAATGATATAGTCAGGTGGCAGCGACAGCAACTTACTACGGATTGATTGCAGCAACTGCTCGGTATTTCCGCCGGGCAGATCAGTGCGTCCGATACTTGAGTTAAACAGCGTATCGCCAACAAAAACACGTCTGCGCGCTGCGTCGGTATAGCACACGCCGCCTTCGGTATGGCCGGGCGTAAACAACACGCCCAGCTGGATGCCAGCAACGGTTATCGTACTACCATCATCGACCAGGACATCCGGACGAACCGGCTGCAGATCGAACGGGAGTGGCCACACGGTATGGGCATTAGGGGCTTCAATCCGATACGAATCCGCAGGATGCACGTACACCCGGGCACCTGTTCTGCGCTTAAGGTCTGCACAGTCGCCCGTATGGTCCCAATGGGTATGGGTAAGCAGAATTGCGGTAAGGGTACAGTTATGGTGTGTTACTGCCTTCAGGATTTCGTCCATGCTTTCCAGCGGAACATCAACACAAAAAGCTTCCCCAAGCGTAGTATTGCACACCACATACGTATTGGTGGCTACCGGACCGCATTCAAAACATTGCGTTTCTACCATGTGCGAAGATAGTGCTAATGGTGCTTTTTGGTAACTTTGCCCTGAACCGGAAAACAAATATGTTAGAGAACTACCTGCCCTTGATTGTAATGATTGCTGTTGGACTGATTTTTGGTCTCAGCAATATTTTTCTTGCCCAGTGGCTTGGGCCACGGCGCACCACGCGCTCCAAGCTAACAACCTATGAGTCGGGCATGGAGCCAATTAAAACTGCACGCGAACGCTTTACCATAAAGTTCTACCTTGTGGCAATGATGTTCATCCTTTTCGACATTGAAATTATTTTCATGTATCCCTGGGCGGTTCAGTTCAGGGAGTTGGGAATGAACGGCTTTATTGCAATGATCCTGTTTATGGTTTTACTGTTTAGCGGCTATATCTACGTTTGGAAGAAAGGAACTCTGGAATGGGATTAGGAGAAAACATTGCCCGTGACGGCTTTATCACTACAAAACTTGAGGCAGTTGTCACATGGGCACAACGGAACTCACTCTGGCCAATGCCGATGGGCATCAGCTGCTGCGCCATCGAGATGATGGCGTTTGGCGGACCCCGGTCCGACTCTTCGCGATTTGGCTCGGAGCGATTCAGCTTTTCGCCTCGTCAGGCAGACCTGATGATAGTTGCCGGAACGGTAACCTACAAGATGAGCTGGGTTGTTAAAAAAATATGGGATCAAATGCCCGACCCCAAGTGGTGTATCGCTATGGGCGTGTGCGCCAGCGCTGGTGGCATGTTCAGGTCGTACCCCGTTGTTCAGGGGATTGATCAGTTCCTCCCGGTCGATGCATACGTCGCTGGGTGTCCGCCCCGCCCTGAAAACCTCATGAAGGCTCTTCTCTACATCCAGGAAAAGGTTGCCAACTCAAAGCCGGTCCTTGCAAACTTCGGCAAGGACACCGGAGCTGTTAAACGAAGCGACATTATCAGGGTTTAACATGTGATTATTGCCGGCATCATGACCGGCACATCGGTGGATGCCATCGATGTAGCCATTTGCGACATTACTGCTCAGGGAGATCGTCACACGGTCTCCCTGATTCACTATGTACAAGCCCCCTACCCCCCAGACCTCAGCGAGCTGATTCACAAAGCACTGAAGCAGGAAGCGTCAATGGAAGAGCTGTCCGATCTGCCGTTTGCTCTTGCCCAGGCCTACGCAGAGGTGGTGAAAGGGGCTTTGGCCCACGCGGGGCGTCCGGCTCAGGCTGTGGGTGTGCACGGGCAGACCCTGTGGCATCACCCGCCGCACAGTACGTGGCAGGCTGTGTCGGCCCCGGCTCTTGCTGCCCTGCTTGATCTTCCCGTTGTGTCGGACTTTCGTTCTGCCGACGTAGCAGCAGGCGGCCAGGGAGCTCCGCTTGTACCGGTTTTTGATTTTGCGTTGCTTGCCGGACCGGTCAGCCGGGTTGCAGTTAACATTGGCGGTATGGCCAATATTACACTACTGCCGGCAGATGCCACCCGCGAGATGGTCACAGCGTTTGACTGCGGACCCGGCAACATTTTAATTGATGCTGTTTGTGAACGGTGTTTTGGTAAGCATTTCGATACTAACGGGGCAATTGCGGCAGCCGGCGTTGTTCTGGACAGAGTTGTCCGTGAACTTCAGCAGCATCCGTTTTTTGCAGAACACCCGCCAAAATCTACCGGTCGCGAAGTATTTGGCACAGCCCTGGCCGATGCACTGGTACGGAAGTACGCACACCCCTCTATACCGTCAGAAGATCTGGTACGATCCGTTACCAACGTCACTGCCTGGTGCATTGCCGATCATATCATTCGGTTTCAGCCCGATACCAGGGAGGTGATCGTAAGCGGTGGTGGCGTACATAACGCCACACTGATGTCCACTCTATGCGGGCTGCTTCCCGAATGCTCAGTGGAGTCCAGTGCCTCCTACGGGATCGATCCCGATGCTAAGGAGGCCATGGCGTTTGCCTACCTGGCGTGGCTGAGTATCAACGGACTACCCGGGAATCTTCCAACCGTTACTGGTGCACGCTCATCCGTCGTTCTTGGTTCATTAAGTCCTCCTCAAAGCTTTAGGATACCGTAAGTTTGCAGCAGATTTTATTTCTGCAGTTTCACCTTTGTAAACCAACAATTCAATTTCGTTAACATACTGTACCAAGCCATGTTTGATCTGACTTTTTCCGAAACCCATCAAATGATTCGCGATACGGCTCGTGATTTTGCCCAGAACGACGTTTTCCCTACTGCTGTGGAACGTGATAAAAGCGGTGAGTTCCCAGCCGAGATTGTTAAAAAAATGGGTGAGCTTGGTTTCATGGGTATGATGGTAAGTCCGGAATGGGGCGGCTCGGGACTGGATGCCCTAAGCTACGTTATCGCAATGGAAGAAATCAGTGCCGTCGACGCATCAGTTGGCGTTGTGATGAGCGTGAACAATTCACTGGTGTGCTGGGGTCTGGAGGAATACGGGTCTGCCGACCAGAAGGCAAACGTGTTAACTCCGCTTGCTCGGGGTGCGGTACACGGTGCATTCTGCTTGTCGGAACCCGAAGCGGGCAGCGATGCCACACAACAGCACACTACGGCAACACGGGGTGACGGCGGCTGGATTCTGAACGGTACAAAGAACTGGATTACCAACGGTACCACCGCTTCCTGGCATCTGGTAATGGCGCAAACCGACCGCGACCTTCGTCACAAAGGCATTACCTGTTTCATCATTCCTTCCACTGCCGAAGGATACGAGCCAGGGCTGAAAGAAGATAAACTTGGCATTCGTTCCAGCGATACGTCGTCAATTGGTTTAACAAACGTGTTTGTACCTGACTCAATGATCCTTGGTGATGTTGGCCAGGGCTTCCGTATTGCAATGGAGTCACTCAATGGCGGCCGGATTGGTATTGCGGCTCAGGCACTGGGAATTGCCAAGGGGGCGTTCGAGGCTGCACTGGCATACTCAAAGCAGCGGAAGGCATTTGGTAAGCCCATCAGTGACCTACAGGCAATTCAGATGAAACTGGCTGACATGGCCACACGGTTAGAGGCAGCCCGTATGCTTGTGTACAAGGCCGCATGGCTCAAAGATCAGCATGGCAACTATATCAAGGAAGCTGCACAAGCAAAACTTCTGGCGTCACAAACTGCTGTTCATGTTGCACTGGAAGCTATTCAGATTCACGGTGGTTACGGCTATGTACGCGAGTATCTGGTGGAACGATATCTGCGCGATGCCAAAATCACTGAGATCTACGAAGGTACCAGCGAGATCCAGCATATTGTGATTGCACGGGAATTACTCAAGGCATAAGATGCCTGCACCATCACGTTGCCGTAGCCCCTTACAGTCTTAATATTCTTTTTGTTTACTGAATACGCGCGCCAAGCCTGATTTCCCACAATCGGGTTTGGCGCGAAATGTTTCCGGAGTTATTCACCGAGTGCGACACATCGGCCTGGAATAAACGCATTGCCTCGGCGTCACTGAGAATACTTAATGGTATGCTGACGGTGAAGGTGCTGTTGCCGGAAAAATCCGAGAACTGACCGCTGACGCGGTACGAAACATCACCAAAGAGCTGCCCGCTAAGCGTAAGCCGGCTCTGCGACAAGTCGCTGCCAAAATCAACCTGGGCATTTTGCACAAATCCAAGCTCGCTGACAACATCCGATAAGGCACTTGTGGCAACAGCCGAAAATGCCGAGTTCACCTGCCCCACAAGGTCACCCTGACCGGATGACAGTAATTCGTCTGAGGTTCTGCCCAGCAGGATCAGCATAAGTGCGTCGCTGGCAATCTTCGCACTGTCACCAACAGCCTCCCGATCATTACGCCATACCCTGTAGGCTACCTTTGGTTTGTTCTTGGTCCCGGTTATGGTTAGCTCTACCTTATACTCTTCAAATTTATTATCGCCAACCAACCGCCTGTCCTGATACACGGCTGTCAACGCTAATGCCGGGTTAGTAATGCCGGCACCCTGCGAAAATTTCAGCAGTCCACCGGTACGGAAGGGTTTGTAAAACTTGTATGTGCTTGCACCTTCACGCAAACGCAGTGTACCGCGCAAGTCAGTGGAGTTATCCGCAAACTTCCCGGTAAAGGTCAGCGGTTCATCCGGATCTTCAAGCTCAAGGTCGGCTACCAGAATCTCGAACGTCCCAAGGTTCATTGTTATCAGCGTTCGTCCCCGCAGGTAGATTTTAAGGTTGTACTTAATGATGTCAACGAATGAGGGGCTCATGGTTTGAACAACCTGCTTAACAGCATTGGCTGTTGCTTCGGTGGCAGATTGTGCTGTCGCTGCTGAATCCTCATCCGGTTTTCGACGTTTGGTCTGGACAATATCAGCCAGACTTGGGGCGTGCCCATCGGTGGGACGCACATACTCAACGCTGGAAACCGTTACCCTGGTTGCTGACCGCTCCTTGGGATATGTAAGATCCGAATAGTACACCATGATATCACCCGAGAGACTGGGGCGGTCAGGCTTACCCGACAAACGGATGGGATCTCTGCCGGATCCGATGATAAGGTCGCCGTAAACGTTTGGGCTGCGCGCCTGTGATGATGAGTTCATCACCATCAGCCCCCGCTTGTCTTCGGTAACAACGGTAAAATCAATTCGGTCTACATTAAGCCCCTTAAACACTACCACTCCCTGAGCCCGCGCCATACCTCCGCGCAAATCCTTGGTCCGATTCCGAACAAGTATGGTATCCAGCCGGAGCTCATTGCCTTCCAGGCTTACCCACCCTTCGGATTCATAACCAATGTTCGTAGCAGAAGCCAGGAAGAAGCCGTCCAAATATCGTGCGGCACCCTGAAGTTTTATATCGTTCAGCCCAGGACCCGATGCGGTAATTCGTGCATCAGCCTTTCCCCTAACACGCTCTACCGCCGGCAGGAAGGGCTCGGCAACAGTAAGTGACAGGTTGTTGGCCATGAGCGCAATGTCCCACGGTTTACTTTCATCGATGCGCTGAGCAACACTCGTAAATGCAGCGTCAAACGGAATCGATCCGATGTCGAGATTTAAGGCCTGGTAGGTTTCGGTTCCGGCAGATGACGTAACCGTTGCGATCCCTCTGACGGTTTTGTTTTTGTGGTAGAGTTTACTGGAAAGATCGCCGATAATAGCCCTGTTATACGACAGATTCGCAATATTCAGCGATGCATTAATCTCGGGCTTTGTCCACGTTCCATCGATCTGTGCTACCAGTTCAGTAACCAGTCCGTCAGCAAGGCGCAACGGATGATTTGCTTCAAGCTCTACAAAGCGTGGCACATCGGTGAGTGGGAAATTTTCAATGCGGACGGTCAGGCCGTGAAAGATAGAGTCCGAAAGGATGCCGCTGAGCGAGACTGTTTCGCGCCATGGACGTTGGACAACCAGCTTTTCGATGTTCACGACCCCTTTACTTACTGTAGCCAACGCCGGCATGGTTGTACCCCACTCTAACTTCCTGACAGAGTCAACAACAACGTGAGCAGAGTCAAGCCTGATTACCGTTGCATCAGTGTGTGGTGTTATCTCTCCGGCAACAGTAATGCCAACGGTGTTAATCGCTGACCGGGCAGAAAATGTAATCCCGTTACCATTATGGTGAAACTGAAGTACCGGCTGTTTAATCGTAAGCCCGGAGATATTGAGAATACTATCGATGGTAGCACTGAACGTTGCCTCGTGAATGTGTGGTAGTGTAGAAAAATCATCAAAATCAATGTTTCCGTTTGCCACAACAGGATCGATGATGATATCACCACCGGCATTCGACACATGAACCTGGTCAGTCCGTAGAGTGTCAACCAGAAACTGCACATGGTCATCAAGTACAGTCAGTCGCGAATGTAGGACTCCGGAACCCGAGACATACATATCCGGCAAAAGGATATTTAAAACTGAAAAATCTTTAATAGTAGCCTGAAGCAGTACATCCGATTCCAAAAGCGTTGTACCTGTCTGCCGGGTTACATCAGAAGCCGGAACAAAGTTTTGTGCAATGTGCTCGGAGGTTCGGAGTACCGCATTGGCGCTTGCCGATACTGCCTCAATCAGGCTGGACGGCACAAAGCGTCCCTCAAGCAGGATATTGGCAAAGTCAGTGTACAGTCGCAGACTGCTGTGGTGTGTGCTTCTGGAAGCGCTCATGCTGAGTGAGAACGGCAGGAATGCCCTGTCATCCAGCACCATTTCTGAAACGGTCCCGCCAAGGGTTCCCCGAAGACTGTCAATATGGAATCCTTCAGCATGGACCGTGAACTGCGTGGTTAACCGCTGGGGAAGTCCCTGAACACGCAGTGTTCGTTCCAGATCCAATGCCTTTGTGGTAATCTGTGCTGAATAGATGGGGCGCTCGATCTCGGCCAGGTTGAGTGTTCCTGCCACAAGCAACTCCTGAAAATCCGCCTGATCCAGAGTAGCTGATTGGCTGTTTTCGGGCGTAAAGCCGGCGTACAAGGTGTCTATTGTGTACACTCCGCTACCGTCAGCACGAATCTCTGTATTAAGCCGGCGTACACTTCTGCCCAGAATAACAGAATTCTCGAGCGCTACCGACGCCTTTGCCTGCATTGTTCGTGGGTTAAACCCTATTCCTTCTACCCTGACGGTACCGTTTAACAAAACGGGCTCTTCCAGAGCAACGAATGCGGCAACGTCACCAGCCGTAACTCTGAGGTCTGCAGCGTATCCTAATTCCGATTTCGATAAATCCAGGGCTACGTCACCCGCAACTGCTCCCGGTTTGTCGGCACCACGCACGGTTATGTTCAGGATACTGTCTGGTCTGCCCCGTAGCAGGAGGGTATCAAGTGTTGTGAACTGCAGGAACGGCAACTCAGGTAAGGGAACAAACACCAGGCGTCGCCGCACGTCGGAATACTGTGCAACGCTGTTAAACAAAGCTATATCTAACGTTAATGGTTTCCGTCCGTACAGCTCGTCCACACGTACAGCACCACGCAGACGTGTTGCACCGGCTTCCAGGTTCATGTTGGTAACGTGAACGGAATTGCCAGTGTACTCAACATCTGCATCCAGCGAATAGTTATCCGCCATATTCACTTCGGGAATAAAATAATGCAGGTCGGGTCCATGAACCAAATGTCCTTTCACCGTAGCACGCAGCGGGTGATGAACAAGAACGTCATCCGAAAACTCTGTCATGAAATCAACGTCCTGCACCGATGCTTTTAGGTCAATCTGTGTGCGTGGCATCTGCAAACGAAGCAACGGTACGTCTAAACCCTGGGGAGAAAGCAAAACAATGCACTGGAGCATTGTTACGGCAAGTGGTCCTCCGCGGTTATCACGGCACGACAAACCGTTTACGGCTATACTGGCATGGTGACTGTGCAGGTTAACACGTAGCCCCATATCCAGTCGTACATCAGTGAGTGCCATGTGCATTGGATCAAAAATACTGTCGGTGCGCAACGTTGTCTGATCATCCACGGAAATGGTGCCATCCGATATCCGCAGTCGTTTCACGACAACGGTACCCCGCGGTGGCTCAGATCGTGCAGTGTCGGCAGGGGGCTTTGCAATGCGCTCAACATTCCACACACCGTCCGTGGAGCGAACAATTGCGATTGCCGGTTCTTCAAGATTCAGATTTGTTATCGCGGCAACTCGCACAAACAGCGAGGCGGGGTCGTAATTCACCGTCAGCCGTTTTGCGTCAAGAACAGTTGTTCCATTTGCGTATAATCGGGGGTGCTCAATAACAATTCCGCGGAACAAACTCACCTGAATGTCATCAATAACCACCTGCCCCTGAATCTGTTCATTCAGCAGCTCAACTCCGCGGTTGCGCAGCCAGTCACGGAACACCTGTGTTTGTGAGAACACGATGAATGCGGCCGTCGCAACCACGAACACAGCTGCAGCACGCACGGCGTACAGCGCAACCCGCTTAACAAGCCGCAACAGCCATGACTGTGGCACAGGTTCAGAGTTTGCTGTTGGTTGCTGAAACTCCATGGTCAGATGGTATGATTGCAAAGAGCCAAACTATTATTCCCCCTGTGCTTTCGAGTACCGGGGTTCCGAATCCGCAACATGTAGCTGTTCTACATGACGCCACGGAATTCCTGCAGCATCAAGGAATGCCAGTAGCCCTGTGATGTGTGTTGCCGAGATGTCATCTCCGGTGTATCTGCAGTGGTGAACGTCAACAAGCATAACATCTGGCATACTGCCCGGCCACACTTTTGTTCCGCGATTACTAATCATTGTTAGCATCAGTGGACCAACCTGGTCAGGAACGGGGGGAAGCTCCTTTTGCCATTCAACAAACACATCAGCCCCTACTAACCTCCATACTTCCATTCGATGGTCAGGGGCCCGCGGGGCTATTCGCGGTGGCACATCAGGAGAATCTGTAACAACGCTGGCAACATCCGGGCGGAGTTTTTGCGCCACAGCGTTGGCAAACTCCGTAGTGGAAGCCGTACCATGCAGGTCGCGAGTTTTGATACCGGAAGCCAGAGTATTGGCTAACGCTTCGGCAATGGCATCGGCATGAGCCATTAGCCCCATATACTGCAGCATTTGAATACTGCTCAGCAGAAGTGCCGTCGGATTTGCGATACCCAGTCCCGCAATGTCGGGGGCTGATCCATGAACAGCTTCGAATACGGCACAGTCCTTACCGATATTTCCTCCCGGTGCCACGCCCAAGCCCCCTACCAGACCTGCACAGATATCACTCACGATATCACCGTACAGGTTTGGTAAAACCAGAACATCAAACTGTTCCGGACGTGTAACGAGCTGCATACAGCAATTATCAACAATGATATCATCGGCTTCGAGATCTGTATATTCAGCGGCCACTTGCCGGAATACCTCCAGAAACAAGCCATCGGTAAGTTTGTGGATATTGGCTTTATGGACGCAGGTTACCTTCCGGCGTCCCAGTTTCCTGGCCTCTTGAAAAGCATACCTGATTAGTGCCGTGGAACCCTGCCGGGTTATAAGTTTAAGACCCTGTGCAACATTGGCAGACTGGAAGTGTTCAATGCCTGAATACGTATCCTCAAGATTTTCGCGGTACACCAGGATATCCACTCCATCAAACTTTGTCTGGATAGCAGGCATCGTGCGGGCACGCCGCACGTTGGCGAACAACTCAAGTGATTTTCGGATCGTAACGTTGACGCTTTTATGTCCGCCCGCAACCGGTGTGGTGGTCGGACCCTTCAGTGCCACACCGTTTCGTTTAATGCTTTCGATAGTCTCTGCAGGCACACCGCTACCGTACTGATGAATAGCTGTCAGGCCAGCCTGTGCTTCCTCCCATACAATTGGCACACCTGCTGCTGAGAAAATTCTCACTACGGCATCGGTAATTTCGGGTCCAATGCCATCCCCTTTAATCAATGTTACTGTACGCATTCACCATTTCTCACATCAACAACATTTACCCTATCATTTCTACAACAACCGCGCTGGCTTCACCGCCGCCAATGCAGAGCGTTGCCAGTCCACGACGGAGACCGCGGCTTTGTAATGCATATAGCAGTGTAGTAAGTACCCGGGCACCGCTTGCGCCAATCGGATGACCAAGAGCGACGGCACCACCATGAACATTCACCTTTTCGTGCGGAATCCCAAGTTTTTGTTCAGCCACCAGCGTAACAACCGAGAAAGCCTCGTTAATTTCGAACAAATCAATATCGGGTAGTGTTAACCCCGCCTTGGCAACAACTGCGTTGATGGCTTCTACCGGCGATGTTGTAAACCACAGCGGATCGTGGGCATAGGATGCCTGTGCAACAATGCGTGCCATCGGCCTGAGACCATAGCGGCTGACGGCGGAATCCGAAGCTATCACCAGTGCCGCAGCACCATCGTTTATGGTGCTGGAATTAGCTGCCGTAACGGTTCCGTCTTTTTTAAACACCGGCTTCAGCGTGCGGATTTTATCAAACACAACTCTGCCCGGCTCTTCATCTGTGTCCACTACAATATCACCTTTTTTCCCCGGAATCGTTATTGGTACGATCTCGGGCGCAAACTTCCCTTCTGCCTGGGCTGCCTGTGCTTTTTTGTATGAATCAATGGTAAACGTATCCTGCAAATCGCGGGTAATGGCACACTCGCTGGCACAGAGTTCTGCAGCATCGCCCATCGGCACCTGGTTGTACACATCCCACAACCCGTCCCACTGCATCAGGTCAACCATGGCGGTGTTACCAAATTTTACACCCTTCCTGCTGTCGAGCATCGCATGCGGTGCATTGGTCATGCTTTCCTGTCCGCCCGCAACTACAACGTGGGCATCACCGCATCGAATAGCCTGATCGGCAAGCATGACTGCCTTCAGTCCGGAGCCGCAGACCTTGTTGATCGTCATACATGCAGTATGACTGGAGAGTCCGGCATAAATAGCAGCCTGGCGGGCAGGTGCCTGGCCAACGCCACCCGTAAGAACATTCCCCATAATCACTTCGTCAACTGCATCGGTGGCAAGCCCTGCCCTCTCTACGGCAGCCTTGATTGCCACAGCTCCAAGCTGCGGAGCGCTAAAGCTGCTTAGTGAACCAAGGAGTGAACCAATGGGAGTGCGTGCGGCCGAGATGATATAGCTCATAAGTAAGATTACAGTATCATGAAAAAAACCGGAAATAGATGTGCAAAATACCACTTTAACCGACTGTTTTTTGACGACGGACAGCGTTTGGAGACCCAAAATCTGTGCTCGCAGAGCCCACGGACGTAGCTGATTCGATATACATCTGTATTTTTGAAGATTGAAATTCGGAATCTCTTTCACGCCTCATTCTAACAAGCACTATGAATAAAGGAAAAATCGTCCAGGTTGTCGGTCCGGTTGTTGACGTTGAATTTGCCGAAGGTGGAATACCACCAGTACTTTCTGCTCTCCATATTCCCCGCACGTCGATGGATACCGGAAAGGAAGAAATTCTGATTTGTGAAGTCCAGCAACACCTTGGCGAAGATCGTGTCCGCTCGGTAGCGATTGACAGTACCGACGGCTTGGTCCGAGGCATGGAAGTACTTGATACCGGCGGTCCGATTTCGGTGCCGGTCGGGCCCGGCGTCCTTGGAAGACTTATCAACGTAACCGGTGCAGCCATCGATGGTAAGAGCGGTATTAAGGCCGACAAATCGTGGAGTATCCACCGTCAGCCGCCATCCTTTGCCCAGCTTTCTACACAGAAGGAGATGTTTGAGACGGGTATTAAGGTTATTGACCTTATCGAGCCCTTCACGAAGGGTGGAAAAACGGGTCTGTTTGGTGGTGCAGGTGTTGGAAAAACCGTTATCATTCAGGAGCTCATTCACAACATTGCAAAACAGCACGGCGGCTATTCAGTGTTCGCAGGTGTTGGCGAACGTACCCGTGAGGGCAACGACTTGTACCTTGAAATGACTGAGTCGGGAGTGATTGATAAAACAGCTCTGGTATTCGGACAGATGAATGAGCCCCCGGGAGCACGTGCCCGCGTTGCCCTTACGGCACTGACCATGGCTGAATATTTCCGCGATGAAGAAGGCAGAGACGTACTCTTGTTCGTTGACAATATCTTCCGGTTTACACAGGCCGGATCGGAAGTATCGGCCTTGCTTGGACGGATGCCTTCGGCTGTTGGATACCAGCCTACATTAGCAACGGAAATGGGTGTTCTGCAGGAACGAATCGCGTCAACCGACAAGGGGTCGATCACATCGGTTCAGGCAGTGTATGTACCTGCTGACGACTTAACGGACCCCGCTCCGGCAAACACGTTTACCCACCTTGACGCTACGACGGTACTTTCGCGGCAAATTGCCGAGCTGGGCATCTACCCTGCCGTGGATCCGCTCGACTCCACCAGCCGTATTCTTGATCCGCTGGTTATTGGTAACGACCATTACAATACGGCGATGAGGGTGAAGAAAATTCTGCAGGCTTACAAGGACTTGCAGGACATTATCTCGATTCTTGGTATGGACGAACTGAGCGACGAAGACAAGCTCACGGTATATCGTGCCCGCAAAATTCAGCGGTTCTTCTCACAGCCATTCCACGTGGCCGAGCAGTTTACAGGTTTTGCAGGCAGATACGTAAAGGTAGCCGATACCATTGCCGGGTTTAAGGCAATCCTGGATGGCGAGGTTGACAATGTACCTGAAGGATTCTTCTCCTATAAGGGTACGCTGGATGAAGTATTGGAAGCCTACAACAAGTCACAGAAGTAAGATATGACAGAGCACGTTCTCTCCGTTAGCATTGTAACCCCACAGCGCGTTGCCTACGAAGGCAAGGCACTGGCCGTTAGTGTTCCCGGATCGCATAGCCCCTTTCAAATTCTATTTAATCACGCACCCATCATCTCGTCGCTCGACATTGGTGTGCTCCGTATCGAAGACCCCAATAACAACATTACTGTTTTTGCATCGCGCGAGGGTTTCGTTGAAGTGCTGCGCAATACGGTGAATATTGTTGTCGACGAATTGCTGCCCGCCGAAACCATAAGTTCCGAGCGTGCCGCTGCCGAGGTTTCTGTTGCTCGGGAACGCTGGAACGCGGCTACCGAAAAAGCCGAACGCATACAGCGTCTCACCGAACTGCACTGGGCAGAAGCACAAGAGCGGGCTGCCAGGTTGCATCAGGACAAGTAGACCAACACCACTTGGCCTTTCATTAAACATTCATTGCCGGGAGTCTTGTAGAGCGTATCGTGCAACAGGCTACCGGCATCTGTTTTTTTTTGAAAGCACATCAGTGGTTCAGTCTGTATTTTTGCCCATGCCAACGCCTAAGATACTTCAGGAAGGCATCACCTTCGATGATGTTCTCCTTATACCGCGATATTCCGAAACGCTTCCCCGTAACACCGATACCTCAACCAGGCTTACACGTACGCTGCGTTTACGAGTACCAATTATCAGCGCAGCCATGGATACCGTGACCGAATCGGCAATGTCGATCGCCATTGCCCGTGAAGGTGGTATTGGAATCATTCATAAGAATATGTCGGTTGAGCGGCAGGTTGAAGAGGTTGACAAGGTAAAGCGCTCCGAAAGCGGCATGATCCGTAAGCCGATAACATTAAATAAAGATGCTACCATCGATCACGCCCGCGAGCTAATGGCGCGATACAAAGTCAGTGGCTTCCCGGTTGTTGACGAAGCCATGAAACTTGTAGGAATCGTTACTAATCGTGATATGCGATTTGCGGCGAGCGGTACAATGCCGGTAAGTAAGGTGATGACATCCGAGCATGTTATCACTGCTACCCTTGGAACCACACTCGACGATGCAGAACGCGTGCTGCAAGAACACAGGATTGAAAAGCTGCCAATTGTGGATAACAGCGGACGGCTTGCGGGACTTATGACGGTAAAGGATATCCAGAAAAAGAAACGCTATCCCAATTCTGCAAAGGATGACCTGGGCCGGTTACTGGTCGGTGCCGCCGTAGGGATAGCCATTGACACAATAGACAGAGTATCGGCACTGGTTGACGCCGGTGTTGACGTAGTAATCGTTGATACGGCCCACGGCCACCACAAAGGCGTTATTGAAATGGTGGCCAACATCAAGTCAGCCTTTCCCGCTCTTCAGGTGATTGGCGGCAACGTGGCTACATCGGAAGGGGCTCAGGCACTGATTGATGCCGGTGCCGATGGAGTAAAGGTTGGAATCGGACCCGGAAGCATTTGTACTACCCGCATTGTTGCCGGTGTGGGAGTGCCACAGATTACTGCCATCTTAAATGTTCTTGAAGCTGCCGGAAAACACGATGTGCCTGTTATTGCCGACGGTGGTATTAAACAAACAGGTGATATTGCAAAATCAATTGCAGCCGGAGCCGATGCAGTTATGATTGGCGGACTGCTTGCCGGACACGACGAGAGTCCGGGTGAGAAGGTTCAGCTTGAAGGCAGGGTGTATAAAATTTATCGAGGCATGGGATCGCTTAGTGCAATGGGCCAGGGTAGTGCCGACAGATATTTCCAAGACGCCGAAGACGAAATCGCTAAACTCGTTCCCGAAGGTATCGAAGGCAGGGTTCCGTTTAAGGGTACCGTCAGCGATACCTTGTACCAGCTGATTGGCGGGCTGAGAGCAGCCATGGGGTACTGTGGTGCCTCGACGATTGCCGAGATGCAATCCGATGCACGGTTTGTGCGCATGACGTCGGCAGGCCTTCGTGAATCTCACCCCCACGATGTTATCATCACAAAAGAATCACCGAATTATTTCATGAGGTAAGAATGCCATCCCGAGCCATGACAGCAGCAGCAGGGCTGCGCATTGCCGATATCCGTAAGCAGATGAAACGTGCCGGCATTGATGCACTTGTAGTTACCCGTGCAGCCGACATTCGGTACCTTACCGGCTTCAGCGGCTCGTCGGCATTGGTTGTCATTACCAAAAAGCACATCGACTTTGTTACTAACGATCTATACGATGTACAGGTTAAGTCCGAATTGCACCCGCTACACGGATTACGTACCCATATTGCTCGCAATTTCATCGAGGCCATTGCCCAAAGTGGTATTATCACGCGTGGTTTAACCATAGGCTTTGTTGCTGCTCATACTACGGTAAGCGCACTAAAATCCATGAAGAAGGGCTGGAAACCCGCTGTCCTTATAGAGGTCGATGACCTGTGTTCAGGCGTTACCGAAGCAAAAACACCATCAGAGCGAGCCTCGATTTCCAAGGCCGCTTCAATTGCTTCGGCAGCGTACGAGAAACTGCTGGGTACTGTTCGGGCTGGCATGACTGAAATTGACGTAGCCAACTTCCTTGCCACTACAACCCGCGAATTAGGATCTGAGCGGGATGCATTTGACATCATCGTTGTCTCTGGCGTACGCAGTGCCATGCCACACGGCCGGGCATCGAAACAGAAGCTTAAGAACGGCAGTGTTGTTACTGTTGACTTTGGATGCTGCGTTAATGGTTTGTACAGTGACATGACGCGCACCTTTTGCCTTGGTAAACCAAAACCAAAAGTTGAAGGAGTTTTCGCTGTGCTGTACGATGCTCATCACACTGCGCTTGACGTTGTAAAGCCCGGTTTAACAGCCGGTGCATTAGATGCCGCAGCCCGAACAGTGATTGAAAAGGCTGGTTATGGCGGATATTTCCGACATTCACTGGGCCACGGTCTGGGTTATGAGGTCCATGAAAACCCACGCATTGCAAAAGGAAACCCAAGCCCCCTACAGGAACATTGTGTTATCACCATTGAGCCCGGCATATACATACCAGGTGAGTTTGGGATGCGAATTGAAGACGATGTTGTCATTACAAAAAACGGCGCGCAGCTCCTAACAACGGCACCCAGAGAATTGGTGGTGGTGTAATCAGCATGGCACATACCGTCTTAGTTCTGGCGTATTACTATCCGCCAATGGGTCTTAGTGGAGTTCAACGAGTTGCAAAGTTTACAAAGTACCTGCCCCAGTATGGCTGGAACCCAATCGTTGTAACTACCGGGCCAACACTGTACTACGCCGAAGACCAGACACTGTTGCACGAGGTAGAAGCGGCCGGTGTTGATATTGTAAGGACAGAGCCTTCACTGCGTGTAAAAAAACTGCTGGAAAAAGGCGTGATAACCATGCCACGTGAATCTGTCAGAAAGTTTATCAGTAAGTCAAGCAGTGCTCTGTTTGTACCAGACAATAAGAAAAAGTGGGCTGCAAAGGCAGTGGCCTTGGCAAAAGATGTTGTCGCCCGTCATCCTGTTGATGTGATCTTTGCCAGCGGCCCTCCTTTTAGCACGGTCATGGCTGCAGCACAGCTCAGCGCCGAAACAGGAATACCGTACGTTGCTGACTACCGCGACCTGTGGTACGGTAATCAGTTTCATTCGTATCCCACGCTGTGGCATAAGCACCGCCATCAGAAGTTTGAGCACCAGACCCTGGCAAGAGCGTCACGCATCACCGTTACCAACCGGAGGATGAAGGAATTCCTGATTGCCAATTATGAGTTTCTGGATTTCCACGATGTTGTGATCCTTCCACATGGATGGGATCCCGATGACTTTGCACAGCCGATGTCGGCGGAGACGCGTGGCCGCCTGTTCCCTAATGGGAGTACTGATGCGTTCCGGCTCACGTTTACCGGTACGTTTTACGACTCGGTAACGCCCGTTCCGTTCTTTAAGGCAATTAAAAAATTGCGTAAAGAACATCCCGAGGTTAATCTGGAACTTCACTTTGCCGGGATGCTGCGAAAAGAATATCAGGCAAAGGCGCACCGGATGAAATTAGACGACATTATTGTTAACCATGGTTATCTTCCACATGCTGAGTCAGTTGCATTAATCCAACAGAGTGATGCTCTATGGATGATGCTAGGAGACGCGCGCAACGTTGATACCTGGGCTCCTGCAAAACTGTACGAATACTTTGGAACACAGAAGCCGATTCTGGCAAGTACGCCCAAGGGTGCCGCCCGTAACGATGCCATGGCCTACGGTGCTTCGTACATTACCGATCCGTATGACGTACCGGCAATCGTCCAGGCAGTACTCTCCATGTACAACGACTGGCGCACCGGTAGGCACATGACACCCAACCGCGACTTTGTGCTACAGCACCAGCGTACGGTACTTACCGAAAGCCTGGTAAAGGTACTCCAGAAGGCGCTGCGGGTGGTATAACCCGGCAAGCCATCCTTGTCACGTATCAAATAGTCTGACCTCTGTTATTGCTGCTCAGACCTGGCAGACAATACGTTGGCTGCCACAATCTCGGCAACGTCCAGCACCTGTACATCTTCGGCCCCTTCGGTTGCCTTTACACCATCGGTAATCATAGTAAGGCAGAACGGACAGTTCAGAGCTATGGTTTTTGCTCCGGTTTCCAGCAACTGTCCCGTACGAACAACATTCACACGATCACCAACGTTCTCTTCCATGAATACTCTGCCGCCTCCGGCTCCGCAGCAAAAACCACGGTCGTGGTTCTTTGAAGACTCTGCTAACGTCACCCCCGGTAAACGTTCAAGCGTAGTCCGCGGAGCATCGTACTCGTTGTTCATCCTGCCAAGGTAACAACTGTCGTGGTATGCTATCACTGTTTCGTCAAGCTTGGTACGGTCCACCTTCAGCCGCCCGCTTTCGATTAGCTGCGAAATAAACACCGTATGGTGTACAACCTCTGCTTTAAAGCCATACTTCGAGTAGTCATTTTTAAATGTGTTCAGGCAGTGCGGACATGTTGTAACGATTTTTTTAACACTGTACTTATTGAAGGTTTCAATATTAGTTTTCGTTAACATATCCGCAAGGAATTCGTTGCCTGTGCGGCGTGCGATGTCGCCGTTGCAATGCTCTTCAGTGCCAAGAATTCTAAAGTCAACACCGGCTTGCTGCATCAGCTCTGCAAACGAGCGGGTGATTTTTTTTGCTCTGTCATCGTAACTACCCGGACATCCTACCCAGAAGAGGACCTCCATGTTGGCATCATCCGCCGCTGTTTTAATCCCCATTCCTTCTGCCCAGTTGGCTCTGTCGCTCTGAGCAAAACCACCCCACGGCACACCATTGGTTTCCATGTTACCGTACACATCGGGCAGATTGGCACTCTCGTCGGTAAACGATGCTTCCATCATGACCATTGACCGACGCATATCAACAATTGCCGGCACATGCTCGATATTCACCGGACATTCCTGCATGCAGGCACCGCAGGTGGTACAAGCCCACAGCGCTTCGGGTGTAATGTAGTCACCGATAAGTTTTTTATCCCATACTGCCTGTTCTTCGGGCGTAAGCTCAGCCCCCTTCTGTTTTTTAATGATTAAAGGGGCTTTATCCATGGTTCTGTCATGGATTGAAATTATAACCTGGCGGGGGTCCAGTACCTTCCCAGTCTGATACGCCGGGCACACACTGGTACACCTGCCGCAGTGGGTGCACGTATAGCCGTCCAGCAGAGTCTTCCAGGTAAAGTCTTCGATATCGGTGACGCCAAAGCTTTCTACACCCTCTTCTTCAAAATTGATGGGTTCAAGACTGTTGGTTGGCTTTATTGGTCCAAGGAAAACATTAGGAACCGATGTAAGAACATGCAGGTGTTTTGAGAATGGCAGGTAATTCAAAAAAGCCAGGATTAACACTGCATGAATCCACCAGGCAATATGAAAAACAACCGGGGTAGCACTGCCCAACAGCTGACTCAGGCCCGTACCAAGCGGACGCGTGATCGGTCGCAGTGCCCACGACATGTCGGCCCCATACACATGAAGGCGCAGTGAGTTCTGAACCGCCAGTGACGAAACAATAAGAAATATCGTTATTAAAATCAGTCCTGCTTCAAGCCCCTCGCCCTTTACTTGCAGACGCTTGATGTTCATCACATAACGGCGCCACAAGGCCAAAACCGTTGCCACGATGATGAAGGTACAAAACAGATCAGTCAGGAAGGTAATTGCAGAATATACCGGACCCAGAAAATTAAGTGACCACCCCTGGTGCAGTCCTTCCAGAACCGCCTCGATCGCTGAAAACAGGAGTATCAGGAAGCCCCAGAAAATTGCTGCGTGGATCCATCCGGCAACCGGATCTCGCAGTAGCTTACTCTGGCCGAGAGCCACCGTTAGTGTTGTTTTTAACCTGGCCCCTAAATTGTCTAGTCTGTGTGCCGGCTTTGCAACCCTCAAATACGCTATTAACCGCATTGCACTACGCGCAAAAAAGCCAAATGCAACCAATAGAACACACAGGAATACAATCGTATGTATCGTCATATCGTATAGCTCCAAATCAATTCGAAGATAACAAACTCTAACTTTGTTCGATTCTCACAATGTAATGTACTGCATGAACACCTACTATACAGCCGAAGAAGCTATCAGCAAAATTCAATCGGGAGATCGTATCTATCTGCACAGCGTTGCCGCTGCCCCCCAACACCTTATACAGGAACTTGTTCGGCAGGCCGGACGACTGCGGGATGTAGAAATCGTTCACTTACACACCGAGGGGCCGGCTCCTTACGCTCAACCCGAATTCGCCGAGAGTTTTCGCGTTAACTGTCTTTTTATCGGTGGCAATATACGCAGAGCCGTGCAGGAAGGCCGTGCCGACTATACGCCGATTTTCCTGAGTGAAATTCCGCAGTTGTTTTACAGTGGCCAACTAAAGATCTCGGCGGCACTGATTCAGGTATCGCCGCCGGACGAACATGGCTACTGCTCCCTGGGCGTTACCGTCGAGGCTGCACATGCTGCACTTCATAGTGCACGCACAGTAATTGCGCAGGTAAACCCGCGAATGCCCCGCACCCACGGTGATGCCCTTGTACACGTAAACCGAATTACCTGCCTGGTTCCATGGGAAGACGATATCCCCGAAGTTCAGCGTCCAGTGCTTACGGATGTGGAGAAAGCCATCGGACGTCACGTAGCCCAGGTGGTGCCTGACGGTGCCACACTGCAAATGGGCATTGGTGCAATCCCCGATGCAGTACTGGCAGAGCTGTCCGGACACAAAGACCTTGGCGTGCATACTGAAATGTTCAGCGACGGCCTTGTTGACCTATACGACAAAGGTGTCGTGACAGGCCGGTATAAACGAAAACATCCGGGCAAAATCGTTGCAACCTTTGTTATGGGTACTAAACGATTATACAATTTTGTTCACGATAACCCTTGTGTGGCAATGCTGGACGTAGCCTATGTGAACCGGCCAACCGTTATCATGCAGAACCCGAAGGTCACGGCTATTAACAGCGCAATCGAAGTTGATATTACCGGACAGGTCTGCGCCGATTCTATCGGAACATCGCCGTACAGCGGCGTAGGCGGACAAGTTGACTTTATCCGAGGTGCTTCGCTCTGCCCCGACGGTGTGCCGGTTATCGCCCTCCCCTCGCGTACCCGCAAAGGTATTTCCAGAATCGTTGGTATGCTAAAACCAGGGGCCGGCGTGGTAACTACACGGGCACACGTCCACTACGTTGCTACTGAGTACGGCATTGCATTTTTACACGGTAAATCACTGAGGAAGCGTGCAGAAGCACTAATACAGATTGCACATCCAGATGACAGGGAAACACTTGCCAAACACGCCAGGGAGGTATGGAAACTTCATGTTAGCGCGTAATTCATTAACCCGGCTGTTCGGTGCGATCCGTCACAGAACAGTACCCGCAGTAGCTGCCCTTACGGTGCTTACTGTACCGGCACCTCCTCTGCATGGACAAACGCCACAGAAAGGCACTTCGATTATTGTTGATGCAATGGTGTTTCATGCACCCGGGATAACCGGTAAAGAATTTACCGATGTTTATGTAGCAGTGCCCTACCAATCAATACAGTTTCAGCAGCACGACGGACGTTTCGTGGCAGCCTACAATGCACATATCTCTGTCCGCGATCTGCTGGGTCGGACCATAGCCGACACCACGATACGGCGGTCAATGATCGAAGAGTCCTATCAGGTTAGCCAGGGCTCCACCGGGAAGGCTGATAACATTCCCGTCCGTTTTCTTTTGTCCCCCGGCTCATACCGGTACGAGGTCATGATTGAGGATCAGTTCTCGCACAGGGAGTTTACCCGTACCGACACGATTTCGGTCAGGGACCTTTCGTTGACGCCTGCTTTGTCGTCGTTAATGTACGTAAGCCAGATTGAAGAACGCAGCGGACGCTATGCCATCACACCATTTATTGGCTCAGGCATCTGGGATCATTCTCTTCATTTATTTGTTTTTTTCGAGGTATATCTTGAAACAGTACCGGCAGATGTGGCCATTGGATGGAAAATCACATCGGCAGATGATAAGATTCTGATAGGGGGCTTGGGCGCACCCACAGAAATTTCACAACGCACCAGCCAGCACTTCTTCCCGATTACGGCAGTCAGGTTCCCTGCTTCAGGGCGCTATACCATGAACGTTATGTTGCATCCTGTATCCGGTGGGGTTGCCGATACAAGTGTCATCCTTGCGCAGGCATCCCGACCGTATATCATACCACGGACACTATCATCGTCGGTATTAAGTGACCTTACAAAGGCAATTAAACAGTTAGCCTATGTTGCAACTCAGGCCGATATGGATAACATTCTTGCAGGCACAACCGAGGGTGAACGCGAATACAGGTTTGATCAGTTCTGGAAGACACTGGATCCAACACCAAACACCGTTATCAACGAAGCCTTTGATGAATACTATGGCAGAATTGCTACGGCAAACAGACTGTTTAAAACCTATGCAGACGGCTGGATAACTGATATGGGGCGGGTGTACATCATCTATGGCGAACCCACCAACAAGGAACGGGCCCGCTCGGTTAACGGACTTACCGAGTATGAACGGTGGACCTATCCCGACCACACCTTTATGTTCGAGGACTCCGGTTTTGGTGAATGGCGTCTGCGAACCCCCATGCCTGCCGATGCCAAGTACCGATACCACAGATAATAATTATTCACGTTATTTATTTAACGGCACTACCGGGATTTTGTACTGAAGGTCCTCCTCAGGTAACCCGTATAAAGCAATACAAAAGAAAAAAGGCTGTCCGCAAGGACAGCCTTTTATTAACAATGAATTCTGACTGCTTATTGAGCAACAACAAAACTGAGAACAGCCTGTTCAGCACCTGATTGTGCAACAACCATATATGTACCTGACGGCATGTTCAGGTTGGCAAGGGACAGTGCTTGGGGTCCTGACGGTAAACCGGTAAACAATGTTGCCACAACACGTCCGGCAACATCCACAACCGTTACCTGTACGTGTTGCGAAGAGGAAATCTGTACGGCTGATTGTTCTGTAACAGGATTGCTGCCCGTTAATTTCATGGAAATGGCACCCGTCTCGCTAACGGCTTCAGTCTCAACCGAAGCGGTTGTTGAAGAACCGGTAAGCTGAATATTGGGTGAGGAAGCATTCCCGGTAATGGCAAGTGTACCAACAAAACTGGCCTTAACCGTAGACGGTTGGAACTGAACGCGGACGGCATGTGTGCCATTGGGTTTTACAGTTACTTTCTTTCCTCCGTCAATTAAACCTTCGATGATATCAAAGTCTGTCCCGTCCGGGCCACCCAGCGCAGTACCTGTTAGTTCAAGGTCAGCATTCCCTGAGTTTGTAATGGTAACTGTTCTGTTAACGGTCTTGCCAACCTCCACGTTTCCAAACGCAAGCGTGGGGGTGCTCAGCGTGATTTCCGGCTTATTCGTTGTGTTTGTACCTGCCAGCAGGTATTCGATAACGCGCTCGGTAATTGCATTTCTGTTTGCTTCGTTTGCGATATGCTCAGCACCAAAACTGGAGAATACAAATTTTCTCTTTCCTTCTTCAGAGTAAACCCCAACGATGTTGGTTGTGTTCCCGTTGGTGTACACAAACGCCTTGCTCTTATTGTTTTGAATCGAAATCAGGTCTTGTGCTTCCATCGCAAACGGCCAGTTTTGGTGAGCATCATTGGCCTTTGCGGACCATCCATTGCTGATAGGATTATTCGGTGTACCAGCCAGGTCGAATTGTGCATAGTACTGTCCGCTTGTTCTGCCAATTGTTGAGTTCAGACCCAGACCATAACTTTCGAAGAAAGCCTTAGCCTGAGGATAGCCGGCATATTGCTGGTTTTCCGGATTCAATGCTACGGCAAGGCCCACGGGCGCCGTCAGCCACACACCTTTATTAGCTTTCAGCATTTGGTCGGCAATTGGCGTAAGTGCCGGTATTGCAAACCTGCCATCATAGCCACTCGGAAGGATAATGGCGTCGAACGACGTTTCCGGCGGGAATGCCAGCATTACATCCTGGTTAAGGGGCACGTAGGCAACATCGGTGGCAAACTTGGTAGCAATGGCCGCAATGGCCTGCCCAACAGCGCCATTGGATGCACCTGCGTACACTGCGACCCGGGAATTGGTAAGGTAGCCGGTGGTCAGCACTGTTACTTCAGCGATTGCATCTTTTACGATTGGTGTTGCGGCAAGCTCGATAGCGCAGAAAAATGCACGGTTGACGGCAGTCGAGTTAATCGAAATTTCGGTGCTCTCGCCGGGGAGCAGGTCAACTTCATAACTGGACAGGGATGCATTCCAGCCATTCTGGGTCAGGTTTTGCTCATTGTTAATAGACAGCGTGCAAATAAGTTCTTTATCAGTCGGATTGGTAACACGCACCTTTTTTACTGCAGAGGCACCACGATTGATTGGTTCCCATACCGGTGAAACTGCAGCCAGATCGGCACGATAAACAACGAGGTTGGTACCGGCATTCAGAACCCGTTTTGTTGATTCGTTCTGAATGTAGGCAACGATAAACTGCTGATTAGCCGGCCAGGTTTCGCCAACACCTCTTTTATAGGTGAATGTAAATGTCTGTTCTCCGCCTGCCGACAAGTTAAGGCTGGTTCCTGTGGCATTGGGTAGCATCTTATTCATTGCATCATAAAATTCTTCTTCGCCATTAGAGCCCGGAAGACTACTCTTCAACCCCGGATATTCTGCAAACCTGCTTACTACTGCAACGTGAAGCGTATGGCCCGATAAGGCAATATTAGTGTTTACCTTCACCTCAACCTTGTAGTCATTGGTTCCGGTCTTTGTTTCTTTCACCTCGATGCCAACAGGTGAGCCTTCAGCATTGTCGCTGTTTGCCTGTGTTAACAATGCAGAAGCGCTTTGCGGATTAATTTGAATACCGTTCACGCGGGAATATGGGATACCTCCCACATTATAATAGTTCTTGCGCGTTGCATTGTCAGTGGGATTGGCAAGATTCCACGGATCGCCCGGTGCAGGCCAGTCCATGTGGAACCGTACCGAAACAATATTGTTTGACATTTTTACAACTTGCAGCAATGCCTGGCTGGCTGCAACACAGGGTGGACAAGTAGCGCTCGTAAATTCTTCAATAACGGTAAGCCGTTTGAAGCTGTTCTGAGCCATACTATTAAAGGCAGAGAATGCAATTGTGATCGCAATCATGCCTATAAAAAGAATCCGACTTTTCATCGGTGACTCCATGTTAATGGTGACAATGGTGGTTTAATCAGTATTAATTCTGCTGTGTAAGCGTATCCAATTTAACTATCGTTTCTGCATCTACAATGATTACCCTGACCCGGTTTAGTTACAAAATGATGGGGATGGGAATTGCATAGGGCAAACTTAGTCTTTCCGTACCAAAATCTGTACGGTCATTTCACCGCTTTCCGCCCTTTTTCCGGCTAGTGCCTGACGCCTGCTGTCCTGACTGGCGGGCTTTTCCACTGCCTCCCTGCTGTCCGGGCAGGGTGCGCCCCTGCGCAGCTGCCATCTCCTGGGCCTCCCTCATCTTTCGCTGCATCCATGATTCTTTCTTGGGCATTGCCTTTAGATCAGCCAGGGTAAGCTTGTTCTTGCTGTGGTGTTTCATGTACCATTGCTGAATAATCCCAACGATATTAAACACAAAGTAGTACAGGTTCAGCCCCGCCGGCAAGGTTGAGAACATTAATGTTAACATGACGGGCATCATGTACACCAAGGCTTTCTGCCTTGGATCGGTTACCACCTGCTTCTGCTGTATCAGCAGGGTGGCCCCCATGGCAATTGCCAGACCCGAAAATTTATCGATGTTTACAATCGGGAGCTTAAACGGTATCGAAAGAATAACGTCAGGCACCGACAGGTCAGTTATCCAGAATGGCAGGAATGCTGCCTGCCGAAGTTCGATGTTCATGTTCAGAACAGCATACATCGCGTACAGAATTGGCATTTGCAGTAGGAGCGGGAAACAGCCGCCTGCCGGATTGATACCGTATTCGCCATACAGTTTCATGGTTTCCTGCTGCTGGCGTTGCATGTCGTCCTTATACTTTTCCCGAATTTCATTCATGAGCGGTGCAACGAGCTGCATTTTTTGTGCACTCTGGAGTTGCTTGATACTCAGTGGGTAGAGCACGACTTTTAATAAGAGTCCGAATACAATGATTGCTATTCCCCAATTGGGTATGAAGCCGTGAATAAACTTCATGGTGGGCAGCATAAAGTATTCACCAATGGGCTTAACAATCCATTTAAACCCAAAGTTCATGATACCGGTTAAGCCGTAATTCTGAAGAGTATCGTACTGCATCGGTCCGGCATACAAGAGAACATTATGCACCTGGCGTCCACCCGAATACGGCAGTTTATAGGTAAGCGAATATTTCTCTACATGCCCTTCATTTTTAGCACCGTAACGGGTTCCGGCGTAAAACACGGAGCCGTCAAACCCAGCTGACGGCATAAGAGCCACGCTAAAATACTTTGTCCGTGTTGCCAGATACCTGATATGTCCGCTAGCGCTCCGCTCTTCCGGTGTATTGTAGTCAGTAGCATCCAGTTCATCTATCTCGTCTCCGTATGCTGCAATCGCCACTGCACTGTTGCTTTCATCAACCGAGTTATGTTCCTGATACCGAATACCCTGGGCCCACTCCAGGTTAACAAACCGGTTTGTTTGTGGTATTGTTGCTTCCAGGTTATCCAAAACCAGCCGCGTTTGCACACCGTAGCGATTCCCGTAAAACACGTAGTCACGTTCTATCGAACCACCTGAAGGCAAGGTTGCGGTACCACGGATAACAACGCTGTCAGCCCCTTTCACAACAATCGTGCGCTGCCCGGTTCCCCACGTAAATGGGATATCGTATGCGTTAAGCTTGCTGCCATTGGTCTGCCTAAAGCTAAAGCCGAACTCATGGGCACCGGGATGGACAAGGTCAACCATGTCATGTGGTTTTAACGCATGGTACCACGGTTTATAGCCTTTTAATTTCCACGAGCGAATTGTACCTCCCTGTGAGCTCAGCACAACCCTGAGCAAATCAGTTTCTATGGTAATCCTCTCTTCAGGTAAAGGGGCTTTGGCAGGCGTATCTGCCTGTGCAAGAACCGATGTAACAGCCGTTCTACTACTGTCGGCCTTTTCTTTTTTTGCGGCAGTTTGCTGTGGTGTTATATCACGCGAACTAAAGGTGGACTGTATAAAAATCCACGATGCAACAACAACGCCAATAAGAATAATACCAATCAGTGAGGTACGATCCATAGTCTATTTTCCGGTTTCGGTATGATCACAGAGGTGGGCAACTACCCCGGGTACCGGATCGTAGCCACCGGGATGCAGGGGATGACATTTTACAATCCGCCGTATCGAAAGCCAGGTACCACGTACAAGACCATGGTGTTTGAGCGCTTCAACGGCATACTGAGAGCAGGTCGGCGAAAACCTGCATGACGGCGGGAACAGCGGTGATATCAGCTTCTGATATCCTTTAATAAAGATTATGACAATACTGGTTATCATACGTTCTGAGGGTCTGCATGACGGCTTAAACGTTGCATGCTAACGTCAAAGGCAGCTTTTACACAAGGGAATACATCCTGCAGTCGGATGTCGGCCGCCCGGTTCAGGTTTGATTTCCAAAGGATAACGATTGCATCCACACGGATCTTCAAAAGCACCTCTTCATAAACAGGGAGCAACATACGCACACTTTCACGGAGCAGACGGCGCATCCGTGAGCGTGCTGTTGCGCGCCGTGCAAAACGCTTTCCAATGCCAACGCCAATCCGAATACTGTCTGTAGGGCCGGGTGCAATACAAACGGTGAGCCCAACCGGACCCACCGTAGTTCTGATACCGTTTTGTAAAACCGAACGAAAGACGCCAAAACCCGTGATCGGAGTAATGTTCATGGTTCGGTGTTCCTGTAACGCTATCGCGCTGTTCCAACTGCTACGCGGTACCGTCCTTTAGCGCGGCGACGGTTAAGGACCCGACGCCCGTTCTTCGTTGCCATTCTTGCACGAAACCCGTGCGTGTTAAGCCGGCGACGCTTTGATGGTTGATACGTTCGTTTCATGAACTAAGATTCCTTGTTTTTTCGTTCGCTTGTATAAAGAACTGCAAACTTACGAACTTTAGTGGACATTTGAGACGCCCGGTGGAAAAGCCTGTACCTGACCATCAGCATTTATCTCGCCATGCTGGGCTTCGTACTTGCCGATGTTATCTGACAGTGCATGAAGCAACAGTTTTGCGTGAACCGGCGTCATTACAATGCGTGCATGCACCCGTGCCTTAGGCACGCCCGGCAGGACGCGGGTAAAATCAATCACAAATTCTGCCGGTGAATGCGAGATAATCGCCAGGTTGGAATAAATGCCTTCAGCTTCCTTTTCACCCAGTTCAATTGTCATTTGATTTTGCTGTTGGTTTTCTTTCTTGTCTGCCACAAATCCTCCATTAAGGGTGTGATGAAACTACAGTTTTGCGCCCTTCGCAGCTGCAGCCTTCATCTTTTCGATCATGTTGTTTCGGCCGTAAATACCTTCCATGATCTGATAATATGTTTTGTTATCCGCATTCTGTGCTTCAAGAGCTTCCATCTCGGAAATCAGCTCCCGAAGTTTGGATTTTTCCTTGGTAACCTCGTACACGTTGGCCAATTGCTCCAAAACCACAATATCCGTTTTGTATTGTGGTAGTTTCCGGAGCTGCTCAAAATACCCTGCAGATTTTTCAAGATCTTTCAGGTAGTCCTGATTTGGCTGGTACTTCCTGTCCTTATCCATTTTATCGAGCTCCAGTCGCTGTTTGCTGCCGGCAATATTTTTATAGTTGGCAGCCAATCCATAGAGCGCCGTTCCGTTTTGCGGTTCTTTTGTCAGAACAATCTGGTATTGTTCATTGGCTTCGGAGCTTCGGTTTAAGCCAGTGAGCAGTGACGCATATTGAATCCTGTAGGTTAACTGCTCGGGGTTAGTACGGATAAGCTGTTCAAGTTCCTTGACAACAACATCTGTTTGCCCAAGATCCTGGAGAAGCTGGGTTCTCAGCGGGACCAGTTCCTGATCTGTTGGCTTCACACCCAACAAGGCATTACACAGTTCAAGAGCCTGTGCTTTCTTTCCCAAACCATAATTGATAAAAGCCATCGCCTTAAGCGGAGCCATGGTTGTTACTTTCGACCGCCACAGCTCACCTTCCGAGAGTTCAGATGGCGGATTATACGTCCAGCCTTCTAAAACTGGCGGCGTATTGGCCGACCCATTGGCTGAGAACATATACAGAAACCGGCCACCAACATCAAATTTATCCTTGTATAAAACACCGCTTTGCGCTAAACTGTCAGTCCTTGTTTCTGCAGGCTTGCCTAATATGTCCAGCACCTGCTGCCGCGTTGAACCAAGGGTAAGTTTTTTGTCACGAATAACGTCAAAGCCGGGCTTCTCTACCTGCCACCAGTTATCATACGCCTGGTATGCCTGAATTGTATCACCGTCAGCTTCAAGAACAATGCCCAGCAATGCCATTGGCTCGGTACTTGCCGGCTTTAGCTTAATGGCACTGTGCAATCTATTGGCTGCAATTTTCAACGGGGCTTTATCACCGGGATGAGTTGCATAGGTATTATAGGCTGTAATTCCTGCATTGTATGCAACAACCCACGCATTAAACATGCGTACCGAAATCTCCGAGCGCAGCTTCCCATCGCTGCCTTCACACCGCTGTGCAGCCTGATACGAAGCAAGCATCAAACTGTCATCCCCAATATTATTCGCTACATCGCCGAGCAGCATCAATGCTTCACAATCATTGGGGTTTTCGGCTACTGCTTTTACCAACGATTCCTTAGCCCCCTGCCATTCCTGTTTCTGCATTGAACGCTTGGCTGATGTCACGTTCGAAGATGCACATTGAAATCCCTGCAACAGGATAACGGAAAGTGCAAGCGCAATGTATAGAAGCCATGGACGATTCATGGCACAATCTCCCAAAAAAAAACGAAAAAGATAGATACTGCAAACCTACGAAGTACGGACGCTGACCTTAGCCACCCGTTGGCATGTCAAACAGGCTGTCGTCAATAACGGCAGTCGTGTCTGCCGTATCCCACGTTATTGTTACCTGACTCTGCCCATTCATAAACACCTCAATTTTCCGGGGGAGCTGTACGCCTGCAACACTCTGATATTCGCCGAACTGCATAACCATTTTTGCTTTTTCACCCATCATTTCCAGAGTTGATTCAGTTTTTATTGGAAGCCAGGTAATGGCGTCGATATACATCGTCCGTACATCAGCGGAATCACCTTCATCAATGGTTACCGCATAGGCTGTGGCACCGTCCACATCCACAGCATCTCCAACGGTAATCTTTGCCTTCCGCTCGGAGGCACTGATCAGTTCACTTTTAAAATGTGCCTGCTTCTTTAGCGCATCGGCCTGTTCAGGTTGCAGTTTCGTTGCCTTCGTACCTTCCCATGGCGTGATGGCCCAGGCACCCTTCGGGCTGACAGCCTGTATCATTGACGAACCCATCATTTCCATCTCCATGCGCATGCTGGTACCATTTTTAAAGTACTGCGTAAACGGTGCCTCCATCCCCTGGGTCACAATTTTACCGGTGACTTTCAGGTTCGTCAGACTGTTAAGGGCTTTCATTCCTCCCAAGGCATTGATGTGGTTCCGTAGTAACTCATCCGTTGTAATGGCATGCATCGAACCATGCACCAGAACATACAGGCACAACAGGATTAATGATCTCATAGTTTATTATCGAATTGTTTAAAAGATGGGATAAAACGTAATGGGGACGTTGTATCCCCACAACCGGAGTACAAATTTCGACTATTCCCGTCTAAAAAGAGAATTTTGGCGCGATTAAACTATAACGTGCTGTTGCCGGCAATGTCTACCGGAGAACCCTGTGCCCGCGCAAAACTGACCTTTCCGTCAGCACCGGGCAATACAACAACCACGCCGGTTCCGTTTAGACTTTTCATGGCTTCGGAAAAGTTCTTAGCCGGCTCCACCTGCTGTAACGTTTCTGCAGGCCTGATCTGCACGTCCATGTCATCAGTGATTACAAGCACCGTGCTGTCGTTATTGGCATAGTGACGAAATACTTGTTCGGGACGTAGCACTTCAAGAGTAACTGGTGATACAGAAACGCCAATGGCACGTGCTGCGGCCATACTTAAATCAACAATTCGACGACGGATGTAGGGGCCTCGATCGGTAACCTGAACAACAATCGTTTTGCCATTGGCCTCATTCACAACTCTGAGCAATGTACCAAACGGAAGCGTTTTGTGTGCAGCTGTTAACTCATTCATGTTGAATCGGGTACCACTTGCCGTGCGGCGACCATGAAAATCACTTCCATACCAGGATGCCATTCCTGTATCAGCAGTCGGGAACATAACTTCAACGGCTTCCGGCAGGAAGGGACCATACGATTCAGTGGCCTGCAGATCCAATTCTTTGGCACGATCCGGTACGTCACTGGCTTCTACTAAGAAACTCACCGACATCATGGTCAGGAAGACCAGTGCGAACACTAACGATTTGATGGTTACGGATTTCGACATTTCGTGCCTCACCTTTTAATGGGCAGCGAAATTCGGTCAGAATACCGCAACGACCAATGAAGAATTTATGAGAATCTGTTCATACGTCACTAAACCATTACGAATCATTATGTTAACAGTGTTTCCCCAACCCGCATAAATATGGTTGGTACATGGGTCGGCCCGAATGATGACTTAGTGGGCGGCGTCCTGTTCATACCCGTCTTTCAAAACATAAACATCAATCCGACGGTTCTGAGCCCGGATTCGCTCAATCTCTTCAGGTGTCATCCTTTTAGCTTGCTCGGGTGAGGGTTCCAAAACCTTGGGAGCTGACGATCCGTAGCCCACTGTTCCACGAATCTTTTGCGCCTCAACACCATTTTCGATGAGCCACTGTTTTATTTTTCTCGCTCGCATATCACTGAGCACCTGATTGCGTTTGGGGTTACCTTCCGATGAGGCATGCCCCTCGATAATGACTTCGTGGCCGCTCGGGGCCGATTTCATGTAGTCAAGCAGCTCGTCCAGATTGGCCTGTGTTTGCGGAGCACTAAAATCAAATTCATCAGTGTCAAGTTTAAAACGAATGTCCTTCGAAAACTTACGTGCCGGTTTAACAGGCTGTGGAGGCTCGGGCATGGGAGCCTCAGGGCCCGATGTTTCAGGGGGAACCTCAGGTTTGGGATCTGCCGGCTGTGGTGCGGGGGCTGGAGCAGGCACATCGGATTGGCAGCTACAGCAGCAGCAGCAACAGTGACAGCACGAACACCAGCAGGTATGGCAACAACACGGCGGACAGTCAGAGTTACCACAGCACGGAAGGCAACACTCCTCGTTGTCGGCGTACAGGTTCAGCATGCATGCTTCGGACAGTTCACATGGTGTACTGCCGTCGTCAGCCGGCACCGCGAACTGCTCTTCTGCAAGGTCGCCACGATTGCGCAGCGTTGCAGGAGGTGCAGTAAACGAATAACTGAGGCCGACCATACCGGTTGACAAGCCATCATCATGGCTATTGAAGTGTACGCCGTCCAGCCATGGACTTAATACAAAACGGTGTTCGCCACGCACGACCAGTGACACCCTGCTCAGGAGTGGAATTCTAACCATTACTCCCACCGGGAACGATACTGCCGCCGATGGTATTGATGACCACGAAGAGCCATTACGTGGTTTGGGAATGTCTTGTGCATTCCAGTCGAACAGCCCAACACCTCCCATAACTGCAATTGCTGCTGGTATATCGGGTACCACAACGTAGCCAACCATCATGTCGGCCGAATAAAAATCAACTGAGTTCAGATGTTGAATCCTGGTAGCAGTTCCAGGATAGCGCCATCCAATCCGGGCAACAGCACCAAAGTACTCAGGATGAGCAATCAGGTCTGACGGTGCCAGTTTCCAATCGTAGGTACCATAACCGAAACGTGTTTCAAGGATCATCCGCCGGTGCGGCGCATACTGAATTGAGGCTTGTCCGCCAATCCCAAACATATCGCGATTGAACTCACCGTAATACTTGGTAATTCCGCCGGTGAGTACGCCCACAACTTCGTTGGTCTGCACCTGTGCACCAACGTCTCTGCTGCCGCAATACAGCAAAAAACACAGCAGAACTGCTACGTGTGATACGGAAGGATAGCGCATTGCTACTTTTTTGCTTCCTTCATGGCAACATTGACGCAGTCTTTACAGGTATCCGGCTTAAATTGTCCGGCTGCCTTGAAATATCGTCCCGGGTCGGCAATAACATACACATAGTTGCCACCATCCATTTGCTGCTGGAAACAACAGTCTTCACATACGTAGTATGCCGATGAGGTCTGCCGTACCACAATCGTGTAGCACGGTGTTTCTGCTCCGATCGCACCAACTGTTTTATTATGCAGCGGATCTCCTGGAGCATAGACAAACGCATCCTCCCATCGTATCCTGTCGGCGCCGGCATTTGGCGTAAACGGTTCAGCACAAATGCTATGGTCTGCGTCAACACATACACGCTGCGTGCCCGGAGCACAAGGGACTACGGATTGTGCCGTGCCTGCAGCGTCGTTGGTCTTGCTCTGCGTTTCAGTATTGGGGGTGCCGGGCTGGGCAGTGTCTGGAGACGCTGGCTGCTGCCGCGATGTATCAGCGTCAGGAGTACGGCTGTTGGGCCGACTACCATCACTCTGCAGAGACGATGCCTCATCGTGTCCACCGTCGCTGCGCGCTTCCTGCTGTGGGCTACCGGTCTTGCACCACGGACAGTCCCGACCATGCCTGCAGGGCTGATCACACGGACACGGAACACCGCTCCGATGAAAATGACGCTGGCCTGGCAACTTTGGCGGATTGGTAAAACGATAGCTTAGGCCTAACGAAACACTGGTAATCCCGTCATCCGCGTTATTAAAAGCCACGTCATCCAGAAATTTCGAAAACACAAACCGGTACTCACCACGCAAAACCAGTGCGGCACGATAAGAGAAGGGTATGCGAAAGCCCCCTCCCAACGGAATGCTGAAAGCAGTTGTTGTGTACCGCCCGGTAGCCAGGTTTGGGAGTGCCTCGTGATAGTCATTCGTGCTGGGGGCAAAGTCAATCATTCCAACACCGGCACTGATAAATGGTACGGCAGGGATATCAGTTACCAGCGAATAGTTGAGCAGCAGATCAACAGTTGAAATTCTGCTCTCATTCTCCTTGTCAATCGTTGTTGTTGTTCGGGGATACAGTTTCCCAAACCATGAGTGGTATCCGTAATACTGAGGGTACCGGGCCATCATGGTTGGACTTACGTTCCACTGAATCTCGCCCAGACCCACCCGCGCTTCTATACCCAGCCGCCGAATTGGGGCGTACTGCAGTGAAATCATGGCACCGGGGCCCCAGAGCGTACTCGTAAAATCACCGTGAAGCTTGTGGACAACTCCGCTGAAGGTTCCCGTGACCTCACCGGGGATTATTTGTGCAGATACATGTAGATTCAGTATGCACTGACACAGGGTAATTACTAATAAAGTAAACAACTTACGCATGCCGACTTCTCCAGTGTTAAAGAGAAAATCCTTCGTAGCAATTATCATTCCTATTTTCCACACCCGGTGTGGATAACGATAACATTGCCTGGTTCAAACCAGGCAAATGGAAAACGTGAAAGACGATAGGGGTGCGGGAGGTTACTGAACTGCCGACAAGATTCTGGCTGACACTTCCTCAACCGTACCCAGCCCGTGAACATCACGCAATACTCCCCTGTTCTTGTAGAATTCAATAAGGGGTGCAGTTTCGTTTTCGTACACCTGCAATCTATTGTTGATTACCTGCTCAGTATCGTCGGCACGTCCACGAGCTAACAGGCGCTGAGTGATGGTATCATAATCCACGGTGAGATTCACCACGTGGGTTACTGCCATGCCCATTCCGGAGAGGATTGCATCTAATGCTTCAGCCTGGGTACGGGTCCGTGGAAAACCATCCAGGATACAACCGTTGCTAACACCATGCGTTTTCATTGCCTCTTCCACAATCTTTGCGGTTACGTCATCCGGGACCAGGTGTCCGCCATCAACATAACTTTTTGCAACCATTCCAATTTCAGTCTGGTTTTTAATGGCAGTCCGGAATGCATCACCCGTACTTAGGTGAAACATCCCTAGTGTTTTGGCAAGGATTTCTGCCTGAGTGCCTTTGCCTACGCCGGGTGCACCAAATAAAACGATAATCATAGAAAACGAAATTTGTTTATAAGTACCGTGCTACGCTGTGTATAAAAGTACCACACTTGGTCAAAATAAGCAGGGTGACGCTGTTTTTGCCAGCTATTCCCATCTGAATGATGAAACATATGGAGCGGCGTATTTCCGCAGCACCTGGAGTGCCGATGAGAAGTCTTTCGGGTAATCTGAGGTAAACAGAACCTGTTTCCCGGTAGTAGGGTGTGTACAGCCAAGGCTTCGTGCATGCAGGGTTAGCCGGGAAATAATCGGCCGCTCTACTGTACCTTTTTTCAGATTGTACTTACGCTTGAGTGCCGAGACCATGAGTTCGCTACTCGTACCATAGTCCGGATCAACAAGCAACGGGTGTCCCACTGCCGAGCAGTGCACCCTAATCTGGTGAGTTCTTCCGGTAATGAGTTTACACTCCAACAACGTAGCCAGCCTAAACCGCTCGAGCACCGTTATCTCGGTTAAGGCCTCCTTGCCTCGGGCTGAGGGTTTCATCAGCCCCTTTCTGCGCGGATCTGACATAATCGGAATGTCAATCTTAAGCGAGTCCTGTTCAACAATCCCGCTCACTATTGCGTGGTACCGTTTGTCAACGGTATGATGTTCGAACTGGTCATTCAGAGAACGATGCGCCTCTGCAGTCCGGGCTGCAATCATAACACCGCTTGTATCACGGTCTAAACGATGAACAATAAAAATGGCGCCAAAATGTGCTTCCAGCAATGCGCGTACATTGGGAAGTGTAGTGTCGAAACGATCAGGCAGGGACAGAAGTCCTGCCGGTTTGTTTACAACAACGATATCATCATCCTGATACTCAACAGGAAGGCCCTTCATTACCGTCCTCCTTCAATGCTTTGCTGTGCAGCCTGGAGCGTGTTCACCAACAGCATGGCACGCGTCATTGGCCCAACACCACCTGGCACGGGCGTTATTGCGCCTGCCAGCGGAGCCACGGTTTCATAATCAACGTCACCCGTTAAGCGTTCCCGCCCGTCCGCCGCCACAATACGGTTCATTCCAACATCGATGATTACGGCACCAGGTTTTACGTGTCGGGCGGTAATCGTATTCACTCTGCCAACAGCCGCAATAATGATATCTGCATCAATAGTAAACTTTGCGATATCCGGAGTACCTGTGTGGCACATGGTAACGGTTGCGTTTCCCAGAGCAGCTTTCCGGGCGAGCAGGACCGACATCGGTTTTCCCACAATATTGGACCGTCCAACAACAACGGCATGCTTCCCGGCAACCTCGATATTCCCCCTGCGCAGCATCTCCATAATTCCAGCGGGAGTACATGGTGCAAAGCCTTTCTGACCAATCAGCAAACGTCCTGCATTCATGGGATGGAAGCCGTCTACATCTTTTTCCGGTGAAATAGCTTCAATCACCGCATGCTCGTTGATATGCGGCGGTAAGGGAAGCTGTACCAGAATACCGTCAACCGCCGGGTTTGAATTCCATTCGGCAATGATTGCGAGTACCCGTTCCTGCGACGTATCGGTGGGCATGCGTTCCACGACCGACCTGATGCCCACCTGCTCACAGTCACGTGCCTTATTGCGCACGTACACCTCGCTGGCAGCATCGTTACCAACAAGGAGCAGGTGCAGCCCCGGTGAGCGTCCAAGCAGCGGAGCAAGCATACGAACCTCGCCGGCAACTTCACTGCGAATCTCTGCTGCCATCTGTTTTCCGTCAAGTATGAGTGCCAACCCTAGCCCCTTTCAATAATGAATTCCGAAGACGGTCCTTAAGCGATATCGTAAGCACGTTTATTTCCTTGTACGTGCTGGTTCCAAGGGTATCACGAAGCACATTCTGTCCGGCCATGATTAACGCAACGTCAACCCAGTACGAGGTTGATACGATCATGTTGCCGGTAAAACCCAGGAACACAACAAATACCGTCTTAAACGGAAGGTAAAATGCAAACAAATCCGTACGAAGTTTTTCCTTTCCATTCAAACGCTCCCACCGGGCATTATCGCCAAATGTGCCGGTAATCATGAACACGAGGAACAGAATCAGTATCAAAAATCCCACGGCACCTGCCTCGGCAAGGACCGACGGGTAAACCGATGAAAGGAAGGGGCTGTTATAACGGCGTCCTTCAGGCGTGAGGGAGAAACAACCAATACCAACACCGAGGAGCGGACTATGCTGCCATGCCATGACCCCCAGACGATAGTCGGATGTGCGCTGCCGATACGATTCACCCGAGATATCATCAACCGCAATCTGATCAGCAGCCTTCCCGGTGACAATCGACGTAATTCGATTCTGGAATAGGCTCAGCACATTCATCTCAGTCAGATATGTAATAAAAATATTTACCGAAAGAACAACGACGGCTGAGGCCGTGACACCAATCAGCAACCGTACTGGTGCTGTTTTCGGGTACAGCAATACTGCTACGGCCGATCCGCAGAGCAACAGCATTACACCGGTTAAACTGAACGCAAGCAGTAAGGCTATCAGCAAGCATACGATAATCGTCCAGATACAGACTTTCGACGTAAACAGGGCAGCGGATCGTCGGAAGAATGGTACGATCACAAGGAACAAGGCAGACGAGCTGTATGCGGCCAGAGCCGACGGTTCAAAGAAAAACGATGTTGCACGGATAAAATTCCCAAACTGGAGTGCCAGCTGTGTTTCTACCTGTTCATCACCCAGTCCACGGGAAAATGAGGCGTTTGAAATTTCAATCCACCCGAATGGTAAATCCAGGATCCGTGCCGGAAGCTGATACATTGCGTAAACGGCTGCAAGCAGCGCAATAACAAGGTTCACGCGGAAAGCGGTTATCAGATTCTCGGCCGACGGACGCAACAGAACAAGAAGCATGCATCCTATCCAGATGTAGGTAAAATGAAAAAACGACTTCGCTGACTGTATGATGAACTGATCACGCGTGCTCACTAACACAGCAAACGTGGAGGCGGCAAAGGCACACCACAACAGCACAGAGGCCAGCATCTCACGGCTTTGGGGAATGTACAATGGTTTCCCCTGCCATAGCGTACGATATGCAAGAATGATGGCAATAACAATCAGGAGGGCTTCCGAGACGGTAAAGCCGTAACTGCCGATAGCAAACAGGTGGAAGAAGCCCAGCACACCACCAATCTGAATTGCTGCCAGAAGTACCGACACTATTGCACCTCGGCATCTAACCGCTCAGCAAGCTCGGCAATACTTGCAAGCGATGATTCACAGTAAGCAGCAGTGCAGAGATGAACACCTGCACCAGAAGCAGTATCAGAAGCAGTATCAGAATCAGTCACCTGACTCCGTCCTACCTGATGCTGCAGTACGATATGCGGTAAAAACCGTGACCCTACCTCAGCGACAACTGCGGTGCGAAAAGCCGGTGTACCGTTGGGTTCGGTAACTACCTGCAGCACATCGTGCGTTAAAAAATCCACCACGCAAAGCATCATTGCCATGGCATCGGGACTCTGTTTGATTACACCTGAAACGCTTCTCACAATGTCGCGGGCAAAACCGGTATACGTATCATCAGCAAGTACGGCACCCAGCTGCGCAAAGAGGTATGCAGCCATGCTGGTTCCGCATGGATAGGCACCGTCATACACACTGCGCGGTGCCACCGGGATATCGGTAACCGAGTTCGAAACCATTCGCAAGCCACCGTCAGCCATTACAAAACGCTCACGGATCTTTGTTGCCAGTCGAACGGCATCGTGAAGGTACTGATCTTTACCGGTAACCTGATACAACGTTATTGCAGCCGTAGCCATCATGGCACAGTTGTCAAGAAGATGATCAGGCACCTCGGTTGCCGAGTAAGCAGTTTCAGCCATTTTCAGAAACTCCTGTTCCGAAAAAGCCTTTGCCGCGTTTGCAAGTGCCCATATCATTAGTCCGTTCCAGTCTGCAAGCACCTTTGTGTCAGTAAACGGATGTTCACGCCGGCTGCGGTATTCAAGCACTTGCTTCCGGGCGGTACGCCATTCGGGATGCTGCACCAGATTGTCCAGCCACTCAGGCTTTGTGTGCAGCAGGTTCACGTTTGTCTCAGTCCCTTCCAGCACATCATCAACATTGCCCTGCATACGCACGTCGAACATTTCAGCCAGCCATCCGTCAGTGGCAAATAAAGGCGAAATGTGTCCCAGTTCAGTTGCAGAAAAGGCATAGAACGCTCCTTCTGCTCCGCCGCTGTCAGCATCAACAGCCGAGGCAAATGCTCCGCTCTCTACCGTGAGCGTTGTTTGAACAAATTCGGCAATCTCGTACACCGTGTTACGCAGCACGGGGTCACCTGAGGCCTGCCACGCTTCGGCAAAAGCAACCATCAGCATTGCCTGATCGTACAGCATTTTTTCAAAGTGAGGCACATGCCACACTGCATCGGTGCTGTAGCGATGAAAGCCAAAACCTACCTGATCAAAAATCCCGCCTGCCCGCATGGCTCGCAGCGACTGTACAACCATTTGCAGGTGGTGGTGGTTCTGCGTTCTGCGCGCTGTACGCAACAGGAGCATATACAGGTGAGGTGACGGAAATTTGGGGGCATGACCAAACCCGCCGTGATCGGCATCAAACATGCGCTGCAGATTCTCGGCTGCACGCAGCGGAGCTTCGGGGTCAAGGTCGGCACTGTAATCCTGGACAGCAGCCTTTTGCATTAACTCCAGGAGGTCGGCCGCAGTCTTGGAAATCTCAGAGCGACGTGTTTTCCAGACGTGACTCAGGCGAGCAGCGAGGTCAAGAAAACCCAAACGCTGCGGGTGAGTATGCCGCGGGAAATAGGTTCCGGCAAAGAACGGACGCTGATCGGCATCCATAAAGATCGTTAGCGGCCAGCCGCCATGTCCGGTTGTTGCCTGACACACATGCATATACAGCGCATCGATATCCGGACGTTCTTCCCGATCAACTTTTATGCATATAAAGTTATTATTCAAAAACTCGGCGACCTCGGCATCTTCGAATGACTCATGGGCCATGACGTGGCACCAGTGACATGTGGAGTAGCCAATCGAAACCAGTACAGGCTTGTCGTCTGTGCGTGCGCATTCAAAGGCATCCGGACCCCACACCTTCCAGTGAATGGGATTTCCGGCATGTTGCAGGAGGTAGGCCGACGTTTGCGAGCCTAATTCATTACCCCGGGATGCCGATGCTGGATTCACCTATGCGTACACACTCGAGATTATTGGAACAAGGTAGTCAGAAAACGTCCGCCGGAAATCATAGTCAGGCATCCATCCCCAGTCAGCCCTGGCAGCCGTATCATTCACTTCGGCACACCAACTGTCAACAATCCGCTGCCGGATCTCATGCGGCTTATACGTAATCTGCGCATCCGGGAACGATTCCAGAACCATACCTGCAATCTCGGAGGCCGTTGGCGAAAATGCGTTGATGTTGTAAACCCTCCGGCGCAGTGATTCTAAAGGGGCTTGAGCCAATGTGAGTAAAGCCTTCACGCCGTCAGGCATTGCCATAAACGGGATACGGGTATCGTCACGGACAAAGCATTCGTACGACTTACCCTGTGCGGCAGCATGGATCATTTCGGGAGCGTAGTCGCTGGTTCCACCACTGGGGATGGTGGTTGCTGAAATCAACCCGGGGAACCGGAGTGCACGGAAGTCAACACCACGTGATGGATCGGCACCGGTAAGTTGTCCGTACCGATCCGACATATACGCGCCAAGATTTTCGCAGTATAGTTTGTTCACACCATACATGGTGATGGGGTTCAGGAACTCGTCTTCCAGTACCGGCGTGGCTGAGTTCTTCACGACAATGTTGGGCAAACCATACACCGCAATGGTACTGGGAAAGAGAAATTTAACGTTCTTCCCTGTACGGACACCGATCCTGCGAGTCATGGAAAGCAAATTCATGGTGCCGTCAACATTTACATGGTGGGCAAGCTCGGGGTTTCGCTCAGCACTGGTAGAAAGCAGGGCGGCAAGATGATAAACTTCATCATAATCAAATACTTCCAACTGTCCCAGAACAGAAGGAGCTGTAATATCGCCCTGAATAAATTCGGTTACATAGTCGGCTACTGATTCGTTGAGTGGGTGCAGGTCCATACCAACAACTCGAACATTACCTGCCTTATGGAATGCCTCCAGCAGGCTGTGTCCCATTTCTCCGCCTGCTCCCGTGATCAGTACAGTCTTCATAGTGACTCCAAAGTGAATCACAAAGATATGGTGTTACGTTACTCGGATATCGTGAAGTTATTCACGCTACACCGGAGGCTCTGATAAATTCAAGAATACCATCAACACCGTAACTGCGCAATGTTTCGCCACAGGTAGAGATACGTTTGCCATGCATTCGCAAATACTCCAGCATGCCCTGCTGCTGCCATACGTAGTGCTGTGACTGGTTGGCAAAACGCTGACGCAGAATTGCATAGGCGTGGATTGCCGGTGTACTCCAGTACCACTGCAGCAGAACTACGCGCTGTTCCTGAGTGGCTGCGGCACACAGAGCCGGAAGGATAACGTTAACAACAACCTCGCGGCGTACCCCAATTCCCTCGGCTGCAATTGGGTAACGCTCGGCAGACTGGAGCATGAGCACAAGATGCGGGGCAGGTGTTGTTTCGATTTCGGCTACCAGACTGCCGAGTGGCGAGGCAACGATGGCGGTACGAAGACTTCGCATTAGTGCAGTATCGAGCGGACGGTGCCGGCGCGCCATCAACCGGGCCGTCCACCCGGCTACCATGAACTTCAGCGCTTCTGCCTTCCCTACACGCTTAATGGCCTGGCGTGCTGTGGCTGTTTGCCGCATCAGCCGGAGTAGAGCGAAATGTTGGATTTCTTCAACATCAGCAACGGTAGTAACCTTGGAGTGTCGCTGACGCCGGAGAGCATCCGAAACATCGGCAGCGGGTACCTGGAGAGTCCACCGGGCCACTCCTGGAAGCGGCGTATCACGAACCATGACGATATGCAGGAGCAGATGCTCGTAGTCAGGGTTACCGGTATGATTGTGGTTCAGCCAGTCTGATTCGCGAACATGGAACTCGCCGTTGCCAACAACCACGGTACCGTGATGTAGCACCGCCATGTCGGAAAAGTCGGGGCCGGCATACACATTTGGTAAACCGGCCGCTATAACCTGGATGGTATCGCCGTTGGTACACTCCCACGTGCGCGACGGTTCAGTAAGGGCAAGGTGTACTGCCTGCTGCAGCAATCGCTCGGGTAAATCGGTAACTGCCATGACGATAAGTATAGCTCACGGCAAACGGTGTGACGATGAAGCTCATCTGCTCCATGGTGTGTGGACTACGGGTTGGGCGATAACTCTGCAGCAAACTGTTCTGCAGCCGCACATGCAGCCAGACAAAAATCCTGGTCTGTTCCGGCATACAGCACTGCCCGGCTAACATTGAACAATGCCGGTGCACCCCCGTTAGCTTTCTTTACCTCGTCTGCCAAAGCCCCCTGCGCCCCAATACCCGGAATTAAAAATGGCACCTGCCGATAGGCGCTTCGAATCTCGGCTAGGAGCTCCGAATGGGTAGCACCAACAACGAAGCCCACATTTCTGGAGTTAGGCCACTGCAACACGGTATCCATAACACATCGGTAGAGTTCTTGCACCGATCCGTCGGCACTCCGGGTGTGCCGAAGCTGGAAGTTAGCCGATCCCACGTTACTGGTCAGTGCCAAAATATACGTAAACCCGGTATCCAAGAAGGGCTGAATCGAATCGCTCCCCATGTAGGGGGCTACGGTAACAGCATCAGCCCTGAGCTCGGTAAACAATGCTCGTGCATAGGCTCCCGACGTGTTGCCAATGTCGCCCCGCTTTGCATCGATAATGCAGAAGGAACTTCCTACCAGCTCGCGCGTTTTGAACATAGCTTTAATACCTTCAAGACCATACTGTTCAAAAAAAGCTGTATTGATCTTATAGGCAGAAGCTACGTGTTGAGTGGCACGAATGATGGTATCAAGAAACTCCGGGATTGCTGCAACCGACTGATATTTCAGTGGCATACGGTTAATGTCGGGGTCTAACCCCACGCAAAGTCCGCTTGGTGGTATCATACTTCAAAGCTATCAAAGAAAAATTTCATACAATTTTGGTTTTTCTTGTGCGTCGCTCAACTTGTAACTGTAACAATATCATTCTCATGATGTCTTTACAGGTACAATTGACAACTTAGCCTCCCCCGAAGCAGACGTGTGGCATTTCTACCCCGATCCGGCCCTCACAGCTACACGTCGCTTATCCGATGCCCGGCTGCACCAAGTCCCTCCCACCCAAAGCGCCGGGCATCTTTTTTTTACCGTCTAAATTCCATGGTTAATCTTGGCAAACTGGGAGATATGCAGTAGCTTGAGTGTTTTTTTGCGAGACCCCCAAGGCAGATGTCATTCATGAAATTCATTAACACAGCTTCTCTTGCTTCCCTGTTTGGCCTTGCATTTCTGATAGTGGCAGGATGCAGCTCAACCTCAACAATAACCAAAACTTCTGCCGACGGACCTGATTCGGCAGCCAAGAGTGCACGATTCAAGCCGTACGCAAAGGTCATTACCAAGGAAGCGATTTCTACACCTGGATTATTTAGTGTCCACCGTATCGGTGAAAAAATCTTTTTCGAGATTCCGGTCTCCCGGCTGAACCAGGAGTACTTGCTTGTGAGTAGGATTTCAAAGACGCCACAGGTTGGTTATGGCGGTGAAGAGCTGAATACGTCGGTGATTAAATGGGAGCGCAAATTCGATAAGATTCTGCTGCGCACCGTCAGCTATGAAAATGTTGCACCTGATACTGCTGCGATTTACCGGGCAGTACAGGCTGCCAATTTTGGCGAGATCATCGAGGCATTTCCGATACAGGCCTTTAGTACCGATTCGCAAAACGTGGTGATTAACGTTACCGGGTTGTTTACAGACGATGTAAGTCTGCTTACGCCGGGTTCTGGCATACGCAAGCAGTACAAGATTTCGAGGTTGTTTAAGGAGAGGTCATACGTAGATTACGTGCGCAGCTTCCCTGCGAATATCGAAATTGAAAATGTTCTCACCTTTGCTGCATCAGAGCCCCCTCAGAATCCCTCGTCGCAGGTCATGTCATTCTCTATCCATCACAGCATGGTAGAACTACCCCAAAAACCGATGATACCGCGCCTGGCCGATCCGCGTGTAGGCTACTTCTCGCTCTGGCAAACCGATTACGGCAGACCCGAACCGGAAGCTGTCACGCGCCGCTACATCCTGCGGTGGCGTCTCGAACCGTCCGACACAGCAGCCTTTCTGCGTGGTGAGCTGGTCGAGCCAATTAAGCCTATCACGTACTACATCGACCCGGCAACCCCGTATCAGTGGCGTCCGTGGCTTAAAAAAGGAATCGAATCATGGAACCCAGCCTTCGAGAAGGCCGGCTTTAAAAACGCAGTCCGGGTATTGGACCCGCCTTCTCCGGAGGAGGACTCTACGTGGTCAGCCGAAGATGCCCGCTATAGTGTTATTCGTTACTATCCGTCGCCAATCGAAAATGCATATGGGCCAAACATTCACGATCCGCGAACAGGTGAGATCATTGAGAGCGACATTGGCTGGTACCACAACATTTTAAAGTTGCAAACAGGCTGGTTTTTTGCCCAGGCTGTCAGCGACCCGCGGTCGCATACCCTGCCGTATCCCGATAGTTTGATGGGCGAACTCATTGCCACGGTAGCGGCACACGAGTTCGGACATACCATTGGCTTACCCCACAACATGGGTGCCAGCAGTGCTTACCCGGTAGATTCACTTCGATCAAAAACATTCTGTGCCACGTATGGTACAGCCCCCTCAATTATGGACTATGCACGGTACAACTACATTGCACAGCCGGGCGACGATGTGGATGTGTTCCCCAAGGTGGGTCCGTACGACGTTTGGTCGGTATTCTGGGGGTACCGTCCGATTATCGGTGCCACAACCAGCGATGACGAGTTGGATTCGCTGCATGCATGGGCAACGGCGGCAGAAGCCGATCCGTATAAACGTTTTGGCGGACAGCAGTGGATGGTGTTTGATCCTACGTCACAAATGGAAGATCTTGGTGACGATCCGATGAAGGCTGGCGAGTACGGGATAGCAAATCTGAAGCGTGCCATGGGATACGTTTACAATGCCACCTATAAAAACGGCACCGACTTCAAGAGTTTATCGGAAAGCGTGGATGATATCTGGGCACAGTTCTCACGCGAAGTTGGTCATGTAGCAAACGTCCCCGGCGGTGTTGTTGTTTCGCGCCGGGTGTTTGGCTCCACCAGTCCGATCTCGTACACGCCTGTATCACGCACCAAGCAGAAAGCAGCCGTTGCCTGGCTTGGAACACATTTGGTGAAAACACCGCTCTGGCTGCTGGACAGTTCCATCACCAGCATACTCAATCCGATTACGTTGACCGAAAAACTTGCATCAGTGCAAACACGATACATCCGCACCGCCATGAGCAATGATAAACTGGTGCGCATGCTTTCGCTTGAAGCACAGAATCAGGCACCGTACAAAGCCTCTGAGCTTCTTGCCGACATTGAATCGCTGGTATTCAGCCAAGACTTTATGCGTAGTCCGGACTACTATCAACGCAATATGCAGCGTGACTTCGTGGAAGCTCTCATTGCAAAAACCGAAAAAACAGATATTTCAAAGCTCGGGGAGTGGGCCCGCTACTTTTTTGTTGATGTTTACGCAACCGACGTACGCTCCCTTGCACGAACCCACCTCTCGCAGTTAGAAAAGAAGTTGCAAGGGGCTGGGACAGATGCGTTCAGTAAAGGTCACTTTGCAGATCTTCGACTGCAAATACAGCGGGCACTGGCGGTTACCAAGTAGGGTCGGGTTCTTGTATGTACCACCGGCAGCAAAAGAATATCGTTTCTGTCATTACAGTGCTGCGGTGTCAGTACTCTACACTGAGTGAGGGAAGATAAATCAATGAAGAACAATGATGGCATGGGAATCATACTCACTGCCGGGTGCCAGTGAACCCCATAGCCGGAGCTGCACCATGTACCGATATTCCCACGGCGTCGGAATTGAACAAAACGTCAAATCATAAAAAAAAGGTTCTGTCCATTTCATAACAGACAGAACCACTGTATCGAATCTAAACTGATTTAGGACGCAGCTGACTTGGCTGACGGCCCAACGTAGGCTATCTCCTTGCTAAAGGCCATGATTGGCAGCATGATGATATTAAAGAATAGTAGAAGAATCCCCCAAACAACGTCCTTACCATAACTTTTTGCAAAATCAATCCAGAGGATTGCCATAATCACCAACACTGCAATTGAGCCAACGATTGGAATAAATCCCAAAAGGAACAGTGCAAGCCACCAGAGTGGTCTTCCCACAATTTCGAGAAGTATTACGATGTTATAGATTGGTATAAATCCAGCCCATAACGGCTTCCCGGCCTTTTCGAAGCATTTGCCAAGGCAAAAGCCAATAAAAAGGTACACCAGAAGACCAACGATCATTATTGCAGCAAAGGCTCCAGCCAATATTCCGGTTTCCGCTGCACCGAGTCCAATATCATCCATCCTACATGTCCTTCCTGAAATGTGAAAGAAAAAATAACTATTCTAAGTCACAAATGACTTGCATGAGAACGGAGTACTACTCCGTGTTATATCAAATTCGATGTTCCACCCTGTTTGGCCGCAGGACCAATGTATGCAATGTCAGAACTAAATCCCATGATGGGAAGCATAATCGGGCTAAAAAACGTGATCAGAATTCCCCAAGCCATTGTTTTTCCAAAACTCTTTGCAAAATCAATCCAGACGATGGCAGAAAGAATAAGGACCACCAGTGATCCGATAATGGGAATAATAGCAAGGAGGACTAAGGCAAGCCACCAGAGGGGACGTCCAATTATTTCAAGCACAACAACCATATTGTAAACAGGAATGAAGGCTGCCCACAATGGTTTACCGGCTTTTTCAAAACACTTGCCAAGACCAAAACTGACAAGAATATACACCCCGATGGCTACAATGAGATACAGTGCCAAAGCCCCAAATATCAGGGCAAACAGCCCGGTAGTCTCTCCATCAACTCCAAATTCATCCATACGCATCCCTCATGTGCAATGATTGAATTCAAACGTGTTCCATGAACTTGAGAATTAAAATAATACTTTTGTTGCCGTATGCAAGCATTACCAATCATTTTATTTGTGGTTCGGGTTTTTATCGGTGGCTTCTTCCTGTATGCTGCCGTACCCAAAATTGCCGATCCTCTGGCATTTGCCACCAGTATTTCGCACTACCACCTGCTTCCGAACTGGGCTGTCAATGGCACGGCACTGATTCTGCCGTGGCTTGAATTACTTACCGGCACTGCGTTACTTCTGGGTTTTAAAACACGCACCTCTGCCGCGTTGTGCGGTGCAATGCTGGTGGTTTTTACCATTGCCGTAGCCTATGCCGTCATCCAAGGCTTGCAGATAGACTGCGGATGTTTTGGTGACCAGGGTGGCGAAGAAGTGAGCTGGCTAAAGGTGGCAAAGAACACGGCAATGATTGCCGGGTGCGTTCTGCTGATACTCAAACCGGTTACCTTCCTTTCGATTGACGAACGGTTTTCTAAACCTGTATGATATTTAACAAGCGAGGCAGCCGCCCGTTCATTACCGATGGTTCGATGGCTGTGGAGTTGGCAAAAAGGGGCTTTGCCGAGCGTCCGCCCGATAGGTATAATCTGTCGTCACCCACGGTAGTAGAACGTATTTACCACGACTTCATCCAGGCAGGAGCAACACTGCTTCAAACCAATACCCTGTTCTCCAACCGGTTTGCATTGGAATCAGTCATGCTCTCCGCACGGGTTGCCGAACTTAATCGCAAGGGTGTGTGGCTGGCACGGACTGCGTCGGCCGGACGTGTACCGGTGCTTGGAGTGATTGGTCCTACCGGCCGTTTACTGCAGCCCCTTGGTCCGCTTAATGCCACCGATGCAGTGGAGTGCTTCCGGGAACAGGCAGCATCACTACTTTCTGCAGGCTGCGATGCCATTGCCCTGAAGTCATTTATCGATATTACCGAACTGGAGATCGCAATATCAGCAGTACGCGCTGTGAGTACTGATGTTGATGTTATCGCCTTGAAGAGTTTTCCGGAGGACGCTGCCGTCCTCTCGGGACCCTACCCGAAGCTATTTGCCAAACGAATTACCCGGCTGGGTATCCAGGCGTTTGGAAGCAATGGTACCGTGGGTCCGCAAAGAATGGTAGGCATCATTGATGCACTGGCAAACGATACAATCCCACTGGTAGCCATCCCGGATGTGGGTATCCCCACCATGATTGGCGGGACGGCGGTGTACCATGCAGACCCGGAGTATGTTGGTCAGGCTGCCACCAGACTGGCAGAACACGGTGCCAGCATCGTTGGCGCCGATGGTGGTGCTACCGTCGAGCATATCGCTGCAATTGCTCAGGCAGTAGCATCCGCCAGCGTCGGGAGCAAAACACCGGTGGCACAGGTTACGGAGCATAACGCCGTACCTGACTCACATCCCAAGCCCCCTACCCAATGGTACACTGATTTACAATCAAAGTTTGTGCGGACGGTAGAACTTGATATCCCGCGCGGCCTCGATATGAGCTCGGTGATAGAGGGGGCACGATATCTACATACGAATGGGATTGATGCTGTGAATATCAGCGATGGTGCGCGGGCACGCCTGCGGATGAACCCGATTAGTATCTCCCGACTTGTTATGGATGCCGTTGGGATTCAGTGCATCACCCACATGGCTTGTCGTGACCGCAACATGGTTGGCCTTCAAAGCGATTTGCTGGGTGCTCATGAGCTGGACGTGCGTAATATTCTGGCGGTGACCGGTGACCCCACACATATCGGTGACTTCCCGTATGCCTCCAGCGTGTATGATGTGGACAGTATTGGCATGATCAGGGCAATGGACCGGATGAACCATGGGAACGACCTCATGGGTAACCCGTTGGGGTCTGCAACATCGTTCAGCATTGCATGTGCTGTAAATCCCGCCGCCGATGATATTGAGCGCGAAGTTGACCGTCTGGCACAGAAGGCGGAGCAAGGGGCTATAGCAGCGTTTTCACAACCTGTGTTTGATGACGACGCACTGTACACATTCCTGGAGCGGATTAGCAACATACCAATTAAATTTATTGTTGGCATTATACCGCTTCGAAATCTGCGCCATGCCGAATTCCTACATTTTGAAGTCCCGGGCATGCATATCCCTTCATGGGTTCGCAAGCACATGCTTGAAAACAATGAGTCGCAGCAACAGGCCACCAGCGCCGGCATTCATCTGGCAGTCCAAATGCTGTCAGCCGTGAAGAATAAAGTACATGGCGTCTACCTAATGCCTCCGTTTAAAAAATACAGTGTAGCTGTTGAAGTATTACAGCGTGCCGGTTTGTAAATTTACTCGTATCCGTATCGCAGGAATTAACCATGTCAACAAATCCCTTTTTTGTACCGAACGATCAGCCGGTGCTTGAGCGCATCGGAGCGGGTCCACGCATCGTTGCCGCAATTATCGACATGCTGGGAACGATGCTGTTAAGCATCCTACTGATTTTTATTTTAATGAACAGTGATATTGCTGCAACTCAGCAAACACAGGAAACTCTTGACTCTATCCTGGATGTGTATTCTGCTCTTGGCGTCCCTGCCGAGGTATCTGATTTTGCCACGAAGTTCATCCCGGCAATGATGCTGGCGGGAACCATCGCCGCCATCGCTTACAGCTTAATTGAAGGTCTTACGGGAGCTTCGCCCGGCAAGCGCATCATGCGCATCCGTATATGCAATGCCGATGCGTCGGCAGCTTCACTGCCGACGCTTTTGTTTCGGTGGAGTCTTAAGAATATCTCATCAGTCTGCAGTTTTCTGGCCCTGGCACCATTCCTTGCCTTTGTTGGTACCATTGGCTCATTCCTGGGCTTGATAATTTTCTTTGGATACTTTGCCATGCTGGGCGTTAACAGGCAGGCACTGTACGATATCATTGCAAAAACAGCCGTTTACAGGGTAAGCTGAACCTGAGCGTCACACTCCGCACGGCTATCCGCACGTTACGAAGAAACTGTTCACCAGCTTCGTTCACGTGTCATGCTTTCAACATTAGACCTTCTCTTTCGGCGAGTAGCTCAGGCAGGCTGCTCGCTGCTGAGCGCGTTAGATACGGTATTGTATCCGCAACACTGCCTGATTACCGGAGAACCACTGCTGGGTGAATCACCACTTCGGCATGTAAGCACACGGGGGCTTGATACATGCGCACCTGCCCCCGAAAACCACGAACTCATGCTAACGGCTCAGAAGAGAATTGGTGGTGACGATATCGCATTCAGCAGTGCAACATCCCTGTGGGCACTGGAACCGGAATCATCAATTAATGACGTTATTGTCGCAATTAAATATCGTGGCCTGCATTCCCTTGCGGTTGACCTCGGCAAACACCTTGGCGAGTTCCTTAAGGAGCGGGGGCCGGCCTGGCTTCAGGCTAACACGATTCACACCAATACCTATATCAGCTATGTACCCGTACATAAAACCCGTAAACGCGAACGTGGGTATGACCAGGCACAGTGTATAGCGCAGGGTGTAGCACTGGCACTTAACCGCTCTGTTACCCAAACTCTGGTACGCAGGCGGTACACCGGAACACAAACTGCACTGTCTGACGCTGAGCGGGCACGCAATATGACCGATGCTTTTCAGTCGGCATGCACAGCCAGTCTGCGCGGCAGCACTGTCCTGCTGGTTGACGATGTCTTTACCACAGGAGCAACCCTGAACAGCGCAGCTACTGCCCTGCTCTGTGCCGGTGTGCGAAGAGTTGATGTGGCAACACTCTGCGCCACAATCTGAATGGTTCCTCTGCAGGTGGTAGTTTTGTAAACCTGCTGTTGCACCTTTTATCGTCAGTTTACAAGATGTCAACCGGAACAAAACTCAAGGTTGTAATTATCGGCGGAGGCTTTGGCGGACTTGCAGCCGCAAAGGCACTACGAAGTAACCGCGTTCAGGTAACACTGATTGACAGAACCAATCACCATGTATTCCAGCCCCTTTTGTACCAGGTTGCAACCGCTGCATTGTCAGCCGCGGATGTGGCACAGCCTATCCGGTCCGTCCTTAGGGGAAGAGAGAACGTTCACGTCATCATGGACAACGTTGAGCACATTGATGGTAACAGCTCAACGGTGATCGGACAAAACGGCATTTACCAGTACGACAGACTCATCGTGGCGCCGGGTTCCCGGCATTCCTATTTTGCCCATTCGGAGTGGGAACAGTACGCACCCGGATTAAAAACTCTTGAAGACGCCCTGGATATCCGGACAAGACTGCTGATGACGTTCGAGGAGGCTGACCAGATAGTTGAACTGCAGCAGCTACCACATAAGCTAACCTTTGTTATCGTAGGCGGTGGGCCAACCGGTGTGGAAATGGCAGGCGCCATTGCTGAGATTTCTGCCCGCACCATGCTTCCCGATTTCCCTCGCATCAGCAGGGATGATATCCGCGTTATCCTGGTTGAAGCATCGCCCCGCCTGCTTGCTGCCTTTCACCCCGACTTGTCGGAACGCGCACTGGACCAGCTTACAGCATTAGGCGTTGAAGTTCTGCTAAATACTCGCGTCGTCGGCGTTAGCTCATCGCATCTTGATGTAGAAGGCAACGGCACAACACAGTCAATTACCACCCACAACATTATCTGGGCCGCGGGCAACAGCGCCTCGGCACTGCTGACCGATTTGCAGACGCCTCTCGACCGTTTAGGCCGTGCAATCGTACAACCCAATCTGACGCTTCCCGGAAACCCCCATGTGTACGTAATTGGTGATGCTGCGCACTTTGAAGTTGCCGGTGGGACCACACTTCCGGGCGTTGCCCAAACAGCAATGCAGATGGGCGCATTTGCCGCCGAGAGTATCCTTCTTGAAACACAGGGGAAACGAACGTCCAGCCGCGTGTTCCGCTACCGCGATAAGGGGTCGATGGCAACAATTGGCAGGGCCCGGGCAATTATGCAGATTGGCAGATTGCGCGCCTCCGGCTTCATTGCCTGGTTTGCATGGGCTGCCATTCATATCATGGCTCTGATCAGTTTTCGGAACAGACTCAAGGTTCTGATTGAATGGATGTGGTTTTACGTTAGCTTTCAGCCCGGAGCCCGCATTCTGCACCGAATTCAGGAACAGACCAGAACTACTCCGCATCCCTCCGAACATGAGCTTCATTCTTAGCCCCTTCCATGCCCATCGGATTGTGTGGGTTGTCGTCTTCCTTGTTGCCCTGACGGTTGCCGACGGTGCCGCACACCAACATCGTTTTATCATTGAGGATTCAGACGGGATTCCTGCAGAGGTGTATGCACAGCGCCGGCAGCGGCTTATCGACAGCCTGCCCGATAACAGTTTCGCCATCATCCTTGCCGCCGATGTTCGCAACCGTCAGAACGACGTTGATTACGAATACCGACAAAATAGTAATCTTTTATATCTTACAGGCTTCCCGTTTCCGAACTGCGCACTGTTACTGAGTAAAAACCCCTTTTTTGCAGGGGGCTTGGAAACGCGTGAATTGTTCTTTGTCAGGCCACGTAATCCCCAGCGCGAGCTCTGGAGCGGCATTACCGCCGGTGCTGCTGAGGCAGCAACACACTATGGATTGCAGTTTACAGCCCCGTACAGTCAGCTTACCACGGTACTTGCCACCCTCCTTGGCGAGGAAACATCAACAGTTGCCGGTAACCAGCACAATCACGATCGCATTGCCGTTGAATTGCGCTCATCACCACGTCCCGACTCGCTGTACGTTGATGGATGGCCCACTTCGGTGGTTGGGTTACCACTGTTAGACTCTGCCGTTTTCCCGGGCATCGCCACGATCCAAATGCTTCACGACCGGTTCGGATACCTGCCGGTTAAAACCCGGATACCTGCCCTTGCGGCAATGCGCGAAGTAAAGGATACCGCTGAATTACGATTAATGCGCAAGGCGGTTGGAATTACTATTGCCGGTCACGAAGCCGTTATCCGAAATGCCACAGCCCGGATGGCCGAGTATGAGCTTGAAGCTCTGATGGAGTACACGTTTAAAAAAATGGGTGCCGAAGATGTTGGCTATCCGAGCATCGTAGGTAGCAGCTACAACGCATGCGTACTGCATTATACCGCAAACCGGCGGACAACGCTTACGGGTGACCTTGTACTGGCAGACTGCGGCGCAGAATACCATGGCTACACCGCCGATATCACGCGCACCTTCCCCATTAATGGCCGGTTTACGCCAGAGCAACGGGCCATCTACAACATCGTTCTTGAAGCACAGGATAGCGGCATTGCAGCATGCATGAACGGAGCCCCTTTTAAGGCTCCACACAATGCTGCCGTACGCGTGATTACCAAGGGGCTTAAGAAACTGGGTATCATTACAACTGACGACCAGGTTAAGCAGTACTTTATGCATGGTACATCACACTACCTTGGACTCGACGTTCACGATGCCGGAACCGGCGGTCCGCTGAAAGTAAATAGCATTATAACAGTGGAGCCGGGTATTTACATACCCGAAGGCGCAGACTGCGATCCTAAATGGTGGAATATCGGCGTCCGCATCGAAGACGATATCCTGATAACCGAACACGGGCCTGAAAATATGTCGGCAGCACTGACACGTACTGCCGACGGAATAGAACGGCTGATGATGAAATAGACCGTATAACTTTGTACATGCCTCTCATTCAATCCATCTCTGGTCTGCGCGGTACCCTTGGTACAAGTTTGTCACCTCACGTTATTGCCCGGCACGCCGTTGCTGCCGCAGCCGTCTTGCCTGACGGCCATATCTGCGTTGGTACCGACGGCCGGCCCAGCGGTGAATGGATACGTGATATTGTAGTGGGCGCCCTGAGGGCATGCGGACGTACGGTGCATGTGCTTGGCACGGTACCAACTCCAACTGTACAACTCAATGTAGAACAAAGCTCGGCCGCTGGTGGCATCATCATAACGGCCTCACATAATCCGGCAGAATGGAACGGTCTGAAGTTCCTCGGGCCTGACGGCGTCTTTCTCTCTCCCGACAAATGCAGTTTGCTCTGGGAATACGCTGGCACTGATGCCAGTGTACTTAGGCTTGAACAACAGGCCGGCACGGTAAACAATATTACCACTGCAATTGATGACCATATCGGCATTGTTCGGAGACTTCCCGCAACACTCAATCTTCCTCCACTGCAATCTGACGTTGTTGCTGTTGACGCAGTAAATGCATCGGGGTCTGTGATTGTCCCCAGACTGTTACAGCGGTTAGGATATTCGGTTGCCGGCATCAACTGTAACGGCAGCGGAATCTTCCCTCACAAACCCGAACCAATTCCTGAAAACCTTACGGAATTGGCCCAGGCCGTTACCCGCTTTGGTGCATGCATGGGAATTGCCGTTGACCCCGATGCTGACAGGCTGGTGTTGATTGACGAAACCGGTACACCAATTGGTGAGGAATACACCGTCACCTTAGCCACACTGGCTGTCCTTGATGCTATACCCGATCCCGCAAACGCTTCCATTGTTGTAAACTATAGTACTACCCGAATGGTGGACGATGTTGCCGAACTGTACGGCGCTGTGGTTCACCGCTCTGCTGTTGGCGAAATTAACGTTGTAAACAAAATGCGTTCCGTTGGCGCAGTCATTGGCGGTGAAGGCAGCGGCGGCGTGATCTATCCTGAATGCCACAGCGGACGTGATGCTATGGTTGGCATCACACTGATAACGTCCCATCTCCGCCGAAAAGGGATCTCGCTGCGGGGCCTGTGCAACACAATTCCCGCATACCACATGGTTAAGCAGAAGATTGAGCTGCATCATACTACCATGGTGCCAACAATACTCAGAAACGTTGCAGAGATGTTCTCGGATGCCCGGCTGTCGTTTGACGACGGACTCCATGCTGCGTGGGGAACACACTGGGTGCACGTGCGAAGCTCCAATACTGAACCAATCATGCGCATCATTGCCGAAGCCCCCACCAGGGAGCAGGCTCTTGAACTGGCGCGGACTGTAACATCGATTGCCACTGTATGACGAAGCCCGAGCTGTACGTGTTATCTGCATGTTTACACGATGCCGTAAACAATGCAATGATTGATGCAACCGTAACTCTGCACTCATCAATTCAGGGCACATTCCTTGTTGTTAAAGATCCTCATGGCCATCCCATTGCCGTTGCGACGGCTCTTCAGCCCCAGGAACGCCCATTCGTGCAGGAATCGCGCGACAAAGTCCGGTCGGCAGCGTCCCGTATTGGCGCCCAATTGGTAATTCTGTGTACGTTTCGGACAATTGTTGCCTATTCCTCCAAACGAGACTCTGAGGCCGGCACACAGTTTACTATGCATGGGATTTGGGAAGGGGCTATGGTTGCAGATACAGACCAAATGATGGCTCCCGGCAACAAGCAGGCTGTTACCGATGCTCTACAGCGTGCATTGGCATTATCGGCCACACTACGATTGTCGTGGACGGAACACACTCTTGCCGAGCTGGCGCGCTGCTGTCACAACCCGCGTATTGAGGACTTCCCGAATCTGCTGATGCTGGCTGACCTTCCCATGAATCTTCCGGAACCCGGTTGCTCCGTGGGCCTAATGCTGGACGTTGTACAGGCTTATGTTCACGATGCCTATAACCGCGGTGCTAGTGAGTTACAGAAACTTCCAACCTTTGAGGTACGTGCTGAATTTCAGCAGCTGTTTTCAGAACTGGTTCGCGAGATAGTGTTTGCTGGTCAGTGGGAACTGTATAAGGCACCTGACAGACAGAAGGCTCGGATTTGGGCAGCAGCCTACCGCGGCATACCGGTGCCGACATTTGATGCCATTGACTTTGCAGTAATTGCGTCGGATATCCACGCTGGTTCAAAGCCCCCTGTCATCATTGAAAGCGGAAGCTCAATGGGCAGGATTGAACAGCGTGTTCAGCTGCTTGTGCCTGGCGCAACTGTGCGGATAGAGTCTGCTCTGGCTGGAACACCGGAAGAAATTATGGACGCCTTACACCAGATTTCCGGCGTGCCGCACGCCACACTGCTCTGGTTTACACCAATGCAAACACTAAGAAGCCGGCTGTATGCACATGTCCGCACTACGCTGCTGGATAATTTCCGCGTCAGATGGATTCTGTTTGCTGATGCCGAATCATTCACCACTCCTGATGCCGGTGTGTGCTGTGTAATTGCCGAGACAGGTACCACCTCAAAACCTGACATGGTCTCGTTTGCCTGTTTACGAATGCCGCGCAGCACGGTAATTGAACCAACCGAACCAGAGGCATTTGGCCAAAAGCGTATTGAGAGCATTCAACAGTACATCCGCTACCTGCATAACAACGGACGCAACCGCACCAATGCCGAAGTAAGTGTCCGACACGTGCGTCAGCACACCCTGCTCCGGCGGAGCAAAGGTGCAAACTCGTCGTGGGATGATTTAATTATTCCACCGGACGACATCTCTGCCATTATTAACAAAATTTCTAATCGTTTAATCCCTCTTACTTCTCTTGCTGATGTTCACAACGGTATTCGGACCGGAGCTAATGAGATACTTCTGCCAGCGATCGACGAGATTGTCCGCAAAGACCTCGAATCCAGATTTTGGCAGCGGTGCAACGACCATGGCAACCTGATCGACAATACCGTTATCACCTCCGACTCTGAAATTGAAAGTATTTACGGCATCCCTCCGGCTTATCGCAGGCTCCTCGTCCTGGGTACAGAGCGGGATACTTTCTCCGGAAGCAATGTTGGCAAGCACATTACGGAAGCTGAAGAGGCAGGAATCCACCTTAGACCCTCACTTCAGCAACGTACACCCTGGTGGCATCTGGGCGAGCTGATTCAGCCCGACCTGATAATTCCCAAAACCCAGAGTAAACGTTGGATTGTTGCTCTGAACCCTGCCCATGCCTTTGTAACCGACGCAGCAATTGGAATCACCGTTCACCATGCTCCGTATTCCGGTCCCATTGCTCTGTGGTTAAACAGTACGGTTGGACTATTCTACCACCTGCTGTTGCGGAATGATGCTGTTCATACCGATGTTACCGTGCGCGACGCACGGGAGCTGCTAATTCCGGATCGTGCCATACTTGATCAGATTGATGTACAGCGTCACCGTGAGCTCTTGTTCCGTCCGATACGTACCCTTGCCGATGAATACGGCACCGGTAATCCAGACGCTGTACGGTTAGACGGCATCAGGCGCGACCGCCGGCGCTTAGACCGTTGGCTGATGGAACACATTTTTACGCTTACCCCCCAGGAGCAGCTCTGGCTGTACCGCTTAACGCTGGCATGGTTTACTGAACAGACCAATGTTGCCCATATTGCCACGGCACTCGCCTCCAGGCTTGCCGGCACCTGTAAGCTTACGGCTATGTCGGAGTGGTATGACTCCCGCATCAACCAACTGCCCAAGAACACCACACGCACCATGGTAATTGAGGCCGATATAACACACGCCACAAACAACACGGGAATGTTTGGCACTCATGTAACCCTTTGGAAGGGGGCTAAGGTAGGTGGTGTTATTGACTGCTCGTCCGACGCCGAAGCCGAATTAGTTGCATTGCTTATTAACCTCGGAAAAACAGAGATAACGATCCCTTCTGACGAGCCGCTTGTTCAGGAAGTCCTGCCGCTTGTTCAGGCGTTTAGCAATACGTTGGACACCGCATTGCAGGAACTTCGTACCGCCGTCCCTGCCGACTTATTTCCGGCCATCGCCGCAATCATACAACATGACCTTGTACAGATGTAGCTGCTTTTAGTCGTGTCACACCATTGTCTGTAACGCATACAATGGTATATGGCATCACCTGAACCCTGGCCCTTGATTCGACTTGTAGAATTATCGTTAGTTGGAAAACTTACCAATGCACAGCGGTGTTTGCTTGTTGAGAAGTATGCTACGGCCGAAGACGCACTGGCATCTCTTGGCATTCTCCATTTTGAATTGTACCAGGTAGCTGAGAAAATCATCACTAAATGTCAGGAAGCCAACGTCCGCATTCTCAGCCGGTGGCACCCCGATTTCCCGTCGCGTCTGCTGGTGGCTGACCCTATGCCAATGCTTCTGTACGTAGCCGGAAACCTTCCGCCATCATCAGTACCGGCTATTGCCGTGGTAGGCACCCGATCGTGTACGGCATCGTATGGTAAACCGGTAACCGAGAAGTGTGTAGAGTTGTGGACAAAATCGGGCTGTGTTATTGTTAGCGGTCTTGCCAACGGGATCGACACCATTGCCCATGAAGCATGTCTGCGTTCGCGCGGTACAACCGTTGCCGTCATAGCAAGCGGACACCAGCGGATTTCGCCTCAGTCGGCACAACACTTGTCAAAGCAAATTGTAGAGCACGGCGGTGCTGTAATCAGTGAATATCCAATCACCGTTGCAGCCCTGCCGCCATATTTTCCGGCCCGCAACCGCATCATCTCTGCATTGAGTGATGCCGTTGTCATTGTCGAAAGCAAGCTCACCGGTGGTGCACTGATCACTGCAGATTTTGCTCTCCGGCAGGGTACCCCGCTATGGGCAGTTCCAGGCCCCATTACAGGTACACGAAGCGCTGGGTGCAACAATCTCATCAAGACCGGGAAAGCCATGCTTCTGGACTCGGCCGAAAGTGTTCTGAACACGCTGTTTGCAGGTACCATGCACGAACAGTTTGCAACTGATAAACATTGTTACGACTCGATCCCTACCGACCTCGTTAAACTCTTTGGTGCTGACCCAATCTTCACTGAAACGGCTGCTCAGCAGTGGAACTGTAGTATTGCGGAAGCACTTGTAAGGTTATCAGAGCTGGAGATGAACGGCTATATTCGCCAGATCCCCGGCGGCCGATGGCATCTTGCCTGAAATTTCAGGCAATAGTGGAAACGGCTCTGTCCGTACTTTCGTACCATTAGCTACGTTACTCGTGTTGCAACACCACACCGTTTCACGTCAGCAGAGGAGGTACACCATGCTTGAAACATCCGAAATTGCAACCCGCCTGGTTGTTGCTGCCCTGCTTGGCGCTCTTGTAGGAATTGAGCGTGAGCGTAAGCAGTGGACGGCCGGTTTACGCACCCACATGATGGTTTGTGTTGGTGCCTGTTTAATCATGATCGTATCGGCATTTGGGTTTTCTGACATCCTGGGAACGGCAAACGTTAATCTGGATCCCTCCCGGATTGCCGCCCAGGTAGTTAGCGGCATTGGATTTATCGGTGCCGGAACCATCCTGTTTTCCAAGCAAGGAACGGTTCATGGTTTAACCACTGCGTCAGGCCTGTGGACTGTTGCCGCAATCGGACTGGCAACCGGCAGCGGGATGTATTTTGCTGCCATTGCCACAACCATCATCGCACTGATTATCCTGTACGCACTGCGTCCGTTTGAGCACTTCTACTCCAGGAAATTCAAGCGGCGAATGCTCCGTTTAACAACCGCACCCAATGCCAGCAACTCCGGCATTTTCATGTACCTGCTAAACCGCCCCGACATCACGATCGAGAACTACACACTCGACAAAACCGAGCATGAATGTGTATATGATTTAACAATTTCTGGTATTAACGGTAAGATTGCCAATGACATATTACAGGCGCTGAAAGATGATTCAACGATTAAGGAAATTCACTGGACGTAGGGTGTGATCACTACACCATCATTATGAAACCCATGCTAACTAAACATTTATGGTAGTAAGCTACGCACTGTTTATTGCGCTTGGCTTTGGTATTGGTACCGTTGGAACGCTCATCGGAGCTGGGGGCGGTTTTATCCTGGTACCGCTGATGCTGCTCCTCTTCCCGGACTTGTCGGCACAAAGTATCACCGCTATTTCAATGGCCATTGTTGCTATTAATGCCACATCGGGTTCAGTGGCCTACATGAAATCTAAACGTATTGATTATCGTTCGGGCATTCTTTTTGCCATTGCAACGATACCCGGTTCAGTTCTTGGTGTATTAACAACACAGGTTATCCCACGAACGCTGTTCAATATCATTTTTGGTATCATTTTGTTTGTTGTGTCGGGCTACCTGTTTGCATTCGGAGGTAAACGAAAGCCCCTTACCAGAAAAGCTGTTCAATCGGGACATACTGTACGACGTTTTACCGACGGCGACGGACACGAATACACGTATTCGTACAACCTGCGTCACGGCATCATCTTAAGTACCCTTGTTGGCTTCTTCTCGCCCTTGCTGGGCATTGGTGGCGGGATTATTCACGTGCCGGCAATGACAGAATGGTTGTTGTTCCCTGCCCACATAGCCACGGCAACATCTCACTTTATTCTGGCAATCATGGCAACGGTCAGTGTTATTGTGCATTTGGTGGAAGGCAGTTATAGTCAGTACCTGATAACGCTGATCGTACCGCTTGCGATAGGTGTTATACCCGGTGCCCTTGTTGGCGCACGCCTATCCAAAAAAGTCAACGGTATCTTCATCGTTCGTGCCCTGGCTGTCTGTCTTGCCATTGTGGGCATTCGAATCCTGTGGCTGGCATTTCTGTAGCATCGAACCGGGTTACGCCGCATACGCATGTAGAATTTTCTTTTTGCTGATGGCAACGGTGCACCTGCTGCAAGCCCTGAAGCATTGTTTAGTACCGGGAATATCGTATCAGGGGGCTTCAGGCATGGTGCCGTGCTGACCGGGATGAGCCGTTGTACCAATGCCTGTTTGATGTCCACACTTTGCGCAGAATGGTAGGTGGACGAAGTTTTTTTGTCCACACCGTTCACAGCATGCAAATAACTCCAGGCCGCAGTACCGGCAGTAGTCCGTTGCCTGCTTCACGGTATCCTGAGGCTGTGTAACCATTGGTGGATGCTCCCATTTTTTAGGAAGAAAGTCTTTCCCGCACGACGGGCATACATGGTGCTCCAGCGATTTTTCTGCCGTTGACGACTGTATTCTGCCGGCTCTTTCCTTTGTTGATATTTGTAGCTCAGCACGCTTTTTCTCATTATACAACCGGATTCGCTGTATCGCATAGTAACCTATCCCCGCCGTAAGAAAAACGCCGACGGAATAGCGAACATACCCGCCGTAGCTGGGCATATACGGGACTAAGCCAAAAAAGAACGCATACACAGCGTACCACGAAAAGCCAAGGTAGAGCGGCCGAAACTTACTGCCCCGCTTTTTCATGAAGAAGTATAAGCCCAGGCCTAAAATCGGTCCCACAAACAGAAGCCGAATGATAAACACCTCCAGCTCGAAGTACCGATAGGCTGTCTTGTACCGATCTGTTATCCGCTGTTCTATTGCAGATTGCCGTGCTTTCAGCTTTTTCAGCCGTACTCCGGCATCGTCCCGGAGCGATTGCAGTCTGCTCAGCTCAGTATTCCATGACTGTTCAACCCGGTAATAGTCATCAAGTTTTTTTGCTCTTTCCGTAACCTCATGATCTTCGGTTGGCGACCCCAGAGTAGTGCGTGCCCGAACCCAATTATCGAATGAGTTTTTTTCACTCGCGTAATTTTTCTGTGCAGTCGCAATTGTCCGTGAAATCACAGACATTTTAGAGTCAAGTTCTTCAATGGTCTGCTGCTCCTTTTTCAGTTCACTGCGAATGTTTGCCAAAGCCCCAGGGTTGGCATAATCACTCCACCCTGGGTGCGGAACTGCACCGCCCAAATCATCAAGGATTTTGTCGGATAGGAGTATCAGAAATAGGCACAGGACAGCCGTGATGACGTAATTCACAAGCCGGGTTGTTCGCTCCAGCTTCTTACTATTGATTTCCATGATAACTCCGGACTGCAAGTGAAACGACAATATACGGGGATATCATGCCTTGATTACATTAGCTTTGATAATTCGATTTGTTATAGTAGTTTTTCTATTATCACAATATCCGGATTCCACCGGTAGTTCCCACTCATTCAAAATCCAACTTTGTGAGCTCATGGTTTTTGTAACAGTAAAATTCATATGCGGGATGTTCACCTATTTTAAACACCTTTTCAAGTTCGATTGTATCGTACGTGCCACGCAGCGAGTCGTATTTTACGCGCAGAGTGTATGGTAATTCATTCGGTTGAATAGGACGTTCTACTTCCAACCCGTCATCTATTGCAAACTCCAGGACAAAACTGCTCTTGCGCCATTTCATCGTAGTTTCATTTAGAGCATTCTCTGATACAGAAATATGATCCTGCCGGATTATCTGCGCCGATGTGCTCCCCAGTAGAACAACTCCCGAAAGCACCATAGCCCCGTACCCAATTTTGCGGAATACAAAGTCACTTAAATGCGGTAGGATGAATTTTACCGTGTATGCCGATAGCACTGCCCCTACGGCGATTGTAAGACCCAGCCACGATGCAGTTTGAGAGTACAAACCCAATGCAATATACATAGCTAATTTTATCACATGGAGTGAAACCTCGTTAGCAGCTCTGGTAGCAACAATCTCTTCTTTTGTTAGCCCATATTTAAGATAGAACCTGTTAAATAGCAACCCAATTGCACCTGTAATCCCCGATACGAAGCCTGCAAAGAACCCCACCACTGCAAGCACCCACCTAGGATAAGGTTTCTCCTCGGCGTGCCGTTTTTTTCTTGATTTTAGCAACTGAGGGACATTAGTAATTTAAATTAGTGCCACCAGTAGTTGTAGATAGAGCGGATCTATATATTTAATCAGGAAAGCACCAACTAGAACAGTAGGTATTGAGAATGGTACAAACCACAAGAATATCTTCCAGTTGATGTTCTTTTTAAATACTACAATTCTGGAAATTGAACTCGATACTGTGCCAACTGTTAGCGAAAATGGAATTACCGAAACCGGTAGCACCAGATTAAGTGCCGGCAGCATTATCAGGCTTGCGCCCCCACCACATATTGCACTTATCCAAAACGCTAGAACCGTGCCAACGAACAGAAATATTACGTTTTGTGCCATAGAGTAAAAAGAACCACCCCGTTTGAACACTACCAGTAATTATGGTGTGCAATAACTGTAACGTACCATCTATAGTGTTCGTGACTACTTTCTGATTTTAGAATGTTCATTGCGGTTTGTCGATGAAGATGGTCGTTATCTGGATGCTTCGCAATCTAGCTTTATAGGGCATCACTGAATTAAAATTCATAAGTAAGACGTTGTTGGCCATGCATAAGAAATCCGGAAACAAAAAGCGAAACGGCTTACGTAATCGTTTCTACACACATTGCGTATTTTTGCTGTGATGCGGAAAGTGTTAATCATATTGTTGACAGTGCTACTTATACCGGGTAACGGCCTTCCCGAGTTTGAGCATGTTGCGGCTGTAATTCAACACTACCATCATCACATTCAGGTTCATGGCGAGCACAACCTACCGTTTCTGCAATTCCTAGTGGATCATTATGGTTCAAAAAGCCACAAGGATGCAGAGCACGATCAACTGCCATTTCATGGTTGCAGTCACTGCCAGGCAGCACCCATCGTATATATAGCTCACCTGCAAAGTACCAATACAGAGCCCCCTGTTAATATCGTCCGTACTATGCTGCCCGAAAATCAAAAGGGCACATCACACCGATCTGACTCTGTTTTTCAGCCGCCCCGTGCTTGAACTGTTCCGTAAATAGTTTCATTCACCACTTTTGGGCGATTTTATGTTTAACCGAATTATTGCATTCTCGGTTGCCAACCCTTTAATAATAGGCATCGGTGTTCTTGCACTGTGTATTTGGGGCATTGTTAGTTTTTCGGCCTTGCCCATTGATGCGGTTCCGGATATTACCAATAACCAGGTGCAGATTGTTACGCTCTCACCCGCACTAGCACCACAAGAAATTGAGCGTCTGATTACTGTTCCAATCGAACAAACGATGGCCACAATTGATGGTATCGTTGAGCGCCGATCCATTTCTCGTTTTGGACTGAGTGTTATTACTCTCGTGTTCAAGGACAACGTAGATCTCTATTGGGCACGTGCACAAGTGGATCAACGGCTTATCGAGGCACAGCACGACATCCCCTCGGGAATGGGCGTGCCTGCCATGATGCCTATCACCACCGGGTTAGGCGAAATCTACCAGTATACACTAGAGGTCGACAATAGTCATAAAAGTGAATATACACCTATGATGTTGCGTACTCTGCACGACTGGATTGTTCGGCGCAATCTGCTGGGTACTGAGGGAGTTGCAGATGTAGCAAGTTTTGGCGGATTCCTTCGCCAAATAGAAATTGCTGTTGTTCCTGAACGTTTGGCTGCATACCAACTAAGCGTAGCTGATGTTTTGGAGAAAATTCAACAAAATAGTGGCAACTCGGGCGGTGCCTATATCGAACGCGGTGAACGCGTTGCCTTTATCCGTACCGAAGGACTGGTACGCTCAGCTGCCGACATTGAAAACATTGTTCTTAAAAGTACTACTAAGGGCCTTCCGCTTCTTGTACGTGATATTGCCACTGTACATGATGGTTCAGCCGTCCGGTATGGCGCTTTAACCGTTGGTGACTCTACCGAGGGTGTTGGCGGTATTGTGTATATGCTGAAAGGGGCTAACAGCTCGCAGGTAATTGAGCATGTTAAAAAGCGCACTGCAGAGATCGAAAACATGTTACCGCCAGGAATTACTATTGTCCCTTACCTTGACCGGTCTCACCTGGTTCAACGCACGATTCATACCGTGGCAACAAATCTTACAGAAGGCGCACTGATAGTAATTTTTATTCTGGTTTTACTGCTTGGCAACCTTCGTGCCGGCATGATCGTAGCCAGTGTGATACCGCTGAGCATGTTGTTTGCAATTGGTCTTATGAATGTATTTGGCGTTTCGGGTAATCTAATGTCGCTTGGTGCCATTGATTTTGGTCTAATCGTAGATGGAGCTGTGATTATTGTCGAGCATGTGCTTCACATCCTGAGTGGCGTTCGTATTCGTTCGCGCGACCACGCTGTTGGTGTTATTCGAGATGCAGTACAGGAGATTCGGCGAAATGCTGCCTTTGGCGAGGGTGTTATTCTGATTGTGTACCTGCCACTACTAACTCTTGTTGGTATCGAAGGGAAAATGTTTGTACCAATGGCTCAAACAGTAATGTTTGCTATCATCGGTGCCTTTATTCTAAGCTTAACATACGTGCCTATGATTTCGGCACTGCTCTTACGTAACTATAAATACAGTGGTCGCACAATGGCAGACCGGATAATGAACGGTATTCTGCGACTCTACGTGCCACTTCGCAGGTTTGCGCTTAGAAGAACAGCTGCTCTCCTTACCGGAGCCGTAGCTTTACTTGTAGCTGCCGCCGCCGGCTTTATGTCTATGGGAAGTGAGTTTATTCCCACTCTGGCCGAGGGCGACTTTGCAGTAGAGGTTCGTTTGCCCACGGGCAGTTCACTTACTCAAACAGTTCAGGTAACGCACAAAGCGGCACGCATCCTGCAAGAACGGTTCCCAGAAGTGCGCAGCGTGGTAGGTAAGATTGGAACAACCGAAATTCCCCTCGATCCGATGCCTCTGGAAGCTTGCGACCTTATGGTGATGTTAAAACCACGCAAAGAATGGACTACAGCGCATACTCGCGAGGCCCTTGCCGACACTATGCAGCGTGCTTTACAAGAAATTCCAGGAGTGCTATTTGGATTTCAACAGCCTATTCAGATGCGTTTTAATGAACTCATTACTGGTGCACGTCAGGATGTTGTATTAAAAATATTCGGCGATGATATGCAGACTCTTGCCGCTCTCGCGGCAAAGGTTGGCGACAGCGTTTCTCATATCCCCGGCGTTGCCGACCTGTATATCGAGCCGGTAGAAGGATTACCGCAAATCGTTGTTAAAGCAGACCGTGAAGCATGCGCGATGCTTGGCGTTTCGGTCGACGATATCAATACAACTGTACGAGCTGCATTCGCTGGTGAAGTTGCCGGACAGTATTACGAATCCGAACGACGCTTTGATATAGTGGTACGATTGAATCAAACAGACAGAACATCGATTGCCGACATGGAACGCCTTACCGTTAATTCTTCTTCCGGCACATTGATACCACTGCCTCAGGTAGCTCGAATTGATTATGCCGACGGTCCCAACCAAATACAGCGTGAAGATGGAAGACGCAGGATAGTAATTGGTTTTAATGTTCGTGACCGTGACGTGAACACCATTGTAACAGAAGCACAACAGCATCTTGCCGGTTTGTCTCTCCCAGCCGGATACGAAATTCAGTATGGCGGGCAATTTGAAAACCTTCAACATGCATCTGCCCGTTTGCTTATTGCTGTTCCGGCCTCAATGCTGCTGATTCTTTTCTTACTATACCTTACGTTTCATAGTGTTACGGAAACTATCATGGTATTTACTGCTATCCCACTCTCGGCTATAGGCGGTGTCGCAGCATTAGAACTGCGGGGGATGCCATTTAGCATTTCTGCCGGCGTTGGCTTTATTGCATTGTTTGGCGTAGCCGTTCTAAACGGCATAGTGCTTTTGGCAGCATTTCGAAAAATCCGTACGTGCGGCAATTCTTCTATCCTTTCCGTGGTAGTTCGGGGTACAACGGCACGGCTTCGTCCTGTTGTGATGACTGCACTTGTTGCCTCGCTCGGCTTCTTGCCAATGGCACTTAGCACCAGTGACGGTGCCGAAGTACAACGGCCATTGGCAACCGTAGTTATCGGCGGGCTGATTACCAGCACCTTACTCACACTTGTTGTTCTTCCTGCCCTGTATCACGTAATCTATAAACGTAGAACAGAACGCCAGAAAACATCTAAGATCGGTACCTTGGCCATACTACTGCTAACATTGATACCAACAGTAGCATATTCACAGCCAACAATACTCAGCCGCAGCGAAGTGCGGGCACGTGCAATGAACACCAACCTGGATGTTATCATTGCAGCAAGCAAGGCTCTTCAGGCCGACCGGTTAAGGGGAGCAGCATTGGATATCGGGCCAACAACACTTTCATGGAGTGCCGGACAGATGAATAGTTTTGAATTTGATAATTCATTTAGTGTACATCAAAGTATTCCATGGCCAGGCAAGCTAAATCGTACAGTAAAACTATTTACTGAGCAGGCTGCCGAAGCTCGGATCGGTGAACAATGGACGCGTAGAACAGTTACAATCGAGCTGGAGCGCACCATGGACAGAATCGCATTTACACGCGAGCTGATATCGCTATACCGTCACCTGGATAGTCTGTATACACGCAGCGTACTGGCAGCAGAGTTACGACAGCGCACCGGTGAAGCTACTCAGTTAGAGGTAGTTCACCAGCAAAGCCAGCTTCTGGAATTGCGCGCTCGTGAACAACAAACGTCAATGCAACTGCAGAACCTTGAAACTCAATTACAGGTACTGTGCGGAGGAGAACGTATTACCATTGTGGATTCAGTACTACAGCAGCGGTCTCAACCTGCCGACACTACTCTTTCTGAGCTTGCCAAAACACGCTACCTACAGCGTATTCGAACAGCACAGGCAAAATCAGACGCACTTTCCGAATGGCTCCTGCCAAGTATCCTGATAGGATATACCAACCAATCAATGATAGGGATACCATTACACAGCGGACAGATTGCAACTTCAACCGACCGTTTCCATACGCTCAACATAGGTATTGAAGTGCCGCTGTGGTATAGTCCGGAGCAAGCACGGAAACAACAGGCAGACCTCGATCTGCAACTTGCTCACACCGAGGCAGAACGATCGATAACCAATGCGGAATTCGAATGTTTGAAGATTCGAAACAATATCGTTGCTCTCGCCTCTGTTGTGGCATTTTATCAGGGCACTGCTCGCACCGAAAGCACAACCCTCGAAACACAAGGGTATCAAGCCTATCAACATGGTGAGATCGACTGGCTGGAGTTGCAACAAAGTCTTCAGCGCGCTCTAACAATTAACATTAACAGGCTATCCTCTATTCTGGAGTATAACGATGCCGTGTTACAACTTGAATTACTAACAGGACGCAACTAATGATACGCCATTATATTTTAACAATAGCAATCGCTGTACTATTCATCTCGTGCACTAACAACGACACTCCCGCTGACAACCATGGTCACGACCATGCAGGCCCTGCCGTTGGTACTAACTCCGGCATTGACCTTACATCGGCACAGGTCCATGCAGCCGGCATCGAAACGGCTATGCCGTCTTTTAAAATGATGTTTACACCTTTACTGGTCCACGGTATATTAGAAGTGCCACCTCAAAATCTAATCAGCATCCATGCTATACTTGGAGGTATTGTAAAAAAGACTACTATTATCCCTGGTGAACAAGTTCATAAGGGGCAGGTATTAGTGATCTTGGAAAACCCGGAGTTTATAACACTTCAAGAAGAATATCTTACTACTAAAGCACAAACAGAGCAGGCTGAACTAGACTTAACACGTCAGCAAACTTTAGCTGCTGATAACGTGAATGCACGTAAGAGCCTGGAACAGGCCGGAACTCAGGCATCCGTATTACGAATCAGGAAGAAAGCATTGGCCGAACGTCTTGCTTTGATTGGTATAGATGCAACCACGTTAACACCTGAAAGGATCTCACGTCAGATCTCGCTTACAGCCCCTTTCAGCGGTTACGTTACAACACTCAATGTAAACATAGGTACCGCCGTAGAGCCAAATGGTAAAGTGCTCGAACTGGTGGATCCCAGCCATATTCATGCCGAGTTGCAAGTGTTTGAGCGCGATGTGCCGCAACTGCACCAAGGGCAAACCTTTACTGTTGTGTTAAGTGGTGAGCAACGCCAGCGTAGCGGACACATCCACCTGATTGGATCTGAAATTAGTACCGATAAGACCGTATCGGTCCACGGTCATCTTGATAGTCTAGACCCCACCCTTCGCCCCGGAAGAACGATAACGGCAACCATCGCCACCGATCCACACGAAGCTCTCACGGTTCCCGAATCGGCACTAATTCAGTCCGGAGGGAAATCATGGGTGTATGTACAAGATTCGCCGGGTCGGTACAAGATGGTTATAGTCACGGTTGGTAGTAGAGCAAATGGTTACGTAGAAGTGAAAGGTGATGGGTTAGACACAACACACGAAGTTGTTGTAAAGGGGGCTCAGGCACTGGCAGCGCACTAACACATGAACTGTGGGTTTAAACCGGAGTGCGGGTGGTGGATGCAGGCAGCTATGAAACGTTATTAATAGCCGGTTACAGGTTCGATTAGGTCTTCTGCTTCTTTTTTTTTGCAGCAGGAAACAGGATATTGTTTAGGATTAAACGATATCCCGGACTATTGGGGTGGAGCGACAAATCGGTTGGCGGATCGCCGACTGCATGACGGTAGTCCTCCGGATCATGTCCGCCATACCACGTAAACGTCCCTCTGCCCACATTACCGTGGATATACTTCACTTCGTTTGTCCCTTCACGTTCAGCCAGAATGGTAACACTCTTTTTAATGTATTCTTTTCGGAATGCAGTAGTTTGTCCGAGGAAACCACGAAGAACATTAACATGACACTGCGTGAGCATTGTTGGAACAGGATCGTATTTAGCTGAGAAATCGAATAACGTAAAGTAATCAGTTTTTTCGGTTGCAAGAACCCGGTTGATGTCAACATCGATGTTACTGAACTCATACTCATACGGATTCATTTCGAGTGAGAAGTTTTCGAACGCAAACGTCCGCGAAAAGTCGAGCTTATTATTTGCCTGTGGATCGGCGGGGTCACCATCGAACATTGCCTCGCAAATATCAACTCCTTCGGTAGCCAGAGCAATATCGTAGGTGTCGGTAGCGCTACACATTGCGAACATAAAACCACCGGCCGCAACATATTCACGAATCTTATCAACCACGGCATGTTTCAACTCGCTCACCTTTGAAAACCCCAGTTTTCGGGCTGTGTTTTCAAGGAGAGCCACCTGCTGAATGTACCATGACTGACCTGCGGCGCTGGCATAGAACTTGCCATACTGACCCGTGAAGTCTTCGTGGTGCAGGTGCAGCCAGTCGTATTCACCAAGCTTTCCCTGCAGCACCTCTTCGTCCCATAGTTTATCATACTTGACTTCGGCAGATTCCATCACCATGGTAACGGCATCGTCCCACGGACGAAACCCCGGTGGAGCATACACTGCAATTCGTGGTGCTTTTTCAAGGCGGACCACCTCGGTGTTGCTGCCCTCGGCCTGAACTTCTGCCAGTATCGTTGTAGCGGCAGCTCCATCAATGGTTGAAAAGCTCACACCCCGAATTCTGCATTCATTTTCGAACTCGGTACGAGCATCCAGCAAAAAAGAGCCGCCCCGGTAATTCAGCAACCAGTCAACCGGCACGTCCTTAGTGAGTGCCAGAAACGCAATTCCGTACGCCTTTAGGTGATTTGTTTGCGTAAGATCCATTGGGATGAGCATCTTCTGAGCTGTAGCGGTACTTGCCGCCAGGGTCAGCAGAATCGTACATAAAAGGCCAGTCACTCGTGCTCGCATACACGCAATGTACGCATTATGCGTGAGTGTATTTTTGGGACAGCATATTTTTCACAACTGAAGGCTGCTTACGGCAGAAGCCGCGGGCATCACAACACATGGTAACCCTGACAAACGCATCCGGAATCGCATACAAAGGCAGGGACTGCATTATCAGCAGCGTCCAAAACGTCATGCAGGCCGAAGGGCTAATTGGCAGGATTGACATCATCCTGGTCACCGACAGGGAAATCAAAAAGCTGCACAAGCAATGGTTTAACGACCCTACTGTGACTGACGTTATTACATTCCCCATCGAACCTGAGCCCCCTATCCTTGGAGAAATCTACATCTCGGCAGAAACCGCGCGTAGGCAGGCATCAGCCCATAATGTCACACTCAAAAACGAATTATGCAGGCTTGCCGTACACGGAGCCCTGCATTTAGCCGGTTATACCGACAAAACAATTTCGCAGCGGACGCACATGCAAACGCTGGAGAATACGTATATTGCATGCCAATGACCGATCGTTACACTGTTGAACGCATAATGGAAATCATCGCATGGGTTGTGGAAAGTCGCAAACCCATTGTGTCCATTGGTACCGTAGAAGTCACCGAGCTATCTGAAAGGGGCTATACGGACGGTGAAATTTCTGCAGCCCTATCGTGGATTATTGAGCGTGGTGGCAGCCTTACCTCGCACGCCGACTGCGGATCGTTCAGGATGCTTCACGCCGTTGAAGCGGAAGTCATTACAGCGGAAGCATGGGGTTTACTCATAAGCTACCGTAACCTGGGTTTCCTTTCGAATTCCGACATCGAGCAGATTATTGAACGCTGCATGATCATGGCCGGTGAAACGCTGATAGATATTCCTGAAATACGCGCTCTTGTTGCTGTGTTTGTTATGCATCAGGGTCCCCAGCAGTTAGACGGAAGCCGTAAACTTCTATCGGGCAAGGAAACCGTAAACTGATTTACGATACTGCTCTCGTTGAGTACATATCATTACGGCCTCGTAGCTCAGCAGGATAGAGCGACGCTTTCCTAAAGCGTGGGTCGGAGGTTCGAATCCTCTCGAGGCCGCAAACAGGTGAATTCGTGCAAACGCCATCAAGCATGAATAAACCATTTTCACCTGAATTTTATCACACGTGGCTCATCTATTGGACAGCATCAGTGCTTGCACCTGTGCACGCGTGTTTTAAACTTTCGCCCGGTAAATTGTCAGCATTTGGTTTCTGCGGCTGACTTTTGTTACCCCCACTGACGAACATTACAGTGCCAGTGGTTACCTACCCCGACCGGCTGGCACCATCTCAGAGATCAAGGTCAATATGGCTTTTTACAGCAAGAGGTTTCGCTTCTCAACAGGAATCCCGATCGACCCATAGTGTGGGGTGGCAACTGCCAGAAGGCAGATTCAATCGGGCCCCACCCCCTCCGCCACGCATGAATTCGCTGAATTCTGACCCAACCATGCACCAGTTTGTGGCGCAAAAAAGAGGTGGCCTTTACAACAACAAATCCTTATATACGGTTTCACACAAACCACCCCACACAACCGAACCACGGTTTTAATTCCAAACGGACGGACTACGCGGCCCTTCGGGCCCCACCCCCTCCGCCACCACCATCATTCTTCACCACTTACCACTACAGCCCGGCCGGTCGGCTGCGGTGTGCAGCCTACGTAAAATACCTTAGGAATTCTGATGCAATTGCTGTTACGTATAGTGGGTAGAAGACAGGAAAGTGTGACCACGTTCGTACAGTTTAGTATCGGGTTTTACAATGTTTCGTGTGGGCGACGACATGGGGTCGTTCATACGGGGTTTCATACCCACATTACGGTTTAACACAACCGTTCTGCACTACCGAGGCACGTCAATATCTCGAGCGGACGGACTACGGCCCTTCGGGCCCCACCCCCTCCGCCACCACCATCATTCTTCACCACTTACCACTACAGCCCGGCCGGTCGGCTGCGGTGGAGTGGTCCTGAAAAAGTGGACACTACGGGGAAGGTGTAATTTTCCAAAAATCTAAGGAAAGAGCAATGAAACATCCACCTCGCATTTATGATGAAGCATTTAAACGTCGCGCCCTGGAGATGGTAGCTGCGGGACGTACGCTGGCCTCGGTGGCCCGTGAGCTTGGCATCGACGTCAAGCGACTATCGTACTGGAATCGTACGCTTGGAGCTGCAGCAGCTGCCGGGCAGAAGACACCTGACGAGCTTGCCGCCGAAGTACGGGCCTTGCGTAAGCGCGCTGAGCGTGCAGAAATGGAACTGGCCATTTTAAAAAAAGCGATGTCGATCTTTGCCGCTCCGCCGGGAAGGGACTGAAATACATGTTTATCACCAACCACCGGCACTGTTGGCCGGTGCGCCTGCAGTGCTATGTGCTGCAGGTGAGTGCCAGCGGCTACTATGCCTGGTTAAAGCGACCTGAACCTCAGCTTAGTGACGATGAGCGCAAGCTGGTGCGTGCCATGCGCGAGATTGATGAGAAGTCCAACCATACCTTCGGCAGCCGCCGGATGTACAAGGAACTGCGGCGAGGCAACCTTGTGGCAGGCCGTCACAAAATGCGCCGGCTGATGCGGGAAGACGGCATCCGTGTCAAGCGCACGCCCAGGCGTGCGTTGGTGCAAACTACCGACTCGCAACATCAGCACCCGGTGGCCGACAATCGACTCAATCGCAACTTTACCGTCACGAAACCGAACACCGTCTGGGCTGCCGACATCACCTATGTACAGACCAACGCTGGCTATGTGTACTTGGCGGTGGTGATGGATTTGTTCTCGCGTCGCATCATTGGCTGGCATCTGTCAGAGACGATCACGCAACAGCTCACCATCACGGCACTCTGGAAGGCCTGGAAGAACCGTTCTTATGCCACCGGCATGCTCATTCATAGTGATCGCGGTTCGCAGTATGCTGCCACTGGCTACCGCCAGTTTCTGACTGACTACTGCAAAGCAACACAGAGCATGAGCCGCAAGCGAAACTGCTGGGACAACGCACCAGTAGAATCCTTTTTTGCCACGCTCAAGACCGAAGAATTCAACGACATCAACTTCGTCGATCTCGAGCACGTCCAGCGTCAGGCTGCACACTACATCGAGAATATCTACAATCGCAGACGATTGCATTCAACACTTGGATATACAACCCCCGTTGACTTTGAAAACAACGACGTTCGTAATCAAAAACACCTACACTAATATGTCCATTTTTGTAGGACCACTCCAGTTTCGTGAAGGGCGACCACACGTGCAGGCGACCACACGGGGAGGGCGACCACACGTGCAGGCGACCACACGGGGAGGGCGACCACACGGGGAGGGCGACCACACGGGAAGGGCGACCACACGGGGAGGGCGACCACACGTGCAGGCGACCACACGTGCAGGCGACCACACGGGGAGGGCGACCACACGTGCAGGCGACCACACGTGCAGGCGACCACACGTGCAGGCGACCACACGGGAAGGGCGACCACACGGGGTCGCCCCTACGGGTTCACATGTCGGATGTGTTGCTTAATCTTCGCTCTTTACCATTGTGGCAACATATATGGCGGTTCCGTTTGCTGCCCTTACAGCATACACACCCGACGGGATGTTTTCCATGTCAACCGTGATGGTTTTACCTACATTCCCATATTTCTTTGTTAATACAACTTCGCCGGTAACGGAAACAAGCGAAACATTAACGGTACCAGCGGGTAGATTCCTGAGGACCAGTTTGTTGGTAGCGGGTACGGGCATTACTGAAAGCCTCCCGAGGGTTTCAGCTTCAGTAACTGAATTTACTACATCGGTTTTAATCCTGGTGATATTACCATTCTTGTCGTACGTATATCGGGTTTCCATGCTGTTTTCATACCGCACTGCAACCAGACGTCCGGCATCATCATAAATATAGGTTTCGGCATTTATGACAGCCGTGCCGAGAAGAACTGCTGTAAGTATGGTTAGTAATTTCATTTTAGTGTCCTTTGTGTTTTCCTGGTACTAATGTTTTTGATAATAACCGATTTACTCGCCGGTCCAGTATTCTATGAATCCCGTTATAAAGGCTCCCACATATTGGATTGCAAACGGAACGTTCGGATTGTAGGATCCACGCCCTGTAGGGTTGGGACCCAGCGGCTGAGGTTGTGACGTTGCGTTGCCTGAGCCAGGTGCTCCCTGTCCACCGTTGCCCGAACTACCACCGGATGCAGCCTTCGAACCCCCACCGGGGTTGGTTCCTGTACCACGCACACGCGTACCGCCACTTGACGGAGGCTGACCGTTGCCACCTATTGAACTTCCGCCGGATCCGGGAACAGGAGATGCGCTGCCGCCATTTGAAGTACCGGGAGCTGAGGCAATGGGCTCGGGTGCCGGTGGCGGACCAAGTAAAATGCTGTTCAGCCTGGCTAGCTTCTCAAGAGCTTCGTTAAACTTCTGCTGGTCAGCCTGGCGTCTTGCTTGTTCTTCCTCACGCTGCCTCGCAAGACGCTCCTCATCGGCTTTACGTCTTGCTTCGGCTTCTTCGCGCTCGGCACGCTGTTTTGCAAACTTCTCCTCAAGCTTGCGCATTTCGGCATCGTATTTATCTTGAGTTTGTCGCATGCTTTCTTCCAGACGCCGGTTACCTTGCTCAATAAGTTCATCTGCCTTACTGGTAATGGGAGCGGGAGCTCGTCCTGTGAAATCAGCCCAATTAACAGGGTCACAGTATGCATACGAATGCTGGCTAATCCGTTGCGGATGTATGCTTCGGTCAGGATCTGCAGAAATGAATCTGCCAGCTCCAGGAAGGTAGGCCCTGCCCGGCGTGATATAAAGGCTTGTTGTAAAAGTGATCATGCCCCCAATTGCACCAAAACGTAACGGAACAGTATTGTTCCCCTCTGAATTCAATATTGTACCGTAGGCAGAGTACGCAGAGCGACTCGTAATACTTCCACTACCATCAGTATACATGACTGCATTGCCCTGATGATCGAAATGCGGAAATGCTATTTGTCCACTGGCGCTGTCAACAGCATAGGCAAAGGTTCCGCCCGGAGTTGGGATGATATATAAGGTGCCCAAAGGTCCACCAATAGCACAAGGGAATCCGTCTCCAAAGGCATCATTCCATACAAAGTGAGCGGAAATGCCTTCCCCGCGAACCTGAATTAACCGACTAAACCCGTCATACGTTAAATCCAAATCAGCTCCTCCGCCAATCGCAGTTATCTGAGAGGCAGCATTCCAGGTAAATTCGGTGTCTCCAATCTTGGTTGGCCTGCCGGCTGCATCGGGCTTCCATGCAGTAATGGCATTGCCGGCATCAACGTTCAATACTAACTCGCCGGCTTCAGGGGCGGCCGGAAGATGACCAATTCGTTTAGCCGATGCAATTCTGGTACCATTGTACTGGAGCTCGATCAAGGCTTCGGCGCCATCGGCAATAGAAATGAGTCGTCCATCTTCATCGTAATCATAGATAGTTTCCTTGCCGTTCGATCGAATAATTTTCGTTAACTGTCCGTCATCGTCATGTTCATACGATACAAAGCCCCCTGTCCAATCTGAAATCTTAGTCAAACGTCCAACGGCATCGTAAGAATAACTAACAGCCTTTCCTGGCCCCAGAGTTAGTTCCGTGAGCCATCCGTTAGCATTATACTTCATGAGCATACCGTTACTCATGACCATACGTCCATCTTTGTCATAGGCAACGGTATCATGTTCCGTACCGATTACTCTGCCAAGAGCATCCCGCGTAAAATGATACTGCAGGCCATCAGAATATTTCATGCCTGTTAGATTGCCGCCTGCATCGTAGGTGTTGGTGCATGACCCTAATGCTCCGGGCAGGGATACTGATAATAACTTATCTCGAGCCGAATAGCCGTACGATATTTCTCGTTGTGCCGGATCCGCAATGCTGATGCATCGTCCGAATTGATCGTACTTCCAGGCCCAGATTCCACCGTTGCCATCTGTTACGGTGGTAAGTTCACCTGCTGCGTTATAACCATAGTCAACGGCAATGTTGGCACCAATCAACATACGGGCAACATTCCCCCTCTTATCATACTTGAGGGTAGTGTTGCGACCGGATGACTCCGTTAACGATACGATGCGTCCGCACTTTTCATATTCAAATGCCGTAGTGCTCCCCATTTTGGACGTGACGCTGGAGAGAAGGTTAAAGTCATCGTATGAAAACGATGTTTTCCGTTCTTCAGGCGTAGTAACTTCTGTTATGAATCCGGATTCATCGGTTTCAATTTGGGTTACCGAGCCGTTACGGTCTGTGATGCTATTCAGATCTCCATTCTTCCCGTACCCCAGTGTTATGCTTTCCCCCATCGGATCTGTTAACGTTTGTAACCTTCCTGCCTTTGTGTATGCCAGCTGCAGCTTTGATGTTGAAGGAAGCGTAACAGATACAAGCTCACCACCCTTACCATACTTATAAATCGTAGTACTTCCCAGTGGATCAGTAACAGAGCCTATCGTACCATGGGGCGAATATGTTAGTGCGGTGGAATGACTCATCTCATCCGTAAACTTCGTCACCCGTTGCATGGCATCGCGTTCATAGGTACGTACAGAGCCATTATCATCCGCCCTTAGTATGTTTCCAACATCATCGGTCGTAACCGTGATGGTATTGCCGGATGGTGAACTAATACTTTTCGGATGTCCTGCAGTGTTGTAAGCCATTGTCGTTGTCCTACCCTCCGGATCGGTTAACGTGAGGATATTGCCATAATCATCATAGGTTGTTGTCCACACTGCTGCGTTTTCGTCTGTAACGCTGATGCAGAGCCCCCTGTCATTGTATGTATAGCTTCGGGCTGAGCCATCCGGGAGTGTAACTTTCTTTACATCGTAAACGGTAGCGCCATTCCAGGTGCGTTCTGCGTATTCAAGCGTTGTTGTTCCGTCCGACGTTGTAATACTTGCCAGCCGGCCGCCTGCATGGTGTGTTAAGTCGGTACTTGTTCCGTTAGATGATCTAAGTTTTTCAGGCAACCCATTTTCATACTGAATTTCCATCGTTCCGGATCCGTTGGTGCCAATACTGGTGACAAGGCCGTTGGCATTCATCGTATGGATTTCTTTTACGCCATCGGGATCGGTGAGGGTGGCTGTTCCTTCAGTCCAATTATATGACCACAGACTACCGGTTGCATCGATTTGTGTTTTCACTCTGTGATCACCGTCATACGTTAGCTGCAACAGGGGTTCAGTTTTACTGAGGCCGAGGGTTGCGATTTCACCGGGTTGTGACGTGTAACTGTAATACATTGTTTCGCCAACAGCATTCGTCACTGATGCAAGTTCACCTTTCGAAGTATAGGTGTACGTAACTGTTTGTTGCGAACTCGACGCGCTAAGAATCACACCGTTATCATCGGTTTGGAATACGATTGTATGTCCAAGGTCATCATAAACTGAATCAATCCTGCCATTCGACCAGGATACGTGAACCGGTATTCGTCCATTATCTTTCTTTATTAGCCGTCCATGCAGGTTAAACCAGTACTGAACGTGTCCCGGTACGTCGGTCAGCAGCCATCCTGTTACCTGCTCCTGAAGATTAGCAACCGCCTCTCTGCCCACAGCCTTCCATGCACCACCGTCCTTTGTAAAGCCAAGTCGCCTCCCGTCGCTCATCAGAATTATTACATTCAAGGAATCCCCAACCAGCAAATCATTAAACGTGTGCTGCCAGTTTGGGCCCATTCCGTATGGGAATCCTCCGTTAACAAGACCACCATCGTAGCGCCGTGTAAATTGGAGTAAGGGGCTAGAGGCAACCGAAACATCCGTTGGGGCGTCATACACGAACTGTCCGCTCGCTGTGGCAACGGGGTCGCCGAATACCGAATAGTATGAGCATACCGAAGCAGTGGCAGAGCTCCCTGAATCAGCGGGAGCAAGGAAGGGGGTTACAATCACATATTCATAACCAGACGGATGCAGCTTATCGCATTCATTCCATCGGAACTGAAACATCGCTGCCATCGGTTGGGGATCCTTTGCACTAACAGTGAATGTTATGCTTTGTCCATCCGAAACTGTTTGTTTCGTCGTTGGAGAAATTTCGTACCACGAGTTCTGGTTGCCGTACGGATCGATCTCATAACAACAGCCCTTTGGTGCCGTAAATACAATCTGGTTGTTGCCGCCACCGGCGTACAGCAGTATCCCCTTAGGGGATCTGGTAGGAGCGGGACACTCCGGCGGTTCCATAACTGTTACGGTAATCGAGTCTTTCTGTAGCCCCGTCTGATTTACCGGACTATTGGCATCTACAACAATGGTATAGGTACCCGCCTCTGTTGGAACAAACTCTTCTTCTGGCGTCACTGTTACTTCCTGGCCGGGACCAACCGTTGTTGTTCCTGATGTTGAAAACCGCAACAACCGTTGTTTGGCAAAGTAGACATTCAAGTGCCAGTTCACTCCGCCTAATGAATACTGCATATTCAAGTTCAGGAGGATGAAATACATCATCAACCGTTGGCCGACAACTAAATTCTGCAGGTTCTGGGCATAAATCCTGGGTGATCCAAGTTCGCCGGCGCGGACGGTTACCGGACTAACAAAGGCAAAAAGAAAACAGACAAAGGAACTCAGCGCAAGAAGTTGAATCTTCTTCATATACCCTCCGGATACTTATGGTAGATTAAGGAGTAACTCACCAGCCATGATCATCCAAATTCAATTTTCCCCTACCAACGGTGAGCTCCAGCAAACTTCGTGATAATAGTAATACAGTGTACCCGGACAAAAAGGTGACAACTGAAAACCGACCGGGTAGGCCGTATGTGCTGCTATGACAGGCTACATACCTAACTGGGTACGGCTACAGTGACGCCAGATAGACCGACAAGCTGACTTCATTTGTCAGTTGAAGCTTTTTACGAATTCGCTGACGGTACTTTTCAATGCTGCGTGGCTCAACTCCCAGAAGGCTGGCCATATCCTTTGTGGACATTTCGTGGTGGATTAGGACACACACCCTGCGCTCAGTGGGAGTAAGGCCGGGATGCTTGGAAATGAGTGATGGTAACTGATTACCCTGCACGTGCGCAAGCTCTGCCTCCAGTTCAAGCCAATGGTCTTCGGTTTCAGTGACGCGCTTCAGTCTAGCGGATACCTGACGCAGCTTTTCTGACACCTCACGTTCGGTGCTACGACCAGCCAGCGACTGCAACTCGAACCGTGCGGATTGTATGACTGCTGTCTGCTGTGCAACAGCCATAGACATAGCAACCGCCTTCTTATGCTCCTCCTTTAGCGCTAACTGTAGTTCTGCGATCTGAGTTTCAGCCTGTTGTCGGCGGGCTTCCGACTGTTCAACTGCCAGCTGTATTTGCAAGTTTACCACTTGCTGATCGGCACGTGCATTAAACAGCTCTCTGTCAAGCTCGTGCCATCGTCGAAGTGATTGTAAGGCTCCCTTTAAATCGCCGGTGAGCTCCTGAATAATCGACAAATCTCTGTGCACTTGTGCTTCCAGTAATTTTAGTCCTGCCTTCCTTGCGCCGGTTAAACTCCGTTTCAGGTGCTTCATCGCCTGGGTAACATCATGCTGCTTATAGGTGGTTTCACAGAGCACCAGGCCCAGATTGCGCAAAGCAATCGTCATCTGTACTGTTAGCCGATGTTGTTTTGCAAGTTGAAGGCAGAGGGAAAAACGCTGGTGTGCATTCTTGTAATAACTTTGTTTATGGGTGGTATCGGCAAGGTTGAGGTAATCTACACCAATACTTTCAACTATTTGTATCCTAATTTCCACACTGTTATGGGTACAATCATCCAGGAGTTTTAGTGCATTGCTGTACTGCTGAAGTGCTTCATTATACTTTCCAAGCTTACTAAGGCACATCCCAACTCCACGAACTGCCTGTGCTTGTTTTTCCTTATTATCAATCTGCTGATAAATGTCGGCGGTTTTTCTAAACCACTCAAGTGATGTAGTATAGTGCTTCAGGTTAAAAATCACAGTTGCGATATTACCTGAGATTACACCTGTTACATCAGTATCTGCAGACTCAGAGCATGTATTCCACACTTTCATGAAAATGTCAAGGGCGTCATTGTGCATGCCAAGTAGCATCATGCACCGGCCGTGTACAATGCTTAGTGATTGTTTGGTGGAATTGGGAATATCATTCGAAAGGCCTGTGATTGCCCTCAGAACGTCGCGAAGTGCAAGGTCACATTTACCGGAGGATTCGTACAGGTGCGCCCTATATGTTAGAAGTCGCAAGCGGAGATCACGCCATTTACCTTTGTCACGTGAAATGTTTTGTATGTGCCGATCTGTCTGGGCAAGTAACTTGCTCAACTTGAAAAAGGTACGTTCTACTCCGACAGCAGGGTCCGTCTTCAACGATGCAAAGGCAACCTCGGCCCGGGTAAATTCTGATAGTCTGCCTGACATTGATAGTTACAGTTATTGCTAAAATATCAATAACCTGACCATCATCATCATGATACGCAGAAACATGCTTACACTATCAGTACATCGATTGCATGATTTCTTATGAACTGATGGTAAAGCGCTTCGGCTTTCTAAGCTCTTGCTTCGGTCGTTATCTTCCGACCAGCTATCTGCCGATAACGGCAACAGGAATCCTGTGGATAGTGGTATTAACGGTAATCTGAAGGATGTACATGCCTGGTGTACACTCCGGCAGGCGGACAAGCAGAGTTTCACTACCAGCTTGATACACAGTACTGCAGTTAGAGTTTGTACCAGATACTGATATTAAAACAACACTGTGTGGCGGCAGCATATCGGAAATGGGAACATAAACATCTCCACCACTTGATACGGGATGCGGATAAACCGTCGCTGGTATTGCTGATGGAAAGAGGTCAAGAACCTTGGTTGGTGACGATGCAAGATTAGCAAGGTGTCCCACGAAAAATCTATAGCAACTGTCAATCAAGATCGGGTCATCATCCAGAGAGTGGCCAACGCCGGGGAACAGGAGAACGTCGGTTTGAATGCCCTGATTACCGGCTCTACGATTAATGGCAGCGCCTCCGCACAGATCAAATCCGAACTTACTTGGACCACATTCGAACGGTACGGTTTTATCCTTCGTACCGTGAACAGAAAACACTGGCGGGTCACCAGGTTCAATAAAGTTTGTATCAATCGTTGCCCCCCAGCATACAACCAACCCATGCACGGTACTCCGTTCGCCAGGTGTCCCAGAATTCCCTTCAACATTTCTTACCGTTGCATCCAGATTTGGCGGTACCTCATCATCCTGTAGTATTGCTGCCTGCACAATGCCCAAGCCCCCTGCCGAAGTACCAACTAAATAAATATGTGATGTGTCGATACCATATTCCATGGCATGCCTTCGCATAAAGCGTACCGCTGCACGTACGTCCTGTGCGCAACGGATGCTTGCCTCCCACATGAGTTTCGGATCGGACTTGCTTTCTACCCCCAGACGATATTCAACCGACGCTGCCACAAAGCCGCGACGGGCCAGGTCAGTGCCCCAGGTCTGAAAATTCTCTCCTGCCTTACCGCCACCCGTGAAGCCTCCGCCATGCACCAGAATAACCAAGGCTCTGTTTTTCTGGGTATCACCCTCAGGCTGGTAGATGTCCAGCAACAGCGTTGTGTTTGTACCCACATAATCCGGTGCAGCACCGTACACAATATCGCGGCTTACGGTTGATGTGGCAAAAATGGGGCTATGGTACCGCTGTGCGCTGATCCCTAAAGCAGCTATTAACAGTAGTGTTATGATGACAACAATTCGCATCGGTTCTCCATGGTTTCGTCGCCACAAAATCCACAAGTTCGGGAAGAGTTACAGCATTATCCTGCGACCAGACACCGTGGACTCCGGCAGGGATTGCACCTACGACTGATACACGATTTCATGCGTGATGTTTGCCGCCTTAGCAAGCATGGCGCTCACTCCGCAGTATCTGGTAACACTCAGCTCAACGGATCGTTCTACCTTTTCGGCATATTCCTGCGTGGTTCCTACCTCGTACACCACGTGGATATGCGAATACACCTTGGGATGCTCTTCAGTCAGCTCACCGCTTACCCGAATTGCCAGACTGGTGTATGGCACCCGCATCTTGGTAAGCAGCGAGGCAACGTCCATACCTGTACATCCCGCCAGTGCAGTAAGCAAGAGTTGTTTTGGGCTTACTCCATGCTGTGCTCTGACCGACTCAGGGCTTGCCAGCTGTATCTGCTGTGATTGCTGGGTTGCGATAAAATCAATTCCGTCCTGCCATTCGGCTACTACCTGATGCTTCACTGTAATATCCTTGTTTATTTATTAATACACGTGACTTGGTTGGGTTTTCTCTAACGATTGTCGGTTGACTGACATATACCATCAACCATTTGTGCAAATATCAGCTAAATGCCGTACACTTGTTTGGTACCTACATTACACTATTATAGCCTGGTTTTGCGTATCTTTGTCGTGTTGTACAAGCGTACAACCTTTTGCAGCCCCTTTCTCATGCCCGTTTCGTTCTGATTTGTGATCAACGGCAGTAGACGGAGAGTCCGTCGCGCGAAAGAAGTTGCCGTTGTTTACATAATTTATTTTCAGAACTATGTCTTTTTCCTCTATGGGGCTTGCAGAGCCCGTACTTACTGCTGTGCGCAAGGCCGGCTATACTTCTCCCACCCCTATTCAGCAGCAGGCTATTCCGGTAGTTCTTAATGGCAGCGATGTATTCGGCTGCGCACAAACCGGCACCGGAAAAACCGCTGCCTTTGCACTGCCGATCCTTACCCGGCTGTATCAATCCAAACCACGCCGAGGTACAATTACCACCCTGGTACTTGCGCCTACGCGCGAGCTGGCAGCACAGATAGCTACCAGCTTTCGAACCTATTCATTGGGACAAAAACTAACCACCCTGGAAGTGTTTGGCGGAGTGTCTATTAACAATCAGCAACGGATGCTCAGGCGTGGCGTTGATATTCTGGTGGCTACTCCCGGACGTTTGATAGACCTGATGGAACAGCGGATGCTCACGCTCAACAATGTTACTACCTTGGTTCTTGACGAAGCAGACCGGATGATGGACATGGGCTTCATGCCACAGGTAAAACAAATCCTTAAGGCTGTACCTCAGCAAAGGCAGACACTGTTCTTTTCGGCAACCGTACCCAATGAAATCGTACAGCTTGCTTCCACCATCCTTCACAACCCGGTTCATATCTCAGTCACTCCGCCGTCCACGGCTCAACCAACCATCGCACAAGAACGTTTCCGGGTTGAGAAAGAGCATAAACGCGAGCTACTTGCTTACCTGCTGGATAAACGGCTTACCGAGAGTGTGCTGGTATTTACGCGTACGAAGCATGGGGCCGACAAGGTAGCTCACGATCTTGTCAGACGGGACATCCGCGCTGATGCAATCCACGGCAATAAAACTCAGGCTGCCCGGGAAAAAGCGTTGGCTAACTTCCGCAATGGTAAAACCCGGGTCCTGGTTGCAACAGACATCGCTGCGCGCGGCCTGGATATCCAGCAGCTTCCCTACGTTGTCAACTTTGACATTCCGGAGTCAGCCGAGACATACGTACACCGTATCGGGCGAACCGGGCGTGCCGGTAAGGAGGGTACTGCCCTTCTGTTCTGCACGCCAGACGAAGATTCGGCGGTAAGAGCAATCGAGAAACAACTTGGTAAGTCAATAGAGCTTATTAGTGAGCAGCCTTACCACGTGGTTGTTCAGCCTAAGGCTGAACAAGTAAAGAAATCGCATCCTCAAAAGCAGTCGCGTACATCACCTGATGGTAAAACCAGGCCGTCCAAATCGCGCCGGTCAAAGTCAGGACAGCAATCAAAACGCGGTGGCTCCGCTAAGGAAGCACAGGCGGCCAGGAAGAACGGTGCACCTGCCAGTGGCCATAAAGCCACTACAACCCCTTCCAAGAGTAAGCCGGTGTACCTTTCTGCGATATTGCAGTAAGTGGCTCTGGCTATAGAATAGAACTCGGACAGAACAAATAGTGACTATACGATTTTACTGATTTGAGTACAGTGTACGTATTTTGAGTCGTCGCATGAGACTGTTTCAAAAAGTGTGTCAGTACCGTTAGATCAATCTGCGTGAAAACCTGCAGTAGATAGAAACACTTTTGATTTCGAGTCGGTCAAGTGAGCGCTCTCCAGGCACCTGACGTCAGGCAAATCAATAATCGGCAGAGATGGTGTACTGACATACTTTCTGAAGGAATTTGTCGAGGAAGCGCTCGATGGCAAGCTTGATGCGCATCTGGAAGCGGAAAGCAAGCAGTCGATTCGGCCAAACCAGCGCAACGGGTGATTTTTCTGTCGCTATGTCAATACAACTTCTGAATACCTCGCAATGCAGTCTCATTTCCCAGAACATGTGGCGTAGTTCTGCGATTTACTCATGCCCAAGTCCGGACTCCTCACATGCGTACTTGTGGTTTCGACTACTCTTCCACAGTGGGCTTACTCCATAGCCCCCTATCCTATACATTCCCACCTCGGAAGCGTGTTTGGTATATTTGCCGATACCTTTCAATACTGAATAATCGTTTCATGACGCAGCAGAATACTGAATCAACACAACCACAAAAGGCTGAAGGGGGCTCTGAATCAGCGGACAATTCAAAACGTGGACATCGCAGAGACCGACGTCGCCCGCACAGGCGTTCCGGGAATCCGCAGCCATCAGCCGACCGTCAACCAGAGTCACAAGCTGCTCCTGCCGTGCCACCAGAGGTGAAGGGAGCTCAGCCACAAAGGCCCGAAACGCAGGATTCCGAATCTTCCGATAAATCGGGACAGCCACCAGGGCAGCAGGGTGCCCAGCGTCAGTCACGTAGGAATAGAAACCGCAACCGGCAAGCCGGCGCTTCCCAAACACCTGCCGAGGGTGATTCCCAACAATCCATGCAAGGTTCTGTAAAGGGTGGTGGCAAGTCAAACGGGAAAAATGCAGATAAACACCCGGATAAGGCACCCGAGAAAAATGGTGGGAAGTCCGGAACAAAGGGACACAGCAAATCAGAGCAAAAGGAACGTGAACAGCCGGCTTCGATTCTGCAACGCCGGTTGTCGAGAGAATCTAAACAGCATGATACTAACGATGAACCCTTCGTACCTGCTCCGCAGCAACCCGAGGCTGCTACAGTAGATGCCTATATCGCAAGGCTCAAGGGGTGGCAGCGGGAGCTGGTTACCAAGCTACGGACACTTATCAAACAACAGGCATCGGATGCTTCGGAGACGATCCTGTGGTCACAGCCTGTATTTACGCTCAATGGTCCGGTCCTATACATCAAGGCATTTACAGATCATGTTAACCTTGGTTTCTGGCGCGGTAATGAGCTCGACGACTCAGGTAACCGACTTGTTGGCGATCTCCCAACCATGCGTCACGTGATCATCAGGAATTTAAATGAATTTGATAAAGACCTGTTCGAGCATTATATCCGCCAGGCGTTTAAACTGAGTCGTGAAAAAGGCGATCCGACGGCTTAGTCAACCTCCTTCCTTTTCTGTGTATTGGGTAAGGGGCTAACGCAAGGCTGATTCTAATGCGGTTGCTGCATCAGTTTTTTCATCGCGATATTTAATGATGATTGGCGTAGCTATACCAAGACCGTGACGAACAGCAAACGATGAGCTGTGTGTTCGCGTTCCGCTAACAACAACGGCTCCCTCAGGAATTTCCAGCGGTGCATCAGAACTGCTGCGAAGAATTCGCTCATGGACCAGATCGTACACTGGCATTGAGGAGTTTAAAATCACTCCGGTGCCAAGTACCGCCCTACTACGCACAAGCACGCCTTCGTACACGCCGCAGTTACCGCCAACAAGAACATCGTCTTCGATAATCACCGGCCGTGCTCCGGCCGGCTCAAGAACACCACCAATCTGGGCAGCAGCACTTATGTGAACACGCTTGCCTATCTGGGCGCAGGTGCCTACGAGAGCATGGCTGTCAATCATCGATCCTTCGTCCACATACGCACCAATGTTAATGTACATCGGCGGCATACAGATCACTCCTCTTGCAACAAAAGCACCCCGACGTATCGCACTGCCTCCGGGCACAACTCGAACACCGGACTCAAGCGTCAGGCGCTTTAACGGCAACGTATGCTTGTCAAAAAACGGGAAGCCCCCTTCACTAACATCAATCAGGATTCCCTGTTTAAAGATTTCCAGGATACGCTGTTTTACCTCGATGTTTACTATCCACTCACCGTCATCATTACGCTGTGCGGCACGCACCTCACCGGTATCAAGTTTTGTTATGAATTGCTCAATGTCACTCATAGTTTGTAAAGGCAAGATTTAAAATTTTATAAATCAGCCGTGCCGTAGTCAGGTTTGGATGCGATAAACCATCCATTGGCGCCAGCTCCACACAGTCTAATCCAACGATCGTCCGCCCCGTACGCCGAATCTCACGAATAACTGCTATAGCTTCATGGTACAACAGCCCGTCCGGCTCCGGTGTCCCGGTTGCAGGCATGGTCGCCGGGTCCAGTCCATCCACGTCGAACGTAATGTACACCTCGGGACCGAGCGTTCCCACAACATGACGTATCCAGCTGGAGCCGTACATACCACGCTGAATTGCCGACATTGTGTAGGTGTTGATGCCGGATACCTTCATAAACTCGGCTTCTTCCTTGCAGAAAGCGCGGATACCCACCTGGGTAATGCGTCGGGGCGACATGATTTCGCATACCCGTGCCATCACCGATGCATGCGAGTATGCCGAGCCTTCGTAGCTGGAACGCAAATCAGAATGGGCATCAAACTGCAGCACGCTCATATTGGGGTAGTGCTTTAAATGAGCGGCAATCGTTGCCTGGCTAATGGTATGTTCGCCACCAAGAGTAACAACAAATTTGTTCAGGCGCAGCAGCTCGTCTATACTATCGTGGATTACGTCCATTGCTCCGGCATCTACAGCATCCTGAAAAGAAATTGGCTGCATCGTGGCAATTCCAACATCAAAGCACAGCTCACGATCGGTTTCGTCATCATAGAATTCAACAAACTTACTTGCCTCCAGGATCGCCTCCGGACCCCTTGCCGTACCCGAGCCATAGCTAACCGTATGTTCGTAAGGGGCTGAGACGATCGCAATTTTGGAATCCTGAAGATTGCTGTGGACACTTTCGATGCCAAGAAAATTATGTTCTATCCCTAATGTTGTCATAAGTCAATGAAAAACGTTAAACCATGAACGATTCGGTTACAAAGATATCCGTTGCTTGATCCAATACCATATAAGGGTAAACACTAATGGGCAGCCTAGGCATACAGCGGTTTGGATGGTACATGGTGGATTGGGCCAACAGTGCCTTTGTGACCACGGTGGTCACGGTGTTTCTGGGTCCCTACCTTACCAGTGTCGCAGAACAAGCTGCCGTCAATGGTACCGTCCACGTCCTTGGTATTCCTCTTCACCCGGGCTCGGTTTTTGCGTATTCGGTAAGCCTGAGCGTACTGCTCCAGGTGCTGGTGCTGCCACTTATTGGTACGTTAACGGACAGGACTGAGTTCAAACGCAGCATTTTAGTTGCAACCTCGATGGCTGGAGCTGCAGCAACAATGTTAATGTTTAGCATTTCCACTGACAGCGGGAATTTTGTCGCCGGTGCTCTTCTCTTCATTATTGCCAATGTAGCATTTGGTGCCAGTGTGGTAGTATCAAACGCGTTCCTTCCCATCTTGTCGGCGCCGGCTGACCGTGACAAGGTAAGCTCACGAGGATGGGCATTAGGGTACCTGGGAGGAGGATTACTCCTTCTTGCTCAGTTACTCTGGTTTAACAATGCTGAGGCCTTAGGTGCAGACACCGGGTTCGTTGTCCGTGGTATTCTTGCTTCATCCGGAATCTGGTGGGCATTGTTTATGGTGGTACCATGGATAACCCTCCCACGATCGGTTCCCGTACCGGAGAGCATCCGGCAGACACCCTTCCGCCAGTTTTTTGTTACGCTGCGCGATATGCGGTTGTATCCCGTTACTCTAACATTTTTTATTGCCTATCTTTTTTACAACGACACAATTCAAACCGTAATTCAAATGGCCTCGGTCTATGGTCAGGAAGAATTACATCTTGGGCTGGATGTTCTTACCCAGGCTATTCTACTTGTACAGTTTGTAGCTATCCCCGGATCACTGTTGTTTGAGCGACTCGCGCGGTTCATCGGAACCAGAAATGCCATTCTGGTTGGACTTGCCGGATGGGCGGCCGTACTGACGGCTGCCTATGGTGTCGTGAATAACGCTACCGGCTTCTACATCCTGGCTTCTGCGATTGCCATTGTGCTGGGCGGCACACAAGCGCTCTCCCGCTCGTTGTTCAGCACCATGATACCTGCCGGCAAGGAAGCTGAGTATTTTGCATTGTACGAAATCGGAGATAAAGGTACATCCTGGATTGGTCCGCTTCTCTTTGGTATAATGCTGAATCTAACCGGTAGTTACCGTGCTTCCGTATTTTCACTTATTATCCTGCTCATTGTAGGGATAATCCTGTTTTTACGGGTAAAACAAAGCCCCTTACACCCATCAAGCGAAAACTTATAGTATTTTTGCACGTTATTTGCGTCCACTACTTATGAAGTTTAGCTGCCTATGTTACTAAAATTTACTGTTGATGCTGAAAAAACGCTCCTGTGGCATGATGGAACGTCGGGTCAGGTGGGTGTAAAGTCGATTGTTGAGACCGACTCAACCAATATTGTGGTTCTTGGTGGGGTTTCATACGTTGCGGAGGGATCACAGGTTAACGTTTTGTTAAATTCGGCCGGTTCGAAAATCGGGATTGCGAAAACCGAAGAAGACCTGCCTGTAAAATCCTTGTAGTCAGAGCACAACTATCCTACACCAGGAATTCGGAAAAAAAGTAAAGGTTGCCATTTCCATGGCAACCTTTGTTTGTTGGGAGTAGCGATTAAAGAGAAAATCTAGATTTACGCCATACGCACCGTTGATTCCGCTACGGCTTTATAAAAAACGGATTAGTGAAAACTACCCCATGTTGGAAATCCCCCGGACTTCCGGGAGCCTGGCGGTAAATGCTGGTATTGGGCGGAGCCACAATTCGAAGACCATGAAGTACCATCCAGGCAGGATCTGCAATAATGTAGATGGTATCGGCCGGTGTAATTTCGCTTGGTGGTTCTCCATCCCAGGCGACCGAACTTGTTGTTTCCGGCCTCATTGGCAGACCGATTCCACACGGTAATGACATTGCTGCTGGTGGTGGTGGCGGTGGTGGTGGCGGTTCACCTGATAAGATCGTACAGGTAGCTAGCTTTGGCAGATCGCCTCCCCCTTTCCCCATCACCAGATACGGAATCCCCGGGTCTCCTTTAAGCTTGTACGTTTTAGCCCACGTCCCTGCATACAGATTAACCGTCTTGCCTGTTTCTATCGTCTCGGCGGTGCTTAGTAAAAGAAGCGTGTCGCCAGCAACCAGGGTTCCGACATATTCACCGTTTGCTCCTTTCTGATACAGTCGCAGCGTATCGCCAACAATGGTTGTAAGCTTAACCGTAATGAAGGCAGGTGCTGACACAGACGCAGAAACCTCACCTGGCGGAGGTTATTTTGTACAACTGCTTACCATTAGAACAATGGCAAGCACAGTCAGTAAACTCTTATGCATTATAACCCTCTATATGTTATGCAAATATGACTTTCGCGAAAATATTGATATTTATAGGGAGATGGTACATACTTTGCAACACTTTATACATTTTAATTTGACAAATAAAAAGCGGTGACACCCTGGGATGCCACCGCCTGAAGACCGTAACGTATATAATGCAGTGCTATCTAGTCCATTATCTTTCGCAGAAATGACGGCTGATTGGAGCCGGATCCGGCACTGCCTTGCCTTGCCCGTGGCCGGGGGAAGGCTTCGGGCTGACCGCCATCAATATCCGCATCGGGTGTGGGATGCTTTACGGGCTTAAGCGATTGCGAGGGAGGTTCTGCTGCCGCATTTTTACTAAGACCTCCACTCTCTTTTATCGGTATCGGCTGAGTAGTGGTACGCAAGACTGGCTGCTGCCGAGATACTGGTAAAGAGGATGATTCGGAGGTGGAATCACGCCATACAGCCGGAACTTCGATATCTGTCTGATCCACCTTTTGGGGTGGTTTGAGCAAACTATGCCTGTCAGGAGAGTGGTTTCCCGGAGCCTGGGAGGTACGGTGTTCGGCAGTAATGACCGGAGCTTCTGTATCACGGACACCATCGGCAGGCTTTGCAATGTTAATTGTAATCGGTGGCCGCAGATCCTTCAACGAATCGTTTTGTCCACCTGAACGATCGAATCCGGTGGCTACCAGAGTAACTGAAATCTGATCATCCAGCTCATCCAGGTCAACAATTCCATGAATAAGATTGGCTTCTTCGCCGGCAGCCTTCTGGATGCACGACATTGCAATTCGAACCTCGTGCATTGTTAAAGAGCTGCTGCCGGAGATGTTCACCAGGATACCTTTTGCGCCATGGATATGCATATCTTCCAGGATTGGCGAATTGAGTGCGTTTTGTGCAGCCTCGAGCGCCCTGTTAGGGCCGCTTCCATAGCCAATACCAATCAGTGCATCCCCTTGGTTTTTCATTACCGTCACGACATCAGCAAAGTCAACATTCAGTAAACCTTCGCGGGTAATGATATCGGCAATACCCTTTGTGGCATTGTAGAGAACTTCGTCAACCAGTTCCAGTGATTTCTGAAATGGCGTATTCTCATCGGCAAGTTCCAGGATTCTGTCGTTTTGAATAACGATCAGTGCATCTACATGCTCACGCAATGCCCGAATACCATCTTCGGCAACTGCCATACGGTACTTGTTTTCGTAGCTGAACGGTTTAGTAACGATTGCAACAACCAGGGCTCCAAGATCACGTGCTTCGCGCGCAATTACCGGAGCGGCACCAGTGCCGGTTCCACCTCCCATTCCTGCGGTTACAAATACCATATCCGACCCGGCAAGAGCTTCGCGAACTTCACCTATCGATTCTTCGACGGCAGCTCTGCCAACATCGGGGTTTGCGCCGGCACCAAGGCCGCGGGTAATACTGGACCCAAGGTTAATTTTTACCTGGGCCGGATTCTTTAAAAGTGCTTGGTTATCAGTGTTGGCTGCAATAAAGTCCACGTATTCCAAGCCACGTGCAATCATTGTGCGCACGGCGTTCCCGCCGGCACCGCCAACACCAATCACGCGGATTCGAGCTCCGCTGGAATGGCTCATGTCGAGCTCAATCGGCATATTTCCCCCCGATCGGTGACACTATAGGTTCTCAAACCAATTTTTAACTTTTGATAAAAATCCCTTTTGGTCTCCACTATGCTGTTGAGTGGCGGCCACAGGGTGTTGTTGAGTCTCCCGTTCCTCGGCGGGAGTTTCGAATTCATCTTCATGTTGTAGCGCGTAGAGCGCCAGCCCGACTGCAGTTGAATAGGCAGGACTGGTGACTTCCTTCCCCAGCCCGTCCTTACTGATACTGCGCGGTATCCCAATTGCAACCGGCATATTAAACACCCGACGCGCCAGGGTATCTGAGCCTCGTAGCAGACTGCTGCCACCGGTAAGGACAATACCTGCATTCAGCTGGTGCGCCCAGCCGCTGTCCATTAGCCGCTGTAAAACCAGTTCAAAGGTTTCGGCTGCCCGTGGTTCAATAATCTGCGCCAGCACAACCTTGCTAAGCTCGGTAGGTGTACGTCCGGCAACTCCGGGTATCTGAAAAACAGTGTCGTGCATGATGGTCCGGCCGTCAGCATGACCATGATCTTTTTTAATCTGCTCGGCATCAAGATTCCTGATACTCAGCACCGTCATGATATCATCAGTTACTTTTTGTCCTGCCACGGGCACTACACTGGCAAAGCGTAACACATTGCCCTTAAATACCGATACATCCGTAGTCCCGGCTCCGATGTCCACCAAGGCAATGCCAAGGTCTTTTTCGGCTTCTTCAAGGACGGCATATGCGCTGGCAAGGGGCTGAAGCACAAGCGCATCTACATCCACGCCTGCTCGCTCGGCACAGCGGTAAATATTGTCAACCGCTGCTGCCGATGCTGTTATCACCAGACCATTTGCTTCAACACGCTTCCCGCTCATGCCCAGCGGGTCGGTAATGCCTTCCAGGTCGTCTATCACATAATCCTGCGGGATGACGTGCAAAATCCGGCGATCCGGTGTTATCCGTACCTGCGCCAGTTCGTGATGCAGTCTCCGTACGTCGGATGCTGTGATCTCAGCTCCCGAAACGGTCACGATGGCCTTGGTACCGGATGTTGCAATATGATCGCCACTTACACCAACAACAGCACGTGTAATTTCAAACCCGCTTTTCTTTTCGGCTTGCTCAATCGCGTTATTAATTGCTTCTGCCGTCTTACCAATGTTGGTAACAACCCCTCGTTTCAATCCGTCACACGGTGCAATGCCGGAGCCAACAATGTCAATCATTCCGGTGGACGGATCGCGCGTTGCAACAACAACAGCAACCTTCGATGTCCCAATGTCCAAACCAACGTATGGTGTACGATTACTCACGATGCACCCCGCTGCCGGACAACCTGTCCGTCCCACCGTAAATCATAAACTCCGTTACAGAGTGCCTGAGCACCAAAACTGTGTGCAAATACCCTGGCATTTTGAAATGATACTCCTGCTGAGATTCCCCGACTGATGCCGTGACCAGTAGTTGGGTTAACATACCATACCCCATGCGCGGTACGCAATTCAATCCGAGAATTTTTCCTGCAAACCACTTCACTGACTGCAGAGTACAACTCTGTTCCAAGCTGGGCTTGCGCTGCTTGCAGAATTGCGACGATGCCTTGCAAATCCAACTCGCTATAACTCTGCCCGGCCCCCGGCCGTATCACCGGTAAATCCTGAGCAGTCCGCTCAACCGATTCCGGTAAGATTACTCCCTGATCGTCTACATACCTGAGGTTACCGTCACCTATCTCTACATGGGCTACCGGCCGGCACTCTATAATCTCCGCAGCTATGGTCCGTACACCGGTGTAATACACAAATGCGTTCGTAACAAACGGTATGGTTTCTATGCTGTCACGTACTGCCGCTAGAACAATATTCTGCCGCTGCTTACTTATCTCCGCACCAAGGACGGCTTGTACATACTGCCGGCTTAATCCGGTCGCCCCTTTTATGACAACCTGCTCCACTGACTGACGCTCCAGCCAGTGTGTCCCAATAAACGCTGCAAATGCAAGAACCAGAACCGACACCGTTACAGCCGACGTACGTCCGGACCTTGCAACTTCGACCGATGTGTGTTCCCCTCTGCGCTTCACTGATATTCCTGTTTTGTGGATAAGTGCCGTGACAATATCCACATCCTGTGGATAACTATAGTTCGGTCACCTGTTTCCTGTATCTTCACCATTTGAAAAAACTAATTTATCTCAGTTTTTTACAATGGCTTACAACAATGCAAAGGTACAGTCTACACACACCCGTTGCAAGTGCAACAAACCGTTTTTTTGCAGATATTTCCAACAGGTTATCCACATCAAGGGGATTTTTCCAATTTGCAGGCTCTGTGCCCGGGAACTTTTGTGTTTGCGCCCGATGCACAAGCGCTACACAAACACCGAGGTGCATGCAGACTTTAACCAGGTCAGTCGCAACAGCAGGTGCCAGGCTTCGGGTCCTCATTTCGTGATTTAGCTCCAAGCCTACTCCGGTAAAAAACAATTTCTATACAACTCCTTTGCTTTTCCCACAAATGTGGAAAAGCGAAAGTTGACGATCAGTCGCGACGGTGGAAAACCATAACCGTTGAAAAACAATACAGATACGAATTGGCTACAGGAGGATATCAACAGTCTTATTAACAGCTTAACAACAACTCTTTCTGTTATCCACCGTAATATCCACTGCTTGTCCCCATTCTTCTACAATGCTGATTGGCATCGTTTTCATGATTACTCGTACAGTACCAAGCTCGTGAATCCAGATTACGGAGGTACATCGACCTTCATTCATGCCTCAACAATCACTGCCTTATTTGGATTGAATTCAAATTCGTTTGAAATCAACGAACGCTGATTCATATATTTGTGATCCCCACGGAGGGCTCGCATAATGGTATTGCAGCGGTCTTGAAAACCGCCGGGCGCAAGCCTGTGGGGGTTCGAGTCCCTCGCCCTCCGCCATCTACCGTGTCGCTCACGGTTCGGTCTCTTTACCAACCATCCTTAAGGATTAGCATGTTTCGATACCTGGCCATGTTTGCAATCGTAGCGCTCGGGCTATCCGGGTGCTCAGAGAGTACAAACCCTTCCACCCCTACTTCATTCCTTTCGTTCAAAACGGGGACATATATTCTAAGCAACGTTGATGTATTTGGCAAAAGCAGCACCGGAACTGATTCTGTGCTGGCCAATTACTCGGACTCAGTGGCAGTAACCGGGTCGGCTATGATTACGGATTCAAAAGGAAATGCAAAGAATTAACAGTTGTATGTGAAGTTTATTCAAGGGGCTCCGGTTGACACAACGTCTCTCTCGGAGTCGTCCGACAAGTCAAAGCTCTACCGCCTCTACCCAATGGCATACAACATTTCCGGTGTTGGGGTGGTTGATTTTGGTAGTCACTGGACGTTGCTGTATGATAATGCCAGCACAACGTGGACGGCACTCCAGGACTCGGTTAGTGGCATAAAGGCAACCTATATGGGAATGGAGCTAACCTTTGATGCTGCGGTCAAGGTAAATGCCAGCAAAACAGGTACTGAAGACCTAACCATCAATGGTGCTGCCGTAAAAACGACCAAGGTAAAACTGAACTATGTTATCCAGCTGTATATCAGTTCTGCATTAGGTCCAATCCCGGTGGAGCCAATTCTCGTTAATGCAGAATACTGGCTGGCCGAAAATGTTGGTATTGTTAAAACAAAACAGGATCCGTCCGCAATTAAACTGGGTCCGCCTGCTAACCAGGTGATCCCCTTCCCGGGCTTTGTTTATACGCCAACAAAATTCGTCATAGCACAATAATCAAAATACCTATTCTCTTGAAAGGGGCTCTGGCAACAGTAGCCCCTTTTTTTTGTTCTGCCGGTTTTACCACTATTTTGTTTTGTTACGCATGTAACCGGGTACCAACATGCTGACTCTGACGGCCTGAACAAACACACAGCTATGGAACACTCAACTCCGGCAACACGCGAATCCGATTTTCTGCATACACTTCATTCGTTCTACCGTCAGGCAGAACGATTTGCCCTCTCACTTGCTCCAACGCGCGAAGATGCACGCGACTTACTGCAGGATGCCTTGGTCATTGCATGGCAGAAATACGATGACATACACGATAAGGCAGCTATGAAGACATACGTGTTCACTGTCATCTGCAACCTCAACCGACGTCGTTTTCGCAAACGCCGGCTGGAACAGTCACTTCCCGATGAATATGAAGACACCATCCGTGATACCGAACTGCTGCCCGACCGCAAAACAGATTCAGCCTTGGTCCGCGATGCAATTAACCAGCTGCCCGATGCGTACCGAGAAGCCCTGCTACTATACGAGGTTCACGATCTGCCGGTTGCAGAGATTGCCGTTATCCAGCACTGCTCTGTGAGTGCAGTAAAGCTCCGACTGTTTCGTGCACGCAGAACTGTTGCTAAAAAACTTGGTGTGACAAAATCATCTGACTATTCGGTGCCAACAACTCTTCCCATTCGACAATAGACAAACTGAGCGTAACATGAAAACATTCCAGACTCTTCGTGATGCATTCGATTCGCAGCGGGTACCGCCACCAACTCCTCCGCTACTGTCTGATCACGACATCCTGTCCGCAATTCAGTCGGCTCCGCCCACGTCCCCCGATGCTCCGGCCGTTGGCCACAAAAACATCCGCCGTACCATAGCCTTTGCATCAGCTGGTGCAGCTGTTGCTGCCGGCATAGCGTGGTTTGCCTTCGTGGATCGGGCCGAACCCGGTATCACTGAACAGGAATTCGTTGCCGAAACATCTCAAAAAACCATAAATTCCGTTACTACCGATACGGGAAACCAAAGCCCCTTACCATCTGTTGCCTCAACGCTCAGCGATAACAATGCCCCCACGGCGCATGATGCGCACCCTGTACACTTTGCGCAGATTCGTCCTGCAGCGGCGGAATCATTGGGCCTTTCCGTCACCAACGAACGAATCACCTATGTTGAGGATGGGTTTCGGATAACGATTTCACCATCGGGAATCAGCGTCCGCGGAACCCATGATGCAACAGCAACACCGGCTCCAAAGCACATTACACTCTATCGCGATGATACCGTTCTTGCCTCATGGTTCTCGGAAGCACATGCAGAGGTTGGCAGTCTTGTTGCCGTTCGCTATACTTTGAAAAATCCTTCTCAACCACTGTTTCCGTATGCAGATGTCGTACTGTGGTACCAACCTTCTGTTGCATTTCTGGATGCCGTCCCACCCGAGGTTGCCCAACAGATCAGGCAGGAACTAAGGGGAGCAAAGGCGTCCGATCCGCTCACACAACCATTGCATACTCCAAACGGAATTACCTCAGCAGAGATCTTCCCGAATCCGGTTCGAAGCCAGATGGCATCGTTACGGTTAACGGTTGGCAAGAGGCTTACTACAACAGCATCTATCATCAACATCCAGGGGAATACAGTTTTGAACCTATGGAACGAACGCATTCTAACCGAAGGCACCCATACTGAGCCGATTTCCCTGCCATCAGAATTGGCAAACGGAATGTACGTAATCGTCATCACCGATGCACAGTCATCAGAACAGATAGTACAACGAATTCTTATCGAGCGGTAAACCGGAGAACGAACGATGAAAACATACTTTAATATCACTCTGCTTATCGCACTGACTATTGTTTCGGCACTCAGCCTGACGCTGCCACTGCTGCCGCAGGATCCTGATACGCCGACTGCACGTATTCTGCCCAAACCACCGGTGTCAGTGGGCGTGTTCGTGCGTGATTCAAATGGGACCCCGGTTCCAATGATGGTGCAGGAACTGGATGTCAGTGTTGCGATAACCGGTACAATTGCAACAACAACACTGGATATTACCGTGTTTAATCCTCATGACCGAGTGCTGGAAGGTGAGTTTGTGTTTCCGTTAACAAACGGACAAACGGTGTCGCGCTTTGCTTTAGATATTAACGGTAAGTTGCGCGATGCTGTTGTAGTAGATAAAAGCAAGGGTCGCTCAACCTTCGAGGAGGTTATCCGCACCAAGGTCGATCCAGCCTTGCTGGAGTGGACACGGGATAACTCTTTTAAAGCTCGGATCTATCCGCTGCCGGCGAAAGGCATCCGCAGAATTGTAATTGCCTACGAACAGTTGCTGACGTCTGTCCCTGAAGGTCTGGGCTACACAATCCCTTTTTCGTACACCTCTGCGATACCAAAGTTTAATTTCCACGCTACCGTTACAGGGTTTGGCAGCACACCGAGCTTAACGGGTGGCAGTGCTGACACTATGTTTTTCAGTCCGCATGGCAGAAACTACACGATTGGTTTTTCCCGAGCAAACGTGCTGCTTACAACACCGTTTACCATCATGGTTCCTGTGGCGCTTTCCCAACATCGTGTTGTGGTAGAAGAGCACAAGGGTGACGACTATGCGGCTATTTTTCTGAATACCGGTAGCGACGTCAACACCCGCCGGTTACCTGTACAGCCACGCTCTGTAACAATACTCTGGGATGCTTCCATCTCTGGTACTAAACGAAACATTCCCTTGGAACTCGAGTATCTGAAACAGTTGATGAACACAATGAGGCCGGCTTCAATCACGGTACTGACCTTTGCCCATACCATTCTTACCAAGCAAGAGTACAGCCTTGCAGATTCTCAGCTCATTGTAAAAACACTTAGCAGTTTACCGATGGACGGTGCAACTCAGCTTGGTGTACTGCCACTGCGTACTCTTACGTCAGACATTGCGTTTTTGTTCAGCGATGGCATTTCAACCTTTGGGAACGAGCAAATTCAGGATGCCACTGTTCCGGTATATTGCATCACATCGGCTTCACCGGCTGACTTCCCGGTTCTGAATTCAATTGCTGTCCAGAGCGGCGGTGAACTGATTGATCTTACCGTACTGTCACTTCACGACGCTATCGAAACAGCGCTTCAACAGCACCACAAAATCATGTCAGTCAGCGTGATTGACGGCAGAATGACTGACATTCTTCCATCATCGGCAACAGTGAGCAATGGGGTCACAGTCGTATGTGGTCGCCTGCTTACCTCATCCGCAACAGTGCGAATTACCACCGGCTTTGATAACAGCTCACAACAAACTCACACAATCACCATCAGTAAACATGAGCATGGTTCGGAAGGCACCGCAATTCCACGCCGATGGGCCACCATGATGATTGAGAGGCTGAGCATTAACAGGTCAGGAAATGCCGACGCAATTCGTGATTTGGGAACCCGGTTTAACCTCGTAACACCCGGGACATCGCTAATCGTACTGGATCGAATCGAAGATTACCTGCGATTCAACATTAAGCCCCCGGAGTCAGAGCCTGAACTTGTTGCTCTTTTTCAGGAACGAATTGCCGCCTACCGGCAAGACAGTGTGCGTGCCATACAGGAACGGCACACCACTATTGAAAAAACGCTTAATAGTGTGCGTACCGCTGCAAAACCATCATCACTACCTGCTAACTCCGGAACGTTCTGGATATGGCCGGAAGCTCAGCCCCTTCCCAATGGAATATCGGTCCGGGAGATCGGTTCTGTAACAGGGAAGGTAACAGATGAAAAGGGTGTGGCACTTCAGAATAAAAAAGTAACGATATTGAATACCGGTTTTATGGCTGTCACGGATGCAACAGGAACCTATACGTTTACAGGAATTCCGCATGGTGTGTATTCCGTTATTGCTGATCCTAACGGTGGCAGTGGAACAGCCCGCAGCACCGTTATCGTAGAGCCCGGAAAGGTTGTGCGAGGCAACATTATTCAATCCAGGGTCAGAATAACGGACCTGAAGGCGTCTGACGTTGTAGGAAGAGCCGCCACCCGCAATGGTGCCGCCACCATTGGACTCCCTGCACCGGCAGCGTACGGTGGTGCCATGGAACGGCTGAGTGTATCTGACGAGAGCGCTATGGTGTCGGGCGTAGATGCCGCCGTAGTGTCAGACAATTTTCAAATGGAGATGGCAGATGCAACAACACCTGACCGCCATTCTGCGGAGCCATCATCCAACATTAATCTTGTGCCGGGCAAACCTACAGAACATAGTGTATCCCGTGAAGTATGGACGGAGTCGCTTGATCGGGCCACTACGGCTGACCAGGTTTATGCCGTGTACGTACAGCTACGCAACCACTATTTTGAGTCAACCGGCCTATATCTTGATGCTGCAGATGCGTTGATTCAGCACGGCAACAAGCCACTGGCATTACGAGTGCTACTTTCATTGGCCGAGATACAGAGTGAAGACGCACGTACACTACGGATTCTGGCTCACAGGCTATTACAGCTGGGTTATCCGCAACACGCTGTCCACGTTTTTCGTGACGTGTTACGCATTCGTGATGAGGAGCCCCAAAGCTACCGCGACCTGGCACTTGCCTTTGCAGCTACCGGTGAGTATCACCAGGCAGCATCGCTGCTAACATCCATCATAACACGTCCGTGGCACAACCGCTTTCCCGAAATTGAAGTTATTGCCGCTCGTGAATTGGGTCGGCTGGCACTGCAGCCCGGTGCTTCAAACATTCAAATCCCGGCAGAATACCGCATCCCGGTTAACACGGACCTCAGGGTAGTTCTCACGTGGGATGCTGACAACTGCGACATGGACCTGTGGGTTACCGATCCGGATGGTGAAGTGTGTATGTACAACAACCGTGATACAAAACTGGGCGGACATCTGACGCGAGACTTTACAGGCGGATACGGCCCGGAAGAATTTGTTCTTCCAAATGCAAAGAAGGGCGCCTATAAAATCCAGGTTAACTACTATGGCAGCCGGCAGCAAACCATCGAACGTCCGACCACCGTTCAGGTTGATATGTTCACAGGTTACGGTACCGCTGCCGAGCAGCACACGGCAACAACACTGCGGGTTAACCAGGTATCACGGATCATTGATGTTGGCACTATCCTGGTAAATTAAATTACTGCCATGAATTTATGCCGATACCGCTCAGCTCTGGCCGCAGGCCTCTGTTAACGCCTACTGCTTCCGCTTTGAAATCCACAAGTCAAGGAGTCCCTTGCCTCCCGGACGATTTGATGCAAACACAAACGAGCCGTCGGGTAAAATCGCCGGATCGGTTTCGTTATACTCGGTGTTCAGCCAGTCGAGTGGTTCCGGCTCGCCCCACACGCCTGCCTGGAGCACAACCATGAACAAGTCAAAACCACCCTTTCCGCCATATCCATTTGATGCATACACAAGCGTATCGGCCGAAATAAAGAATGGTGTAACTTCATCACCCTCGCTGTTCACGCGCGAACTCAGCAGTACCGGTGCATCCCACTCCTCGTCCCGACGGCGATCACAAACCCATAGGTCCAGGCCCCCTGCTCCACCCTCACGGTCCGAAACAAATACCAAGCGAGTACCATCCAGCGACAAAGCAGGTTGTGCATCGAAACCATTGCGGTGAATCTGAGCTATTGGATGTCCCAAGTTCACTGCATCGGCATCGGTAGGTGCCGTAACGATGGTTGGCCATGCCTGTGCCTCGTGCCTGGTGAATGCAACACCAACAGCCTCGCCGTCCTTACCAAAACTGATAAATGACCTCCAGTGCCCGTCCGCATTAAACGTACCCGGTACGGCTGAAACATCAGGGCTGCTGTTCGGAGCAACAATGTTTTCCGGGAAACGTGCCTGCCACAGCTCTGCATACCCGTTACGCTCACTGGTAAACACCAGCCTGTTCATATTTGTTTGCCATACGGGAGCATAATCATCGTGGTCGCTGTTAACCTCGGCAAGGATAACCGGTGCTGCATAGCCATCGTAAAAATTCGTCCTGCTGCTTAGTGCCTGTGCAAAACTAGTGATAGGTATTGCAAACATCGTTATCATTATCATTACCATAGCAACTGGCAAGGCTGTGGCAGCATACCACACCCTGGGTTGACGTACGGATGTAGTGAGGACAGAGTTTACTGTGTAACAATTGGTACTGTGCATTAAATTTCCTTATCCTTAAACACCCCTCATAGCCGGATCCCAGATATATTTATGAATCTGCAACTGGAAGCGAACCGGAAGAGCATCTTCCAGAATCCACTCCACCAACTGACGATAGTCCTGGACACCGAATACTGCCGACATAAGAATTTCGTTAACTCGTTCTGTAAGACGGTATTCTGAAATAACATCCCTGGCGTACTCATAGTCACCACGTGAGCCAATAACAAACTTTACTTCATCAGGGGGCTTCAGGCAGCCGATATTTTCAAGCCGGTTGAGTGGTGCCATTTTAGAGTCCGGACATTTAATATCAACGATCCGTATAACACGCTCATCAACGCTACTGATATCAACATGCCCTCCTGTTTCTACCGCCACCGTATATCCCATATCGCACAATCTGCGCATCAGGGTCAACACTTCCGGTTGTTCCAATGGTTCACCGCCTGTAAGTTCTACGAACCTGCAGTTGTACTTCTGAACGTGAAGGAGCACCTGATCTACTGTGTACTGCTGTTCAGTTTTCCGATGGTCCAGCGCATAGGTTGTATCGCACCAGGAGCAACGCAGTTTACAGCCCTGAACCCGCACAAACACGCAGGGGAGGCCGGTTCGCGACCCCTCTCCCTGGATCGAATAGAATATTTCGCTGATATTGAGCACACCGAAATTATGCAATATGAACCGAGTTCTGGCCCGAAAGCTGTGCCATAACATGACGGCGGAGTGCAGCATGGTTTGGCTGGACAAGCTCCGGATCGTCTGCCACTACTGCGAATGCATCCGATCGTGCCAGCGTCAGTAAATCACCGTCGGATACGATATTGGCGTATGCAAACTCCGGAATGCCACTTTGCCGCGTACCCATCACGTCGCCAGGGCCGCGAAGATTCAAATCAACCTCGGCAATCGTAAACCCGTTAGTCGTCTCTTCCATGGTCCGCAGCCGCGCTATACTCTTAGCTCGTTCTACACCGGCATCTGCTGATTTCAGGTGATAACGATAATGATCTTTAGTGGCAAGCAGACAGTAGCTTTGATCAGCTCCCCTGCCCACCCGGCCGCGCAGTTGGTGCAACTGTGCCAGCCCGAAACGTTCGGCATTCTCGATTAGCATAACGGTAGCGTTGGGAACATCTACGCCAACTTCGATTACGGTGGTTGCAACCAGGACCTTGGTTCGCGCTTCAAGGAACTCCGTCATGACTACATCCTTTTCGGCTGCCGTCATTCTACCGTGGAGTAACCCCACCGTTAAATCCGGGAACACTGATTTCTGGAAATACTCATAGTGCTCAACCGCACTTTTTACCTCCAGTTTTTCACTCTTCTCAACGAGTGGAAACACAATGTATGCCTGACGTCCGTCCCGCACGTGTTCCCGAATAAAGTCGTAGGCCTGTTTGATTTGCGATTCGAACACAACCTTGGTTTTAATTGGTTTCCGGTGTTGTGGAAGTTCATCGATCACCGACGTATCCAGATCGCCGTACACAGTCATTGCCAGGGTTCGCGGAATTGGCGTGGCACTCATCACCAGCACGTGAGGCCACAACTGATGCCCGGCATGACTTATCCTGCCAAGCCGCTGCAGCTCGGCTCGCTGTGCTACTCCAAAGCGATGTTGCTCATCAATAACAACCAAACCAAGGTTGTTGTAACTGATATTGCCATCAAACAGAGCATGAGTTCCCACTATGATATGTGCCTGCCCCGTTTGCACTTTATCTTCAACCGTCCTGCGTACTTTTTTACCTTGGGCTCCAACAAGCAGCTCAACGCTGACATCCAAACCGTCCAGTAAACGTATAAAATTCCTGTAGTGTTGTTCAGCCAGAATCTCTGTTGGCACCATCAGAGCCGTTTGATAGCCATTGTCAACAGCATTCAGCATACACAGCAGGGCAACAATGGTTTTCCCGCTTCCAACATCGCCCTGTAACAAACGATGCATGGGAATACCCTGCTTCACATCGGCAATAATTTCGTTTATTACGCGCCGCTGTGCACTGGTCAGAGCGTACGGCAAACGTTCCATCAGAGCACGTGCCCGAGGGCTTTTGGGGTGCATGACGATACCCGGTTCACTCCGCTTCAGGGTACCCTGACGTTGGGCAAGCATTATCTGGAACAGGAAGAACTCTTCGTACTTAAGCCTGCGCCATGCTTCTGTTGCTTCGGCCATTGATTCCGGACAATGGATCTTGCGAATGGCCTCGCTTCTCTGCATCAGGTGATGTCGCTCCAAAATCTCATTCGGCAGCACCTCGATCACCGAATTCTGCAACAATTCCAGTGCACTGTTCACAAGACTGCGCAGCATTCGCATTGTAATACCGGCTGACTTCATGCGCTGCGACATCGGGTACATGCTTAACACAGCCCCCTGTTTCATCCGCTCTATGTCATCGTCATCAACTCTGTCCAGCTCAGGGTGAGTAAACGTAAGCCTGCCAAAGCGATCATTGAATTCGGGCATACCGCTAACCAGGAACCGTTCGCCAACCTTAAGCAGCGTACGATAATATCCGATAGCATTCCAGAACACCAACTGTGCCTGTCCACCCATTTGATCGCCTACGCTTGCGGTGAGCATTGAACGACCACCGCGCAATGGGCGTTCGCTGACGTGATCAACGGTCACAAGCACCGACGATTCGCTGCTCACGCTGGCGGGAATGTTACCCGGTGACTCCAGCCATTCGGATTGAGCTTGTAAACGCACTGCAATATCGCGCATTGAGCCTACAAGACTCCGGTCAATATAGCCGCGAGGGACCAGCCGCAGTACGTCATCTGGCGTTACAATACCTTCAGAAGCCAGTACCCGGGCGCGCTGCGGGCCGATTCCCTTTACATACTGCAGTGGCACTGTATCGGCTGCCGTTTGCGAAGCCATCGGCATTGAAAACTTTACAGTGCTGACTTGGCCTGAGCTTTCAAGAGCTCAGTTCCCGTACCGTCGAGCAACATCAGCATATCACCATCAACCTTCATCCGGGTGGCACGATTCAATGCGTCAATAAAAGCCGTTTCAACGCTCATCACATCGGGTTCACATGCTTTCTTGGTAACGGCAAGCGTACCAAACTTGAGCGACGTCAGGTCGTTAGTATACGAACCGCTAAACACATTACAGCCTGTGCTCCCTGATACCATACGCTTGACCGGATCAAACGCCAATGTAGGGATGTGATCAGCACTCATACTTGCCAGACTTTGCGCTCCAATCTGAGTAACCTGCCAGGCGTTTGCGGTTGGATCGGTGCTTACGTTTTTTGAAGATGAACACCCTGCAAGAAATATCACACTAAACACAAAAGCAGAGATTGTAAATATCGTTCTCATCGTTCATTGCTCCTTATGGTAGATATGAGAAAAAGCTATAAAGTCTGTTTGAGGGGGCTCACCGCCACTTATCCGAATGAGTCGCACGAGTTCACCCAGGTGGTGTGTTGAATGGTTTACTACCTGCTCAATGATATCGCACAGCGGTGTGTGGTGGTGGTTGCCTTTTGCGTCGGTGTACAAAATCATGATTTCGAATATACCTGCGTCAAGACCGGTTAAATAATCCACCCACAGCTGGGTAGCGTACGTAAACTGTCGGGGAGTATCTGCAACCGGAAGCAGTGTAACCGATTGTTCGTGTTCAACCTTCGTGCAGCGTGAATGCCACATAAACCGGGACCTCGTGATATGAGGTACAAGCAGTTTAACGCGTTCATGATCCAGCAAATTGGTTTGCTGCAATGCACCGTAAATCCGATCGAACTGCCAGTTACCGTATTGCAGCAGTTGAATAAACCAGTCATCCGATCTAGTATTCATTTTCATTATTTACTCCGGTTCTACAACGGTCATCCATTTATACGTATCCGCCAGAGTACCATAGCGTATGCCATCCAGTTTGGCGCGTACAGCAGTGGCAATGCCGTCAGGGGAGTCCGGGAATTCATACTGAACACCGTCCACAGCAATCATGCCCATCGGCACAACCGAGGCAGCGGTTCCAAAACCAAGCCCCTCGGTCACCGACCCGTCCTTTAACCCCGAGACAATCTCCGCTACTTCGATACTGCGTTCATGGACTTCAACTCCCATATCTCGTGCAAGAGTCAGCACCGAGTCACGTGTTACACCGTCCAGGATTGTGTTTCCAAGTGGAGGCGTAACCAAAGCCCCTTTAATAACAAATGCAACATTTGTGGTACCGATTTCCTCCACCGTACTGTGGGTAAGCGCATCGGTCCACAGCACCTGATCATAACCTTCGCTGTGAGCAATCTTGGTTGGGAGCATCACACCTGCATAGTTTCCCCCGCACTTTGCAAATCCGGTCCCGCCGGGTGCGGCACGCGAGTAATCACGTTCGACTTTGATTTTCAGCTTACCTTTATAAGCAGCCCGAAACGGGGCTCCAAGCACCATGAACATATACTCATCTGCAGGCTTCAGGCCAACATGTTCTTCACTGCCAAACACAAACGGTCGCAGGTAATATGCTGCAGGCGGACCGGGTGGAACCCAGTCAGAATCTACTCCCGCCAGACCAAAAACGCCACCACGAAACAGGTCGGCCGGAACGTCGGGCATACACATGCGGGCAAGCGATTTTAGCAGGCGTGCGTGATGTTTTTCCCACCTGAAAATCCGAATCACACCGTCGGCTCCGCGATAGGCTTTCATGCCTTCGAATACAGTTTGGGCATAATGTAGCACGATACTGTATGGCGAGAGCGGGATTGGGCGATACGGCTGAATTCGGGATTTTAGCCATTGACCGTTTGCATACTCGGCTACAGCCATGTGATCTGATGGCACATTGGAGAGCGTGCCGCGCTGAACAGCCATCATATCCAGGCGTGGTGTTAGCGTCCTATCTATGGGGAAGTGCATGAACAAACTTACAACGCATCATTGTCAGTGCTGTCGTTTAAAGGTTTCAATTCTGTCGGAGATCTGAATCCTTATCTGACTACCGGCAAGAGCAACCTGGGCAGCGGTTTCTTCTGTCATCCACGGCAGTAAAAACTGAATTGGACTGCCCTGTTCAGCCTTCATTTTCGGGATCCATGACTCAAACATCCGAGCAAGCTGAAGGATTCGTCCTGCCGGATCGTACAGAACGAACTTCTCTGAGCGTATCAGTCGGCGTAGCTGTTCCCTGAGTGCTGATTTCACGGTTTTGGCATAAAGAGCACGTGAAGGATACGGAGGGCCTGTGCTGCTGCCGGTACAGAAAAACGCTCTGATAGCCACGCTGCCGGCAATTTTCTCGACGGTATCGGCGAGCTGATGCAACGTAAACCTGCCGCCTGCTACCGTAACGGTATCGCGGGTAAGAAACAGAGAGTCCCATAGCGTTGCACGGTAGCCGGCACGGTAGCTCATTACGTCCATGAGGACGGCAAGGTAGGCGTTCACCCAGAACGCTATCCGCGCCTGCGGATAGAACATGTTGGGCCGGGCTTCTGCAAGTGCTCTGCGGTACGAAGCATAGACTTCTGTGGCAACAGCTCGCGTGTCAAGTTTACCATGCTTCTTGCTGGCACGCCACAGTGAATCAAAACGGCTGTGGTCAATAACATCGTCATTAACATCAATGCCGGTTACGGGTGCCGTCTTCTGAGCAGTAGCAACACCTGAACAGCAGGTGCAAACAAGGATCGCAATACAAACAATTACAGACATACCCTGGAAGTACATGCTACGATTGTCGGCGTGACGTTGTAGCTTTGGATAATGAAAATCGTAAAAACCGTGGCTGAGATGCAGAAAGAATCGGCTGCACTGCGAACCGGAGGTGCCACAATTGGCGTTGTTCCCACCATGGGTGCTCTGCATTCGGGCCATGCCTCACTGATTACAGCTTCGGCGCTACGCCATCCGGCAACAATTGTCACCGTTTTTGTTAATCCAACACAGTTTGGTCCTGCTGACGATTTTGCGCGGTACCCGCGGACACCCGATGAGGATGCTGCGCTGGCAGAACAGTATGGTGCTACCCACCTGTTCATTCCCGATACCTCTGCCATGTATCCGCAGGGTTACAGTACCATGATCACCGTTGGACGTCTATCAACAGTTCTTGAGGGTGCTGTTCGGCCCGGTCACTTTGATGGCGTGGCAACAGTTGTCTGCAAGTTATTTGCTGCTACACATCCGCACGAGGCTTACTTCGGTCAGAAAGATTACCAGCAGACATTAATAATAAAACGTATGACCCGGGATTTGAATCTTGGTGTTGGGATTACTGTGTGTCCGACCATACGCGAAGCTGACGGGCTTGCCTTAAGCTCCCGGAACCGCTATCTAACAAGTGCTGACCGTGTAACGGCATTGGCATTGTATCGGGCACTCCGTGCAGGCAGGTTAGCAGCACACACGGCAGGGGCAACAGGAAAAACAATCGAAGACGCAATGCTGCAAGAACTTAGCGGTCTGCAGGTGGATTATGTAGCTGCCGTACATCCCGATACTCTTGAGCCACTGGAAACCGTTTTAACCGGCGACACAATTGTACTCCTTGTAGCTGCCCGTCTGGGGAGTACGCGGCTTATCGACAACGTCATCGTAACTGTGGGCTCCGATGCCGACTGACGGTAAACGTTGCATGGTTTGCCTTTGTTGACAGTGCTGGCAGGCCCCCGGAATAGCTGTCAGGGACAGAGCATAGGAAGGAACGGCATCCGGCAACACCCGTGTACCTCTACTCCGGTATACATGCCAACCCATTGGTGCAACCACGCCGACACTCTGCCAATACAGACACGCTGTTTAGCTGATGAATGTACCGGATTCCTGAAATCGTGGCTTATTCAGGTAAGCCTTACGGCTCTAACCTACACAACAGCCATTCTTTCATCACCCGAGCCCCCTTCTTTTGATAAAATTCCTGGGCCGATGTATTCCAGTCAAGCACGGCCCACTCCATTCTGCCACATTCACGTTCACGCGCAAGGTTCCGAACAGTATCGAACAACTGACTACCAACACCACTACTACGAAAGTCATGTAAAACAAACACATCCTCCAGGTACATTGTTGGCTTCCCAAGGAAGGACGAGTACGTTTCGAAGGCAATCGCATAGCCAACGGCGCTATCGTTAACAAAAGCTAACCATGCCCAGTAGCGCGGGATTACCGAAAAAGCATCCCGTCGTAACCGTTCAACAGCCTGTGCTGACGGTGGGTCTAACTTTTCGTATTCGGCAAGGGCGCAAATCAGACGAGTAAAGTCACCAAACGTTTCCTGTGTTAGCGGTTCGATGTGTACTGAGCTCATAACGATGCCTGTGCTCCACCCAACGCCTGATCAAGAAACTCTGCAAACGTTGCAGGATCGGCCTGATACTTTGGAAGGTACCCGCTTTTTGCGATAAAACTACCGTCAGGTTTCAGTAGCACATACAGCGGGTTGGCAATCGTACCATATCCGGCAAGGATTTTTTGATTGCTGATATAGGGTTCCTCACGTCGGTCAGTATAGAGCTGTACCAGAATAAACTTTTCAAATCTGTCACTCACAACTGCCTTGGAGAAAACGTATTTCTCCATCAACCTGCAGTTTGTGCAGGTGAATCCGGTAAAGTCAATAAAGATAGGTTTGTTCTCACGGCGTGCACGTACCCTGGCACTGTCCAGATTATCAATCCACGTGTGGCCTTCCTCCCTCCCGTTTTTTTCATCCTTAAGCTCCGGAACGATACCTGCGGATGCCACACCATTGGCCTTATCCATCAGCTCTTTATAGTTTTCGGGTGGCAGCAGTGCTTCAACAAACGATCCCAGTTCACTCCCCATCATGCCTGCGGCAAACCAAAACGTCAGTGAAGCAAAGACGGTAGCAAGCGTAGCACGCCATGCTCCAACTTTCTCAACCTTGGTATCTAACTTCATCTCGAAAACACCAAGGATGTACAGTGTGGTTAGCAGACCAACACCGGCCCAGATACTCAGGAAAACCTCCCTGGGAATTACACCCCAGGCAGCCGCAAGATCAGCATTCGAGAAGAATTTAACGGCTGCTGCAATTTCAAGGAAGCCCATGATAACTTTAAGATTATTCATCCAGCCGCCGGCACGCGGCAAACGGACCAGCAGCGCAGGAAAGAGCGAGAGTATTGCAAACGGAATCGCAAAGGCAGTTGCAAATCCAAGCGTGCCCACTGCAGGGTAGATATATGCATCTGCAGAATCTGCATTCGCCGCACTTAATAACAGGGTGCCAATAAAGGGTACCGTGCAGGTGAATGACGTGAGTGAAAACACAAACCCCATCACCCAGACGGAGGCTGTACTGTTGCCGGTAGCCTTCTTGTTGAGTTTGTTCATAATTCCTACCGGAACCTGAATCTCGTATGCACCAAAAAGATTAAATGCCAGAGCAAGGAATAAAGCCCCAAAGGCAATATTCAGCAACGGGCTTGCTGCCATGTTCTGGATGGCAGCCCCTCCGAAGATGATTGACGTAATAATGCCAACTGCCGTAAATGTAGAAATGATTCCAAGGCCAAAGACGATGCTGTCCGAAAATCCCTTACTGCTTCCTTTGGACTTCTCGTGTCGCTTTGTAAAAAAACTTACTGTTATTGGGATCATTGGAAATACGCACGGCGTGAAAAGCGCAAGGAAGCCAACACCCATTGCATAGAAGAAAAAGTTCAGCAAACCGCCGGATTTCTGCTGCTCGATTTCTTCGTTCACGCTGACGCCATCCGTACTCCCGGCTCTGCCGGTATCTGTTGCAGGTTGTGCAATGGCACCTGCAGTATCGCCAAATTCAGGCGCACCGGCCGAGTCAGCCGGTAAGACGGCAGCATTCTCGGTAACAGTAACCTCAAGGGGAACATCGATGGTTTCCGGTGGCAAGCAGCTCACGGTATCACACATCTGCAGATCAACACTGAGGCGGGTTTTTACCACAGCCCCCTTTTGCAGGCCGGGATGCAACACAATCTTGAACTGATATTCAGCCTTGCCGGAGACTTCGTCTACCTTGGTAGCCCAAACACTGTCATAGTGCGTGTGAAGCCCCTTTGTAAAGCGTGGCATACCCAGCATCTTCACCTGTTTATGTTCCATTGAAAATGTGGTAGGCAGTGGTCCGAGTCCCTCGCTGTTAACCACTTCCCTGGTTCCGTAGGTATGCCAGAACTTGTCTATCTTCAGCGTACCCGTAACCGTTAGTGTGTCACCGGCCCTACCGCTAGCTTTAATCGGTTGGAGCGAAATATGGTCCTTCCCGGACTGCATTTGAAACCCGCTCAGCATAACCAGTGCCGTGCCCAGCATGGCGATGCCTACAAGGCTCCGAAGAGAGAACGTGTGGTGGTGTTGCATAATGTTTCTCACTAACTTCTTGTACGCTAACTTAATTGCAGCGATTTTTGCCAATTATGGTAAAAAACCTCGATACGATACTTTCCCTTGCAAAGCGCAAGGGTTTTGTTTTTCAAAGCTCCGAAATTTACGGAGGATTAAACGGCTGCTGGGATTTTGGGTCACTGGGCGTAGAACTTCTGCGCAACATTAAGGAGTCGTGGTGGAAGAGCATGACCTATCGCCCCGATATCGTCGGGATTGATGCCTCGATCCTGATGCACCCACGGGTATGGGAAGCCAGCGGACACGTCCAGCAGTTTTCCGACCCAATGATTGATAACAAAACCTCCAAGGCACGATACCGTGCCGACAACCTGATTGAAGAACATATTCAACGTTTGCGTGATAAAGGGAAGGGGGCTGAGGCTGATGCTCTGGAAGCCAGACTGCAATCGGCCGGACACAATGACGATTTACATGCCATCATCATGGATGCGGGTATTAAAGACCCTGTGTCGGGGACAACGGACTGGACGGAGGTTCGGAACTTTAACCTGATGTTTAAGACCCACATCGGGCCCGTTGCCGACGACGGCAACGGTATCTTCCTGCGCCCTGAAACCGCCCAGGGCATCTTTGTAAACTTCAAAAACGTCATGGAGAGCGCACGCCTGAAGCCCCCTTTCGGAATTGCTCAAATTGGTAAAAGCTTTCGCAACGAGATAAACACCAAGAACTTCCTGTTTCGCACCCGTGAGTTTGAACAGATGGAAATGCAGTTCTTTATTGCACCGGGTACCCAGGACGAGTGGTTTGAATACTGGCGTGCCGCCAGATGGGAGTGGCTTGTAAACCTTGGACTTACTCCGGAGAATCTGCGTAGGAAGCCACATGAAAAGCTTGCTCACTATGCTGCAGCTGCCGAAGATATCGAATACCTCTTTCCGTTTGGCTGGGGCGAAATCGAGGGTATCCACTCCAGGACCGATTTTGATCTGCTTCGGCATCAGGAGTTTAGTGGTAAAAAACTTGAGTATGTAGATACCGCTACCCGCGAACGATATGTACCGTATGTTATCGAAACTGCTATTGGTGCCACACGCACGTTTATGGCAGTCCTCTGCGATGCCTACCACGAAGAAGAGATACCGGGAGCCGACGGTACAACTGATACCAGAACGGTACTGCGGTTTAAGCCACACCTGTCACCAATAACGGTAGCCGTATTCCCGCTGGTGAATAAGGACGGTATGCCGGAAGCAGCACAGAACCTGTATTCTGAGCTTTTACGGCATTTCCGGGCTGATTACGATACAAGCGGAGCTATCGGCCGCCGGTACCGGCGGCAAGACGAAGTCGGCACTCCGTTTTGCGTTACCGTTGATGGTCAGACGGTATCCGATGGGACTGTTACGCTGCGTGAGCGTGACAGTATGGAGCAGATCCGCCTGACCGCAGACCAGGTTGTTCCAACGATCCTGCAGCGTTTGGCAGCCCGGTAACCATGGTTTGCAGCATGATATACTGCCAGTTCCGGTGTTGCCCGGCAGCATGATGTGTCCTTTTATTGCCGGAAACCTTAAATTTGCAGGTTCGTAGCACTTTATCAAGTCGGGCTGCGTCTATGCACCCCGCTAACGTTTTTATCTCCCTCAACCATAGCTTATGAGAATTACTAAACAGTATACAAACCGGGAAAGCCAGTCATTAGATAAATACCTGCAGGAGATCGGCAGGGTTGACCTGTTAACGGGCGATGATGAGATCACGCTTGCACAGGCCATAAAACGTGGCGGCTTTGAAGGCGGACTTGCCTTAGAGCGTCTGGTAAAGGCAAATCTTCGGTTCGTGGTTTCGGTAGCCAAGCAATATCAAAACCAAGGTTTGTCGCTTGGTGACCTTATCAACGAGGGAAATTTGGGTCTGATTAAGGCTGCAAAGCGATTTGATGAAACAAGGGGCTTTAAGTTTATTTCCTATGCGGTGTGGTGGATCAGACAGTCCATTCTACAGGCTCTTGCCGAGCAAAGCCGTATCGTCCGGCTACCCTTAAATCGTGTTGGTGCCCTGAATAAAATTGGTAAAAAGTTTTCCGAACTGGAACAGCAGTACGAGCGTGAACCTACTGCAGCTGAACTTGCGGAACAACTCGAAATGTCGATTGCCGAAATCTCGGAAACAATTAAAATCAGTGGTCGGCACCTTTCAGTCGATGCACCGTTCGTTCACGGTGAAGACAACCGTCTGCTTGACATTCTTCCAAACGAACAACAGCCACCGCCCGATAGCGAACTGATGCGCGAATCGCTGCGCGTTGAGGTTCAGCAGGTACTCTGCTCACTTAGCGAGCGCGAAGCCGAAGTCATTCGGCTGTACTTCGGCCTCGATGATCAGCAGGCTCTTACGCTGGAAGAAATTGGCGAGAAGTTTGCACTTACCCGCGAACGGGTTCGGCAGATCAAGGAAAAGGCAATCCGTCGTTTGCGCCATGCATCACGCTCAAAAACACTGAGGTCATACCTAGGTTAACGTTGGTACTGCGTTGAATACAACCGCCTCGTTTACTGAGTATCTGGGAGTTATCTCACGATGTGTAGGCACTGACGGCACTGTAGAGCTGGCAGATACACCACCGGGCGAACTCCGCGTGAAGGCTGGCAATACAGTTGGAGTAGGCTTCAGTGCTGCCTTTACCCAACCCTATGGTGTACAAAGCGTTGATACGGGCGTAAACCACATCCGCCTTCGGTTTACCGGAGTAGGTTCACGTGAGCAGGCAGCCGGTTTAGTTGATATGGCTGTTTTCGCCAAACCCGGAAGCCTGCAGGCAGCAGCGGATGCTTTCAGAGTTGCCGACATCATCGGGTGTTGGGTGTATCAGGCTGCTGATAATGAGGCCGGGAAACCCGGTGATGTTCTGGGTACGGTGGAAGACGTGCTTCTTCTTCCTGCCAATGACGTGTGGGTGGTGCGGACTCCTGCCGGCACCGAGATCCTCCTGCCGGTGATCGATGAGGTCATTCAACACGTTGATGTTATTGAAAAAAAAATTATCGTTACGTTATTAGACGGGTTGCTGAACACTTCAGTCCCGGATCCCGATGAGTAACTCTGCCTGTACGGTAGCAGCAGCATTTTAAACAAGATGAGTATTTCATGATACGAATCGATATCGTGTGCGCAGTACCACAGATTTTTGGTAACTTTTTCAGTACCAGTATTGTGGGACGCGCCCAAAATCAGGGCGTGGCAGAAATCCATGTGCACAACCTGCATGATTATGCTACTGACAGGTTCCGTCATATCGATGATACTCCGTACGGCGGCGGAGCCGGTATGGTGCTTCAGTGTGAACCCATCTTTTCCTGCATTGAACGCCTGACGTCCGAGCGACACTACAATGACGTGATTTATCTGTGTCCTGACGGAGAGCCGCTTAACCAGACAATGTGTAACGCACTCTCTACTGCTGAAGCCCTGATCCTGCTTGCCGGACACTACAAGGGTATTGACCAGCGTGTTCGCGATGCTCTGGTAACCAGAGAAATCTCGGTTGGCGACTATATCCTTACCGGTGGCGAGCTGGCAGCCGCAGTCCTTACTGACGCCGTTGTCCGCCTGATCCCGGGAGCCGTTTCAGATTCAGAAAGCGTCCTTGATGATTCGTTTATGCATGGACTCCTGGATGCCCCCGTGTACACACGTCCTGCGTCATTTCGCGGTATGGACGTGCCCGACGTTCTTCTGAGGGGCGATCATGCCCAAATCAAAAACTGGCGTGATAAACAGGCATTACGGAAAACACAGCTTCGTCGTCCGGATCTTTTGCATGACTAACATGCCCCTGATCATGATTCTGCACGGTGCAAACGCCGGACCCTACTGGGGGTTTTTCCCATACATTGCCCGACACTTTGCACAGCTGGGATGGGCTTCGGTACGCCCGGTCATCAAGGGAATCTCACCCACTGAGGATATTGATGCTATTCACTCGATATTAAATTCATTTACCGGCTATACTGTTTACTTTCTCGGACACAGCAGGGGCGGTGCCCTGGCACAGATTGTTGCCGCCGAACGTAGCCACACCCGGGAACGCGTGGCTGTCTGGGCTGGTATCTCTACGTGGATCCGGGGTTCGCGACGTATCCCTGAACAGCTTAAGCACGAAGTCGCGGTATATGCAGACAGACTTGACATTGTGGGTGCAGCACGAAAAATATCGGAGCGATCATTCTACGTCTATACCACAGGCGATCTTGTAGTTTCACCACAGGAAGCCCGGCTACTGTTCAGTGATGTGAGCACTGCCAGTAATGTGCTGATGTTGCCTGCTTCCACTCATACGTTCGGTATAACTCATCCAATGGATAATCCGACTCCGTCATTTACCGCCGCACTTTCATCCACCGTTCGTTTTTTTCAATCGTAGTGTATGATGCGCATAATCCAACTCATCCTTCTCGTTCTTGTTTGCATCACCGGTACCGGATGTGCCGTGTTTGTTATTGGTGACTCCGCCAGACACCCTGACATTATTGAACGCAGCCAGCAAACGGCTGCCGGTGTAGCCCACCTTTGGAAGGCAGAAATTGATAGCGGCAACTATACGGCAGCCAGCGAACTTATGCGCAAAGCGGATGGTACACCAATGCTTGCAATTGAACGCTTTGATTTAACAGACGAGTTGCAGCGATGGAATAAACGTATTGGAGGAAAACCAATCACGTTGACCCGAGTTGATACCGTTAGCAGCACCTCACGCATTGTAACACTCACGATCGATAACTTACGCGCAGTACAATGCTCTACCGTACAGGCCGGAGACCTCTGGTTTATTTCACAGGTGAAGTAACCGTGCCTAGTGGTTTACGACCACAGAGCCAGTCGTAACTCCGTCAGCCGACGTAAGCGTCCACATATACACACCATTCGGCAGAGTTTCAGTAGCAAAGCTTATCGTATGGTGTTGTGCTGCCTGGTGTGACCGATATGGCTCTACCACCGGAATGCCGGTTACGTTAAAAAGCTGAACGGTAACATTCCCGGGAGTATTAAGCGTAGCATGAACATACACCCTGTCACGAACCGGATTCGGTGTCAGGCTGACGGATTGAATTCTGACCTTTGAAGGCAGATCTTCATCAACAGATACACCACCAAGATATCGGTAAACAAAACCACCACTCTGACCAACAAAGACAGCGTTGTTTGGCGTCACGGCAATGCCGGCACCCGCTCCGTCATTGGGAAGGCCCTCATTCCGGTTTATCCATAAGTCGCCACCGTTTGTTGACTGGAAAACACCAGATCCCTTATTCGTGATTGCCCAGACTTCGTCATTAATCCCACAGGCAATCCCGCGAATTTTGTTGTTTGTAATGTCACGCGAATCCCAGCCCTCAGTAATGTACTCCCACGACTCACCGTCATTCTTTGAGCGGAGCACACAGGCATTCTTAAACCGTGCAGATGACGAGAGTGCATTCCTCCCAAGATACAGCCACCCTTTCTTGTTTGCAGTGATCATCGTATACAGGTCATCACTCTCACCTGACAACGGATCGCTGTCGATCCTACGCCAGGAGGTTCCCATATTGTCGGACCTGTAGAGGCCAAGATTATAGGTTATCATCGCAAAAATCCGATTCGAGTTTGGCGACAAATACACATTTTCAATTGAATTCATGGCTTTTGGCAGGTTACCAAGCGGTATCTCACGGAATGTGTCGCCATTGTTATCGGAATATCGGAAGTAAACCTTACGGGGACCACTATGTCCAACAAAGACAGCGGTACTGCCGTTGTCGAGGTTTTTTATTGCAACAAAGAGAATGGCGTTGTCTTCAACTTCCATGCCCAGGTCAAGTTTCGTCCACGAATTCCCGTTGTCAGTTGACCGCAGGATCCCGGTACTTGACACGGCTGCATAGAGAACGTCATTCTTATCTACACAGATTTCGTTTACCATTACAAAGTTCGGACCCCCATCGTCAATCCCCTTATCCAGACGTTCCCAGTTTGTACCCAAGTCAGTTGTTCTGTAGATCGCACTGTTCGGCGTACCACAAAACACATGTCCCTTGCTGTTAGAAACCAAACACATCGCATTTGAGGGGGGCCCGTCGGTGGATTCCCAAAAGGATGCTGTTGCAGTAATCGTTGTCAGTAATAATGCAGTAATAATCGCTCTAATCATGTGATCTCCGATAATTAAATCCCTTCGGTAATTATGGAAATTACAACTTATATTTCATTTCGGGTGCATTTAACTGACCGGCACCCTGACATTATTACCGCCGACCGGCCCCGGTGCCTGAGGCACACCAGTAGAAGATAAAGGATGCATACAATGCATATTCATTTTATGGGCATCGGCGGCACCGCGATGGGTTCAGTGGCTGTGGCAGCCTCCCAGATCGGACATAGGGTAACGGGATCAGACCATGCAGTGTACGAGCCGATGCGCGGAGTGCTGGACCGGCATGGGATTGTGTGGACGGAGTACGCTGACGGTTCTGACCTTGTTGTGTCGGCACCTGATCTGGTAATTGTAGGCAATGCCATCAGCCGTGGTCATCCCGAATTAGAGGCAGTGCTTGATGCGCGCATTCCCATTGCATCGGTAAGCGAATTCGTGGGGCAGCATTTTATTGCCCGCAACACCGGCATTGTTTGCAGCGGTACTCATGGCAAAACCACCACAGCGTCACTTACAACGTGGATTCTCCAGCACGCAGGTTTTGAACCGGGCTTCCTTGTCGGCGGAGTACCCCACGGCTTCACCAACGGGTGCCGACCCGTTCCACCTGCCACGCATAACACCTGCACCGGTGTTTTTGTAGCTGAGGGTGACGAGTATGATACTGCTTTTTTCGATAAGCGAAGCAAATTCGTACACTACCGGCCGAATGTTGCAATAATTAACAATATCGAATTCGATCATGCCGATATTTTCGATAGCCTGGACTCAATTAAGAAATCCTTTGTCCAGCTTACCAGACTGGTTCCCCGCTCCGGGTTAATCCTGGTAAATGCCGACGATGCCGATGCACTCAACGTTACACAACACGTTTTTTGTCCTGTTCAAAGCGTTGGCAAAGCCCCTTCAGCAACCTGGCAGATTACTAACATTGTTGCCAATCCTGATGGGTCACAGTGGTACCTAAGGTCAGAGAGTGCGGTTTTGGGACCGTTCGCACTACCGATGGCCGGTGAGCACAACATCCGTAACGCAAGCATGGCATTACTTGCAGCCATGCACGTTGGTGTAACCGGTGAGGAGTGTATCCTGGCTTTAGAGCACTTTGTTCCTCCCAAGCGACGTATGGAAAAAATCTGTGTGTGGAAAGGGGCTATGGTTATTGATGATTTCGCTCATCACCCTACGGCCATACGTGCAACGCTACAGGCAGTGCAGCAGCAATTCCCTACTGCCGCAATCCATGCCATTTTCGAGCCACGATCCAATACAACAACCCGCAATATTTTCCAGGATGAACTGGCAGAGTGTTTCACCGGCGCAGCCACAGTTGTTATTGGCCCGGTTCACCGTCCGGAGCGCTTTAAACCATCAGAACGTCTTAACACCAACCAATTGATCAGCGACCTTGCGGCACGCGGCATTAACGGTTATGCTTTGACAGAAGCTACCGATTCCTGGGGGAGCAGTGTGATTCCGTGGCTGGAAACACACGTTACACCAGGCGATGTTGTTCTGCTGCTCAGTAACGGCAACGTTGGTGGCCTGAGGTCAATCCTTGCATCAGCCTGAGGTTAGCGCATTATCAATAATTTTAGCAGCGGACTCTGACTGGCTTCACCTTGAGTGTTAATGCCGGAAACGCGATAGTAATAAATTCCGGGTGACAGGCGCACTCCGTTATGGTCACGCAAATCCCAGGTAAGGCCACCGGTACCGCTAAACTCGCTTAGCGTTTGAATCACACTGAACCGCTGGTCAAGAATCTCAATGTCGGCTTTGGCCGGAAGGTTGGCAAACGTAATTTCAGTGCTGGCGTTGAGCCGTACAGGATGTGGATACACAAACACTGAGCCAGCATTGGGCATCGTGAGAACAAAACTCAGCGTGTTGCCCAGCCCCCGTGTTATTGAGATACCGCTTACGGATGCCACATCGCGTACCGTCAGCGAATACGTAACCCCCAAAGCCGAAAGGGGCGGATCCGAGGCAAGGTTCAGGCGGACCTGATTATCGGCGATGCGTTCCACAGTCTCTACCACGCCATACGGTCGGATTGTATATGCCTCAGGTGCCAGAGCGCTTTCGGTTACAGGCATTGAATACCATAACATCAGCTCCGTTGGTTGGACTACATCCAGACGCTCCAGACGCAGCTCAGGGAGCGTTGTATCGGCAATAACCAGCAGTTCGTGGGCTGACGGGTTTGTGGGAATTAGGTGCACATCAGAAACCGGATCTACAACAACACGATATGCTCCGGCAGGAATTTCAATACTACCAAAGCTTACTATCACGGTTGAATCACTGCCCAGCGAAATACTTCGTGCAGCTGCAATGGCGGTACCCTGGCTATTGGTAAGCCTGATTTTGCCTGCATCAAGGCCAGAGTCGCTCAACGGTCCGCTGAATTGAATTAACAGCTGAAGGTCTGACGCTGCCCGGGTGGTGGTAGTCACAGCAGGTGTCAGCCGGACAACGTTCAGCCGGTCTCCGGTGTAAACCGGAACGATAGCAGATCGTTGGCTGTTCTGACCTGGGTCACCTGCAATGGCAACCACCGTAAAGCGATACATCCGGTTAGCGGTTAGTGTATCAACCTCAAAACTCGTCGATTCCGTTGAGTCAGATATTCGGAATAGTCCGCTCCCATCGCTATTCCAGTACACGCGATACCGTACTGCATTGGGTACGGAGCTCCAGGTTATCCGTGCCTTCACCGAATCAAGGCTTACTGCTCGAACGCCGGACGGCGGTTCTAATCTTGAAGCAAAACCAACATATTCGGCAAAATCAAAATTGTCCATTAAACCAAAGCCCTGGGTAGAAACACCATAGCCAAGTTCAGCGATGCCGTTACGATCGAAATCATGAGTAAGAAACCGGGGGGTTACCACACCACTGCGGAACCAGATGGGCACAATGGTCCCGGCATCTGATGTTGTAAAAACGTACATTCTGGGGAATGCACAGATAATCATTTCATCGCCGGGCCTGCCGTCAACATTGGCGATCTCTACCCCGTTGCGGTACCCGTATCCATAGCGAACTCCCGATACACGGTCTTCCCAGGTTACGAGATACGAGTTCGGTGCATCTGACGTAATCAATCTGTATGTCCAGGTCTGTCTGCCATACTCACGGTTGGAGTTGATATACGGATCGTCCGGTACGCCAACCAGAACATCCGGTTTACCATCACCGGTTACGTCGCCGGCAGCAACATAGCCAGAGCCCCCTACCCCGGATCCTTCCAGTGTATAAACTATTTTAAATTCGTTGTTTTTATATTCGGCAATCACCAGATCTCCGTCGGTATCTGAAAACGCAATTTCCATTGCGCCGTCACCGTCAAAGTCGCCGATGCCCACGCTGACTTCGTCAATTCTGTTATCAGCATTGCCTGCAGCTGGTGGAGTTGGATTTTCAATTCTGCCAATTTCAGTCCACGAATTATGACGCCAGCCAACCACCACGCATGCAGAGTTTGACAAAAGCACCAGGTCATCGAGTCCGTCGCCGTCGATATCTGCTACTCCCGCCGGTGTATTGCCTGTTACGGTATCAGCGTAAATGATATGGCCGAACGGGTTATTACCTGAGCTGCTTCGTTCAAACAGCACGGTTTTGCCGGAAATACCGGCAAGCACTTCAGTAATGCCGTTTCCGTTAGCGTCACAAATACCCCGAGGGATCCAGATTTGATCGGTTTTATCTCCGGCAACAAAGTCAACTCCTACACGCTGCATGAGTACGATCGGACCGAATACACCGGTCTGTAAGTCGCTCATTAAAAACTCTTCGTTACCGCTGCCGGTAATGTCCTGCACTGTATTGAGTACGTACCCGGTGAAGTTGCCTGACGATTTTTGCTGCCATCCCAAAACCGGTGCTGATTCCGGGTTAACAGAATACGGGATGGTAATGTCAGCGGTATCACCATTCTGAGCTACACACTGCACCCGGATCGGGCCGTTATTGCCCCATCGTTCAGAGTTAATCTCAAAACTTAACATTGTGGATGCACGTGCATCGAACACTTCCCTGTCATCCGGGTTGGCCGGGCTGCCTGCCAGTGCCACCTGTACTGGTCGGGACGTTTGGACTGTTAGGATGCCAACGCGTTTGTCATCCTTCCACGCCTGCACAACATCGGCATGAATAATCCGGAGAGTATCGGCGGGCTTTACGGCATAGATCCGACGTCGGGACTCGATAACAGCGCCGGTTTTTAACCGAACAACCAGGCGGATAACGTACTCAGTTCCGGTAAACAGCGAGGCCGGTATCGAAGCCAGTTCACCAAAGGCTATGGCATGGTCTCCCTGGGCTACCGTGACCCATTCGTCTGGTTCCACACCCTCGCCCACATCCACGTGATACGAGCTGAACAGCGTGGCATACGCCGATCCCGTTACAGAGATCGGAGTGTTTGCAATTGTTATTTGGGTTTCATTTTCGGGATAGGTAATGTCAACCGCCGACGTCCCCACATGTGTAAGTGCCGCATACGAATCAAGCCGTCCGGTACCATATTCTCTGTCCCACCCGGAGGCGCCAAGGTCCTTGCACGTCTCAAGCAGTACCCCACGTATTTCCTGCGCCGTCAGTTCGGGATGCAGCTCGAGCATCAGGGCAGCGGTGGCTGCAACGTACGGTGCTGAGAACGACGTACCGTTCACGGTACGATAGCGGCTTCCAACGGCGGTGGTAACAATTGCTTCACCCGGAGCAACCATGTTTACAAGTGACCCGGTACTGGAAAATACTGCCCGAACATCTCTGGCATTGGTTGCACCTACGGCCAGAACGTTATTGTAGCCGGAAGGGAACTGGCGCGATACGGTTCCGGTGTTACCGGCAGACGCAACAAGAAAACAGCCCATAGCGGCTGCAAACTGAACAGCATCCCTGAGAACCGGCGAGTCAACACCGTCACCAAAACTCATGTTCACGACAGGTATTTGGTTAAGTGCGGCATACACGATGGCAGCGGCAATGTTACCTTCGTCAGCATTCCCGGTAGCGTCAAACGCACGTAGCGTTACAATGCGGGCACCATGTGCCAGACCCGCAATACCAATGTCGTTGTTGGCCTGAGCGGCTATCACACCTGCTACCGACGTACCGTGTCCCTGCTCATCGGCAGGAATCGGATCACGATCTCGAGTATCGCCGATATTCGCCACACGCTGATGAACAAAATCATAACCAATTACATCATCAGTGTAGCCATTCCCATCATTGTCAGCTCCGTCAAGATCACCTGTGACTCCGTTAATTTCCATTGTTGACGGCCAGGGTTCAAACGTTCCGTTCTTGTTAATGTCTTCGGCCGGATTAACCGCCAGTCTGTTTTTCAGATCCGGATGATCCCAATCGATTCCGGTATCTACAACAGCAACCCTGACACCCTTTCCGGTTGCCAGTTCCCAACATTTCACGGCTTTCAGAATACCAAGGGCATATTGGTCAGCAGAGAGAGAATCCTGCGAATATGGTTCGTTGTGCAACGGTATCGAGCGCAACACCCAGGCCTGCTCTACCGCAGGACTGTGATAGATTGTATGGACGGCTGAGTCGCTGACGCTGACAACAACGTACCGCTGCAGCCGCTCAAACACGGATCGCCCGTTAGCTGCCTGGATAATCTGACGGTGTTTGGAGCTTACAGCTTCAGCAGGGACAACGTATTCCGGATTTGACACCCCTGCTGGCAACACCTGTCGGTTATGCAACAACAGTACCATCTCTGCAGCATGCAGAGGTATCACTGCTAACGCAGCACAGAAAACACCCAGCCAGAATACTACGGAACTGCATTTCATTGTGGCACCCCGTAGAGTTCCCGACGGGCAGCAGCAACAGCAACTCGCAAGACCGGATAATCAACTTCGTTACCAAAGTATTCCCGGACCTGACGTAACCGGGCATAGCGATGGTTACGAACAAACCGCACAACCTGCTCAAAGACCTCAGCTGGAATCAGTGTGGAGAGGTTTACCGATACTCCGCCTTCGATAGCAAGCTGTAGTTGCTGTGCAACCTGTGGCGCAGTTAAACGCAGCCGCTCTGCCAGGTGGGCCAGCGAAGTAGATGTTTCCGCCAATGCTACAACCCTTCGTGTTGTTTCAGTTATTCGTGCTGAAGGGATCCTTCCCGCTTGCTGCATTCGCACTTTATTAAGAACTTGTAGTATCTCATCTGAATAGTGTGCCAGAAAAATACCGTCACCATGCACTGGCGGGACAAGCTCCTTCACCGATTTGGGCATATCTGACGCAAGACGTTCGATTGCAGCCATCGAACAGAGGCTGGAGGGGGCTTTGTTTTCCCTGTCGGCTGTACTGTCCCGAAAATCCAGGAGTGCCTTTACGGCGGCTGCAAACATTTCATCAACGACTGGTGCTCGCAACTCAAGTTGCCGAGGCATCGGACGGTATGCCCGCAGCCCCTTCTCCGACACTCCGAGCAGGGGGAACAGACTCCCCGTGAGCACCAACATTTGTCGGACGACTGAGCCATCGATAACCCGCATAACTTCTGACCTGTTATAGCTTTTCAGTGCTCCCCACGATGCTGCGTGATGCAGATTGTGCTGAATAACCTTAGCGGATGCGGTCCCGGTGAGAACATCAGCAACAACATTACGACCAAACCGATTTCGTAGTTCATACACGCACTGTACGACTGCCCGTTCGGTACCTTTATCACGGGACGAAATTGAAGGAACCTGTTTCGTTTCGGTACAGGAGCTGCAACGTCCGCACCGCGACGAGTGAGTAACATCGCCAAAGTAATTAAGCAGATAGTTACGTTTGCATTCAGCCGTCTGTGCGTAGTTAATCACGAGGTTTAATTTCCCAATTGCGCGATCCCTCCGCTGGTGAACCTGCGGCATATCCACAATATCGCCGATTTGAGAATCGCTTGATGTCAGCAAAATAACACCGGCATCCGATTCCCGCCCTTTATACGAAATCAGGCGGGCAAGCAGCATTGCCTTCAGTGTTTCTCTGAATTCGTGGACCGAAATGCCGTTACGCTGCAAGATCGTTCGAATTGAAATGGTAACACCATCACGTGCATCTGCACCCATCAGCAGGCTGCTGATGGCACGGGCAGCTTCCCGGGTTGTTGCCGGTGCAGCCTGCGCAAATTCTTGCAACCTGTCAGCCGATGCTCTGCGCACGACCTGCACATACCCGTCTGCTGAAGTACGCACTAATGCACCTTCACGTTCAAGCAGGTTCATCACGCCTTTCACGTGTGCATGCGAAAGGTGAAGGGTTACTGCCACCTTTGTCTCATCTGCGCGTAGCAGCTCACCCGGGCGCAACTGAGAATTCTGATAGTGCAGATAGTTTAATACCTTGCTTATCGTTTGTTCATCTGGATAGGTGCACTCGATAAAAAAATCCATGAGTCGCCGATCTGACTCGTGGTACAGCAGCAGGCATACTGCAGGCTTCCCATCGCGGCCGGCGCGACCAGCCTCCTGGTAGTATGCTTCAGGCGTGAGCGTGAGGTCAGCATGGATTACAAACCTGATATCCGGCTTGTCGATACCCATGCCGAAGGCATTTGTGGCAGTCAGGACGGGTACGGTTCCATTTAGAAAACTTTCCTGGATGGTTTGTCGTTCCGTGGGATGCTTCCCTGCATGATACGCTGCTGCCGAAATACCACGTTTACCAAGTTCGGCTGCAAGCGTTTCGGTCGTTCTTCGAGAGCCGGCGTAAATCAGGATAGATTCGGTGCTGTGTTTTATGGCGATTGCTGCTATGGCCTCTACCTTATGGGCCGTTTCGTACACTTTTAGCGACAGGTTCGGACGATCGAACCCACGTACAATAACGGTGGGGTTGATCATCTGAAGCGTGGCCGTAACATCGGTACGCACATCGGGCGTTGCCGTTGCCGTAAGTGCCACAATTGGCACTCTGGCTTTTACCGAAAACAACCGCGGAATCAGTCGGTAGGCAGGCCGGAAGTCATGACCGTATTCCGAAATGCAGTGCGCTTCGTCAACGGCCAGCAGACTAACAGTAACGCCTGCCAGCTGCTGAACAAACTGGGATGAAGACAAACGTTCAGGTGCTACATAGAGCAGTTTTACCAGGCCTTGGCGGGCCTTATCAAAAATCTGTTGCTGCTCAGCATTACTCTGTCCGCTATGTAAGCACTCTGCTTCAACATTCCGTTGCCGAAGTCTTTGCACCTGATCCGTCATCAGTGCAATCAGCGGGCTAACAACAAGCGTACATCCCGGGAACACCAGGGCCGGAACCTGAAAGCAGAGACTCTTACCGCCACCGGTGGGCAGTACGCCCAGAACATCCTTACCCTGGAGGACAGCCGTAACGATATCAACTTGTCCAGTCCGGAAGTCATCAAAACCAAAAACCGTTTTCAGCACCGAACGGGCTGCTTCCATGTTCCTTGCCATGGCACCGTATCATTCGCCAACAACCTCGCCGACAATAAACGGATGGTGAGCCGAAAGACGTTCCAGCACGGCATCAACATTCCCCTTATGTACGACGAGTATGATTCCAACGCCAAGATTAAACACGTGGCGCATTTCGGCCTCCGCAATCGAACCGGCATGTTGGATAATTGTAAATATCGCAGGTATATGCCAGCTTCCCCAGTCAATCCGCAACTGCTGTCCGGGTTGCAGGATCCGTTTTGTATTACCAAGAATTCCGCCACCGGTAATATGCGAGATTGCAGTAATCAGGTTATCATTCAGGAGTGGCGCTACCGGATGCAGGTACGATGTATGAACGGCAAGGAGAGCATCGGCAAGACTGCCGCCAAGTTCCGCCACATGGTCATGAATATCATAACGCGGAAACAACGCCTTGCGTGCAAGGGAATACCCGTTTGTATGCAGGCCTGCCGACGGTAAGCCAATCAGCACATTCCCAACCTCAACCCTGCTGCCGTTCAGGATGCTATCTTTTTCTACAATACCAACAATCGTACCGGCAACGTCATAATCGTCATTTGCGTAAATCGACGGCATTTCGGCTGTTTCTCCACCCAGAACTGCACAGTCATTTTGTTTGCACGCTGTTGCAATTCCGGTTATCACATCTGCGGCAACATCGGCATTTAGAGCCCCGGTAGCATAGTAATCCAGGAAGAACAGCGGTCTGGCACCGCATGCAAGGATATCGTTCACACAATGGTTTACCAGACACTGTCCAACCGTGTCGTGTCGGTTTGCCATAATTGCAATTTTTAGTTTAGTGCCAACGCCATCGGTACTGGCTACAAGAACAGGGTGACGATAGTCGGGAAATCGGGCATCAAAAAAGCCTCCGAACAGTCCGATATCTGAAAGGACCCCCGCAGTCCGTGTTGCTGCCACTGCCGGTTTTATCTTTTCAACCAGCAGCTCGCCTGCTTCAATGTTCACACCAGCTTTTTTATAATCCATTATCGTACCTGTTCCCATTCTTCTGAAGATGATTTTCCCCGAAACAAAACACTAAGAGCATTGACTGACCACCACCATACAATTCGAAGATATCCAAATCTGCGATACCGCCGCGGTGATTCATACATCAGCAGGTCACCGGCAAACATCACTCGTGCACGAAGAGCAATCCTGGCAAACAAGTCAAAATCTTCACCTGCGGCAAGTGCTGGCCGATAGCCTCCGACAGCACGGAACACATCAGTGCGGACAATCTGACACTCTCCGCGGCCGGCACCGATTCGTAGCAAATTTAACAGTGCAATATAGGTGTTGTACAACGGATGAAAAATCGAGTCAAACAGCCTGGCCTCCGATGGATTCACGTGAACCGGACAGGCAAGGGCGGATGCCCTGCCGTACCGTCCTTGCCTATCCGCAAAACAAACAATAGTGGCAAGAAATCCTTCGGCGTTGGCGGGAACCGTGTCGGCATTAATAAAAATCAGCACTGACCCCTGCGCAACCTCAGCCCCTTTATTCCGTCCCTCTGCAATGGTCTGACGATGTTCACCGGAATGTACAACAACATTGGACGTATGTGTTAATGCGATGCTCACCGAGCTGTCAGTACTACCACCATCCGAAACAATGATTTCTGCTTGAAACCTGGCTTGCAGCTCCGGTGTAAAAACGCGAAGGGTTTGCTCGAGCAGTTTCTCCTCGTTCAGCACGGGCACTACAATGCTAAGCGTAATGTCACCTTTGTCAGGGGGCTTTGGTTTAGCAATCACAGTGGTACAGAAATCTGAAATGGGTACAGGAATTTAAACGATGGACCTTCGTCGCCCCACTCCAGGGTTGGTCCCGGAAACCGGATGATGTTCAGGCACTGGCGAAGGTAGTTCAGAAAGCCAACCGACGACGTTGGCAGGATTTTCACCCAGTTATAATCCAGACCAATCATAAACCGCTGAAGAACGGGTAGTGCGTTGCCGGCGGCATCTAGCGTAGCATAGTTACGAATTCCGTAGCCTACCGAAAGCATCAGCCAGTCTGGCCAGTATGGCTTGCAGGAAGCAGGCAGCATATTATGCACGTTGCATGCCAGCCAGAAGGTTGTGCTGCTGTAATCATCGATAAAGGTTTTCGGACGCTCATTGAGTTCACGCCCTCCCGTCCATTCAGAGGGTACATAACTCCATCGCGGCGAAAAATTCTCAAGATAGGGCACGTAATACTGAAGCAGGAAGTAGGTGCACCCGGCAACGTTTGCAATCTCGTCCGACGGCGAGAATCCCCAGTTAGCAGCAAAACCATCCTGAACCTCCACATAGGTTTGATAGAGTAAACCAAGTCCGGCACCTATCCAGCGCGCCTGTTCCTGCTCTACACCGGCTTCCATCAGGATATCAGCCGGCAGGGTGGACATTGCGTACCCTGCGAACAGGTGCCCGTATTTGTCAAGCCATCGGGCGTACTCCAGATCTTCGATCACGTGCCAGCCACCGGTTTTATCCTTCCACCATGCCTGGGTTTGATTGATGTGCAGGGCTGTAAATACCGCAGCATAGGCTACTCCCATACCCACCAACGGCAAAGTCTGAACGTTGGTGTGCCGCAGCGGACGTCCACCCAGGAATGTATACCGCTGGTTATTGGCATACGTGAACTCGCTCCGGGGTACATACAAACTGTCATCTGCCGATTCAGTAACACCTGAAGCATGAACCGTTAGGGTTGTCGGTACGGTATCGGCAAAAACCGTATCCACCACCGGTATTGCATACAAGCTGGTACCGGCCAATATAATAAACATGGTTATTAGTGCAGGGCTGCGAGCTCCGGCTGATGTGCCGGAAGACAATCCCCAACACAATGCACGAATGACGCTATACCCGTGCAACATGCACCTTCATTTTGATTACGGTTCTGTTGATAAGCGCCGGGAAGTATGCCACAACATCGCTGGGTTTTGGTCTGCCACCCGAAAATCCGGTAACGCTGGGTGGGCCGGTCAGGATCAGGGGTGCAAGTTCCATCCCAAAGCGTTCTATCGTTGCCTTGCTACGTGCTCTGGCACCAATACGCATAGTAACTTCATTGGGTACGATTGGCAGGGCTTGCGGACCGTAACATGCGTTCATTCCGACAAATTCAGTACGCAGTTCGTCGAACTCCAATCCAAGCTTGTCCAGGCGTTTGCGTAAAATCGTATCCGCTGCAACTGCTTTTTCATAGGCATCCGGGGCGGCGTATGTAAGTTGTCCGAAGGCTACAAAGCCGTCCAGGTACGATGCGCTTACTTTCAGGAAGGGTGTATTGGGCTTGCCTTTAATGCCAAAAACGCGTACCCGGTTATTGCCAAGGTCTTCGAGTGAAATCGAAGTGAAGTCGGCAACGCAGTCGGGCGTGATATACTCGGCTGGATCGCCAATTTCGTACAGCAATTGTTCCGATACTGTTTCGCGGGTAACCGCACCGCCCGTACCATCATGTTTGGTAACCACGAAGGTGCCATCGGCAAACGCCTCGATGATCGGGAAGCCAACATCGTCCATATCCGGCAAATCCTTCCAGTTCCCCAAAAAGTTTCCGCCCGACGCCTGAGCGCCGCATTCGTTGATATGTCCGGCTACTGTTCCGGCCGCCATTTTATCCCACTCTGTCTCCTGCCACCCGAATTCATGGATCATCGGTGCCAGCGTTAAACCGGTATCGGTTGTTCTGCCGGTAATAACAATCTGTGCTCCTTCTGCCAGGGCCTGAACAATCGGCCAGGCTCCGGTGTACACATTTGCGCTGAGCAGTTTGTTCTGTACCGTTGCAATTGGTTCTCCCGACTCCATGTGGCGCATTTCATGTCCGCCGGCCACCAGATCCGGTATCTCCGCCAGAATATCATCTCCCGTTACCACGCCAATCTTTAGCCCCGTAATCCCCAATTCGGCAGCAACCTGAGCAATCCTGTCGCGTGCCGCCAGTGGATTAACGCCGCCACCGTTGGTAATTAACTTGATGTTGCGTTCTACCAAATATGGCAGGACGTCTCGCACAACGTCAATCAGGTCACGTGCGTACCCCAGTTCAGGATTGCGCATCCGTTGCTTTTGAAGGATCGACATCGTCACCTCCGCCAGGTAGTCCATGACCAGGTAGTCAACCGGACCCCGCGAAACCTGCTGGAGCGGTGCCGACTGGAGATCACCCCAGAACCCCTGACCGGATGCAATTCGAACAGATTTAACCATGGTTGTAACCTCTGAGGATTAATCGTGTATTTGCCTGTCCCGCCGGTACACCGGAACCTTCACCGAAGCACGAATGATACGTTCCAGGCGGGCTGTATAGACCGACAAAATACGGAACTGCAACTCACCATTGGGAAGAATTAGATGAAGGTGGGTTACCGGACCGTGTGGTGCAATTCGTACGGCAAGAATATCGTTATAGTCAACTGCCTTGTAACGCTCCAGGAATACGGGACGAATAAGGATGCCGTGGGTACGGATTCGGGTACGTTGAAAATACACCCTGAGTGCAATCTGCACCAGTTGTACCAGCAGAACCATGGGTATAGCATAGGTGTAGATTGCGGGCTTCATGAATACAAAGCACTGAACGGTGATGGCCAGCCAGACAACCAGAGCTCCCGCAAGAAACACCACACCCCACCCATCTGCAAGGATGAGAAGATCTTCGCCCAGCCTGATCTTGCGTACCGACAAATTATCGATAATCTGCCTGTAAGCAAGGGCGCCCCATAGTAAAAGGGCAAACATCAGGGCAACGTAGAAGGCATGCCAGAAAAACTGTTGATTAAATTCCATTGTTACAAGCTAAAAATGAAGCATGTTTGCAGTTCCGTTGGCGATAACTTTTAAACCGTATGGATCCACTGGCACAGAGACTAAAAGCAGAACGCGAACAACAAGGGTTAAGCATTCGAGACCTGTCTGTTGTTACCAAGGTTCGTGAACCATATATCGAAGCTCTGGAGCGTGGCAGATATGATATCCTGCCGGCAGTGTATATCCGTTCGTTCGTGAAAACAATTGGCTCTGCCCTGGGCATTACACATGCCGAGCTTGAAAAGCTCATGCGCGTTTCTTTCGAGGGCAACGAAGAGTCCGTACGGTTACCGCGTGCTGCAGAGACACCTGCAAAATCATCGGGTCTTGAATCAACAGTCCAACGCGCTACGGCAGCCGTTGAGCAGGGCGTTAGCCGCGCCTCGGAAGTTCTGGGCGATGGCATTAAGAAAATCGGTTCACTGCGTTCCCTGAACAGCATATCACTTGGAAACAGACCCCGCCTTGTAATGGCAGCAGCCGTCCTTGCTGTATTAATTTTAATTATAATTTTTGTGTGGGTAGCAAGTTCGTCGGACGAACCAACTACTGATGCCGGAGTTCCGGCAGCCGATGTTATTACCGTCCCTGACAATGTATCCGGTACGGGCGATGCTGACAGTATCAGGTTAGATGCCGTTGTTTCTGATTCAGCCTGGATTACCATAACGATGGACGGTGAGCGTACGCAGCAGCAGGTTCTGGTACCGGGCACCGAGTATAATTGGTCCGCACATAAAAAATTTGTTCTCAATGTTACGAATGTTGGTGGTGTACGCTTCATTCGCAACGGAGAACCATTGCCGCTCTTTGGCAGGAAGGGCGAAGCCGTCCGCTCTATCGTTATTACGCGTACCGATGTTGTTAGCAGCGCTCAGCCACCGTCACAGCAGGGACTTCCAGTGCAATCCCCTACCCCGCAGGCTCAGCAAAATTCTCAACCGGCAGCACCTATTGCAAAGGCACCTGCGCCAAAGACACCTGCAGCTCAGAAACCAGCAGTGGTTGCGCCTAAACCGCGCCAGCAGCCGGCACAGCGAAATGCCGTGCGGAGTAACCCACGACGTCAGCCACAACAGCAACGCAAGCCTGCACCATCACGCAGATCGATGCCGTTGATTACACCTGCACCAACTGTACCACCACGGTAGTGCACAGCAGCGTACGGTCAGATCAACCCAAGGGCAACGGTTAGACCTGTACCAGCAAACCTCACCGCTGCGACATCTTGACCACATCGTGTATCCGTATCAGCCCCACGCAGATACGTCCGTTGGTAACAGGGAGTACGCCAATCTGGCGTTCCCGCTGTTCCATCAGGACAAGTGCTTCGTGAAGCAGAGCCTCCGGCTGTATGGTTACCGGAGCCGAGGTCATTACCTCGGAAGCACGGGTTTGCTCAACCGGTTTCCCGGAGGCAACAAACCTGCGGATATCACCATCGGTGATGATTCCTTCAAGCCTGTCTTCATCACCAACGATACACACAGCTCCAAGCCCCTTACCGGAGAGTTCCGAGAGCGCCTCGGTAAGTGTTGCCTGCAGCGAAACCTTGGGGAGCTGCCCGCCCGACCGCATAACATCCTGCACCCGTTGGTGGAGCGACCAGCCAATAGCCCCCTGCGGATGCGTGATCAGCAGGTCTTCAACCGTTCCACCGCGCTGTTTTGATGCAAGAAGCGACAGGATGTCGGCAACTACAAGCATGGTGGTTGTGGATGCCGTTGGGATGATACCATTGGAATCCAATTCTGCCGGCACCCGAATTGTAACAGCCACCGAAGCCAGAGCACCAAGCGATGATTCAGGCCTTGCGGTAATTGCCACAACAGGCAATCCAATCGTTTTGGCGTGTTTTGCAAACCCGATCAGCTCAGGAGTTTCGCCGCTCTTCGAAAATGCCACCAGGACGTCGGACGGAGTTAAAAAACCGCAGTCACCGTGTAAAGCGTCAACAGGGTGCATACTTGCCGACTGAATGCGCAGGCTGTTAAGAGTTGCCGACATCTTTTTGGCAATGAAGCCTGACTTACCCAGGCCGGTGGTTACAACTGAGTGTGCCGCCGCGATGTACTGTGCCGCATCAGCCCACGCAGCATCGACACTTTCTGCCGTACGTGTGATTGCATCCTGTTGTTGTTGAAAAGCCCGGCGGACAAATTCCAGTGTTTGGTTCGGCTCTGTGGGATCTGTACTCATAATTGCATTGCTAAACGTTGGTTTACAACATTAACACTGTGGCGCTACAAAAAAAGAAAAGCCCCCTGTTTTTGGCAGGGGGCTTTGGTTAGCGTGCAGGTTTCGGATTAGCGAACTACCGTAAGTGTTTTCGACAAGATGTCGTCACCAGCGGTAAGCTTGTACATGTAGGTGCCAGACTGAACATCGTGGCCATCGGCATTCTTACCGTTCCACTCAACGGCATATTCACCGGTTGAGCCGGCAACTTCGCCATTGTACAGTGTTTGAACCAGGTTCCCAATCATGTCGAACAACTCAAGTTTAACCTTGGAGTTGTTAACAACACGGAAGCGGAACGTAGTCTTGTTGGCAACCGGGTTTGGATAGTTGTTTTCGAGAGCAATACCGAGACCGGTTTTAACAACGCTGACAATGTTCGAGAACGACTCACGACCATCGAAGTCATGCTGACGCAGACGGTATTCGTAGGTATAGCCATTTTCTACCTTGTCATCGAAGAAGCGGTAGTTCAGTGTTTGGGTGCTGTTCCCTGCGCCGGCGATGAAGCCGATATTTTCCCACGGAGCATCGGAGGCCGGGCTGTTATCAGTACAGGTCAGACCCGTTTTGCCAGACGTGAGGTTCGTTGTTTCGCGCAGTACACGACGCTCTACGTTGAATCCTTGATTGTTTTGTTCCGATCCGGTTTCCCAGAACAGGTCAATACCAGCCTGACGTGCCTTGGCTTCGAAGAAGGTGAGCTCTACAGGAATAAAGCAGTCAACGAAGACTGGCGGTGAGGCATAGGAGCGCTGACCGAAGTAGGGACGCAGAAGCGGAATCCATGAACCTTGAGTAAATGTTGGATAGCCAAGGCTCATGCCAAGTGAGTTCAGGTGCGGATAACCCGGGTTGCCGATTGTGGGAGTAAACTGTACCCAGTCTCCGGAGAATCGGGTTAATTCGTATGCAAAGCGGTTGTCATTGATAAGAGCGCCACTCCGGTTGCGAACGCGGAAGTTCTTGTCAACCAGCAGCGTTCTGTTGGCAATACCAAGTGTTGGAACGTCAGAGAACAGTGTGGTAACCATACCCATTCTTGTGGCCGAGGCACCAAGTTCGTAGCCTTCAGTACCCATCTGGGCAACCGACACCCAGTATTCACCCGGTGCAATGACAACAGGCTTTTCAAGCAGATAAGTGACATACTTACCAAACTGGGGTTCCGTCCACTGACCGGTTTCATCTTCACCACGGCGACGAAGGATGGTGCTGTTGGCAACACGCGTGTCACCCGGCACACCGCCTTGGTCCTGATAGAGCGAGAACGAGATGTTCAGATAGTCCTGGTTGAGTTCACCCCAGTAAGCCTGATAACCAATAACTGTATCCTGAGAATACAGGGTAAAACGGGCTGCAATCTGACCTGAAGCGTTACCGGCATCAGCACCGTACTGGTCACTGGCACCAAATCCGCCCGGATACCCGTTCAGGTAACCACCGGTGTACTGAGCACCAAGAGCACCACCGATATAGAAATAACCGCCATCATAGTAGTTTCCTGCTGAACCGCCATTCGATGAACCACGATGGTTAAGCCCCTTACCGGTTACACCGGAGAACTGGAGTTTGGGAACATCGTTAACGGGATTGAGCGGGTTTTCTTCGTAGGCGAATGACGGACCATACAGAATGGTAAAGTCAGCTGCCGTAGAGTCATTGGTGGTATCTAAGTCATTACCCGGGAAGAAGATACGTCCGGTAATCTTGTAACGGCCGGGTGTTGTGTTCCGGAAGTTCGCATCCGGGAACGGGAGCAGAACTTCGCGGTTACCGGCAAGCGTCGGAACGGTAATGGTACGGCAGTAAATCTGTTGTACTTCGTTACCGAAGGGTTTGATTTGCAGGCGTACCGAGAATGCCGGAGCTGCAAGGTTGGTGTTGTTTGAAAGTTTTACACGGATCGGGATACGGGTAACCTGTGAAGCAGGTGCCATGGTGTACGGCCAGATCAGTGAAATGTTGGAGAACTCAACGTCGGTTACTTCATCGGGGAAGAGGATCTTAACGTTGTCAACAAAGAAGTTGTCTTCGTCATCAGCCGGCATTGGCGGTGTTGCGTTCTTCATTGCCTGAACCGACAAGCGGAAGCGGAAGTTACGTCCACCTTCGTTTTTCCAGCGCATAACGGTATCCGGGATCGGGATAGTCACTTTAAAGAACTCAACGTCCTTACCATCGTCGAACAGGTCTTCGCGCAAACCACCGGTTGGCGGTGTGTAGTCGTTGGCAAGCTGCATGTTGTAGTCTTTAATATCGTACCCACGACCGTAACCGCCACCACCCCAAATTGTAAATGGTTGCAGGTAGTCGTTGCCGCCAAGCTTGGCAATATCCAGTCGCCAGTTGTTGGTTGGAATGTTGGTAATACCGTTAATACCATCGTTGGATGGGGTGGCAAATTCAAGCAGCAAGCGGTCGGGTTTACGGTTACCTTTTGCGTTGAAGTTGTTCATTACACGGAGGTTAACGTAATGTTCCGGGCCAATCAGACGGTTATCCGAGAAGCCGCGAGCGATTGATGTAAGCTTACCGGCCCTTTGGTAGGAGAATGACAGAACTGCCTTCTTGCGGTTTGCAAGGTTAATTGGGAATGACCGTAACTGGTCACCGCCAAACTGACCCAGGTTAGGGATATCGTTGTTACCAAGCGTCATCCGGTTCATTCTGATTACCGGTGACTTCAGCGAGAAGATTGCAGAATTGGCAGCAGTATAGGTTCCACGTGGCGGCGGCGGATTGTTGGTTACTTCATCACCGTCAACAACGTCCGATTCAATATTTACCCACTTCAACACAGACGGCATTGGAGCACCGCCAACGATGTGGAATTCCGTAACGTCATCATTAAAACCATTCAGGCGGCGCATCGAGAACAAACGAATACCGGTGGTATCGTCGAACGGCCATTCATCGCCAAGCAGAATGTTGTTTGAGTCTCGTGGCTCGGCAACAACGCTGGTGAACATCCGACCAATTTGAGCATCGATAAACGGGTTGGGTTCAAATGGAGGGAAGGTAACACGTACGAATTCGTACGGCTTTACAAAGTGCTTTGCTGTGTAGGGGACCTCTTTACCGTTGATATCGCACAGTGAAATGTTCGACAGGTCAGGATCCATCAGTGCCGAATTTGTAACAGCCTTGGACGTGTTGTAAACAATTTCACCAGTTGCTTCATTGATGATTCGGAAGCGAACCTTGAAATTAATGCCCTGTTTTACGTAGTTAACGCCCTGCGGACCCTGAATGTCGTTGGTCAGGTTCTGAACAACTGCAACCGGCTGTATGATACCCAAACGTGATTCACCAGCCAGAATTTCGTAGTTGTTGGCTTTGTCGGATGGAATTTCAACCGAGAAGTCGAGCGGAGAGTTTCCGTTCAGCGGGTGTGTACGATAATAGACCTGGATTACACGAAGGATGTTCTTCCATTGCTTGAATTTAACAGCAAGGTAGTCCTTGGGTGTTGTGTTTAAGTCATTCTTTGTTGACGTTGCACGTACACCGCAGGTTCCGCATCCAGGCTTACGGTCATCAAACCAGTATTCAGTGAATTGCGTGTACTTTGGTGCATTGTAGTCAAGCAGTGTTGAGGCCGGCATTGAAGACGGGAAGCCGGACCAGTTCAGCCGTCGTGACGGGCCTGTAACACCAAACGTAGAGTTACAACGCAGCCATACAGTTGCGGGATACTGTTGAAGAGCTCCACGCGGTGCGATACCAAAGAATCGTTCATATTGCACCCGAACCGAACTATCATTCCTGTCAAGCGTAATCTGCACATTAAAGCTGTAGTGCTCACCTTGACCGGGACGGTTGTCAGGTTCAAAGGTTACGGTATAGACCGGACCGCCGCCAACCGATGCAACCTTGGTACGGATTGGGGTAAGATTTACGTAGTAAACAGTGAACTTGTCGTTTGATGGTGAGCGCTTAAAGTACACGCGACCAAAATCGTCAACAGAGCTGAGCTCAGAGTTATAAACCGAAACCTGCATGTCATCCCAGCACGGCGCAATAAGAGCCGGGCGAACAAACTGTCCGCCAACAGTGGTCCATGCGTTAGAGTTAACCAGGCTCCCTTCGTCCAGTTGGGTGTTGGTACGGGTACGAATACCACGTGTTGGCGATGCCACCGAGCCACCCATTGCAACATATTCATAACCCCAGTTATCGGCAGTGTTATCGTTCTGTCCGTCACCGGAACGTGTACGAAGGTCATCAGATGCCGGATCGTAGGCAGAGAATACACCGGGTGCTACTTCCAATGCAGTTTTATTGACAGGATAACCGTTCTGATCATACTCGTAGAAATACCTTCTGTTCGTAAGAGCAAGAAGGCCGTTCGTGGAGATATAGATCGAGTCGTACCGGACTCCGTTAAAATAAAACGGGAACCCGATGGAGATCGGTCCGGCTACCGCGTCGTCGGTAGAGTCAGTGGCCTGCCCGGGATTACGGAAATAGGCAAACCCGCCGTATGTATTCTGCGTGGGGTCTGTCCAATATCCGTCCGGGAACTGGTTTGGGCCAGTAACGATTCTGCGCCAGGTTGCAGACTCGGTAAGCGTGTCTACAAACTGGGTAGGATCCGGCCGCCAGAAGTCTGGCGCTTCGTCATCCGAATCAACAAAGTAGTATCCTGTGGAGATCGCAGGATTGGTGCGGGCGTTCGGTCCACCCTTGGTGAATGGAAGCGGATAAGAGTCAACAGGCACGCTGGCGCCACTCCTCCGTTGTACGTTCTCTCCGTCAGTTCCGCCGGCGGTTACAAGTGCGGTTGCGCTTAGTAATCCTGCAGCAAAAACAAGAAGTAGAATTCGTCGGTTCATGAAGACCTCGGAATGAAACAATGAATAACAATTAAATTGGTTTTCAATTTTTTACATATTACACCCAACCTACTGGGCATAATAATTTCTCAAAATGACTAATTTGAAGCACATAATCAAAAAAAACCGACAAGTTTTTTTTTTGATGTACTCTACAGTCATTAACAATCGTTGTTGTAAAAGGTTACGCAAGGACTAATTTAGCAAATTCCTTTTTTTCCACAACGATTGAGCCAGCTCCAGAATTGCGACGGGCAACCATTCTTTTTCGGTTTGTCTGACGGTTTGTTCGATTGATTCGGGACTCATTCCGGGTTTCAGGGCAACCCGAGCCTGCGCGATTACTGCTCCTTCGTCATACCGGGCGGTAACCCAGTGAAGGGTGACACCGCTTTCAGTATCCCCGGCATGTGCAACGGCACGGTGCACATGTTTTCCGTACATACCTGCACCTCCATACCGCGGTAGTAGTGCGGGGTGGGTATTCACTACCCTGCCGTCCATTGCAGCAATAACGTCCGCCGGCAATAATTTCAGATATCCCGCCAAAACAACCAGGTCAACGCCATGATTTCGCATTTCGCGGACAATGGTCGCTCCATCAGCCGGATCCACCACAACACAAGGAATTCCGGCAGCACTGGCAACAGAACAGATTCCGGCCTTGCTTGTGTTTGTCAGGATCAGCACAATTGCGGCATAGTGAACACCTGCTATTGCGCTCATGATGGCTTGGGCGGTGGTTCCTGCTCCGCTGCCCATGATACAGATTCGGATGGGTGGTTGGGTCACGTACGGTATTCCTTAACTGGTTATCCGGGGTTTGTGTGTTTGAGGAGGGTACAGTTACTGCTAACCTGCAGTGGTGATTCATGAGGTTATACCAGCAGTTGCGATAGCCAGCGGCGTATTTCGCTGATGTCCATGTTTTTCCGTCGGGCATAATCCTCCAGCTGATCTTCTCCAATTTGACTGATTCCAAAATAGCGGGCATGCTCTGAGGCGATGTAATAGCCGCAAACGCTGGCGGCAGGCATCATCACCAGAGATTCCGAGAGTTCAACGCCGGTTCGCTGCTGTGCTCCGAGAAGAGCAAAGAGTTTGTGCTTTTCGGTGTGGTCAGGACATGCGGGATATCCGGGGGCCGGCCGTATGCCTGTGTATGCTTCGGCAATAAGTTGTTCATTCGTAAGGGCTTCCTCCCGCGCATAACCCCAGAGGTCAGTCCGGACACGGTGATGGAGCCACTCAGCGGTAGCTTCAGCAAGCCTGTCAGCCATGGCTTTTACCATGATGGCCTTGTAATCGTCGTTTTCGGCAGTGTACATGGTAACAAGCTCCTGCACTCCGTGTCCGGCAGTTACAACAAAGGCTCCGATATGATCACTGCCGGGAGCAATAAAGTCAGCCAAAGAAAGGTAGGGTGTTCCTGTAGCCCGAAGGGTTTGCTGACGCAGGAAGTTCAGGGTGTAACCTTCGACTTCTACATCATCCTGGGTTCGCCAACACGGGAAGATGCCACATACAGCACGCAAAGTTAGCAGCCGTTTGGCTTCGATTTCATCAAGAATTGCCTGGGCGTCATTGAACAATGCTGTGGCCTCGGCTCCCTTTTCAGGGTCACTGAGAATGGCAGGAAACTTGCCCCGAAGCTCCCACGACAAAAAGAAGGGGGTCCAGTCAATAAACGTTCGTACCTGTCCGATGTCGATGTCGTTATACTGATGGATGCCCGGTAGCCTTGGTGGCGGGGCCGGTTTAACTGGGGTGGGAAAGGGGCTCTGGCGTGCCTGCTGCAGGGGGACCAGTTTGTGGGACTTGTTTTTTCTGGAATACTGTTCCCGAACGGCCGCATATTCCTGGCGGAGTGTCTGTGCAAATTGTCCACGCATGTCGTGGTTTAGCAAGGAGGTTAACACCGGGACGGCCCGGGAGGCGTCAAGAATATGTGCAGTTGGACCCGAATAGTGGGGTTCGATTTTAACGGCGGTGTGGGTGCGCGAGGTTGTGGCGCCGCCAATAAGGAGGGGTACAGTTATTCCCCGACGTTCCATTTCGGTGGCTACGTGAATCATTTCGTCGAGCGATGGCGTAATCAGGCCTGAAACACCGATGGCATCAGCCTGGGTCTCAACAGCGGCATCGATAATTTTCTCGGCTGGGACCATGACGCCCAGGTCGGTAACGCTAAAGCCGTTACACCCTAACACAACGCCTACGATGTTCTTGCCGATATCATGAACGTCGCCTTTAACGGTGGCAAGCACAATCTTGCCGGCCTGGCGTAAGCCCCCTTCCTTTTTTTCGGCTTCGATAAACGGGGTAAGGTAGGCCACTGCTTTCTTCATGACCCGGGCGCTTTTCACAACCTGGGGCAGGAACATTTTACCGGCACCGAACAGGTCGCCGACAACGTTCATGCCGTCCATTAGCGGACCCTCGATAACGGCAAGGGCCGAGGGGAGGCTGGTTCGGGCTTCTTCGGAATCTTGCTCAATGTAGTCGGTAATGCCTTTTACCAATGCATGCACTATGCGGTCGCGTACGGGCTGACTGCGCCATGCTGCATCCTGGGTTGCAGCCGTGGTCTGTGTTTTCTTATAGGCTTCTGCCAACTGAAGCAGCCGCTCTGTGGCATCCGGCCTTTTGTTCCAAACCAGGTCTTCCACATGCTGCATCAGGTCGGGATCAACTTCGCTGTACACGTCTAACTGTCCTGCATTGACGATGCCCATATCAAGGCCGGCCTGAATGGCGTGATACAGGAATGAGGCATGAATGGCACGGCGGACGGGTTCGTTTCCACGGAACGAAAACGATACGTTACTGATTCCACCGCTAACTGACACCGACGGCAGGGTATCTTTAATGAGCTTTACCGCCTTAAAAAAATCAATGGCATAGTTGTCATGCTCGGCCATGCCGGTGCCAATGGTGAGGACGTTGGGGTCAATGATGATGTCTTCAGGCGGGAAGTTCAGCCGGTCGGTGAGGATGCGATAACTGCGTTCGGCGATTTCAACCCGCCGTGCCACGGTATCGGCCTGGCCGGCTTCGTCAAAACACATGACGATGACGGCTGCACCCATGTCCCTGCAGATCTGCGCCCGGCGTATAAATTCATCTTCACCGTCCTTGAGTGATATCGAGTTAACAATGCATTTTCCCTGAATGCACCCAAGCCCCTTCTCCAGCACTTCCCAGCGCGAAGAGTCAATCATGACGGGAACACGGGCAACGTCGGGCTCGGCAGCCACCAGCAGCAGGTACTTCGTCATTGCTTCTTCGGCATCCAGAAGCCCTTCATCCATATTAACGTCAATGATTTGGGCTCCGTTCTCAACTTGCTGACGTGCAACGGTAACGGCTTCTTCGTATTTCTCTGTACGGATCAAGGCAGCAAAGGCACGCGAGCCCGATACGTTGGTGCGTTCTCCTACGTTAATAAAATTGCTGTCGGGACGTACCTCTAACGGCTCAAGGCCGCTCATGCGCAAGCGCTTGGGAACGGTAGGAATGGCACGCGGCGGTAGGGTGCGGACAGCTTCTGCAATCGCTGCAATGTGGTCGGGTGTTGTGCCACAGCATCCCCCAACGATGTTCACATACCCTGCCTGTGCGTATTCACGAACGTTTTCGGCCATGAAGTCGGGCGTTTCGTCGTATCCACCCATGGCATTGGGCAGGCCGGCATTGGGATACAGCGAAGTATAAACCGTGGATGCGGCACTAAGCTCAGCGATGTACGGACGCATCATGGCAGTGCCCAGGGCGCAGTTCAGACCAACGCTCAGCAGGTTACGGGCATGGGCAATACTTATCCAGAATGCCTCGGGGGTTTGCCCGGAGAGCGTTCGTCCGCTTTGGTCTGTAATCGTACCTGAGACCATGACGGGTACTGAACTCCCGCGTGACGTGAATACCTCGGCAATAGCTTTTAACGCAGCCTTTGCGTTCAAGGTATCGTAAACCGTTTCAACAAGCAGTACGTCAACACCACCATCTAACAGTCCCCTAACCTGCTCGGCAAAGGCATCTTTAAGTTCCGTAAATGTTATCGAGCGAAGCCCGGGATCGGTTACCGACGGCGATATGGAGAGCATCCTGTTTGTTGGCCCTATCGCACCCGCCACAAACCGGGGTTTATCCGGGTTCAGGGCTGTGTACTGCCGGGCAAGATCCCTGGCAATGCGAGCCGATTCCACGTTTAACTCGTATGCAATGTCCGCCAGCCCATAGTCCGCCTGTGCAATACGGGTTGACGAGAAGGTGTTGGTTTCAATAATGTCGCTGCCGGCCTTGAGATACGCTTCATGGATATTGCGCAGTGCCTGGGGCTGGGTTAATGCCAGGAGGTCATTATTGCCTTTTACCACCATAGGATGGTCTTGAAACCGCTTCCCACGGAAGTCTTCTTCGGTGAGGGCAAGGGGCTGAATCATGGTTCCCATGGCTCCGTCCAGAACCATGATGCGTTTCCGCAGAATGTTACTTACCATGTCCACCCGGCACTAAGCGTTAAAAAAACACCGCCAAAGTTTGTTATCGGGAAATCACGCATACTTTCCAATCCGTCGCCTCCAAAGGGTATGGTGTAGTAGCGGGCGGTAAATCCCACTACAGACCCTTCGGCTATATTCCCAAACATCGAGCCAACTCCAAATACACCGCCCCAGCGCAGATACGTCCTGGCATACCCAAACGACTGAAAAAACTCATAGTAAATTCCGTCCCTGATGTATGGAGATTGCAGGATCAGCGTGGGTGTAAACCCGGCCATAACAAACGGACGGAACGAGTCCTGCAAGTCGTCGGCAAACAGGCGATACTGAAAGCCGATGGTGGCCGGTATCATAAACAGCCGGTTTACTTTTTCGGCTACAACTGGTATTGGACCCAGCCACGCATTCTCGAACTCATCTGTATTGCGGCGTCCGCTGATATCCACACTCACAACAATCGAGCTGTTGTCGCCCAGCCTGTATGAGTAAAAGCCCCCTGCCCCCCATCCTGACTGCGAAAACAAAAGGTTAAAACCACCCGTATGAACGATGGCTGCTTTTGCGGCCGCTTCGTCAGTGAGCAGAGGCAGTGCAGGACTGAAGACGATAACGCTGTCATCAGGTGGAGGCTGCTCACCGGTTTTCTGTGCCTGCAGCGTTACCTGACAGCAAACAACAAACACCATGCACATCAGCAGCCCCCACATCCGTGGTGATACCGACCAATGCAAAACTGCACTCATGATTTTCATTGAAACAAAATTACGCTGGTTTCAGCCACGCATTGCGCATGAACACCATTCAGTTCCGTAAATTTGCTGTCCGATGCAGGTGCATTCATTCCTAAGCACAATTGAGTCAGTACTCCCATTACACGTAGCCGTTAGCGGCGACCCGGTGGGACTCCAGGTAGAGAATACCCGAAACAACGTTTTGGAGGTCATGGTTACACTCGATGTAACTGATGCGGTGATAGAAGAAGCCGAGGCGCTGGGAGTTGATACTATCGTTAGTTACCATCCGTTGGTGTACAGTCCACTGCACCGCATTGCGTTATCCGACAGAACGGGCAGGCTGGTATCAAAGCTGATTAGGGCAGATCTATCACTGATCTGCGTTCATACTGCATTCGACGTGTATCCGCAGGGAACCAATGCCCTCCTCTGCAGTAAGCTGGGCTTATTGCAGATGCGGGTTCTTCGTGCTGCGCCACAGGAGAATATGGGTATCGTTGCACAGACACGCCAGCCGGTACCGTTGATGGATTTCGTGCATACTGTGGCTACCGTTTGTGGCAATCCGGTACGGTTTTCTGCCGGCAGCCGCGACCATATCCATACTGTGGCAATGGTAGGGGGCTCAGGTTTCTCGTATTACGGTGACGCAGTGGCTGCCGGTGCCGACGTATTCATCACCGCAGATGTTAAATATCATTCGTTTATGGCTGCTAAAGACCAAATAGCCATCATCGACCCTGGGCATTTTGAAATGGAACAATTTGTGCCTCATGCTCTGACCTCTGAGCTTCAGTCACTATGTCCCCACATCAGATTTCACACTTCTCAGATTATCACAAACCCTGTACAGTATTACAGTCCTTAACTACAAACGCTTTTCAACAGTAATCAGGATGTCTATGAACGACCAAATTAAACTCCTTTTCCGCCTCTCGCTAATCGACCAGCACCTTGACGAATTACGAGAAGAGTTAGGCGACCTTCCGGTACAAGTAAAACAGTTGGAGGACGTTCTTGAACAAAAACTGAACGCCTTGTCTGAAACAGTTGAAAAGATTAAGGAGATTGAGCATCTTAACGGAACAGGTCATGTGACCATCCTGGAGCTCAACGATAAGGAAACAAAACTTTCAAGTCAGCAGTTCAAGGTGCGCAACAACAAGGAGTTCGACGCTATTACCAAGCAAATCGAGTTCATCAAGAACGAGCGTGCTGAGCTTGAAGAAAAACTGCGAACGATTGGTGTTACCGACGAGAATCTGCACGCCACACGCGATGCTCAGCAGGCCGAGGTCAACACAGCTCAACAGGCGCTCGACGATAAACGGAAAGAGCTAGAAGTAATGCAAGGCGATACAGGCGAAGAACTAAAGAAGTTTATAAGTCAGCGGTTACAGACAATTGCTGCGATCGATGACTCACTCGAAGCCGAATACGAGCGGATTCGGACGTTTCATCACGAAGCAATTGTTTCGATCCGACGCGATTCGTGCAGCGGCTGCTTCTCGGCAATACCAAGCCAGCGCATAATGGAAATGAAACATAATCACGACAAAATGTACACCTGTGAGAACTGCGGTCGTATTTTGGTCACCGAAGATGTTATCACCGAAGTTGAAACAGCATTTGAAGAAGAGAATGGATGATTGGTTTGACACGGGGGGACAACGGGCAGCCGCGTGGCGCAACACGCCATGAGGAAAGTCCGAACTCCGTTGGACAGCACGCTTCCTAACAGAAAGGCGGTAATGCTGGGAACAGCAAAGCCGACGGAAAGTGCAACAGAAAGATACCGCCCGCCCCGGCGGGTAAGGGTGAAATGGTGGGGTAAGAGCCCACCAGCGGATGGGCGACCATCCGGCTCGGCAAACCCCGTGCGGAGCAAGATCAAGCAGGCATGTGTGTGCTTCGGCACAGGTGACGTCCAACACCGCCTCACGGCAACATTCCGGGTAGATCGCTCGAGGCTGCCGGCAACGGCAGTCCCAGATAAATGGCTGCCTCCTTCACTACGGTGAAGCAGACAGAATTCGGCTTACAGGAGTCTTCCCATGTCAAACCCATCATCTGTTCCATATCGCCTTCCCGATACACTGCCTACTGACCCGGTACTGGCTGACCTGTTGCCACTGTTTACCCAGCAATGGCTGTCGGATTTACACGATGCTCACTCGTTATTCGTAACCAAATCCGATCCGGAAGCGTTGTATCGCCTGGGTCACACCATTAAAGGCTCTTTTGCACAGTTTGGTTTTACCCATCTTGCCCCACTCGGAAAAGATATTATTGAATGCTGTAAATCCGGAGACTGGGAAGGGGCTCAGGTCCTGCTGAAGCACCTTGAAGATCTGCTTGGTGAACTACAAAAACGTTTGTAACTCAGTATCGCATTATGAATAGGTGGAATCATGAATAAAACAATCTGGTGGACACTCCTTGCTGGTATCACTGCAGGTTTTCTGCTCCCCGCTGTTGCTCAAACCAGAGTGGTAGTGCTCCCCTTCCGCAATATGGACGGCGAAGTGAGCCTGAATGTATGGTCGTTCGATCTTGCCGATTCGCTCCGACGTATGCTGGTCAATACCGATCCCGCACAAACTGCCTTCGTGATGATTCCGCAGGATTCTGTTGACCTGGTAACCAGCGAGTTCAACCTGGACCCTACCAATGTCCAGTTTGAAAGCGATGTGTGGCGCGCTGTAGCAAAATTAAAGGCCGACAAGGTGGTTCAGGGTAATTTCTTCCGTCGTGGCGGACGTGTACTCATGAATGCATACGTGTACGATGTTGAGTTTAAGATGGCAGATCCTGAATACCAAGCTAAAAATCTTTATAAAACGCCGGAAACTGTCCTTGATGTCGTGCCCGATATGGCTAAAAAACTGTATCCGGCCTTATTGAAACCATTACCATGAGTAACCAGACAACTGAAACAACTGTCCCCGCTCCCCGACGTCCGGAATGGCTTAAAGTAAAAGCCCCCGGTGGCGAAGACTACGCCCGCGTAAAGGGAATGATGCGCTCTAAAGCCCTGCATACGGTGTGTGAAGAAGCACGCTGCCCAAACATTACCGAATGCTGGAATGCAGGTACTGCTACGTTCATGATTCACGGCGATACCTGCACGCGATCGTGTTCGTTCTGTGCTGTGCGTACCGGACGGCCTTTGCCGGTTGACCTTGACGAGCCACGCCGCGTTGCAGAGGCGGTTGTTGCAATGAAACTTCAGCATGCCGTGGTTACCAGCGTGAACCGTGACGATTTAAAGGACGGCGGTTCTGAAATCTGGGCCGACACGGTTCGTGCTATCAGGGCACTGGCGCCGAAAACCACAATAGAGCTGCTGATTCCTGATTTTAAGAACAATCTTGATAATATGCACAGAGTGTTTCGGACAATGCCCGATATCATGGGACATAATACCGAAACCGTTCCCCGCCTGTACAAGTACGTGCGTCCGCAGGCTCGCTACGATTGGTCACTGAATGTTCTGGCCGAAAGTAAAAAAGCCGGCCTTCGTACGAAAACCGGGATCATGCTTGGTCTGGGTGAAACCTTCGACGAGGTTGTCCGCACGATGGAAGATATTGTTCAAATTGGCGTAGATGTTTTAACCCTGGGACAGTACCTGCAGCCAACCAAGAACCACACATCGGTTGACCGGTATGTTCACCCCGATGAGTTCCGTAAGTACAAGGAAATCGGGTTGGAAATGGGCTTTGGTTATGTTGAAAGCGGGCCGCTCGTCCGCAGCTCATACCATGCAGAACGTCACGTGTAATGAAGGCCGTTATCCTTGGAAGCGGTACCAGTACCGGTGTGCCAACGGTGTCGTGCACATGCGATACATGTCTGAGCACCGATCCTCATGATAAAAGACTGCGAACATCGCTGTTAATACGCTCTAACACAACGACAGTTGTGATTGATACATCGTCGGACTTCAGGCAGCAGATGCTCACTCATACCGTACTGGATATCCACGGTGTTGTTTATACCCACCATCATTACGATCATATCGGTGGGTTCGATGACCTGCGCCCGTACTCGTTCCGCTCCGGCAGCCCTGTGGAAGTGTACGGTACCAACGAAACGCTTGCCGTTATCCGGTCAACCTTTCCCTACGCGTTTGGCTTAGTGCAGCCCACCGGCGCCTCCACGCCGAACGTCCATCTGAACACCATTACCCAAGCCCCCTTCACCATCGGCGATATTCCAATAACCCCTATACCATTGCTACATGGATCGATGAATGTGAACGGATACCGTATTGGTAACCTTGCTTACTGTACCGACACCAACAACATTCCATCCTCTTCAATGGAACTGTTAAGGGGCTTGGACACGCTGATATTGGACGGGTTACGCTGGAAGAAACACCCTACGCATTTTTCAATACCGGAGTCACTCCACATTATTGAGCAACTACAGCCAGGCCAAACCTACCTCACGCATATCGCACACCAGGTACTGCACACCGAAACATCGGCGAGGCTCCCTGTGGGCGTAGCCCTTGCTTACGACAATCTTGAGCTGGACATTACTACGGCGTAACCATAACCTTTGTCAGCCGGGGCTGTTGCGGTGTTTTCTCAACAAGGTAGTACACGCCTGGTGCAAACTGTGACACCGGCACCTCATACGGTACCCCGTTCACTACCGGTATCGTAGCCACTGCTTCACCGGTGTTTGTATAAAGTACCGCTGTAATCGTAGCATTATCAAGCTGCAGCGGCTGATCGCGCTGAATTACGATGCTGCGAACATCACTCTCCTGCTGCGGGTACTCGGATACCGATGTAGCGGGAGCATCAAGATGTAGGTGGTACAGTGCATCGGGACGTGCAACAAACCAGGTTACCGAATCCAATTGAAAGATGTTTATATAAAAACCGGACTCGGGACCGTAACAGCGGGAAATAGAATGCCATTGGGTTTCATACCTTGAACGTACCTTTATTGTCTGACCTATCGTAAAAAACAAATAATCGTCAAATGCTACAAAGTTCGACAGTTGCACAGCCTGATTCCAGGGATCTGTAAGATCAACTTCAGGCATGACATTCTGTTCCGTCACCGTTCCGGATTCAGCATCGAAATCTGCCACATGAAGCTGACCCGATTTTAGATAGATATGCCTATCCGTTACAGTCCATAAAGATACTCTGACAAACGGTTGTAAATTATCAAACCCAAATGGGATCAGGTGTACCTTCCAGTCGGAAACAGGAAGCGAACTTGAGAGTATCCAAGCGTGAGCAACCCTACCATCCTCATCAAACTCGCATACTGCTAGGTATAGAGAGTCTTTGTATATCACAGGCTCACTGACCGATAATTTTTCTGCAAGCTTCGGCAGTTCGATACGGGTACATGTTCCGTCTTTTTGCACATCAAACAGCAACCCTGATTGGATTACCGAGCCGACAGTGTCGTTACTATAGCCTGAGTACCCAATCGTCTGCCGGCCATGCACATCACCCACTATTTTACTCAATAAACTCGTGACCGGTTTGGAGATAGTAAACGTCAAACCGCCGTCGGTAGAAACTGCCAGATAAGGAGGTGACTCACCTCCAGAAGCCAAATACACGTATATATTACCGTCGCCAATATACCATGAGTTAATCCGCAGATCTGTTGTTAATTCACCGGTAGTTATCCATGTCACACCCCGATCGGTACTTTTTTGGATTATATTCAGATACTCATTTTTACTGTAATTATCGGACTTGTCATCTAAAACAGTTATAACAATTACAAGGCGATACAGAGTTCCATCCGTTGTCAACAAATACCTGCCAATATAGGGCAGATTTTTACTATTTGGCACCGGATTCGGATCCATGACGTTCAGATTAAAGAACAGTGTATCAGTGTTTGCTTTATAATTAATCGAAATCCTGGTAATTCGAACAGTACCATCTTCGTCAAAAGCCGGCTCTACGACGTAAACCGATCCGTCTGATCGTGGTAGTATTGCATTAGCAATCTGAAACCGCACCGGAAGCTCCTGCGGGGTTTCCAGTAGCGTTTTCATCTCCCAATTCTGCCCCTGGCTCGTTGAAACGTACAAACCATAACGGTGTGGCAAGTCCATGAGCTTTGCCATCTGGCCAACAGCCATCAGCCTACCACCGGTGTACACGATGCTGAGTATTTTACTATGCTCTATATTTGGAATATCATTTTCATTATAATACATCGAACTTAGAACCGTGTGGTAGGTCATGCTGCGGCCGTTATCATACGAAGTCCACATCCGGGTAGCACTGCCGCCAAAAACAATGGTTGTATCGTCAACCCTGCAGATTGCTGATATCCTGTTCGCACTGTCAGACTGCAGGACTTCCCACGTAGCACCATCATCATGGCTTTGTACAACCTTTCCGGTCATTCCCGCAACGGTAAGTACCTGACCATGCACATCAAGACACGTATATCTGCCCGGCTGATCCTGAAGTACCACGCTTACTTTCTTTGTTTGTGTATCATAGATAAACACGGCATCACCAACCAAACCGTACACCTTTTGGCCGGTTGCGTGAAACACCCATACTCCCATCATTCCTGTATCAAACGTATAAAGTTCCTCCCAGCTTACACCCTGGTTCGTAGAAATAAGCAAGGTTCCGTTCCAGGTTCCTAGATACCATGAGTCGCCATAGGCAGCAAACGATGTCAGTGCCATACACGGTATTTCTGGCAACTTGGTGAAGGTTCGGTCATCTACGTTCCACCGAATAAGCCTCGCATAGCCGGCAGCAATAATGTATTCATTATCGGATATTGGTGTAGTTTGATACCAGTCACCGGTAAACGAGTAGCCGGTTATGCGCTCAAGCATTTGAGCTGGCGTATTAATCACAACTACTGTCATCAATAAAATGCATACAACTAAGCAGAAAGTACCTTGGCTTTTCATAAAACACCTTTCAAGTTGCATTGATGATTATTGATACTCATTACACCAAATTACCTTACAATTCTCATCGTATGGTGGCCGCCAGCAGCTAAATGGATCTCCAATCTGTTCACTGGCAGTAACAATTATTTCATGTTCACTGTCACCGGTTCTACAGACATACACATATCTCATACAGCAACCGCTTATGTTGCATCGTTCCATCACCATTTGAGCATACGCTGTGGGATTGGGCTTTTGCGCTTCGTACCACGACCACGGCTTTGTGGGATCGTACTCAATTCTAATATATCCCGACATCGATCCCGGATCTACAAAATTGTTCGAATTAATCCAGTACACAACCAGCTTTCTGCAAGGTGATTCAACGGCTGTTCTATAAGTCAGCTTCTCGGGACAAAAGGGAATCGCTTGCGGTTTCGTCAGATGGTTTTCCCCTTCCAGTGCAAAAAGCCTATACAATTCTCTTTGAATTTTATCGACCAGGTCTCCCTGCTGGTACTGTTGATGCAGCTGCTGACTTGTCATGCACCCAGGTGGCATGAAATCATTCATCCAAGCTATATCAAGCAGCTCAAAGTCAGCACACCGCTTATTGCCGTAAACTATTACCCTAAAATAACAAGGCGGATTTTGAGAAACAGGCACCCATAACTCTCTGCGGTAACTCCGAAACGGTGCCGGTGAAAACGGAAAATCCGGATCTTCACAACCATCTGTGGGAGGAGGCCAGGCACACCAATAGTTAACCGGCTCCCCCAGCACTCCCGGATAGATTGGGGTGTGGGTTTGCCCCCAAACACCAATACTTATTGCAGGCACCATAAACAACAGCACTACAATTCTTGCAACAATCCTGAGCCATCGCTGGCACGTAAGGGTCTCAGAGAGAGAGAGAGAGAGAGAGAGAGAGAGAGAGAGTTCATAACAAGTCTCCTCAAAAGAATGAACAACAGTTGCGTGCCATAATACAACTATTTTTCTGATTTTCCAATACCTGAGTAGAAATAGTAGTAGGGACGAAAAATTTTTCGCCCCTAGTTTGGTCCGATTTTTTTCGCACCGATTTCATTTCATTGGGCGTAATGTTTTGGGTCGATATGTTTGGGGCGAAAAATTTTTCGCCCCTACGGTTTTTGATCCGGTATTTTTCGCACCGGTTTTGTCCGTCATCATTTCATCGGGCGTAATGTTTTGGGGCAAAAAATTTTTCGCCCCTACGTATGGAATTCATCATCCCGCCAATTGGCAGGGTTGTTTTTGATGTATTCTGCAATACGATCGTACGACTGTTCATCGCGGATGATATGCTCATAATAAATACGTTGCCACACATCATAAATATTTGTGTTTTGCCGCATCCATTTTGTAACACCATTTTTAAATCCGCGTACGATTGAACCTATGGTTTTTGATGTACCATTCGGACGCGACGGTAGGAGCGAAAAGTTTTTCGACCCAACGGTTTTTGATCCGGTTTTTTCAATGATTCCGTGAATATGATTGGGCATGACCACATATTCGTGTAGAACCACATCCGGAAAATGGTTGGGAATGTTTAACCAACATTGATTGGCTATTTTACCAGCATCGTTCTATTTCATTTTGCTGTTCACCACCCTGCCAAACAGACATTTCCTATCCTGAGTACAAATGGTAATAAAGTATAAGCCTTCGTGTGTATAATCGTACCCTTTGAATCGTAAAGACCTGCGGTGGTGGATATCGGAATTGTTTTGGTCCACTATTTCTTTTTTTTTCGTATAGACCCCAAAAATTATAATAATAAAACCGGAAAATTACCAATTACTCTGTAGGATCTGTCGGGACTTCAGGAGTTTCTTCCGAACCGGGTTCTAATGGCTGTGTCCGCCCCTGCTCAAGCAGGTCGGCCAGTTGGCGGCGCAGAAGGCGATGGTCAGGGATTAGTGAAATTGTGTCATCGGCCTCTACTATACTGGTAGCGGTTTTCAACAACTCATCTATTTCGCGCAGTTTGGGCAGGTCCGAGAGTGAGTTTAAGCCAAACAATCGCAGGAATTCTTCGGTGGTGCCGTACAGAATTGGTTTCCCAATTGCTTCGCTGCGTCCTACCATATCAACAAAACCGCGTTCGACGAGCGAGTTCACAACTTCACCGCTGTTAACGCCGCGGACGGCATCGACCTCACTCTTGGTAAGGGGCTGACGGTAGGCGATGATGGCAAGAGTTTCCAGTGCTGCCTGTGTAAGACGTTTCTTATTACGCGCTTTTAACAATCGCTGCACTAACTGTCCGTGCTGTGGTGTGGTGGCAAACTGATAGCCACCTGCAATACGGACCACTCTGAAAGGCCGGTCACCCATCTCTAATTCATCGTTAATTTCATTTATAATTTCATCAAAATAGTCCCTTGGTACCTCAAACGGAACACGCTCCGGCGTGGCCTGCTTTTCCGCCTCACCATCAAGTGGCAGCTGCTGCTGTCCGGGCGATTCCTCCTGTGTGGGATCTTCCAGCACCAGGATTTTATACATCAGTTTTTGTGTCAGCGGTTCTTCGCTGGCAAAAATCAGTGACTCAAGCGCTCTGCGCTGATCATAGCGTTCCAAAGTAAAGAAATATGGAACTGAAAGGGGCTCAGGCGAACCCGAATTTTCGATTTCTGTCATGATGATACTTCTTCCGTTTCTGTTGTTGTTTCTGACTCCTGATCATGAGAATCGGAGCGCTGAACAATGACGATATCGTCGAATTGTTCATCCTGCTGAACGCGTATCCGATGATTTTTTGCAAGTTCTAACAGTGCCAGGAACGTTACCACAATATGCTGCACCGTTAGGTTCCCTACAAGTTCAAAGAAACGCACGCTGGGGCGGGACCGCAGCAGGTGGACAATTTCTTCAGCTTTTTCTTCAACTGTAATTGGATACCGTTCAACAACATGGGTAGTGGTGTTATCGGGTGCCCGATCAATTGCCTTCTTTAGCGCTTTAAGAAGATCAAAAAGTGTAGCATTACGATAGCTTCCGCTCTCGGCTGCATGAATTGCCTCGGCTTCGAACACCTGGCGGTACAGGATATGGCGCTGCTGGTCGGCCTGTGTACCCAGTTGTTCGGATGCTTCCTTAAAACGCTTGTACTCGAGCAGACGGCGCACGAGTTCTGCGCGTGGGTCGGTATCATCAATCAGCGAGTCATCACCGCCAACACGTTCGTCCTTCGGTAAAAGCATTTGAGCCTTGATCTGCACCAGCATACTTGCCATAACAACGAACTCACCGGCAAGGTCTAAGTCAAGCATCTCGATCACCCGAACATATTCCAGGAATTCGGACGTTATTGAGGCGATCGGTATATCGTAGATATCCAATTCATCCCGTTTTATAAAAAACAGGAGCAGGTCTAAAGGTCCTTCAAAATTGTCTAACCGAACATTAAGCACGTTACAGCCCCTTTCCGTCATAAACCAGCAGTCTGGGCACTCTTGCACTTACTGCGGTAGTGATTTCGTACGGTATGGTGCCTGCCCATTCCGCTACATCGGTAGCGTCGATACTTTGCACCTTCCCACTTGCATTAGCCTGTGTTCCGATTAACACCACTTCGTCACCTACGGTAACCTTGGCATTCCCCACGTCAACCATAATTTCATCCATACACACAGTTCCAACAACCGGATACTTCTCACCGCGGATAAGGCACCATGCCTTGCCGGTCAGGCAACGCATGTACCCGTCGCCATAACCGATGGGTACCGTACAGATCGTTGTTTCGGTGGTAGAAATAAACCGTTGTCCGTAGCTCACAGAATCACCCGGCCAGATTCGGCGAATACCAATCACCCTGCTCCGTAGCGACATCACGGGTTTCAGATGGGCAGCAGGATCGGAAGGCTGGGCATAGCCGTACATCGACATGCCGGTTCGGACCATGGTACCCATGTTTCCGGCATGTTGCCAGAGTGCTCCCGTATTGGAAGCATGCACATAGGTGAAGGTTCGTCCATGATCGGCTACTTTTTTTAACAATTCAATAAACTTACTTTCCTGCTCCTGAATAAACGGATGATGCAATACATCAGCCGTGGCAAAGTGCATACAAACACCATCAACCCTAAGCCCCTTGAACCCATCTATCTCCGTCAGAGCATGAAAGGCCTCGTGTACGCCTATCCCGTCACGATGCATTCCGGTATCTACGTACAGATGGGCTGACGCGGTAACTCCGCGTTCAGACGCTTTCTCGGCAAGTAGGCGTGCTTGCTGAACGCTGCAGATCACCGGCACAAGACGATAATCCAGAACGGTTTCAACTTCGTGTGGTTCATGAGGCGTAAGCAGAATAATCGAACCGGTAATCCCGTTGTTGCGCAGAACAATTGCTTCGTCGGCAAAGGCAACGCCAAACCAGGTAACGCCTTCGGCCTGAAGGATACGTGCTACGGTAACGATGTCATGCCCATAGGCATTAGCCTTTACCATTGCGCACACCGTTGCGGGGCCGGCCTTTTTTTTAATGATGCTAAGATTCCACCGAAGTGCATCTGCATCGATCGTTGCCACGGTACAGCGCATTAGTCAGCACTCTCCATCCTGTTTACCCACTCGAAACTCTCCCGAATTTGGTTCATTGTTTTGTTGGCGGCAAGGGCACACATGAGCTTGATACGTGCCTTGGGTCCGTTTAAGTAATCGGCAAAAATCACACCTTTCCGATATAATTGCTTCCCGGCACCTTCGTATGCGTACACGTGTTCCACCCGGCCGATTGGACAGCGTGACACCAGAACCACCGGTATTCCCTGCGCTACAGCATCGGTAAGTGCCTGAGCTACCAAGGGAGTAACATTGCCCACACCAAAGGCTTCAATCACGATGCCGCGGGCACCATGGCGCACGGCTTCATCAATAAACCACCGGTCCATTCCCGCATAGCACTTTAACAACGGCACAAATTCAGGAAGGTGATCTACTGAAAAATGGTCCCGGTGCAGCGGTGAGCGATGCATAAGAACCTGGTTGTTCATTACCCTGCCAAGCGGTCCGAAGTTCATACTTGCAAATGTATTTACATCTTCAGTGTCGGCCTTTGTTGCTTCCGATGCAGCAAGTACCTCGCCGCCGAGCACCACCATCACGCCCTTCTCGCATGCCGTGGGATTGCCACATACCAGAACTGCATCACGGATATTGCGGGGTCCATCCCAGTCCGGTTCCGACGAATTGCGCATTGCACCGATCACCACAACGGGTTTATGGGTGTTTACCGTACAGTCCAAAAAGTAGGCAGTTTCTTCGAGCGTATCGGTTCCATGGGTAACAATGATGCCGCTAATATCGCTGCGTGTGGCATAGCCCCCTACCACCTTCGAAATTTCAAGCATGTGCTGCGGGGTAATGTGCGGACCCGGGTAAGCACCGTATTCATGGGCAATAACGGTGGCAACGGCATCCAGACCTGGAACATGGGCCAGGATTTGTCCGCCCGTTAAACTTGGCACCACGCCACCGAACCCTTCGTCAAGTGTCGAGGCAATGGTTCCACCCGTAAAAACGATTGCAATGGTAGGTAGCATACAACGAAATTAGAGAGAAGAGGTAATTCGTAGTTTTGCAGTTATGATTTCAATCCCCGAGCACCTTCGGCAGGTTGGCACATACACACCGGGTACCAGTGCGGAAGAAATTCGAAAGCAGTACGGTTTAACTCACGTCGTTAAACTAGCGTCAAACGAGAATCCGTTTGGCGCTTCTTCGTTTGCTCTGGATGCGGCACGGCATGCGCTGGAGCAATCGCACCGCTACGGCGATGGTGGTCTTGGTTTACGTATGGCTCTTGCCACGTATCACAACCATCCGCTTGAGGGTATCGTTGTGAACAATGGCAGCGATGCCATCATCCACCAGCTTATGCGTACCCTGCTTCTTCCCGGCGAGACTGCTCTTTCCAGCCGGGGTGGGTTTGTGAGTTTTGGTATTGCCGTGCGCACCGTTGGCAGTCAGCCTGATTATGTGGATTTGGGAGGGGGCTATCGGTTCGATGTAGAGCGCCTTGCCGCGGCAATTACGCCGTCAACAAAAATTATCTACATCCCTAACCCGAATAATCCGACCGGCACCTACATTACGACCGACAAATTACACTGGTTGCTCGAACGGGTGCCTGACAGCGTGGTTGTGGTGTTGGACGAAGCCTACCATGAGTATGCCGTGGCAATGGCTCCGGATACCTATCCGCAGGGCTTGTATGCAACGCACCCCAATGTGATTTCACTCCGAACATTCTCGAAGGCATATGGTTTGGCTGCGTTCCGCGTTGGATACGCTCTGGGCAATCCCGAGCTGATGCAGTGGTTGCTGAAAACCTGCCTTCCGTTTGACCCGAATGGAATTGGCTGTGCTGCCGCAGTGGCCGCGTTATCCGATACCGGCCATGTACAAAAAACCGTTGCATGTGCTCAGCGCGGCATGAACAGGTTACTCGGGGCGTTACGGACGTCGGGCTACACAACATCAGAAAGCATTACCAATTTTGTTTTTATTGATTTACACGATACAGACCGGGCACAGCAGTTTTACATGACACTGCTCCGGGCGGGGTTCATTTCACGACCGCTGACAGGATTCGGAATCCCGACCGCAGTACGTATTACACTGGGCACTGACGAACAAAACGAGCAACTGGAAGAATTTCTAACATCACACACCGAACAATTTGTACGATAAAATCTCCGGAGGACACCGTGACACCTGAAACAGAAACTCAAACCATCACAGATCAGGAATTCCTGCCCATCAACGGAACCGACTTCATTGAATTCTATGTTGGTAATGCAAAGCAGACAACATACTTCTACCGGACCGCTTTTGGATTTAAACTTATTGCTTATGCCGGACCCGAAACCGGTGTCCGTGACCGTGCTTCATACGTGCTGCAGCAAGGTAAAATCAGGCTTATCATCACCACCCCGATGCATCCGGATCATCCGGTCAGTGATCATATTAAACTGCATGGTGATGGCGTGAAGATTCTGGCACTATGGGTTGACGACGCAAAGAAAGCCTGGGAAGAAACTACGCGTCGCGGTGCAAAGAGTGCTATGGAACCAACCATATTAAAAGATGAACACGGCGAAGTAGTTGTTGCGGGCATTCACACCTATGGTGAAACAGTTCACACCTTTGTTGAACGCAAGAATTATAGTGGTGTTTTTATGCCGGGATATAGCCCGGTTTCCGACGACTACGTAACCGAACCTGTTGGCCTGTTGTACGTAGATCACTGTGTAGGCAACGTGGAACTGGGTAAAATGAACGAGTGGGTTGCCTTTTACGAAGATGTCATGGGCTTTAAACTGCTGAAGACATTCGATGACAACGATATTTCAACTGAGTACACCGCGCTCATGAGCAAGGTAATGACCAACGGGAACGGCTACATCAAATTCCCGATTAACGAGCCGGCAAAAGGTAAGAAGAAAAGTCAGATAGATGAATACCTCGAATTTTACCATGGACCCGGTGTCCAGCATATTGCTGTTGCCACGAACGACATTATCCATACCGTTGGCGAACTGCGTCGGCGCGGCGTTGAATTTCTTACCGTACCCGACACGTATTACGAAGACCTGCTGGACCGTGTTGGCAGTATCGAAGAAGATCTTGCCGACATCCGCCGTCTGAACATCCTGGTTGACCGTGATGACGAAGGCTACCTGCTCCAGATTTTCACCAAGCCCGTTGGTGATCGTCCAACGTTGTTCTACGAAGTCATTCAGCGGAAAGGTGCCCGGTCATTCGGCAAGGGTAACTTTAAAGCCTTATTCGAAAGTATAGAACGCGAACAGGAACGCAGAGGGAATCTGTAACCCTATACGGAAACCGTTCATTATATTTTATAATTTTTTTTAGGATTGTATCCATGGCTAAAGTCTCCAAATCCAAGAAGGGAGCATCTGCCGGTAACGCAATACCACTTGGCTCGCAGCCTTTTCTTGACTCGGTGAACCACTATTTTGATAAGGCGGTGAGGTACCTGAATATTCCTCAGGGTATCCTTAACCAGATCAAGGTGTGCAACTCTGTCTATTATGTACGGTTTCCGGTACGCGTCAAGGGCGACGTTCAGGTTATCGAAGCATGGCGTGCCGAGCATAGTCACCACAGAATGCCCTGTAAGGGCGGTATCCGCTATGATCAGGCTGTAAATCAGGAAGAAGTTGAAGCTCTTTCGGCACTGATGACCTATAAGTGCTCTGTTGTTGACGTACCGTTTGGTGGTGGCAAGGGGGGCATAAAGATCAACCCCAAGAACTATACCGTAGAGGAGTTGGAGCGCATTACACGGCGCTATACCGTTGAACTGATTAAGAAAAATTTTATCGGCCCCTCGGTTGACGTTCCCGCACCGGACTACGGCAGCAGTCAGCGTGAAATGGCCTGGATTGCGGATACATATCAAACATTCAGTAAGGATGATATTAATGCGCTTGGCTGCGTTACAGGGAAACCCGTTGGCCAGGGTGGCGTACGCGGTAGAACTGCAGCCACCGGTCGGGGCGTTTTCTTTTCTCTGCGCGAAGCCGTAAACGATCCGAAGCTGATGAAGCATTTAAAAATGTCGGTGGGCCTTGAAGGTAAGCGTATTATCGTCCAGGGATTTGGCAATGTGGGATACCACACCGCCAAGTTCGTGCAAGAAGGCGGTGGTACCATTATTGGGATTATTGAGTACGACGGTGCAGTTGTCAACGACAAAGGAATTGATGTTGAAGAACTTGCCGCTCACCGCAGGAATACTGGCTCAATTACCGGATTCCATGGTGCAAAAACCATTAAGAACGGGAATAGTGTTCTGGAATATCCATGCGACATCCTGATTCCCGCTGCACTCGAAAATCAGATTTACAAAGAAAATGCTCCTAACATTAAAGCAAAGATGGTTGTTGAGGCTGCAAATGGACCGGTTACATCAGTAGCCGACGAAATTTTGCTGAAGAAGGGCATCTATGTTATGCCGGATATGTTTGTAAACGCCGGTGGTGTAGTGGTGAGTTACTTTGAATGGTTAAAAAACATCTCGCACGTCAGGTTTGGCCGACTCGACAAACGTTTTGAGGAAGGCAGCAACCTCCGTCTGGTAGAAACCATTGAACGACTTACCGGCAAAGACCTCACTTTGGCCGAACGCAAACTAATTGCCCGCGGTGCCGACGAAGAGGACCTGGTTAACTCAGGTCTGGAAGACAGTATGATAAATGCATATCATAACATCATGGAAACTCTGCGCGGCGACAAGCGGATGCAACATGACATGCGAACAGCAGCCTTTGTACATTCGCTCAGCAGAATTGGTCAGTCATACGAGCTTCTGGGCATCTTCCCCTAAGGAACACCACAGACATCAACAACACCCATCTGTCCAAGGGCAGATGGGTGTTGTCATTTTATCCTACGCGGTACCCAAATGGCCAGTGGTGTGGTCCTACAAAAATGGACACATTAGTGTAGGTGTTTTTGATTACGAACGTCGTTGTTTTCAAAGTCAACGGGAGTAGAATATTCAAGTGTTGAATGCAGTCGTCTGCGATTGTAGATATTCTCGATGTAGTGTGCAGCCTGACGCTGGACGTGCTCGAGATCGACGAAGTTGATGTCGTTGAATTCTTCGGTCTTGAGCGTGGCAAAAAAGGATTCTAGTGGTGCGTTGTCCCAGCAGTTTCCCTTGCGGCTCATGCTCTGCGTTGCTTTGCAGTAGTCAGTCAGAAACTGGCGGTAGCCAGTGGCAGCATACTGCGAACCGCGATCACTATGAATGAGCATGCCGGTGGCATAAGAACGGTTCTTCCAGGCCTTCCAGAGTGCCGTGATGGTGAGCTGTTGCGTGATCGTCTCTGACAGATGCCAGCCAATGATGCGACGCGAGAACAAATCCATCACCACCGCCAAGTACACATAGCCACCGTTGGTCGGCACAATGGTGATGTCGGCAGCCCAGACGGTGTTCGGTGCCTTGACGGTAAAGTTGCGATTGAGCCGGTTGTCGGCCACCGGGTGCTGATGCTGCGAATCCGTGGTCTGCACGCATGCACGCCTGGGCGTGCGCTTGACACGGATGCCGTCTTCCCGCATCAGCCGGCACATTTTGTGACGGCCTGCCACAAGGTTGCCTCGCCGCAGTTCCTTGTACATCCGGCGGCTGCCGAAGGTATGGTTGGACTTCTCATCAATCTCGCGCATGGCACGCACCAGCTTGCGCTCATCGTCACTAAGCTGAGGTTCAGGTCGCTTTAACCAGGCATAGTAGCCGCTGGCACTCACCTGCAGCACATGGCACTGCAGGCGCACCGGCCAACAGTGCCGGTGGTTGGTGATAAACATGTATTTCAGTCCCTTCCCGGCGGAGCGGCAAAGATCGACATCGCTTTTTTTAAAATGGCCAGTTCCATTTCTGCACGCTCAGCGCGCTTACGCAAGGCCCGTACTTCGGCGGCAAGCCCTTGCCAGGTCGCAACACACCTTTTCTGAATCAGTCAGCTACGCCGACCTCTGGTGAGAATTAGTACATCCGGATGCAATTGCTGGTAGATAGTGCGTGAATGGGGTAGGAATGTGACGGAGAGAAAAGGTTAGTGCATAAATCAGGAAGGAGAATACCGTATGGTGTCACAGTAGCAACGCGCTTCGATACATATTACTAAATGTGGTCGCATTGGAATTTATAGAGTTCTTTACGTAGGCTGCACACCACAGCCGACGGGCCGGGCTGTAGTGGTAAGTGGTGAAGCGAAATGGTGGTGGAGGTGGGGGTGGGGCCCGGAGGGCCGTAGTCCGCCCTCTCGGGATTTATGACGTGGTTCGGCTGTGCATAAGGTTTGTGTAAAACCGTAATGTGGGTATGAAACCCCGTATGAACGACCCCATGTCGTCGCCCACACGAAACATTATAAAACCCGATACGAAACTGTACGAACGTGGTCACACTTCACTGTCATTGACATACTCTCTATCACAACAATTGCTCCGGAATTCCTAAGGTGTTTTACGTAGGCTGCACACCACGGCCGACGGGCCGGGTTGTAGTGGTAAGTGGTGAAGCGAGATGGTGGTGGAGGTGGGGGTGGGGCCCGGAGGGCCGTAGTCCGTCTGCTTGGAATGTTGGCGTGCCTCGGTCGTGTAGAACGGCTGTATTAAACCGTAATGTGGGCACCCGTAGGGGCGACCCTACGTGGTCGCCCGCACGAATAAACATTGAACATACCGCGTAATCGTAGGGGCGACCCCATGTGGCCGCCCCTACAAACCATTATAAACAATACCATGAGCCGTAGGGGCGACCCCACGTGGGGGCCAGTACGAAACACCATATAAAACGCAATAAAACGATAAGAAACGATATAAACAGATGTGTCTGTTTATTTCGGGTGCACGGCCGTGCGTCCCGACGTCCAGTACGTTGCATACATCTGATAAATCTGGCTCCCCTGGAGTGGTCCTGAAAAAGTGGACACTACGGGGAAGGTGTAATTTTCCAAAAATCTAAGGAAAGAGCAATGAAACATCCACCTCGCATTTATGATGAAGCATTTAAACGTCGCGCCCTGGAGATGGTAGCTGCGGGACGTACGCTGGCCTCAGTGGCCCGTGAGCTTGGCATCGACGTCAAGCGACTATCGTACTGGAAGCGTACGCTTGGAGCTGCAGCAGCTGCCGGGCAGAAGACACCTGACGAGCTTGCCGCCGAAGTACGAGCCTTGCGTAAGCGCGCTGAGCGTGCAGAAATGGAACTGGCCATTTTAAAAAGCGATGTCGATCTTTGCCGCTCCGCCGGAAGGGACTGAAATACATGTTTATCAACAACCACCGGCACTGTTGGCCGGTGCGCCTGCAGTGCCATGTGCTGCAGGTGAGTGCCAGCGGCTACTATGCCTGGTTAAAGCGACCTGAACCTCAGCTTAGTGACGATGAGCGCAAGCTGGTGCGTGCCATGCGCGAGATTGATGAGAAGTCCAACCATACCTTCGGCAGCCGCCGGATGTACAAGGAACTGCGGCGAGGCAACCTTGGGCAGGCCGTCACAAAATGCGCCGGCTGATGCGGAAGACGGCATCCGTGTCAAGCGCACGCCCAGGCGTGCGTTGGTGCAAACTACCGACTCGCAACATCAGCACCCGGTGGCCGACAATCGGCTCAATCGCAACTTTACCGTCACGAAACCGAACACCGTCTGGGCTGCCGACATCACCTATGTACAGACCAACGCTGGCTATGTTACTTGGCGGTGGTGATGGATTTGTTCTCGCGTCGCATCATTGGCTGGCATCTGTCAGAGACGATCACGCAACAGCTCACCATCACGGCACTCTGGAAGGCCTGGAAGAACCGTTCTTATGCCACCGGCATGCTCATTCATAGTGATCGCGGTTCGCAGTATGCTGCGGCAGGCTATCGCCAGTTTCTGACTGACTACTGTAAAGCAACGCAGAGCATGAGCCGCAAGGGAAACTGCTGGGACAACGCACCAGTAGAATCCTTTTGCCACGCTCAAGACCGAAGAATTCAACGACATCAACTTCGTCGATCTCGAGCACCTGAAGCGTCAGGCAGCACACTACATCGAGAACATTTATAATCGCAGACGACTGCATTCAACACTTGGATATACAACCCCCGTTGACTTTGAAAACAACTACTTTCGTAACCAAAAACACCTACCCTAATGTGTCCATTTTTATGGGACCACTCCACCCCCTCCCTAAAGCCCGAAGGGGTTTGGGGAGGGGGCCGGGGGGAGAGGCCGGGGAGGGGGCCGTAGGGGCGACCCCACGTGGTCGCTCCTACGCCACGTGGTCTCCCGATGAGCTGCAACAGCATAGCGTAGTAATAATCCTGAATATCCTTGAATTCTATGAATCCTGATTCAGACACTGCACCAGGGGTCAGAGCTGGTGCATGGCCTAGATATGGCCTACATTTAACTTACTATGCCTTTTTAAGGAGATAATGTGGTGTTTAATAGACATAATTTACTATATCATGCGATAGCATTTCTGATCAGGGACGATGTCCGGAAGTTAGTTGAAATAAAAAAGGCTCGCTTTGTGGTTGGTAATTTGGAGAAACTAAACAACCAAACACCAAACAAAGGAGCCCCATGCGGTCCAAGCATACGCATCCAGATCATAATGCTGCTATCGACACACTAGCGGAGTTGGCAGGCAACGAAGTAGCTGCGCTTGTGTTACATCATCTGGAGCTGAGCAGACATGTTGGCTTTCAGTTGATGGAACGGGAGGTGACGCACCTAGCCGGGGAGTGCCATAGCCATGACAAGCCTCACGAGGGCCGGTACAGCCGCTGGGGACGTAATCCTGGCAGTCTTGCCGTAGGAGGACAGAAGCTGCCGGTGGCAGTACCCAGGGTGTATGATGCCGAAACCGGGAAGACGTTTTCGTCACAGATCTACCATGAAATGCGCCAGGCCGCGGAGCCACCGCCCTACGTGATCGAGTCGTTGTTTCGTGGACTCGGCAGCCGTAATCTGGAGCTGGTTACCGAAGCATTGATGGATTCATTTGGACTCTCAAAGAGTCGGGTTTCTGAGCTCTTCGTTGAGCACAGCGCCGCGATCCTGGAAGAGTTTCTTCAGCGTCGCCTTGACGAGTCAACCTATGTGGCTGTCTTCATTGACGGCAAGTGCATACAGGGTCAGAACATCGTCTCGGTTATTGGCGTAACTGAAGCCGGGGAGAAGTATCGCTGGGGCTAACCCAATGTACGACAGAGAACGCCGGTGTGATCACGACCATGTTTCGCGAGATGATCAGCCGTGGTTTCTGCTTCGATGACGGCCTGTTGTTTGTGATCGATGGCGGGCTAGGCCTTCGAAAGGCGATCGAAGAGGTCTTTGGCGAATATGCCGTCATTCAGCGCTGCCAATTGCACAAGTTGCGCAATGTGCTTGACCATCTGCCGGAGAACGCACGTCCAGAATGGCGTAGGCTCCTCAAACAACTGTTTTCCTGTGATGACGACAAACAAGCGCGCGCTGTGGCTGATGAGCTCACAGCACGACTGCAGAAGAGTAATCCCGCCGCTGCTGCATCACTCAAGGAGGGCATCGAAGACGTACTGACCCTGACACGACTCGGCATGCGATCTGTCTTCGGAGGCTCGTTCGGTACAACGAACGTGATCGAATCGGCAAACTCTGTTATGGCACGTCGTACCCGGCACGTTACACGATGGACCACCGGCGATCAGCGATTACGGTGGTCAGCTCTCGTTCTCCTCGACGCAGAACAATCATGGCGATGAGTACACAACTATATAAAATTGCTTATGTTGCAACGAGCGATTGTAAACGAAATAAACAACAGAATCCAAAACAATCAACCCAAAGCTATAGTCTCTCGATTTTCAACTAGGAAACTGGCATAGTCCTAACAACAGCCTGACATATTTAGCGTCGGACGGACCCGTACAAGCCTGCGTACAGGTTCATTAAAGGAAAACACTTGTCCAATAAGCGAACTAACCGATACTTCCGCACGATATCAGCCTGATAGAGCTATAGATCCCCCTGCAGAGCCCGTCAGACACACATTATGAAATATGTTGTGTCATAATTCACCTCCTGCAATAGCGTTGGGACCCGCAATGCTTAACTCCAAGGCGTGACAATCAGAAATCGTCTTTTTTTCTTCCATCGCATGGTGTGCCAACAGCACATTGTTGCGATAAGCTTCAACGAAACTCAATCCAGCCTTATGCTGACAACCATTTTCAACGAGATACTCTGATTCGTTAAACAGCGTGCCTACATGCCTTGTTTGTAAAGAAAGTCGGGATGATCAATATATAAGTCCGATGAACTTACGTATTGTTTATTCATTATTGAGTCAAATATGCGGACTGTAAATACCTGGTTCACCACAACCTGATTGTTTTCTCTGTCTTGTACCATCCAACCATAGGCTGAAGTATGTGCTTCGGTCCCGGAACGGATGAAGTGAAGATACTATCTCTTAATCAACTTTAATAGACCTGCCTTCCCTTGATATTCAAGATTTACCAGATATAATCCGTTCGGGACAGGCTTTCCATTCAAAGCGAGCCCATCCCAGCGCACAACACCAGTTCCGGCAAGCGATGTACAGAGCCGGCCCAACACATCGTAAATGCTAATCCGTGTTGGAGTATCCTCAGGTAGCATAAAGGTTACCTCCGAGCTCATTGGGTTGGGAGCCATGGTGATTCCCGCAAGATACAGTTCGTCTGTAACCGAGTTTACTTCTCCGCGAGTAAGGTACACAGTATCGGCTCCGGCAGTGCTGGATACAACTAAAAATGCTGTTGCATTGGTTTCTGATGTTGTACGGACCTGAACTGTAAATACATCACCCATTTTCAGTGTCTGTGGGAGCTGGAACGCACCTGCAATCTCGAAAGAACTCTTGCCGCTGCCACCCAGGTCAACAGTCAGAACGGTGGCACTGTCACACTCCAGTGGAAAGGTTTGCGCCGTGCGTTCAGTCCCGGGAACCCCCGTGGCAAAATACAGCGTATCGGCGGTAAACTGCAGGTCAGAAACCACAGCCCCTTTCACATTGATTGTTGCCGTACCATCGGTTGTAACAATTGTTATGGTACCACTAAACTTACCAAGAGTTGCAGGTGTAATGGCAACGCTGATCGACGCATACTCACCGGGGTTTAACACGTGCGGAAGCTGTAATCCCTGAACCTCAATCACGGCTGATGGCGTAGTTTCAACCGCCGTAATGGTGATACTGTTTTGCCCGATGTTTGAAATCACGTCATCCAGTTCAACCTCGTAACCTGTGCAGATCCCTATATCGCCGGTACTGAGTTCGGTAACAGCAACTGCCACTGACCCCGGCGCACCATTGATGGTTACGGTGGATTGTTGTGACTGTACGGTATCGCAAACGTTGCTTACTTCGCAGTGGTATTTTCCGGCGTCGGCTTGTGTTGCTTTTGCAATTGAATATAGCTTTTCGGTAGCACCGGGTATTGGTTTTCCGTTCTTATACCACTGATAGCGTAGCTTCTTACCGGAAGCATTTACCATCAGATCAATCCGTTCGCCTACCGTAACGGCAGCACTCGCCGGGTGCAGTGTAATTTGAGGTTCGTTTAAGACTGTGATTTGGACAGGGTCGGAGGTGTCAGACGGTTCACATGCACCGCTGACAATGCAAAAATATTTAGCATCATCAAAGAGTGAGATGGATGGAAATTCAAGGACGGATGTTTCCTGTTCCGGCATCAGCACGCCATTTTTATACCACTGGTAGCGCAGACTGCTGCCATCGGCTTGTACCTGCAGCGATACCGATGCCCCTTCACACGTGTCAATCGGACCTGTGGTTGCCTGCACCACGTGCGGTTTGCGTTTAATGGTGACTTCGGCAGGAGTCGTTTCCAGTTGTACTCCGCATGACGTGATAACGCAGGTATATGTGCCCTGATCAGCTTCGTTGCATGACGGGATATTGTAAACACCAAGAGTTGCACCCGGAATATCGTCACCATTTTTCTTCCACCGATACACGGGATCTTTTCCAATCACACCCGCAACAAGCTCGAATGCCTGACCCTCACACACATCCTGTGACTGGGGCTGGGATACGATCACAGGTTTGTCGCTGATAGAAAACTGCTGGGACCGACCTACCTCTGTAGAAGTGGATACTTCAACAAGACGAAGCTGGTATGAATTGCTGGGATCAACGTTATCCGGAAGTGTATAGGAATACGATCCCAAATTGGCTTCAACCGATCGCTCAACAAGAATGGTATTCTCAAAATCATCATCCGACATCTCGATGCGAACCGCGCCAACCGCGGTTTGCGTCCAACGAATTACTAATACCTCACCACCACAGTAGGCCATTCCGCTCATCGGATTTGTAAACGTAGCCCCTTTAACGGTAATGTCAGTGCTATAGGTTGTAAACGCATCTCCTGCACTGGTATTATCCAAGTTTACTGCCGCACCGGCCGCATACAATGTATAGATGCCGTGATTGGCGGGCGCTCTCCAGCTAAACGAAAAATTCGCACCCTTATTCCGGAATCCGGCAGGTGCTGCGTGAGTAAGTTCGTTATTAAGTCCTTGTAACCCATCGCCGGCAGTTAACTCACCTGCCGTTTGTCCGTCCTGCTCTACCGCCAGATTTACACCTGCGGCATTTAATGTTTGGTGCGCAACCCGAATGGTGAAATTATTATTCGATTGTGCAAGCACGGTTGTTGAACCGGTTAACGTAATCTGAGTACCCTGCCCGGTAACATGGCATCCAGCACCGGCGCATCCCAGTTTGTAAACTCCGATAATACCATCGCGATAGGCGAAAACATCAGTGTTTGACAGTAAGAAAACCAGTGAAATGGCAAACAGAACGGTGTATGAACGTTGCATTGTTTTTCCTAACTCATAGTTGATGCCGTAAAGTAAGGAAAAACATGGTTATGCTGAACCATGCGAATTACGATCGCGCAAAAAGCTTTGCCGTCACCGCAATGGTTTCACCAACGCTGCTACCAATCGAGCCGTCCTTGCCTTTGACGTTATAGTCAGCCAGCCGGACATTAAAGGTTGCAGTAATCATTATAAAGTTTCCCGGTGCCCTCTTCTTTGTGGCAGCGTTTTCGGGCACGTATGTAAGTGTAATCTGTGCTGAAAGGGGCTTTGTTACACCGTGCATGGTAAACGTACCGGTAGCCTGGGCGTTAACAGTGCTCTTACCATTGTCCTGTATAACCGTCACATTAGTTAATCCTGTAACGGTGTACACAATTTCCGGGTATGTGGCAGCATCCAGCCAAACGTTGCTGTACAGATGTTGATCGCGCTTGCTGATATCGGTTTTCATACTTGTAACAACAACCTTCAGCTGTCCGGTCGTTGCTTCCAGATTAGCGGGGTTAAGGGTAAACGTCCCGGAAATGCCATTTGCCGTTCCATGGATATCTTCTAATGGTGCCTGACTAAAAAACTCAATGGTGTTTTTGCCAACCTTGTTGTCGAGCGAAAACTTCTGATTTCCGGCTTTCACGCCGGGAATTGAAGATGCGGCAGCAACCGATACTGCTAGGATTACACAGGAAACAATGCCTATTACTGATCGAATCATAGGGTTCGAAGATTAACGGTGAAATGATTATGTGTTTGCACACATATCACGAATGACCCGATTTAGTATTGCAACAGCATCATCAAGCTCGCGGACAGTTGTCAGATGAGAAAGTGAGAAGCGTACTGTTGCCGAGGCTTCGTTACGGCTGCGCCCCATTGCAAGAAGAACATGGCTGGGCTGCTGGCTTCCGGACACACATGCACTGCCACTGCTAACTGCAATACCATGGATATCCATCATCTGAATAAGTGACTCGCCATGCGTTGCATCCATTTCAGGAAACGAGATGTTCACAATATGCGGTGCACCTGCCGAACTGCTGTTAATGCGGGCCTGCGGAATTACTGCTGAGATCAGATCCCGAAGATGGCTGTTGAGCTCCCGGAGTTTTCCGGTACGCTGTTCAAACTCGTTCATTGCATAGCGGACTGCATGGCTAAAGCCAACAATCAGGGCAACGGCCTCGGTACCTGACCGTCGGTTGCGCTCCTGACCGCCCCCCTGCTGGTATGCCTTAAAGTCGATCCCTTTTCGAATGAAGAGTGCACCGATGCCCTTTGGACCATTGATTTTGTGTGCTGAAAACGATGCAAAGTCGGCACCGAGTTCTGCCATCGCAATTGGCAGTTTTCCGAGTGACTGTACTGCATCGGTATGAATGACTGCATCGGGAGCGTGCTGGCGGACCTTGGCGATATTATGGATACAGCCGGTTTCGTTATTTACGTGCATGACCGACAGCAGGGTATCGGGTGCATTATGCAGTGCCACCTCATCCCAAACCAGTTCTCCGGATTCGGTAACCGGAAGGATGCCTGCCTGAGCCCCCTGCCCCATCATCCAATGAACAGGATCAAGAACGGCGTGGTGCTCCGTAGCACCGCAGTACACCGAATGAGCGATCTGTGAGCGCACAATAGCACCATGGATAACGGCATTGTTGCTCTCGGTGCCCCCACTGGTAAAAATGAGCTCAGCGGGGTGTGCACCAATGGCGTGCGCTATCTCCTGTCGGGCTTCGTCAACCGCAACACGCGCTGTCCGCCCCACCTCGTGAATACTTGACGGGTTCCCAAAATGAGTAGTAAACCACGGTAGCATTGCCTCAGTCACACGCGGGTCAACCGGTGTGGTAGCACTGTGATCCAGGTAAATCATGACTTGCTGAAACCTTTATGGGCATCGAACCGTGCGCTGTACAACACAAGGTTCAGCCTTGAGTCGCGCAAGGTTCCGCCCGACGGGAGATAGTAAAACACTGCCATGGTTTCGGTGACCTCCCGCGCCAGCGAGCCGTCGGCATTCACATAAAAATGAAGCACTTTATATCCAAGGTGATCTTGTGCTGTTGCTGCCTGTTCAAGTAAATGTTCAGGACTATACACGTTCAGATTTGTTTTCACGTCATTAGCTTGCTGATAAAGCACCAAATTAGGGTAATTTCGCCCATATTTATTGAATACCCACAACAATCATGCGCAACATACTACGGACTCTGTTTGGTTCGAAATCGGATAAAGATGTAAAGGCCATGCGGCCAATTGTTGATGAAATCAACCGCATCTTCCAGGATTTACATAGCCTTACAGACGACGAGCTTAAAAGTAAAACCACTGAATTCAAGCAAAAAATCAACGAAGCGGTTGACCCCTTGATTCGCGAAGAAGAGTCAATACGCGAACAGTTGCGTACCGATACGGTGCTGTCACACGAACAGCGTACAGATCTGCATGCCAAGCTGGAACAAAACGGGAAAGAGCAACATGAGGTAATCCAGCAGACGCTGGATGAAATCCTGCCCGAAGCGTACGCTGTGGTAAAAGAAGCATGCAGAAGACTGGTGGGTACCCATTACATGGTTGTTGGTAACGATACTACGTGGGACATGGTGCCGTACGATGTCCAGCTTATGGGTGGTATCGCCCTTCACCAGGGCAAAATATCCGAAATGGCAACAGGTGAAGGGAAAACGCTGGTAGCCACGCTGCCCTTATACCTTAACTCGCTACCCGGACGCGGAGTTCACCTGATTACCGTAAACGACTACCTGGCCCGACGCGACCGCGAGTGGATGCTACCGTTGTTTACAATGCTGGGCGTTGAAACCGACGTTATTCAAAGCAATATGCCGCCACAAACCCGTAAGCCGGCATATAATGCTGATATCACCTATGGAACAAACAATGAGTTTGGCTTTGATTACCTACGCGACAACATGGTCACCACTGCCGATGATATGGTGCAGCGCAGTCACTGGTTTGCGATTGTTGACGAAGTTGACAGTGTGCTGGTTGACGAAGCACGGACACCGCTTATCATTAGCGGTCCGGTTAGTTCCGGCAGTACCGAAAAAGCATTTGTAGACATGGTACCCAGGGTGCGCAGACTGGTAGAAGTGCAGACCCGGTTTATTAATACAATTGTTGCAGAAGCAGAAAAGCTCCTTGCTACAGGGAAAAAAGAAGACCGAGAGCAGGGAGGTGTTAATCTCCTAAGGGCATACAGGGGAATCCCGAAACATGGCAGGCTCACCAAGATGCTTCAGGATCCCGATGCCATGAAACTGATGCGCGACACCGAGCTGGAATACCTGAAAGATCAGGGAACCCGCATGTCGATTATCGACGATGAGCTTTTCTTTACGGTGGATGAGCGTAACCACTCGATCGATATTTCGGAAAAGGGGCGAGAGCTCCTTGCTAATGCCCAGGAAGATGTAAATATGTTCGTTATCCCTGATATTGCCCTGCAAATGAGCGAGTTAGAGGGGAATACCAGTCTTTCAGCCGAAGATCGCGCAAAAACACGAAACGAGCTGCTGCTGGTGTTTTCTGAACGATCCGAACGTATTCACATTATTAACCAGCTTCTGCGTGCATACACGCTGTACGTGCGTGATGATGAGTACGTTGTCCAGGATGGTAAAATTAAAATTGTTGACGAATTTACAGGTCGTATCCTGGAGGGTAGGCGTTATTCAGATGGTTTGCACCAGGCCATCGAAGCCAAGGAAGGTGTGGTGGTTGAACAGGATACCCAGACGTTTGCAACTGTTACGCTTCAGAACTATTTCAGGTTGTACCGCAAGCTGTCGGGCATGACGGGTACTGCCGAAACCGAAGCTGCGGAGTTTTGGGAAATTTATAAACTCGACGTCGTGGTGATCCCTACCAATAAGCACATTATCAGAAAAGATCTCGACGATCTGATCTACAGGACAAAGCGCGAGAAATACAACGCCGTTGTCGAGGCTGTCCGCACCCACCTTGAAGCTAACCGTGCCATCCTTGTTGGTACCACCAGTGTTGAAGTGTCGGAATTGCTGAGCAAAATGCTCAAGCGTGCCGGTATCCAGCACAATGTGCTGAATGCGAAACAGCACCAGCGTGAAGCGGAAATTGTGGCACATGCAGGCCGCAGAGGCTCGGTTACCATCGCGACCAACATGGCCGGCCGTGGTACCGACATCAAGCTGGAGCCCTCCGTAAAAGAGGCCGGCGGGCTGGTTATTATCGGGACAGAGCGGCACGACAGCCGCCGTATCGACCGGCAGCTTCGTGGCCGTGCCGGACGTCAGGGCGACCCTGGTATTTCTCAGTTTTTCATCTCACTTGAAGATGACCTGATGCGCTTGTTCCAGGGCGAGCGTATCGCTTCGATTATGACGCGGTTCAAGGTCCCCGAGGGTGAGCCAATTCAAAGCCCCCTGATCACAAAGACAGTGGAGAACGCACAGAAAAAGGTTGAAGGCAACAACTTTGCGGTACGGAAACGACTGCTTGAATACGATGACGTGATGAACCAGCAGCGCGAAGTGATTTATGACAGACGCAGACATGCATTACAGGGCGACCGCCTGAAATCAGAGATCATGAGTTACGTACAGGAGTACATTTCTGACCTGTACAACACACACTACGAAGCAAAGAGTCACACAGGATTTATTAACGAGCTTCGTTCGTCGCTTCTTGTTGATCCACCGATTACGGCAGATGATTTTGATAAGAAGTCAAAAGAAAACATTGTTAGTATCGCGTACGATACAGCAAGTGAATTTTATCGGCAAAAGGAAGAGTCGTTGGGTAGTACCTTCATGGTGGCCTTAGAACGGTACGCATTCTTGTCGACAATTGATGAACAGTGGCGTGAACATCTGCGCGATATGGATGACTTGAAGGAAGGTATCTATCTCCGCGCTTACGGACAAAAAGATCCGTTACTTGAGTACAAGGCAGAAGCCTACAATACGTTCATGGATTTGATCAAGGAAATAAATAAAGGTACCATTCAGGTGGCCTTTAAATATTTCCCGCGAGTCGTGGAGCAGCCTGATGACTCACAAACCAAGAAGCAGACTGCTGATGTTCCCAAGGTTCGCTCAACCATATCGGCAAGCCGTCCGCTGCAGTTTACGCACTCGTCAGCTACTCCGTATGCCGCGGCAGACAACGGGTCGGCTTCAGACCAGCAACCCGCCGTTACCAATACCATTCGAAATGAAGCGCGCATTTACGGCAGGAACGAGCCTTGTCCGGTGTACCCCGGCCGAAAGTTCAAGAACTGCTGTGGTGCCGAAGGACACCGTACCTGCGTGAAGGTCGGAGCCACGCCCACCAAGGGAAACGGGTAGCATTGTTCAGCAGCCGGGTACTTGAGAGGAATTCTATTCACCAGTCGTTATGGTTTTGCAAACCACCTGTTGGTGAAGATTGTACTATCGGTCAGTGTTTTCAAAAATGCAACCAGGGCACTTTGCTCCTGGCCCGTAAGATTCAGCGGTATAATACGGGGATCCTTATTCGCAAAACTTACACCGCCGTCGTTATATCGCTCGATCGCCTGTTCCAATGTATAAAGCTCACCTTTCTCGTAGTCTCCGCCGGCCATATATGGCGGTGTAAGAGCAACGTTCCGCAGCGTTGGTGTTTTAAACCGGCCCTCATCTTCAGTTTTTTTAGTAACCTCAAATCTTCCTGTATCAAAGTAGTGATGAAACAGTCCGATACTGTGGTAGTCGTCGTCGGTCAGGTCGGGTCCGCTATGACATTCCGAGCATTTGGTACGGTCACTAAAAAACAACTGCATCCCTGCTTTTTCTTCGGCAGACAGTGCCGTTGTATCGCCCAGAACAAATTTGTCGTACCGGCTGTTGGCACTCACAAGGGTACGCTCGAACGTTGCAATTGCCTGCATTACCCTGCGCATTGTCACCACGGTATCTCCAAAGGCTGATACCCAGGCGGGTCTGTACTCGGAAGAGCGCATCAGTGATGCCACCGCAACGGTATCGGCAGCCATTTCTTCCGGATTCAGAAAAGCGGCCATCGCCTGGTCTTCAAGGGTGGCAGCCCGACCATCCCAGAACATTACCTTACGATACCCAACATTGATCAGCGTTGGTGCATTGCGAATGCCCTGCTGCTTCCGTACGCCGCGACTGAGTTGGAACGGCGCATCGGTAAACGAAGCTTCAAGACGGTGGCATGACGCACACGGGACGGTGCCGTCCAGCGACAAGCGGCCTTCGTAGAACAGTCTGCGTCCAAGCTCCGCCTTTTCACGCGTAATCGGATTGTCTGCAGGTACGGGCATTGCCGGGAAGTGTGCCGGTATTACACCAAATGTGTCATCAGGATCGGGATTGGGAATACTGCGTTCACACCCCATCAGTATCACCACGATGAGCACACAGAATGCAGCGTACCTCCCCGTTCTATAATGCCGATATCTTTTCACGAAACTCATGCAATTCTCGCCCTTTCAGCCCAATTTCCTGCAATGCTTCGTCAGACAGTGCATCGGTATTGATCATCCGCTTGAGTGCCTGTACTTCCAAACGTGAAAAGCGGACTGAGTGGACCGCGTAATCTTCGAATGCTTCCCAGGCTACGGGAACAATGTGTCGGACAATTTCAGCAATTGCCTGCGAGTACACCCGAATTTCGTACTGGGCATGACTATCCAGCCGAAGGCGCAAAAAGTGAAACAAATTATGCAGATCAATTTTCCAGTACCATTCCGTGTAGTTGCTAACAGGAAGGTTAATGCGCGCAACTTCCCGTGCCAGGCCTGTATCCAGCAACTGCTGATACTGGCGATAGGTTTCAGTTTGCAGTGCATGCATCTGCTGTGTGATTTCACGTGCTGTTTCTTCCGGGAACGGCTCTGACTCCCTGCCCTGTTTGTTCATCGTGCTCTGCGCACGGATCTGGTCAAGTTCAGGAACATAAAACTCGTCCTTCATCTCGGAATACCGACCACTATATTCGTTTACATTCGCGGTTCGGTGTCGGATCCACTGACGTGCAACAAAAATGGGAAGTTTGACGTGAAACTTAAACTCCACCATTTCGAATGGTGTAGTATGCTGATGGCGCAGCAGGTATCGTATTAAACCACGGTCTTCGTGCACCTTCTTTGTTCCCGACCCGTAACTAACGCGAGCTGCCTGTACAATGGCGTCATCGCTGCCCATTACATCAATAAGGCGGACAAATCCCTTATCCAAACACGGATATTCTTTTTCCAGAATGTTCTCAAGTTCTGTTCCCATACGGCAAAGATACCGTTTCGAATGCCTGATTCATTCATGAGTTGCACCTATAACTTGCCAAATTACGCGGGACTGTCGTAGCTTAACGTATGCGTTGTATTGTACAAAGAGTGGTACAGGCCGGTGTAACAATTGAAGGAAGCCAAATTGCTTCAATCGGAAAGGGGCTTTTGGTTTTGGCAGGAATTACCCACACCGATACTGTGACGGAAGCAGAATGGATGGCGGAAAAGCTGGTAAGCCTGCGGGTGTTTGCCGATGACGAAGGGCGAATGAACAGAAGCATTCTTGATACCGGTGGCGAGATTCTGCTCGTATCACAGTTTACTTTATACGGCACATTAAAGAAAGGAACACGTCCGTCCTTTACACAGGCTGCAGCGCCCGAACATGCGCTGATTATGTTTACTTCGTTGGTAGAGGGTGTTAAAACCAAAGCCCCTTACCTTCCGGTTTCAACCGGAATGTTCGGGGCTATGATGGAAGTTTCGTTAATCAATGATGGCCCGGTGACCATCATTCTGGAACGTTAAATCGTTATATTCTGTTCATTCATGCGTTCCAGCGAACGCACCATGGCAGCAACGGCCTGTGTTGCCAGCGAGCCGTCAATCACACGGTGATCGTAGGTAATCGAGATGTACATCATGCTGCGGATTACAATCAGGTCTTCACCGTCAACTTCGCGGACAACCGGACGTTTGGTGATTGCACCTACACCAATAATTGCTGTTTGCGGCTGATTGATAACCGGTGTTCCGAACAGTGATCCGAAGGCACCAACGTTGGTTAGCGTAATGGTTCCGCCCGAGATGTCATCAGGCGAGAGTTTCTTTGAGCGAGCACGTCCTGCAAGGTCACTCATTGCCCGTGCCATGCCAGTTAAATTCATAACGTCGGCATTCTTAACAACCGGCACTATCAGATTACCATCAGGCAAGGCTGTTGCCATTCCAAGATGCACCTTCTTGTGCTGCAGGATATTCTTACCATCAACACTCACGTTAATGCCGGGGAACTCACGAATGGCATCTACAATTGCAAGACCGAAGAACGGCGTGAATGTAAGCTTGAAGCCTTCGGCTGCCAGGAATTTGCTTTGTACCTTGCTGCGAAGTTTCACGATGCCGGTTACATCGGCTTCGGCTACACTGGTAACGTGCGGTGAGGTATGCTTTGAACGGACCATGTGTTCGGCGATAAGCTGACGCACCCTGTCCATCGGCACTACATCAATATCATCCGTTACCGGAATGCCAATACTTGGGAAGGCATCATACACAACGCGCGTTCCACCTGCCTGAGCCGAAACTGGTGCCGGTGCCGCCGGTGCAGCACTAACACGTGCGGCGGGTGCTGGCTGTACAGCTCCGCTTCCGCGTTGCGCGATGTATCCCAGAATATCTGCCTTGGTTACTCGCCCTTCGATACCAGAACCACTTAAAGCGTCAAGCTCCTGTACCGAAACACCTTCAACACTGGCTATACTGCGCACCAGCGGAGAGTAGAAACGGTTTCCCGATATCCGGGGAACCGAGGTAGGAGCAGCAGCAATTGCAGCAACCGATGGCGCTGCCGCAGCGGGAGCTGATACCGGAGCAGGTGCAGGTGCAGGCGCAGATGCTGCTGCCGGTGCCGATGCTGGTGCTGCTGCCGGTGCAGACGCAGTGGCTCCTGAGCCCCCGCCCAGTCGTGCAATTACCTTTCCGACCTCGACAACATCGCCCTCGTTATATAAAATTTCTGTCAGAACACCGGCAGCGGGTGACGGTACTTCGGTATCAACTTTATCAGTACTAATCTCCAGGAGAGCTTCATCGCGCTCCACCGTATCACCAACTTTTTTTACCCAGCGGAGTATTGTTCCCTCCTGAATACTTTCACCCATCTTGGGCATAACCACCTCAGTACCACCGTGCGAGCCTGTTGCTACAGGTGCACGTGCTGGTGCTGGTGCTGGTGCTGGTGCTGGTGCTGGTGCTGGTGCTGGTGCTGGTGTAGGTGTAGGTGTAGGTGCTGGTGCTGGTGCTGGCACTGGTGCAGGCGCAGGTGCAGGCGCAGGTGCAGGCGCAGGTGCAGATACCGAGGCATTCGCATCGGAGGAAATCACGGCAATAACAGCTCCAACAGCCACAGTGTCGTTTTCGTTAGCACGGAGCTCTATGATTTTACCCGCAGCAGGCGACGGCACCTCGGTATCTACCTTGTCGGTGCTAATCTCGAGTAGAACCTCATCGCGTTCTACAACATCGCCGACGTTCTTTACCCAACGAAGTATTGTTCCTTCCTGTATGCTTTCACCCATTTTGGGCATAACCACTTCGATATTCACAGTAACTCCATTTATAATAATTCTTGGTAAGGGGCTTTACACTTGTCCTGCCAAACGCAATTTATGGAAAGCTTACGAACCGAGGAGATTCGTCAGAGCATCCTGCAGCGCCGGATACCTAAATGAAAAGTGCGGATTATTGAGCCGCATCGGAACCAGATTCTGTCCTTCAACCATCAGCTCAGCCATTCTTCCTATCATCATTCGCAGCGGCAACTCCGGAATCCGAAACCAGGAAGGGCGGTGCAGTACACGACCCAATGTTGCGGTAAACTCCCTAAACGTAACAGACTGCGGAGCCGCAATATTGTAGGGACCAAAAGCATCACTCGTAGCCGCCCACATAAAGGCTTCCACAGCATCGGTTTTATGGATCCAGGGAATGAACTGCGTACCCTTTCCCATCGGACCTCCCAGGAACAGCCGCATCGTTTTTGCCATTGCCGGCAGGGCACCATAACTGGAATCCAGTATCATTCCAACTCTCATGATGGCTACACGGGTAAAGGCATTAGCCTTCATTGCCTCGGCTTCCCACTGTACGCAAAGATTTGCCAGGAAAGACTGTCCATGCCCCATTGCTTCATTCGTCGGCACAAGAGTGTTGCCATAATAATGGCTTCCCGAGACGTTAATCAGAGCCGGTTTAATCGTACATTGTGAGATTGCGTTAACAACGAGCTTTGTAGATTCAACCCTGCTGGTAATATGCTCATGTCTCCGCTCGGCCGTCCAGCGCCCCCTGCCTAAGTTGCTTCCGGCCAGATTGATAACGGCAGCAGCCCCTTCGCACTGTGGCTGAAGGTGACCATAGGTAAAGCCCTGAGCAGTCCGGGTGCCTTGTCCGCTCCGTGAAATGTTAACAACCTGATGTCCGTCGGCAGTAAATCGTTCTGACAGCAGGGTGCCCAGGTATCCTGATCCACCTACTAAAACAAAGCGCATGATTTAGTCCTGGGCAATAACCCAAACCTTAAGCGGAGCAATGATTTCGGTATGAAGTCTAACATGAACTTCAAAAATGCCCAGAGTCTTAATTTGTTCTTCAATCATCACATTGCGGCGATCAACTTTAAAACCACGCAGTTCAAGTTCCTGTGCAATCATTTGATTCGTAACGGAGCCGAACAGACGTCCTTCATCGCCAACCTGCATTGGTATGGTAATCTGAAGTTCAGCAAGCTGCGCAGCCATGTGCTCGGCAGCCATTTTGGTTTTCTCCATCTTAACAGCATACTGTGCTTTTTCGGTATCCAGTGCCTTAATTGCTCCGGGTGTGGCTACGTAGGCCAGTTGCCGTGGGATGAGGAAATTCCGGGCATAGCCGGGTTTAACGGTTACAATGTCACCTATATCGCCCAGGGTCTCAACGTTTTGTCGTAATATTACTTTCATCATTCCTCTCCTATTTCGATATCCTCGAATTCATCAGATTTTTTAAAACCGTTGGATGCAGCCTTACTTTCTTCAGCCATTTGTGCAGCACGGGCTGCCTGAGCTTCTGCTCGCACTTTACGGAACTCATGCAGCTTGCTGTCGAACTGCATCGTAAGGTGGCGCATGATGCTTTCCTCCAGATTGAAGTAACGTTCGAGCTGGGGAAGGACGTCGGCATCTAATTCAAAAACAGAGTGAACATAGAAGCCATTGTACTTCTTCTCGATAGGATAGGCCAGACGCCGTCTGCCCCACTGGTTTTCTTCAACGATTTTGCCACCCTGGTCGGTGATAAAGGAATTAACACGCTGAATGACTGCTTCAATTTCGGCATCCTCCAGCACAGCATTGATGATATAGGTCGTTTCGTACGACCGGCGGATTCCCATGGGTTACTCCTGTGGTTGCTTTCGCAGCCGCCCGACAAATCGTGCGGCAGGGGTTTTTATATTGTTGATTGTGTTTTAGCCTGCAAAGATACGGTAAACGGGGGTTTTTACAAGACGGAATGGTATTCATCGGTCAGAGTCGAAGCAGCGAATAGTGAAGGGGCTCCGGTAACTTTCTGCCTGCAATAGTTGTTGACTGGGTTTTTACCCTTAACTTCGCTGTCCTGTTAAGTTTAACCGTTTCTTTTAATCGTTTATTCACTGCTGGTTCCGACATGTCTGACACCAACAACGCCCTCGGCAACACCGAGGCTTCTGAACACAATGAGCCAACATCCCCCGTTGAGGGAGTCGCTCCGGTTTTAACCGATTTACCTTCTTCACAACCGGCTGATGGCCCCGCAGCAGCAGACGAAACCCCGGCTGAATCCGTTGACGGGAGTACTGCCGACACTCAGCCGCAGGCCGCTCCGGCACCGCCTGCCACCCCGGCAGCAGCGGCAAAGCCCATTATTCAGGCTACACCAACAATCACGACACCACAGATTGTGGGACAGCTTTCTGCTGAAGAGTTTGCAAAAATGCAGGAAGATGAAAAGAAACGTCGTGAAGAAGAACGTGAGCGTAAAGAGCACGAGAAGAAAGTACGTGAAGCCGCATTTGCTAAGCTTTCTGAGTATAAAAACAATAACGAAGCATTCAGTGTTACCATTGCTGAGCGCGTAAAAGGTGGTCTCCGGTGCGACTTTGAAGGGTTGCGCGTTTTCCTCCCGGCTTCGCACTTTTCGGCAAAGAAAAACACAACCGAGGCTGAACTCAACGAGGCAGTAGGTTCGTCGGTCAGCGTGAAAATTCACGACCTGCAGAATGACGAGAATGGGTTGATAACAGCCGTTGTAAGCCGACGTGACATTCTGCTCCATGAGCTGTGGGATTCCATTGTCCCCGGCTCCATTCATGATGCCGTTGTCAGCTCTGTTGTGCCGTTCGGTGCCTTTGTTAATATTGGCGGTGTGGAAGGTCTGATTCACATTTCCCAGTTGTCGAAAACCAGGATTGCAACCGCTGATGAGGTTGTTAAGAAAGGTGACAAGATAAAGGTGACCGTTTTGGAGGTTGACAAGGAAAAGAAAAAACTTTCACTCAGCCATAAAGAACACGAAGCAGATCCGTGGTCCAGCGTTGCGGATGTGTTTAAGATTGGTACCGTAGTAAAAGGTATTGTGCGGCGTATTACTGATTTTGGTGCATACATTCAGGTGGCATCCCGTGTAGAGGGACTGCTTAGAGCGTCGGAGCTTTCGTGGACACGTCGTATTAAACATCCGTCTGACGTTCTCACCGTGGGCCAGGAAATCGAAGTCGTTATTCTTGAACTGAACCTGGACAAGCATCAGATGGCGCTGGGGTACAAGCAAATCCAGCCCAACCCTTGGAACGACATCGAGTCAAAGCTTCCGGTTGGAACCAACATCAAGGGCATTGTCCAAAAAGTTACCCCTCAGGGGGCTGTGGTCAGATTGCTTGACGAGTTTGACGGTTTCATGCCGCGAAGCAAGATGGGTCCGCTAAAGCAAGGCGCAAAAGCACCGTTCGAGGTGAATTCCGAAATTGAGTGTTGCGTTGTTGACCTTAATGCTGCTTCGGCCTCGGTAATCATTGCTGCTCTGGATGCCGACGGGACTCCGTTTTCCGGTGGCTCGCGCGGTGGCAGCGTCCACGAGGGTGGTTCCCGTCACCGCGATTCGCAGGCTGGAACCAAGCACACCGAGCCCGCCGCCTCAGGGGTAACCATTGGCGACCTGCTCCGCGAAACCGATAAGTCAAAGCTTAACAGTTAAGGTGCGGAATGCGCGCACTGATCATTGTAATTCTTCTCGTCTCGAGGTGGAATTTGTATGCGCAGTACGCCGAGCCAAAACTGTATGGAACGGAAACCCAGTTTGGCTATACCACTGCACAAGATAGTGCATTCTCACAAGCATCGAAAACAACTGTCAGCGCACGCATCCGCTTTGCGGATGCGTGCCGGCAGTACTTAGAGCTTAGCACAGCCGTTACCGCAATTCAAACCGAGCTGAGTCCGTGGCAGCAGGCAATGCAGAATATTGCCGCCATCACGCCGGAGATGATAGCACCCACACCTGAAGAACGAACTCAGCACGCCATCGGAATCCGTAATTCCCAGTATGTTCCGGGCGTCCTTCTCTACCCGATGGGCTCGGGTAATTTTCAGATGTCGTTTTCAAGCATTGGCAACCTCCTTGGCCTGACCGAAGATGTATCACCCAGGCTGGTGTACTCCGTACCTGAGCCATGCGAGGTTCGGATAACGATCTATTCACCGTCGGCTTTACAGGTTCGTACCCTTTTTCAGGGTACTCAGCACACCGGTACGTATACGATTGACTGGGACGGGAAGAATAATGCGGGCAGATATGCGGGTAGAGGCGACTACATTGCAGAAATTCATGTTGGCTCGTTCTACATTATCCGTAAAAGGATTTCTCTTCCGTAACCGTTTTCCCCACCCTCAGTCTGTTCAAGCATGATGGTAAAACTCCTCTCGGTTATTCTGCTCGCTGTATGCCTGAACAATACTCTCCATGCTGCCCAGAGCGTTGTAGTACGCTTTGCCGACACGTTGGTTGCCCGTACCTGGATGGCGCAGGGACGCAAGGGGCCGGTTTCACAACTTACATCGCTGATCGGAGCCCACACAACCCGTCCGTACGTGTCCGATGCCGTGATTCGCGCCGTGCATAAACACATGGGATATTCACTGCAGGTAGAGCAGCTTCTAAGCACCCATACCGTTCCGGAAGCAATACGACGTTTGCCCTTGCTGTGCGTTATTGACTACAAGGATCCGGTGCCACCCCATATACTTGCCGGTAAGTTGCATAACCATACATATTTTGACTTTATCGAGCCACTGCCACAATACCAGCTGGCGGACCTGCCGTCCGATCCCTATGTTGCCGAACAGTACTACCTTCCGTTGATTCGGGCGTTCCAGGCCTGGGACTCACTCCCTCCTTCTGCAGCTCCCGTCATCGTTGGAATTGTGGATACGGGAGTAGATACTGCACATGTAGACCTGAAGGGATCAATTGCACGGAATACGGGCGAAACCGGTACTGATGAAACGGGGAGAGATAAAAGGTTTAACGGTAAGGATGACGACGGGAATGGGTTTGTGGATGACTGGTTCGGGTGGGATTTTGTGGGTGCAGACGGGGCATCCCCCGATAATACGCCCCTTCCCGGCAATTCACATGGAACCCACGTTGCCGGTATCGTTGCAGCCCAGGTTAATAACAGCATTGGAATCGCCGGGGTGGCTAAAAATGTTACAGTCCTCCCAATTAAAGTAGGGCGGGATTCTCCCTTTAGCAGAAACGTGGAAAATACTGCAGAGGCTCTCCTGTATGCTGCGGCTGCGGGCTGTAACATCATTAACTGTTCGTTTGGCAGTGCGTCGGCTTCGTTTGCCGATGCCGATATCGTACAGGCAGTAACAGCCATGGGTGCCCTGATTGTTGCCGCAGCCGGTAACGACGGGACCGATCAGGCGTTCTATCCTGCTGCTCACCCCGAGGTGCTGAGTGTGGCTGCTACCGATAGTTCCGACAGACGGGCCTACTTCTCAAATACTCACAGGTCTGTCGATGTTGCAGCACCGGGTGTACACATCTTTAGTACGATGCCAAATAATACGTTCGACTACCAGGATGGAACCAGCATGGCGTCACCGGTGGCTGCCGGCGTGGCTGCTCTGGCCCTAAGCGCGCATCCGGCACTAAAACCCGCACAACTGCATTCACTGCTGAAAGCAAATACAATTAATATCGACAAACTCAACCCGGGGTTCGAGGGCAAGTTGGGTGCCGGACGTATTGATGCCCTGAACGCTGTACGGTTTGCCAACTCCCGGTATGCCGAAGTCGTTAAGACGGTGATTGTGAATGCAAATGGTTCCGACCTGATCGAGCCATTGGATACCGTACACCTGCATGTTGCTGTTACGGCACCACTCGATACGCTGAAAAGCGTACGCGTAGAGGTAGTCCCCGATTCATCGCAGTTTGTGTCCACCGTGTCTGTTACAACAGCGGTGGCCGGACTCATTGCTTCGGGTGACACCGTCACCATAAATGATCCATTCGTGATTTCGCTTCCAAAGCAACTTCCTGTGAACGGCAAACTCCAGGTCGTAATCCGGGTGTACGATGGTAATGACATTGTTGGAACAGCCATTGCCTCGGCTACCGTAAACCCGTCGTACAGAACAATCAACGGGAATAACCTTAAACTTACGGTTACCAATACCGGAACACTGGGATTTAACGACTATTCCGAAAACGTACAGGGTGTAGGATTCTGTTGGAATAACCAGCCAACCCTACTGTTCGAAATGGCACTGATGATAGGCGTTTCACCCACCTACCTGCCTAACGCCGCACGCGGTGCCGACACCCGGTACCGAGATTATTCGTTTATCGGCACCAGCCCTGTCACCGTTACAACCAACAGCGATTCGGCTACCCTGAAGGCAGAAACCACGTTCTCGGATGATAACGATCGATATAATCTTGGTCTGAATATTAACCATACAGTGATTCAGAATACGTCTGACAGTTTACGTGACTGCGCAATTATCACCTACACCATCACCAATACGTCCGACACCGTTCTACGAAACGTTTATGCGGCATCGTTTATGGACTGGGATCTTGGCACAAACGGAGAGGACGATGGTGTAGCCTGGGATCAGCAGCGTGGTATGGCTATCGTTCAGAATACAACCGATCCGGAATTACCCACGGTATGCGTTGCCATGGCCTCGGATCTTCCGGTTAATTTTACTGCTATCGACAATGCAGGCACCAATGCCGTACCAGGTATCTACGACAACTTTCTGCGTTCCGAGAAGTGGCTGTTTATGTCGAGCGGCAAATTCCGGACAAACAGCTCGGTTACAGATATCAGTATGACGCTGGGCGGCGGACCGTTTACGCTGCAGCCGAATGAATCACAGCAGATTGTGTACGTTATCGGCGTTGGGAGTGCTCTGCGCCTGGCATCAGAAGCTACCGAAAGCGGGAGGAATTACGCAGCTGAGCTTGGCCTAAACGCAAAACGGTATGTAGCTGAAAATGAGTCGGACCGGATTGATTACGTTATAAACGGACCCTTTGTGTCGGCCGCCAACCCGGTAAACGTGGCGTTCTCCCTGCTGGCCCCGTCATCCACACGCATCGAAGTTTATGATCTTCTCGGTAATCTGCTCAAGATTTCGCCGGAAACAGAAATCCTGCCGGCAGGTTCGCATCACACCCAGATTTCAATTCCGGATACAGCATCGGGTACCTGCTTTATCGTACTGCGCACCGTACGCGGCATCACTGCTTGTCCGGTGCAGGTGTTGCATTAATCCGCCAACCGCAGGCACGCAACTGCCTCAACGTGCGACGTCTGCGGGAACATATCAATTGTTTGCACCCATTCAAGGCTGTACAAAGGCTGCAGCATGGCAAGGTCACGCGCAAGAGTTGCGGGATTACAGCTAACGTAACTAACACGCGGAGGACGTAATGCAGAAATGTGTTCAACAATCTGGGGGTGCATACCGGACCGGGGCGGATCAACGATAAGAGTATCCGGTTTGGGATATTGTGCCAGGGATGCCAAAGCCCCTTTCGAATGCAGATCGAGAGCATAAAACTCAGCATTAGTAATTTTATTTAGCACCGCATTCTGTCTGGCATCAGTCACCGCACTCTGCACCAGTTCCAAACCGATTACAGCCCTTCCCTGCCGTGCTGCCGGCAGGCTAATCGAACCCGTACCGCAATACAGATCCCAAACTACATCCTGCGTGGTGATACCTGCTGCATCCAGAGCGGCTTGAACCAGCACTTCGGTTTGCCTGCTGTTGGTCTGAAAAAATGAAAACGGACTAATGCGGTAGGTAATACCAAGTACATTTTCTTCAAGAAAGGGTCGGCCTGCCGTTGCCGTAATAATACCAGTTGCAACCGGACTGCGGGTATCGTTTATGGTGTGAAGCAAACCGGAATCCGGAGGCAACAGCTGTAGAAGACCCAAAAACTCGTTCACTATACGCTGCTCATCGTCACCCTGCGGCGTGGTTGTGGTCAGGATACCCAGAACGGCTCCGGATGCCCGGCTGGTTCTGATTGTAAGATGCCGGAGGAAGCCCTCGTGACTGCGCTGATTATACGCAGGGACTGATCGGAGACCCGGAATGGAATGCACCGCACTAAGCAATGTGTTGGCTGTACTGCCCTGGATTAGGCACTGTGAGATGTTGCGGACTTTGTCAAACCGTCCCTTCACATGAAGTCCAAGTGCAAAACTGCGGTCGAATTCCCTGCCTGACTCGATTTCGGCAGTTGTAAGCCATGCGGAGGAAGAAAACGAAAACTCCATTTTATTACGATAGCCATATTGGTGTTCTGACCCAATCGGCACCCGATACTGCACCTCATGAAATCCGCCTATTCGCTGCAATGCATCCTGCACCTGCTGGTGTTTCCACCGGACCTGTTCATCATAGTTACAATGCTGCCACGAACAACCGCCGCAGACGCCGAAGTGCTCACAGGGTGGCTGAACGCGCACCGGTGACGTAGAGTGGAGCAATACAGCCTCGGCTTCTACATACCGCCGGTGACGCCTGCGAATACGAGCCGTAACGTTCTCGCCCGGCAAAGCCCCCTGCACAAAGTACACAACGCCGTCAGCTCGGCCCACGCTTACGCCCTCAGAGCTCATGCCGTGTACTTCAATTTCGATGTGTTCTGTGTCTGCGGATATTTTCCTGCGTGCCATTCGGTAGTTTTGTACGTAAACGAGTGAATACACCAAACGCATGATCTTCATACGTCAGCTACATTTAAACGAATGTAAGGAACCGAACATAGATACGGTCCTGGCAAAACCGCCGGGAGAGTACTCCGCCAACGAGACAGTATGGATTGACATGCAGGATCCAACTGCCGACGAAACGGCAATGATCCTTACCGGATGGCTGGGCGTTCATGATCTGGTGGTGGAAGATATTGCACACTCCGCCTTGTCAGACTCTCATGGTGGCTGGAAGATGCATCCTCCGAAGGCGGAACAGTTTGATGATTACCTGTTCCTCATCTACCGGACAATTGAGCTTCCCAAACACCTCAGTACCGATAGCCATCATACACTCATCGATAGACTTCTGCAGGCCCAGATAAATATCGTGCTGAATAAGGGCGTGTTTGTAACCATACACATCGGATCGCTGAATTCGGTTGATACTGTGCGCCAGTCCATTGACAAAAATCCGCAGTTACTGCAGCGCGGACCTGACTTCCTTGCTGCAATGGTTGCCGATGCAGCCGTAAAACACCTGATTGCCGTTCATGACAGCATTATCAGCCGGCTGTCAGAGCTTGAACGACTTGTGCTGAAATCAACTGCAGAGCGCATAGTTCTTCGGCTTCAGCGCATGAAACGTCACCTGCTTCAGTACCGCATGGCCATCGTTCACATGAATGAAATGATGCAGCGCCTGTCACGCGGTGATTATAAATATGTTGATATTCAGGAGGCCGCCTACTTCAGAGATGTGTACGACAACACCATCCTGGCAGAAGAACAGATCGAGCTGTTACGAGAAGAGATTAAGGGGCTTATCGATTTGCACTTCTCAATTTCGCAGTCACGGCTGAATGAAATCATGCGCAGGCTTACCGCTCTTGGCACGATTTTTCTGCCGGTAATGACAATTGCCAGCTGGTACGGAATGAATTTTGTACACATGCCGGAGCTTGAGTTCTGGTGGACGTATCCTGCAATCACGCTTTTTGTCACGCTTACGGTTGTTGTTTTATTTGTGTTCTTCAAACGTCGGGGCTGGCTTGATTAACACTGCCTTTGTCACACGCATTGTTCAATCAATGCTTGTTCTGAGTATGCCAGCCATTCTCCTGTCGCAAGGGCGCATTACCGCCATTCAGTGCACTGCTTTTGCCGACACTGTGCAGATTGTTTTTGTGGCTACCGACACTATCCGGGAGTATCACCGGCCCGAAGTTACTGCCGGCAAGGCTATCGTCAGATTCCCAAACATGCAGTTTGCCGATACAGCACGGCTTAGCGGATGTAAGGGTGTTACAGTTTCCACAACACAGATACGAACCTTTGCGGTGGCACGGTGCGACGTAGGAAGTTTTGAGGCTGTCAGCATAAAACGAAGCGGCCCCTTCAGAGTAATCGTGCAGTTCACCGGTACATCGGTACAGACACATGCGGTGGCAGGCACAACCACAGCACCTCCCAGGCAAACCGCAGCCTGGGAACTTGATGTTGTAGTCCTTGATCCAGGCCACGGTGGCAAGGATGTGGGAGCAAAGGGCGTTAACGGGGTGTATGAAAAAGACGTTACCCTAAGCATTGCTAAACAGCTCCGAGACCTTATTCAAAAGGAGCTGCCAAAAACCAAGGTTGTAATGACGCGCGATGATGATACATTTATTGAGTTGTACAAACGCACACAAATTGCCAACGAAGCCAGGGGGAAGCTGTTTGTAAGTATTCACTGCAACAGTATGCCTACGATACCTAACCCGGCACACGGATGCGAAACCTACATCCTGCGTCCTGGCCGCAATGCCGATGCAGCCGGTGTTGCCGAACGTGAGAACGCATCAATTCAGCTGGAACAAAACACGGGGAAATACTCACAGTTAGATGCAGACCGGTTAATAGTTGCAACAATGGCACAGCACAGCTTCGTTCGTTTTTCAGAAGAATTCGCCTCGCTTCTTCAGCGCAACGTATCGGCAAAAACCGGTTTGCACAACCGAGGTGTAAACCAGGCCGGTTTCTACGTACTGGTAGGTGCTTCCATGCCCAACGTATTATTCGAAACAGCCTTCCTGAGCAACCCGTCCGATGCCGAATATATTAGCTCCGCCAAGGGTCAGCAGCAACTGGCACAGGCAATGCTAACAGCCATTACGTCATACGCCAACTTCTATCGTAAGTCAATAGACAAAACACATTGATAGCTTTGCACTGCACCGATGTTTAAAAAACCGTAGAACCCTCTGTTGAACAATCACAGTATTAAAGAACTCATTCAGCGTATCCTGCCTTTCGTACAGCCATTCTTTACGCTCATCGTGTTCAGCTTTATTGCCAACATGCTGTTTGCGGCTGCCAACGCTGCTATCCTGGCATCGGTAGAGCCGGTGTTCCGGACACTGTTTAACGCAGATGCTGCATCGGTGATGCCACGGGTAGGAACCGACACCAGCAGCTTAAAATCGTGGTATGATGCATTTATACAAAAGCTGATTATTGGCGAAACATTCTACATCTCGATCCGCAACCTCAGCATCTTCATCTTTGTTCTGTTTGCCATTCGAGGACTGCTTAAATATTTAAGTCGGATTATCAGTGTACGCATGGAAGAAGGGATCATGAAGTCGATCCGTGACACCATGTTTTTACGGCTTACCAGTCTGAGCATGGACTTTTTCGGTCGAAACAAAACCGGCAACATTATTTCACTACTTACCAATGACGTAGGCGTGCTAAACCATTCGGCCATAAACTCGGTTACAGGCTTGTGGCGTGAGGGTATAACGGTTGTTATTTACGTAGCACTGTTAATTGCAATCAGCCCGATGCTAACGGCAATTGCTTTACTCATAAGCATTGGCAGTTTCCTGGCAATACGGCTAAGCACGAAGCTCCTACGCAGGTATGGAGCAAGGATGCAGCATGCCCAGGCTAACTATACCAGTACACTTCAGGAAACCGTTCACGGTATCCGGGTGGTCAAGGCACTTGCCGTTGAGTCAACCATGCTGAAGCGATTTTCCTCGCAAACGGCTCACTATGTTCACACCGCTCTGCGCAACGAACGGGTAAGCGCTCTTGTCCCGGTTGTTAACGATACCTTTGGCATCCTTGCCCTTGTCGGTGTTTTCTTTGCTGGCGGGATGGCTCTTGAAAGCGGACAGATCGTTGCTTCGAATCTTGTCACCTTCCTGTTCCTGCTGTTTGGTTTAATGCAGCCGATAACATCCATTGTTAGCACCATCGCCAGTATGCAGCGCGGAATTGCGGCCGCGCAGAATGTTGCCGGCCTGCTGGACGAACAACCAACCATTACGGACGGCAGCAGCAAGCCCGGTACGTTTTCCACGGAACTCGCCATTAACGATGTAAGCTTTTCATACGGAAGCGGCAATGTACTCCGCAACATCACCCTGAATATTCCACGGGGCGAGACCGTTGCCTTCGTTGGTGCCAGCGGTAGTGGCAAGAGTACTCTGCTGGATCTTGTCTTGCGGTTTTACGATCCGCAGCAAGGCAATATCAGTTTTAATGGTCAGGATATCCGCACGTTTAGTCTGCCGGAGTACCGCTCGATGTTTGGCATGGTAAGTCAGGAAACAATTTTATTTAACGACACAGTGTTTGCCAACATTACCCTGGGAATGGAGAATGTTACCAGTGAGCAGGTAGAGCAGGCTGCTCGAATTGCTCATGCTCACGATTTTATCTCGCAGCTGCCGGATGGATACAACACAGTGATCGGAGATCGCGGGATGCGTCTGTCCGGTGGACAGAGGCAACGCCTGGCTATTGCCAGAGCTGTTGTGCGCAACCCCCAGATTCTGTTGTTCGACGAAGCAACATCTGCTCTCGACACCGAGAGCGAGCGGATAGTGCAGGCAGCCATCGGTAACGTACTGTCAAACCGTACTGCCATTGTTGTTGCACACCGGCTAAGTACAGTAGTGCATGCCGACAAGATTTTTGTTTTTGACAACGGTACAATTGTTGAAACCGGTACTCACAACGAGTTGCTGGCCATGAATGGTGTTTACACCCGCCTGTATGCCGGATAGTATTGAGCTTTAGTTCTTCACCAGATAGGTGTACTCCTCGCTCGTCCACTCAACATTGTACAATGCTGCCAGACCGGCAACAACCTCGGTTTGCACCTCTTTCGAAACCGAAGGGTGATAGTAAACAATTACAGGTTTACCCATTACTGCCAGCTGAGCAACAACGTCCAGCGAACTTTCTGTCTCTGGAAGCGCAACCGGTGTGTAATTCTGTAAAGGGGCTTTGCCATCCGAATATACCTGCAAATACCACGCTATTTGTGGGTTTAGCGAGTCGGCATCGTTATGCCGGTGATACACGTAACCATACGCTGGCATTCCCGAGTCAGTTAACCGCAAGGCTACCTCACGTCCGCCTGTAACGTCTTCCGGACGTCCATTCCAAATCACCTGTGCTGATGATATCGCGCCGGCAGCAATCAGGATTATAATGACCGGCTTAAACATACGGACGGCAAGTGGCGTGGTAATTCTGGCTGGAAGTATCAGCGGAACAATAAGCGCTGCTGCCGCAAACAGCAGCCAGGGCAACATCTCCAGCGGAGCAGAGCGGGCAATATGTCGGATCCCCGGCAGATATGCCCAACAGGCTATCATGAGCAGTATCATAAACACTGCAAGTGTCATGCTGCGTTGCCACCTTCCGATTATTCGTTCAAAATTGACTACTGCTGCAAGTATTGCCGGCGGGAGTATCATCACCGTGTAGTGCGGATTCTTGGTAGCAGCAACTGTTAGTGGGATAAACGTACACACCAGCCACAGATAAATTACAGCCTTGAATCGCTGACGTGACTGCTGCGGGTTACCCGTGGTAAACAGCAGCCGAACCATGCCGGGGAGTTCCTTTACCGGCAACAGCAACGCCACAAGAACAAACGGCTGGGCAACCAGGAGTTGATTCACGTAATACAGCAATCCCAAACTCCTGGAGTTACCCTCTACCGCGGTAGTAACCTGGTGTAGTGACAGTGCCTGCAGAAACGGAGCCCCATGCTGAAGCGCCATTGATACATACCATGGCAATGCAATACCCAGACCCGTCAGCACGACAATTACTGCAGTTTTTCTGGTTTCGGGTAATGCGAATAATGGGATGGTGAAGAGTACAGGAAGTACTCCAACGGTAAGTTTAGACAGCATTGCAAACCCAAGCCCCGTTCCTGCAGCAACAGTAGCAAGCAGCATCTGCCTGTGCCATACTTCGCATCCGCGCTGCCGCAAAACATAAATCCTCATCACCCCCCACAGCGTGAGCAGCGAGAATGCAGCCAGCGGCACTTCCTGCATTGCCTGTCGTGAATACACAACCCAATGCAATGCCGTACCCAGGAAGACGGTTCCGTACACCGCCATTCGTGTGTCGGCAACCATCATCAGTATCAGGTACACCAGCAGCATTGCTGCTGCGGATTCAGCCACAGTAAAGAATCGAACGCCAAGTGCCGTCTTCCCGAAAATTGAAATCCCGGCAGCAGACTGCCACGAGACAAGAGGTGCAGGAATTGCAGAGTAGAGTCCGCCCAACGTATGTTCTGACTGATCTACCACCTGACCTGTCTGCGCGATTGCATTGGCCCGTACCGCATACAACCCTTCGTCCCACGGCTGGATCTCAACTCCGCCGATACGGGTTAGGTATGCCACCGCAATAAGCAGCACTGTGGCGATAATGGTATGCTGCTGCGAGGTTAACTGCATTGCCGGTACGAATAAAACACTGCGACTATACCTTAAGTAACAAAGTAAACAAAGCGAATGGGAAGGCAGAGCACCAAAATCACTAAAGCCAGCCACCCTATCATTGTTCGAACCGGGCCAATCGGCGATGAGTCCGGAAGCTCGGGATGATGAATCCGGACCAGGAAACGCACAAACAGTGCCCACACCAACCATCCTTCACCAGCCTGAAACAACCAGGGTGCGGTTGTAACCATCATGTGAAGCGGCTTCCCTATGCTGTCCTGCAACATCCGTATCCATTCAACGGGTGTTGGTTCCATCAGCACCGTATTCACCTGACCAAGCACCGAAAGAGCTCCGGCAGCAAACATAACCCACCACAGAATGCTTGAAATCCTGCGCTGCATACGTCCACCAACCAGAGCATACAAAACGTGTCCGCCGTCCAAGCTCCCAAACGGCGCCATATTTAACGCCGTAACGAAGAGGCCAAACCAACCAACACATAAAAAAGGATAGTGATATACTTCGTTCATTGGAGGAATCCAGCCGTTAACCTGCAAACCAAACCAACGGAACAGGGTGTATAGCGGCATCTCACCAAAGTACATGCCGCTACGTGGAATTTCCTCGAGCAGACGGTATTCGGGATGATACGTATAAATACTTTCGAATCCTGGAACAGTGCCGTAGCCAATGCCCAGGATCACCAGGCACACCGCAAAGCCGGCGAGTGGTCCGGCAACGCCGATATCAAACATTACCTTCCTGTTTGGTATCACTGAGCGGGTTTTTATCACTGCCCCCATCGTCCCAAACGGAATAATCTGTAAGAATGGCATTGGTATAAAATAAGGGAGTGTGGCATCCACATCATGAATACGGGCCGCGATATAGTGCCCAAACTCGTGGGCCGACAGGAAGCTCATGATGAGCAGCGCATAGGTTATTCCATGACCCCACAGTGTGATATCCGAATAGTCCGCCATAGCCCATGCAGTGCCGGCCATCATGGTGCTAATAAAGGTTATTGCAAACAGCAGGGCATGAAGCCAGAGTTTATCAGGCTTCGGCATTACTACGCTCCGGTTTCATTTGCGGGAAGAAAATAACATCCCGAATACTGTCGTTACCCGTTAGCAGCATCACCAAGCGGTCAATACCAATTCCCAAACCTGCCGTAGGCGGCATACCTGCATCGATGGCGTGCAGGAAGTCTTCATCAACAACCATGGCTTCGTCATCACCCGCCGCACGGATACGTGCCTGTTCTTCCAGCCGTGCGCGCTGATCGATGGGATCGTTAAGCTCCGAGAAGCTGTTGGCAAGTTCCTTACCGTTCACGTAGAGTTCAAAGCGTTCCACCAGGCCCTCCTCGGAGCGGTGTGCCTTGGCAAGCGGACTCATCTCAACCGGATGATCGGTAACAAAGGTTGGCTGGATAAGGTGAGGTTCTACTTTCTCGCTGAAAATTTCATCAAGAAGCTTCATTGCACTCCACTGGGGGTCATGCTCCACCTTTAACTCACGCGCTGCCTGCACAAGCTGCTCGCGCGAAAGCCCACGCAATGGCTTACCGGTGTACTGTTCTAACAGGCTAAACATTGAGGCACGGACAAAGGGTTTGGAGAAGTCGATAGTGGTTGATCCATCCGCAGTCTGTATCGTTGTTGCTCCAACAGTAGCAGCAATCGAACGCACGAGATCCTCGGTGAGATCCATCATCCACAAATAGTCCTTATACGCCACATAGATTTCCATACTGGTAAACTCGGGGTTATGGGTTTTATCCATCCCTTCGTTACGGAAGTTTTTCGAGATCTCGTACACGCCTTCAAAGCCGCCAACGATAAGCCGTTTTAGGTACAGCTCATCGGCAATACGCAGGTACAGGTCCACATCCAGAGCATTGTGGTGGGTAGTAAACGGACGTGCCGTTGCGCCGCCATACAGCGGCTGAAGAACCGGTGTTTCTACTTCAAGCCACCCGCGTTCGTCAAAATATCGTCGCATCGTTGAGATGATCTTTGAGCGAACAACAAACGTTTCCTTAATCTCCGGATTGGCTATTAAATCAAGATACCGTTTCCGATAGCGTTGCTCCTTGTCGGCAAAGGCACTATACCGGTGCACATTCCCCTGATCGTCAGTTTCTTCCTTGGTGAGTGGTATCAGCGTTATGCTCTTGGTTAGCAGGGTAAACTCGCGTACATGGATGCTGATTTCACCCATCTTAGTACGGAAAACATAGCCCCTTGCCCCTACAATATCGCCTATATCAAGGAGTCGCAGATGGTCGTACCAGTCGGGCAGATCGTCCTTTCGCAGATACAACTGAATCTTGCCTTCCTGATCTTGAATATGGCAGAAGCTTGCCTTCCCCATTTTTCGAAAGCTAACTATCCTGCCGGCAACATAGACGTCGGCAAGGAGTTCCGGATGCTCATCGCTAAATGTTGTTAATATCTCGGCGCTCTGGTGTGTTTTTGGAAAATTCACCGGATACGGATTGATACCCAGTTCACGCAGCTCAGTGAGTTTATGCCTGCGTTGTTGTTCCTGATCGTTAAGAGAGAGTTCTGTCATGTTCATTCAAGCTTTCGAAACCGCAAAAATAGAAGATTCACCGGCCTTACGCTGTTCGCTGACGAACGGCCTCGAACAGCACCACGGCTGCTGCCACCGATGCGTTCAGCGATGCGATTCTGCCGTGCATTGGGATTTCCACTACAATCGAGCATTCTTCCAGCACGCGCGGGTGAAGCCCTTCGCCTTCGTTGCCAATCACCAGAGCCGTAGGCCCGCGATAGTCTGCCTGTGTGTAGGGGGCTTGGGCAGGCGTAGCTGTGCCAACAACCGTCCACCCCTGTGTACGCAGGGCACGCACCGTTGTGCTCACCCTTGGCACCTTGCATACCGGCAGCAGCTCCAATGCACCAGCCGATGATTTAACCGCAGCGGGTGTAATCGGCGCACTGTACTGGTCTGGGATAATCAAACCGTAGGCACCGGCACATTCGGCACTGCGTGCAATAGCACCCAGATTATGAGGGTCTGTAATCCCATCGGCAACAACAATCAGGGTGTTGGCAGCGAATGCCAAAGCCCCTTTCACAAACTCGTCAAACCCGAGTAGTGTCCGCGGTGCCCGGAGAGCAACAACGTTTTGTGCGGCATGCTGCTCAAGCGAAAGCTCTTTTTCGAGTGCTGCAAACTTTCGCTTATCCATGGTAGCCACTGCCACGCCGGAGCGCTCGGCTGCGGCCCGAAGCTTGTGAAGCTCGGGGTCAGCAGCACCGTAGGCGAAGAAAATTTTCTCCAGGGTAATGCCACCGGCTAATGCTTCGGCAATGGCGCGCTTGCCTACGATGTATCGCTGGTGGATGCTTGGGACGGAGGATGGGGGTTGCTGGTATGCCATAATGCGGTATGTTTTTTTATGCAGCTACAAAGCTATGCGCTATCTTTGACTATGAGGTTTGTAAGTGTTTTTTTAGTTCTTGTTCTTGGATTACTCTCCGCAGGCTGTTACAACTACCTGGAGCGTCCGCGGCCCATGTACATGCGTTGTCCGGTTGAGAAAAATGAGTACATGCGCTCAGCAATCAACATTTTCGAAAACAACGGCTACAAGATTATTGAAGCCGACACGGCAAGCGGGATCCTGATGGTTCGCGACTCGATCACCGAGGTTGCCTACCGGTACACGGCCCTAACCCGAACGTGGCGGATCAGACATTTTACTGACAGTGTGGAGATTCAGGTTTGGAGTGTTAGCTCACGGATGGATGGCAGTGATGTGACACAAACCTGGGATAAAAAGTGGGGCGATGAGATTGTAAAAGACTGGATGCGTCCGGTGATGATTGCATTGGAATCCACCTGCGGTCTGGGCTCCCCACTTGCTCCACGACCGTAAGGGACTTGGCTACCCTCCACTATCTCAGTTAATAATGAAAAGTTTAACGATTGCAATAATCTGGTTATTCTGACTGAGTTGGCCAACATACATCCCAGCGGGGAGTTCACCGCGCTGGAAGACCACACCTTCACCGTTCAAATGATGCAATTCCCGTACTGTTTGCCCTACCATCGTATGAACTGTTAGTGTTGCATCCCATAGCGGAATATCTGTCCGCAATTCAGTTTGCTGCATAAATGGGTTGGGTTGCACCTCGGAGTTCAGTTTACTTCCCGGAACCTGAGCCGAAGCAACGGATCCGCACAGCATGTGTGCCGAAATAAATGCATTGTTTACGTTTTTCAATACATGCGTGATTGCTCTTGTTGCAAGATTAACGTTTCGGATCTGGAAGTCGTTCACAAAGAGGGTGACGTTGTGATACCAAATCTCGGCGTCATCGCATGACCAGAAGATACTTCCGCCATTTGCGCCATTATCATCAACCAGGGTTGTCAGATTATCTCCGGTGATATCTACTACCTTGATATCTGCATCGGAGTACGCCATGTTCCCGTCGGAAAACGCTATCCTGTCGCCCCTGTGCGAAAAACACGGATCGTGCACTCTGCCGGTCCCGGAGGTGATTTGCACTGGTGTTCGGATCGTATCAGCAGTCCGATCATATTCGGCTACAAAGAGTTCCAGTTTTGTTAAATCAAATGTGGGCGTGTTATTGGGGAAACCGCAGAAAACAATTTTCGATCCATCGGGTGACCATGCAGGGTCAATCATCCACCAGCGTGAGATCTGTTTCGGGTAATGTCCGCCGCTATCCGTTACAAACCCGTACCACCAATCTTGTCCTCCCGGTACGGCCGCCATGATAAGTTTATGACCATCCGGACTATACTTGGCAACACCGTGGGCAGACCAATGATGGGTTTTTTTATCAATCAAGAGGACCGGGTCAGATCCGCTGCTATCGTACTGCCATAGTTCTGCATTCTCATAGTCATTTTGGTTTTTACCGGTGGCAGTATCAGATCTGTACGTTATGAATTTTGTATAATTCGGATGTGCATACACCCACCAGTAGTTGTAGCCTGGCTCCCTGATAAGAAGCTTAGGATTGCTTCCATCGGGTTTACCTTGGTATAGCTGAAACGGTCCTGTTTGGTTGCTGAAGTACAACAGTTCATTGGCTGACTGTGCAACCGCCACCAGTGCAGGAAGCAGAACCGATACCAGTGCGCATCCAACAATGTGGAAAATCATGTGTTCATTATTTTCTGTGGCACGTCACCGAACCAATTACCAAACACCAAACTAAACGATAACAGGCAACCATACAACAGCAAACATCATCAGACACAATAAACGCTTCTATCACTGCTTACCGGCCTATCTGAACCACAACTACTCGTCCAGAATTGCAAATTGTTCCCACCCATTGACATCAAAATGCCACCATTCAGTAGGCAGAACGCTAAAACCGTTGGCATGCATGTACGATGCCAAACGTCGGCGGTTGGCCAGGGTTTCGTCAGGCAGCTCTAAAAAGGTTATCGATGAGCGCTCGGTAAACTCATCGTAGGCCGACCCCATATCCAATTCGGCGCCGGAAGAGTCGCACAATGTTAAATCCACAGCGCAGCCCCGGTTATGGCGCGACCCCTTTGCCGGATCGGCAACATAGCGTTCATCGGGCACGATACTCCACATTAGTTTTTGAACGCTGAGCGGACGGTAGGCATCGAACACCTTGATTTGGTACCCATCCTTCCTGGCTTGCTTTTGTACCTGTGCAAGTCGGACTGCCACAACACGTCGGGCGCGTAGCGTATCATTCGGGTATAAGATCTGTTTAGTAAAATTATTTACCGTTGCATACCGAACATCAGTGAGCAAGTCCGGAATATAATCTTTCAGATTAACCAGCACCGTATCCTCCGGGTTAAATCGTAAAGTGTGGGAAGGGGGCTGAGCCAATGCGATTCCCCCCGCACACAGCACCACCAGCACGGAATAAAGTACCAAACTAAAGTGCAGCCGGCGGGAACACAGTCTCATCCGAAGTCCGGTATCTCCATTTCAAGCATGTAGGTGGCAAGTGTTTTCCCCTGCGCATCCAGCTTCAGGCTAACCGTACCACCTCCACCCAGGGTATTATGGAGCACAAAATTCAATGCCCACAAATTTGGCAGCTCGTACCGCTCTACAGGGCCCAGGCAGATGCCTTCGAAGTGCTGCTTAACACGTTCTGCGGTAACATGTTCGCGAATGTGGGGGTAGTACTCCTCTTTAAAGGCTATCACACCACAATTGGCTGCATCGCCCTTATCGCCTGACCGGCCATGTGCTATTTCACGAAGTTTCATCGTAACACTCACAGTAATGGATGGCAAAATACGAAATATGGGGATGGCCGTCCGCCCCCCCCAAACGCGCAAGCGCCCCCACCCCCCGGCCCCCTCCCCAAACGCGCAAGCGCCCCCACCCCCCGGCCCCCTCCCCAAACGCGCAAGCGCCCCCACCCCCCGGCCCCTCCCCAAACGCGCAAGCGCGTTTGGGGAGGGGGAGGCAGAATCATAAGATTTGTTAGATTTTTAATGGTCAGAACGTGGGGCCACGGCCGTGCGCCTGAAAGAGACAGCCCGCAAATTATTATGGTAATTTTACTTGATACTTCATGTGGGCGACCATGCGGGACTGGGCGACCACACGGGGTCGCCCATACATACTACTGACCGTTCAATTTTCATCTTTTTTTTCGTTGATTCGTGTGGGTGGGTTAAAAACTCTCGGGCTGGGTTAAAACCCTCCCCTACTGATTTCCCTGGAGTGGTCCTGAAAAAGTGGACACTACGGAAAAGGTGTAATTTTCCCAAAACCTTAGGAAAGAGCAATGAAACACGCACCACATTTTTATGATGAAACATTTAAACGTCGCGCCCTGGAGATGGTAGCTGCGGGACGTACGCTGGCCTCGGTGGCCCGTGAGCTTGGCATCGACGTCAAGCGACTATCGTACTGGAAGCGTACGCTTGGAGCTGCAGCAGCTGCCGGACAGAAGACACCTGACGAGCTAGCCGCCGAAGTACGGGCCTTGCGCAGGCGCGCCGAGCGTGCAGAAATGGAGCTGGCTATTTTAAAAAGCGATGTCGATCTTTGCCGCTTCGCCGGGAAGGGACTGAAATACATGTTTATCAAAACCATCAGCACTGTTGGCCGGTGCGCCTGCGGTGTCATGTGCTGCAGGTGAGTGCCAGCGGCTACTATGCCTGGTTGAAGCGCCCCGAACCTCGGCACAGTGCCGATGAGCGTGAGCTAGTGCTTGCCATACGCACGATTGATGAGAACCCAGGCATACAATCGGCAGCCGCCGGATGATCGAGGAACTCCACCGACGCAATCTCGTGGCTGGCCGCCACAAAGTACGCCGGCTGATGCGGGAAGACGGCATCCGTGTCAAGCGCACGCCCAGGCGCGCATCCGTGCAGACCACCGATTCGCAGCATCAGCACCCGGTGGCCGAAAACCGGCTCAAGCGCAACTTTACCGTCACGGCACCGAACACCGTCTGGGCAGCCGACATCACCTATGTGCCGACCAACGGTGGCTATGTGTACTTGGCGGTGGTGATGGATTTGTTCTCGCGTCGCATCATTGGCTGGCATCTGTCAGAGACGATCACGCAACAGCTCACCATCACGGCACTCTGGAAGGCCTGGAAGAACCGTTCTTATGCCACCGGCATGCTCATTCATAGTGATCGCGGTTCGCAGTATGCTGCCGCTGGCTACCGCCAGTTTCTGACTGACTACTGCAAAGCAACGCAGAGCATGAGCCGCAAGGGAAACTGCTGGGACAACGCACCAGTAGAATCCTTTTTTGCCACGCTCAAGACCGAAGAATTCAACGACATCAACTTCGTTGATCTCGAGCACCTAAAGCGTCAGGCAGCACACTACATCGAGAACATCTATAATCGCAGACGACTGCATTCAACACTTGGATATACAACCCCCGTTGACTTTGAAAACAACTACTTTCGTAATCAAAAACACCTACACTAATGTGTCCATTTTTGTAGGACCACACCACCCCGCACTCCGTCCACCATACCTCATCCCGCGCACCCGTTCTGCACTGCCTAACCTCGGCAAATTTCCAAGCGGACAGTTTACGCCCTTCGGGCCCCTCCCCCACCGCCGCCACCATCTTGCTTCACCACCTACCACATACAGCACGGCCGGTTGGCTGCGTTGCGCAGCCTACGATAAATCCATTAGGAATTCCACAGCAATTGCTTTCAGGTATAGTGGGAGAGTGATAGGGAAATGTGACGTTGCCCCCAGCCCCTTTCCCCATATTAAACCCCTGTGGCTCCTGCTCCTGGAGGTTATCTCGAGACGGTCATATTCGATGCCCGTCAGGATCCGGAACGTCATTACCGGGATAAAGGAAAGTAAACTCCTTTAATTCTGACTATTTCCTGATGAATTCCCCTCGGGCTAACACCTTGTTCCCTTGGGTCAATTCGCAGAAATACACGCCCGGCGTTAATTCTGAAACGTCAGCTTTGGTTTCAACAGTTGTCACGGTAATGTTTTTACAGAGAATGCCTGCTGCATTGACGATTCGTAATGTAATTCCTTCCCGGATATCACTGTTTTCATATCGAATGGTAATCATGCTTTCTGCCGGATTAGGGATAATGTTAAAATTCTTTACGTCGGGAATCCATGCCACACTTGTAGATGTCGTTTCTACAGACCCGACCTTGATGCCGTTGCCAAAGCTGGTTACCCACAATTCCTTCTCGTTATATGGATTGAAGAAGACCCTCTCCGGTTGCCTGAACGGATAACTGTCAACAAGATTCCAGTCCGGAATGTCCTGGCCCATGGTTTGAGACATCCAAAGCCCTTGCGTTTCAGTAGTAAGGTAGGCTTCATTCGGCCTCATCGGATTGAATGTCAGAGAAGTTACTCTGTGGAAATTGCTTCCGGTGAGCTTGGTCCAGTTCAAGCCTCTGTCTGTCGTTTTGTAGAGTCCACCCAGATCGTTTGGTGCCCCACCCCATCCGCTGAAAACGCAAACGTACCACGTGTTTTGCGTGGCATCGTTCGGGTCAATGATGATGTCCTTGGTCCAGTAATACATGTCGGTACTGCTGCGGTCAGACCAGGTATTGCTTGCCGGATCATAGAGGAAAACACCCGACGAAGGCGTGAACGCCCCCTGGTCGTCCCTTCTGCCGGAATAGGTACAGAGCACTCTCCCGTCTTCCAGTACTTCGATGCAGGCCGGATGTCCTTCAGTTCGCGGAGGTTCGGGCAATCTCGTCCAGCTTGTTTCACCCATGGCATTCAGGTTTTCCGTCTTGTAAATTCCACCCTCGGATGGCAATGCTGCTGAGCCCGTATGGATGACCGATGCGTACATGGTGTTTGTGTTGTTCGGATCGACAGCCAGCCAGAATACCGGATGATTAAACTGGTGCAACGTTGCCCAGCTTTGCCCGTTATCTGTTGAATAGACAATTTTACCGTCGTTGTCATGGGCGTCCAGCAGTGCATCAGATAACCGGGTGCTCTGGTACATGTCATGTACATCCGAACAGGCAGCGAATATGGTGCCTGCTTCATCCTTCACCATCCTGTACACCGAATTAACCGCGAAGCCGGTATACTGGAATCCCCAGCTTTCACCGCCGTCAGTGCTTCTAATACCGCCTATGTCGCTGTAGCAGCCCATCATGACAGAATCGGTTTGCCAGAATATCTGCCAGCATGTAGTGGGTTCGAGCCCGATGCTGTGATAGGCTTTGTGTTTCGGTGTGGGTTGGCCGGCCGGATTCTCATCTGCCGGGTCAACGTAGGCCTGACGCCAGGTGTTTCCGCCGTCTGATGTCAACTGAATGTTGCTAAAATTCCCAAACATCACTTTCGAAGAGTTGAACGGTGCGACCGTAAGCCCGAAACAACTTTCACTCCACCACCACTTTTTGTCTCCGTCGTCACCTTCCCATCCGGTGATGATGTTCTGGTTTCCCCGTGTATTGAATATTTTCTTCCAACTGGTGCCTCCGTCTTCAGACTTCATTACCAAGGGGCCGCCTGTGAGATTGTCGGTTCCGCCCAGATAGATCGTGTTTATGTCGTTGTGTGCCATTGCCCCATACATGATGAAGTCGGTACTGAAGTCGATTCCCGAAGATTTTGGCAACCAGGTGCCGGATGCATTATCCATCACACAGACGGCTTTGGCGAACTCGTAATTATCCCATGGCATAACACCGTTATACACATCGTTTTTTGACGCCGTGATACAGACAAAACGTAAACTATCTTCTTTTTTGGCTCCCGCAAAGCTCCATAAAACGTGGCCTGGCGGGAATCCGGTTGCGGACATGACAGAAAAACTGTTTCCGCCATCGTTGGATACGATAATGCCGTCGTTAGTGCCTATGTAAATATTGCTGCCGTCCCAGAAAACGCCTCCGAGTATCAGCCCTGCACCGTTATCGTCAGCCTGTTTTATGAGTTTGAAGCTTGCTCCGCCATCGCCTGAGAAAAATATGTGATTGTAAGAACCAACCAGCAGTTGATTGGCATTGTGCGGGTTTGCTTTTAGTCTGTAAACGTCGTCGTATTCGTTAACACCATACGCCGTGAGTACGTTCCAGCTTTTTCCGCCATCCGTAGTTTTTGTCGGGAAATACCCATTGCCATCGTTGTAATTGCAATAGGCAATGTTGGGATTATTGGTGAATTCGTAGGTAGACAGTGCTGCCGTCTGCAATTTTCTGAAATCGACCTGATCATAGCTTTTACCGAAATCGCTGCTGTGGAACATTGCACTCATGTCGCAGCTTACGTAGAATTCGTCGTCGTTGTATGGATTGATTGTAGGGAAAAACAGGGAGCCACCCCCTCCAATGCCGCGAGGTTCAAAGGAAGCCGGCTGACTCATGGCCGATATGGATATCAGCACGGACAATGCGACAAACTGGAGCTTCGTCATAGTATTAAGATTTTAGGGTGAATAAATACGTTCAATGCATGCAGGCACAGATGAGAGTGCAACGAAAATAAAGGGGTCACAAATTGAACCCCACCGCCGCTCCCCACCGTGCTTCACCACATACCAATACAACCAGGCCGGTCGGCTGCGTTGCACAGCCTACATAAAACGTCATTAGGGATTCCACAGCATTTGCTTTGATGTTTAGTGGGAGGCGAAGAGGGATGTGTGACCCCGGTCCCTCTCCATAGTGCAAATCTGGTCCGCCACCAATGCATCAGACGTCTCAATATTCTGTTGATAACCATAATGAGCAAACTTGGAGGCCAAAGCCCCCCACAGAGAAGAAGTAAACCATCAGACTCTGTGTGTGAGATTATCCACATCGCCCTGGAGCTGACTACTTACTCCAGACTAATCGTTACAATCTTTTGTTCTTTCCCTTCAAAGTCAGTACAATACAGTATGTTTCCATCGTAATCCTGGGGCCGAATTCCGTCAGGTAGGAACCAGAAGCCAGTACACTTACCACTGGGTACGTCATGACGGGATACGCAGACAACATGCGTTCCTGAGCGTAAATGGGATATTTGTGGGTAGTGATTCTTTGTTGTTCGTGAAAACACCAAAACCTCATCTCGGCTCCGTGAACCGATAACACGGTAGAGAAGCTGTATTGAATCTGCAGCTTCCTTGACAGCTTCTACTGAACTGTTTCGTGTTATGTGCTTAATCCTTTCAAGTGCATTAATCGAATGGCGCTGCGGGTACTCAAGGTGCACAGTAGTGTAATTCTTCGACGATCTGTCATAAACATTTATCGTTTTCGAGAGACTTTGCAGTTCAACCATGTAGTGTGGTGTTTCGGTAACCCTGGCCCAATAAAAACCGGGGCAGTAGCTTGCCAATACTCCATCTGTAAACCCACCATGATAACTTGGCGTACCATCATTGGCGACACATAAGATGCTGGTTTGCGCTGTGTCGGGATCGGACGGCCAGTAGGCCGGTCTTCTTGCTACCCACAATGTTTTCGTGGAATCATCCCATCCCATACCTGGCAGTGTACGTGTGATACTACCATCGGGCAGGCCAATGACGGTAGCATTCCCAGTAGCCGGAGTATACCAATATCCGTAACAGATGCTGGTCATAAGATCCTGATCTGCGATGAGAATACTATCAGCATTATTTGATACGGCAACCAACATTGGCCGGTGAAGCGTTGGAATGTTGGTTGCCGAATCAAGGTGTTTCTCCCACAACAGTTTCGCTCCTGTCAAAACTGAATACCCATACAGAGTATAGCCTTCATCGCTGAGTACTACAAGAGTACCGGCATCAGAAGCATACTTCATGTCAGAATATGAGGATAGGCGCTTGCCGGCGCTCTGTGATATATCCACTATGGGTGTAACCTCCGGAAGCACAAACGGTTCTGATGGATCTTTTTCAGTTGCAAGACTCACAATTGATGTCCTGCACGCCTGGATATCAAATGTGTTTGTCCCGCCGGGTACGCCTACGTAGCGAACACTACCGTATTTATCTGCTACCATAATCACTGGATAGTTGGTGACATGGTGCAACTGTGCATACGCTCCCAATTCATCATAAATAACTTCTGCGTCCGGGAATTGTGACTTGATTTCCTCGTACTGCGTATACGAGCTTGTTCGTGCGTACACTACCGTTGGAAGACTGTTATCGCCGGCCAGATTCAGAACTGTCCGAACGTTTAGCATACACACTGAGCATGACTCTGTATTCACGTGCACAACCAGTCCGCCGCGCTGCCGTAGTACACGTGGTATGGCAATGCGGTCTGATACTGTTGTTGTGGTATAATACTGCAAACCCGATGCAGAATCTGCTCCCTGCGCTGTCACCATGTATGCTGTACAGCAACATACCAGAACTATCCACAAAAACCGGATTAACAAAACGCAGCCCCCTTCGTTAACGATGATAGCATTATAGCGGCTCGAAACTCTACGGAATATAGGGAAATAGCACTCTAAATGTACCATCCGGTTCAACCACGATGCCATCCAGGCTAACCTGCATATTAACATACGAAGGATATGCCGAGCATGCCGTAATCCGTACCGCGTATTCACCCGGAGCAAACGTGAAACCTGATTTCGGAATCGCCTGAGAGTCCACACCATTGACGTGATACCCGGTAACACCCGACACCTTACCCGTTAGAATCAAACCGCCCGGCAGAACCTCGTCGCACGGACCATCCGGGCCATCAACTGATACGATAACGTAGCATTCATTTCCCCCCGTAGGGCAATAAGCTGTTTGCTTGTCTCCAGCCGTCACATACTGTCTATTCCCTTGGCCGGGTTTCATCCGGACAAGTGTGTACTCAGCAGTAGCCGCCATAACCGAACCAAGATTGTAACAAAAGCCTGCAACAAACAGGAATGTGAGTTTCGTAAAGGCATTCATAGCCCCCTCCCAATTAATGTGTACAAATCAGTATTTATTTTCTAATGTAAAAAAAAAAATAGCATTATTCCAAATCATTGTATCTCATGGTCGCCTGAATCAGGACCTGATGTACTGTCACCATAGACTGAATCTCCGTCCTCAGTCCTCCGATGCGTACACAATAGTTTACAACCTGTCCCTTTCTATCCCCCAAATGACTGTAGAAGGACCCCTGATTGTACAAACAATCTTCACAAGAGACGTTGATGTGAACATACCAGAGCTGGAACATGGAAACCAAACGTGCGGTCCCGGAAGAAGCAGAGCGCGAAGGCACATCCCGTAAACCAGATAAAACGGCAAGTCAGGTCCACAACTGGAAGAACAAGCTCCAGGTATTGGGAGAAGCAGGATTGTCCGGCACTATGCGCAAAGCCGACCCTGAGACCCACCGGCTACGGTTAGAGAATCAGGCCTTCAGGCAGATGCTCGCTGAGCAAGCGTAAGCCTTACAAATCAGCTTTACAGCTCATGAGCCTTTCAATCAACTGACAATCACGAGTCCGCCTACGAAATATCTGGAGTTAGCCCAATATCCACATCGCCCTGGAGCTGACTACTTACTCCAGACTAATCGTTACAATCTTTTGCTCTTTCCCTTCAAAGTCAGTACAATACAGTATGTTTCCATCATTATCCTGGGGTATTATACCGTCAGGCAGGAACCAGAAGCCAGTACACTTACCACTGGGTACGTCATGACGAGATACGCAGACAACATGCGTTCCTGAGCGTAAATGGGATATTTGAGGGTAGTGATTCTTTGTTGTTTGTGAAAACACCAAAATCTCATCTCGGCTTCGTGAACCGATAATCTGCACTATGCAGTACGCCATATTTATCTTGTGACGGAATTCCTTTAAACCGCTGTTTCTCGACAAACTCCTGACTGTATGCCGGCATCCGGAAGGCGAGTAAAGCTAATAGCAACATTCTCACCATTTTATTTATTATGACGTTCATTGATAACCGCAGAGAATACAGGCCTTAAGTGGTGGAAAACATTCGCCAACGGTTATATTTCTATCATTCGTGGCGTTCAATGTTATTGCTGGTCCTGGACATGGCGGCAAACACGGAGGGTTTATTGATGGGCAGACCGGAGATTCACACTTGTAAGCTTCATACCATTCAAAACACGTTGAACTGCCACATGCCTCAATTTCGGTACAGTTGGCGATACCATTCATAGTGCATGAAAAGCACGCTGGGAAGCCTAATCTGTATGCTGTTTTATAACCGCGAATCAGCCACTGAGAAGAAGTTGGGACAAAGTGTTCAGCAGGATTATCACGAGCTATCTCTATAATTAGATTCTGAAGTACTCCGTTCATTTCCACAGAAATGCATGAAGGCAAACACTCCTCAGGGAAGCATACCTTTTGAATCTTATATTCACAAGAAACATCCTAATCAATTTTTCCGCAATCAGTACCGGTTAAATTTCTGCTGCACCAAAAAAAACCATTGCGGTGCATGTATCTTGTTCCGTGACTATTGAAACATGTGTCATACCGGGCTGTACATCAACTGCGGGCAAACAATCATCCCAGTTGCATTGCTGTTGTGGTGGCACACATTCGCATACGTATGCAGATAATGAAACCATGAAGCCCACGATTACAAGAACGGCTATAACACTCGAGGCAATCCGATACATAGGTGCGCCCTTTCGTTACAAAGAAGAGTAGGCTCGACAATATACTCAATTGTAATTCCTAACACAACTAATGCTGGAGTTGTGAGCTATACTCACTGTTTTTTGTGTTGGTGGCAGAAGTCGTTCATGAGACAAATGAAATCACGATGTTGGATGCCCCATTTCGTAACTTTGTGCGATACTGTCAGGATTAGCTTATGCAACGTATCATGTTTAAAAGCAAGCTCCATCGGGCACGGGTTACGCAGGCGAACCTGTATTATGAAGGGAGCCTTACGATTGACCCCGACCTTATGGAAGCGGCCGATATCTTGGCCTACGAGAAAGTCAGCGTTTTAAATATCAACAACGGTGAGCGGTTCGATACCTACGTGATTCCAGGTACGCGCGGTTCGCGTGATATCTGCGTGAATGGCGCCGCAGCGCGTAAGGCACATGTTAACGATGCGGTGATTATCCTTACCTATACTCCTGTTAGTAGCGAAGAAGCTCATGACTGGAAGCCCACGGTGGTGCTGCTGGATGGTACCAATACCATCGTTAGCATTAGCCACTCGGTAGAGCCGTACACTATCGCAGGTCAGCATTCCTGATGTCGGAGATTTTTGTTGTTATTCTGGCCGCCGGCATGGGGAAGCGTATGGGCAACCCCGACCGGGCAAAGGTTCTTACTCCACTCCGCGACAAGCCCCTTCTTGGCTATGTGCTGGAAACCGCACAGTCATTACGTCCAAAACAGATCGTGGTTATTGCCGGACATCAGCGTCAGGCGGTAGCTAACTATGCTACGAGCATTGTCCCTGAATGCCGTGTGGTTATTCAGGAAGAGCAACGCGGTACCGGCCATGCGGTGCTGCAAACTGAGCCGGTACTGGGCGCTCTCAACGGAACTGTCCTGATCCTCTCAGGCGATGTTCCCCTGTTGTCGGCCTCAACCCTCCGACGTCTTTTGGATACACATACCCAATCAAATGCAACGGCAACCGTTCTTACAACGGTTGTGGACGATCCAACGGGATACGGACGCATCATCAGGGATGAAAGCAACACGATGATTGGCATAATCGAACAAAAAGACGCAACCGAAACACAACAAAAGATTCGCGAAATCAATTCAGGTGTGTACGTTGTTCAAAGCACGGCGCTTTTCGATAGTCTGCACAGCGTGCAAAACACCAACGCTCAGAGCGAATACTACCTCACAGATATCATTGCGATTTTAAAGGAAAGGGGCTTGGGTATCGCGTCGTTTTGTACTGAAAAGTCATGGGAAGTCCACGGTATTAACACTCCTGCAGACCTTCAGCAAACCGAGGCAATACTACGTAGCACACATGATTGATGGTGTAAATCATATTGGCATTGCGGTGCGGGATCTGCAACAGGCAATTGAGTTGTATGGCAAGCTATTCAACGTAACCGACTTTCATACCGAGACTGTGGAGGACCAGGGTGTTGCTGTTGCCTCGTTTTCAGTTGGCTCAGTACGAATTGAGCTTACTGCAGCAACCCGACCCGATTCCCCCATTGCAAAATTCATTGATAAAAAAGGTGAGGGGATACATCACATTGCCTTTCACTCTACCAACCTGGATGAAGACCTGCGAGACAAACAAGTGCACGGGGTAGAGCTGATTGATGCCACACCACGTCCGGGCGCGCATGATATGATGATTGCCTTTCTTCACCCAAAATCCACGGGCGGTGTTCTAATGGAACTCTGCTCGGAGAAAAAATCCTGATTGGTAGGACTAAATTTATGTCAACATTAATATTACTGCGCCACGGGCAGTCGCAGTGGAATCTTGAAAACCGCTTTACCGGCTGGGTAGATGTTGATCTCTCGCCACAGGGCCGCAGCGAAGCACAACATGCGGGCGAGCTACTACGGTCGCACCCGGTTGATGTTGTGTTCACATCGGTTCTTCAGCGCGCCATCAATACGGCTACCATTGCCATGGAGGCTGCCGGAATCACCGGCGTACCCGTTCACCGCGATCAGGCGCTAAACGAGCGTCACTACGGCGACCTTCAGGGTCTGAATAAGGCAGAAACTGCCGAAAAATATGGTGCCGAGCAGGTCCACCAATGGCGCAGATCATACGATATCGCCCCACCCAACGGTGAATCGCTGGCGATGACCCGCGAACGCGTAGCGCCCTACTACGAAGCCCATATTAAGCCGCTATTGCTACAAAACAAGAACGTACTTGTTGTAGCTCACGGCAACTCTCTGCGATCGCTGGTGATGATGATTGAGCACCTTACACCCGATGAAATTTTAAAAACCGAAATTGCAACAGGCATACCGATTATTTATAACCTTGATGAGAATCTTACCGTTGAGAACAAAACCATTTGCACTGATTAACCTGTTTCTGACGGGTATTTGCATGCTTGCCGGAGTGCTTCCGATAAGCGCCCAGCCGGATGTTGTGCTTGACGCCATGAGCGCCGAACTTGCACGCTCGTTTAGTAAGCTGCAGACAGCTTCGCCCAATACATATTACCTGTCATACGGTGTTACCGAGGTCCAATCGCATACCATTCGTGCCTCGCTGGGCAAGTTAGAAGCAAACCAGTCTGACAGCCGGCGGATACTCGACGTGGATCTCCGCGTTGGGTCGTATCAGTTCGACAACACTCACAGCATCCGAGGCGTTGCCTTTGAAATGGGTCGCGGAACCCGTGGTGTACAACTCCCCTTCGGCACAGATCAATATGCAATTCAGCACGTAATCTGGCGAGCTACTGACCGCGCATACCGATCTGCCGCTGAACGCTATCAAAAAGTACTCACCAACCTGCAGGTGAAGGTACGCGACGAAGACACCTCGGCCGACATGTCGGTTGAAAAGCCGTTTACCCTTAAACAAGAGCCCCCTCCCTTCCCGTTTGATCAGACGCAATGGGAAGAGAATGTACGGGCAATCTCGGCCGTATTTGCTGAATCACCACTGATGTTCTCCGGATCTGCAAGTATTGTTGCCAAGTATATCGTAAAAAGATTTGTTACCAGCGAAGGTACCGTCGTTCGCACCTACGAGCCTATTGTTCAGCTGATGATACAGTGCGGAACAAAGGCTGCCGACGGGATGAGCATCCCGTTATATCGATCGTTTGCGGCATTTACCGAAGACGGTCTCCCCACAATGAGCGTACTGTTGCACGAAGCACGTACCATCCGCGACCTTGCACTGCAGCTGCGCACAGCTCCACTCGCCGAAACCTATAGCGGCCCTGCCATCCTCTCCGGACGTGCCGCTGGCGTATTCTTTCACGAGATTTTCGGTCACCGCGTGGAGGGTCATCGGCAAAAGGATGTTAATAGCAGTCAAACCTTCAAAACTTTTCTTAACAAACCAATCCTTCCCGATTTCATCAGCGTGATTTTCGACCCCCATAAGCGGTCACTGAACGGAACCGATCTGGTTGGTGCATACGACGTAGATGACGAGGGTGTACCTGCGCAGACGGTAACTGCAGTTGACAAAGGGGTTTTTAAGAGCTTCCTGATGAGCAGATCGCCCATTGAGAATTTTGATCACAGTAACGGACACGGCCGGCGTCAGGCAGGCGCAAAGGCTGTATCGCGCCAGAGCAACCTGATTGTTTCTGCATCGCGAACCATCCCGGTTACGCAGCTGCGCGATTCATTACGCGCAATATGCAGGCAAGAAGGCAAGGAATATGGCTTGTACTTCGAGGACATTGAAGGGGGCTTTACCTTTACGGGGCGTACCGTGCCCAATGCTTTTAATGTACTGCCCCTGGTAGTGTACAAGGTGTTTGCCGACGGACGTCCCGATGAACTGGTTCGCGGCGTTGACCTGATCGGTACACCACTGGTAACGTTTAATAATATCGTAGCAGCCGGCAATGATACCGGTATTTTTAATGGGGTCTGCGGTGCCGAGTCAGGCGGTGTTCCCGTAAGTGCCAGCTCCCCCTCACTGCTCGTCCGCAGCATCGAAGCTCAGAAGAAGCAAAAGTCGCAAGCCAAACTTCCCATCCTGAGCAATCCTGAAACACGTACCACCACATCACCGGAAGCACGGCCATGACTTGTATCGAATTGCCTAACCATATCGGCCGCACAACTCTCATTCTATTGATAACAATTCTTACGGCATCTTCATGGGCAAGTGCCTTTGGTGGTAACAGAGACGATTTGTTTCGTGCGTTAGATGATGAAATCAACCGTGCCATGACTGACCTGCATATTGGTGAGTTGGCACGGCCGTATCACATTGAAGCTCGTTTGGCCATGCGCAGTCACGTAGGTGCACATGCTGTTCTCGGTTCTGCAGAAGATACCGATTCCACCAACGGCAACCTGTTAAGCGTACGGGTTCGCGTGGGCTCTCCGCGTTTTGACAATACCAACTTTTTTGATGTTAGTCTTGGGTTTTTCGGCTCTACGGACCAGGAAGAAGTTTTTACCAATCGCAGGGTGCCGCTGGAACTGGACTACGCAACCCTGCGCCGGGAGTTGTGGCTTGCTATTGACGCGTGTTACAAGCAAGCTCTGGAAGTGTATGCCAAGAAGCAGGCATCGGCCGAAAATCGTACGCGTACCGACACCACCTGGGACTACACACTGATCGGCGCTGATGACCTGGTTGACACAACCCTGAAGGGGCTGACCATCACACAGAAATATATCCAGGATTTAGTTGAAAATGTCAGCAATGTTTTCCGTTCAGCTACCAATCTCCTCTCGTCACGTGTTGCAATGGAGTTTAACACCGAAGAGTGGCTGTACGCAAATAGTGAAGGCAGGCGTGCGCACAGGTTCCATGCGTTTACCGGCTTCGAAATGTACGCGGTTGCTCAGGATCACGATGGGATGCCACTGAGTGACTCGTATGCGGCATACGGATTAAAACCATCTGACCTCCCAACAGCTGATTCGCTGCGCAGTACAGCCAAAGTAGTGATTTCTAACATAGTAAACCTTCAGCTAAGCGAAACCATCGAAGCATATAACGGACCCGTGTTGTTCACCGGTCAGGCTGCTGCCGAGATTTTTGCACAGCAGTTTGCACCGAACCTTACTGCCCAGCGGGCAATGGCAAGCGAAGGTGGTGTTAGTATGTCAGGCGGACCTGCCATGGCATTCCAGAATAAAATCGGAGCTCGCGTTCTGCCGGAGTTCCTGTCTGTTACTGCCACCCCCCTGATCACTCGTTATCATGGAACACCGGTGGCAGGATACTATACGATTGACGATGAAGGAATGCCCGCTCAGAACGTGAATCTTATTGTAAAAGGATACTTGCGTTCGTTACTATCCGGCAGAATACCAACTCGGCGAATCAAGAGCAGCAACGGACACTACCGTAATGGCTCACCGATGATAAGCGTGCTTGAACTTACAAATACCGACAAGTCAAAGCAGTTAACACCGGCCGCCATGGTTAAAAAGCTAATGCAGCTTAGGAAGGATCGCGAGCTGGATTATGTGCTGGTAGTCAGCAGCATTCAGGATAAAAACCTTGGTGCGACGGGTGTATATCCCCTTATGGCTGGTGATATGCCTATGGCAAGCGGACAGAATATTGTTACCCCACTTCAAGTTTATAAACTGTATGCTGATGGCCGGACCACACCGGTCCGCGGCGTAGAGATCGCAGGGATATCTGCAGCATCATTTAAGGATATTCTGGCAACCGGCACAGTATTCAACGCACACAATTATCTCGCACCCGCCATCGGCAATGCGTTTTTAACTGGCGGCTCGGGCTATACAATCGCCACTGTGATTGTACCGGACCTCCTGTTCGAAGATGTCGAGATTCGTCCTACCGAGGCAGATCTACCCAAGCTTCCATGGGTTGCACCGCCAAAAATCAACTAGTACAAATAATTACAGACCAAAACCAACATGCAGGCCGATGCTTACATGCACATCGTCATGCTCGATGGCATATTCACACGCAGGACCAATGTGGAAGCCTCCTACATCAAACTCATAGAGAGCCTCAATATGGAAGGCTCCGTGTACAGACTGCGGTGCGGTATCTTCGATCGTGATACCAGGTGAAACCACCAGGCTGAAATCATTAAAAGGCCGATAACTGAACAATACCCCAAGCGTATTGTGCCCATGGTCATCAAAAATCCTCTCGTAGCCGATGCCAATTCCAAAGGCAGTGTGTGGCAGCATCCAGGTAGAATGAACATGAACGCTTACTCCCCACTCTTCGTCATGAACAAAGTACGTCGGCGCCACTGACAGGCCATATTCAGCTATGTGGTCGTCTTCAGCTGCATTCATAATATCGGCATGAGCAGTACCGTTGCCGAAACCTGACAGGAGCACGATGGCGGCTGTAATGATTGAGAAATGCGTCATATAGTTGCAATATCGGAAGTAAATGCATAACTGCACCGCCGTCAAACTCCTGATAGCCCAATGATCAAACTCCTCGGGAATGCCCTTGATTGTTGTACAGTACTCTTTAGTCGTACATTTATTCCTACCATTGGTTGCTTCTTGTATTTCTGCTTATCTTAGTAATGGACAGATTCCTAGAAAGAATATTCGTATGATTAGAATGTTCGTTTTAACGCTTCTTGGTTGTTTAACACTGACTACTCTTCCCATTTATGGTCAGTGCTATCCAGCTCAAACTCCACCTAACTGCGATGACTGTAAGGAGTGGCATACCAAGGAGATAATCGTCTGCCATGCGGGAATCAACTATTACGCAACCCTTGAGCTATGTACGCAGTTTGCACTTCCGCCAAATCCAATTGACAACCCATGTACGCCTGACTGTAAGCGGGCACTTGACGCTATCACTTGGGTACGGAGAATATGCGTTGATCAAAATTTAAAGAATTTAGGTGAATCTGCATTGCTGCAAGCAATCATTAAAGCAACCAATTTATGTTGCCCTGACGGGAATTTCCTGGGAGCTGTAATACCGATGTGTACCCCCGGTACCGATTGCATTAACTCGCTGAACGCGTACTGTTATATTCTTGCCTTGCCGCGATGCATGAACAAAAACTATATCACGGGTTGCTACGAATCATGTCTTGAATGTAAAGATTTTTGCATGATAGAACGCAGATATTGTATGCTAAACCCCACAACGTGCTGCAAGCAGTGGATCGTTACGTGCGATTTCAAGGAAGACAGTCTAGCCTGTACTCAGTCATGTAATCGTATCTGGGATTGCACTGCCGATTATTTTAAAGGGATCAGTAATGTATGCTGTGATTAAAAGGATAACGCTTTTTACAACGATGGTTGTCGGCATCAGTATAATGGCGCAGCCTAATGACTGGAATTGGTTCTACTTTAATAACAACATTGCAGGTGTATTGCACTATTGCTTAAATGCTGCCGGTGATTCTGTTCTTTCAGTTGGCAACCACGGTGTATATGCCGGAGCCGTCGGCAATGTTGCAAACAGGGTCATCGACCCGGGTGACTTCGTGTACATCGAATTCAGGCCCAGCATAGTCAAAATGCCTAACGGGACGATTTTTGTTCTTGGATCTCAGAGTTCCGGAGGGTATAGCTACATTTTCCGGTACAAGTCTCTTAGCGCGCAACCGGAACGTTTGGACTCTGAACGGATGGACGGTGCTGATATCGGGCTTATAGGCAACAACTATAACTATACGGTTATCGACAGCTCCACCATTCGGTTCGGTAACGTCTTCTCTTTTAACTCAGGGAAAACTTGGTACAACATGACAAACCGTGAAGTACTTTCCGGCAGCCCTGCATTTACACAGCGTTTTGGTGACTCGGTTTATGTTAAGGACAACGTCACAGATTCATGGTTTGTTGTCGATACAGCGGCCAGAAGGTATGTTCCTACTACAACGCTTGGTGCAGATATCTCTACCATTGCTCTACTGCCCGATGGTTCCGGGATGGCAGTTCGTTGTGTTAATGGTGACGAAACGGACTTGCTGGTTCGTTACTCCGCTTCGAATGCATGGCAGTCTGTTCCTGATTTGTTAACGTTGGAAGGAGATACGATTAAGCCACGCTACAATGTTTACGGCAGAACCCGGTACCTCACAAATATTGGCCAGGATAAGGTTTCGTTTTTTCTGGACTCCGGCCGTGTAATTGAGTTCGATGGAACAAGTGTTACCATCCGTCGCCTATCACCAACGATAATACCGGGGAGAATATCAAGAAATTTCCAATACCGGCGCAACGGTGAAGAACATTATTGCCTCGTGTATCAAGGCTTGGCAAATAAGAAGATGTCCACTGTTTTGTTGGATTATTCACTTTCAGCAGGAACCGTGAGCATAGCTGATAACCTTCCGGCCATACCTATTGATATTAGCGAAAGGGGCTATCTACTAACAGGACCGTACTTCGCTGACTGGCTTTCACGTATTCAACGTCCGGCACTAAGGCTTCCCCCGGACGCCGTCAGCACCGAAGAGCAGTGGCCCCTCACTCAAATCGTTCTTGCCGGTCAGACCCCCGTCATGGTTACATCTGCCAACCAGATATTTGTGTTGGACAGCAGCACCATTGTACCGTTACATCATCCGATTATGCTGACCGGGACATTCACAACCAGTACCGATGCAACAAAGGTACTTGACCGTCAGGCACTCTTAGGCCTGACTGATACTTCCTTTGTGTGCCCATCGAAAATGCCGACGCAAAACACGCTATACGGTACGCTGATGCAGTTTCCGCCCATCACTCCAACGGCGGGGTTAGACAACAGTGCAGGCACATGTGCAGCGTATGATGCTGCCGGCCGACTGCTAATTGGTGGTAATGTTTTGCTGCGGCATAACGGTATTGGTTGGGATTCACTTCAATTCCCTGAACGGTTCACCGATTCGTCTGTTGTCATGTCATCAATCATCGCACGTGGTCAGGATACCATTATTGCAGCGGCAAGGGGCTATAGTATCGGGTCAAAAGTTTCCAATGCCCTGCGCCATCGCCGTGGTGGTATTGTAATCACAATGAACAGCGGCGAAACCTGGGCAGAGCTCCCGCTGCCGTTAACAGAGCAGTGGGTTGAAAGCTTAACTCAGGCACCGGATGGCAGTCTGTACTGCTGGGCTACCTCAATGGTGTTTGACCAAGATTATGGCACGCCAAACAACCCGCAGCCACGCTACGGATCGGCACGCATATACCGATCTACGAACATGGGTATAACATGGACCGAGCAGTTTATTGATGATGCTGATGATGATTTACTCCGCAGTGCGGTGGTGCACCAATGGTCAATAAGCTTTCATCCATCTGGATACACCGCCATCAGCACACCAAAAGATGTTTTCGTCGCGGAGTCTGCCAAAGCCCCTTTCACTAAATTTACTGATCTTCCTGTGGACATCCGGATCGGAGGGTGTGTAATTGACCCTGATGGTGTACTATGGATTGCAGGTACGCGCGGCCTGCACCGCCGGGTTCTGCCAATCACAAGTGTGAAAGAAGAAATTGCTCAAAAGCCGGTACTAGTTGCCGAACCAAACCCGGCTCATGATGTGATTACAATCAGAGTATTAAACTCGGCTATTATTGAGACTCTGCCGGACGTTCTGACGGTGTATACAGCAAACGGAACTTCAGTCCTGCAAATTCCCCTGAATGGTACTGCATATATGGCTTCATGTCAGCAGCTTGCCCCGGGATACTATATTGCCCGTGGAATGATTGGCACTACACTGGTACGTATTCCGCTTTGTGTGCTTCGATAACTCGTGTCAAGAATATTCGCACTGGTTTTGCTATGTTTGTCCACCACGGTCGCTTAGCTCAGCTGGTTTAGAGCGTTCGCTTCACACGCGAAAGGTCACCGGTTCAAATCCAGTAGCGACCACTTCGATGGTGCACCCACCGCACGTGCTCGATTACGTCCTGTCGAGATAAAATACCTGCATAGAGAACAGTTTCTGTAAAATTCACATAGTTTCCCAAATAATATTATAGCGTTACTAGTCATTATCATTGAGGTAGTATGTCAGGATTCATCAAGGCATTAACCGTTTGCATTGTCATTATTGCTTCTTATTCAGGACTAATTTCTCAAACTACATATAACCCGAAGATTATAAATAGTGTGATGGGGACCACTGCCAACCTGAATACGAATACACACAATCACACTCCATTCCCTCGCAATATGGTCATAGAGGAGCCAACATGGGATATCGACACCATTATTATGTATTCCGCCTCCAACAGTCTAACTGGCAGAATGGTGTACACATACCGACCTTCAAAAGATTAGAATCTTCACATTATGACTCGTGGGATAGCGAACAATAGAATCCTTCACTGCGAAGTACAGTCAGTTGTAACGATAAGGGTTTGCTTACGGAGTATTTTGTAATGGTGTGGGATCTGGACAGCTGGAAAAATTATAATCGATTTTCGTACACTTACAATGAAGCTATGGATATGCTAACCAATACGTACGAGACCTGGAAAGAGACTATGTCCGTTTCTTAGTTGAAAATCTAGAGACTTTGGCTTTGGGCTGATTGGACTGGATTCTATTGTTGACCTCGTCTTTGATCGCCCGTTGCAAAATAGGCAATCGTTTATAGTTGTGCACTCGCCGCCATGATTGTTCGGCATCAAGAAGAGCTAGTGCTGACCACCGTAGCCGCTGATCACCTGTGGACCATCGCGTAACATGCCTCGTACGACGTGCTATGGCAGAGTTCGCCGACTCGATCACATTTGTCGTGCCGAACGAACGGCCGAACACAGATCGTAAGCCGAGTCTTGTCAGGGTCAGTACGTCTTCGATGCCCTCCTTGAGTGATGCAGCAGCGGCGGGATTGATCTTCTGCAATCGTGCTATGAGTTCATCAGCCATAGTGCGTGCGTGTTTGTAGTCATCGCAGGAGAACAATTGCTTCAGAAGTTTGCGCCATTCTGGACGTGCGTTCTCCGGCAAGTGGTCAAGCACATTGCGCAACTTGTGCACTTGGCAGCGCTGAATGACGGCATATTCGCCAAAGACCTCTTCGATCGCCTTTCGAAGGCCTAGCCCGCCGTCGATCACAAACAACAGGCCGTCATCGAAGCAGAAACCACGGCTGATCATCTCGCGAAACATCGTCGTGATCACACCGGCGTTCTCTGTCGTACATTGGGTTAGCCCCAGCGTATACTTCTCCCCGGCTTCAGTTACGCCAATAACCGAGACGATGTTCTGACCCTGTATGCACTTTCCGTCGATGAAGACAGCCACATAGGTTGACTCGTCAAGGCGACGCTGAAGAAACTCTTCCAGGATCGCGGCGCTGTGCTCAACGAAAAGCTCAGAAACCCGACTCTTTGAGAGTCCAAATGAATCCATCAATGCTTCGGTAACCAGCTCCAGATTGCGGCTGCCGAGTCCACGAAACAACGACTCGATCACGTAGGTCGGTGGCTCCGCGGCCTGGCGCATTTCATGGTAGATCTGTGGCGAAAACGTCTTCCCGGTTTCGGCATCATACACCCTGGGTACTGCCACCGGCAGCTTCTGTCCTCCTACAGCAAGACTGCCAGGATTACGTCCCCAGCGGCTGTACCGGCCCTGGTGAGGCTTGTCATGGCTATGGCGCTCCCCGGCTAGGTGCGTCACCTCCCGTTCCATCAGCTGAACGCCAACATGTCTGCTCAGCTCCAGATGATTTAACACGAGTGCCGCGACTTCGTCGCCTGCCAGCTCCGCTAGTGTTTCGATTGCCGCACTAAGATCTGGGTGCGTATGTTTGGATCGCATGGGGCTCCTTTGTTTGGTGTTTGGTTGTTTAGTTTCTCCAAATTACCAACCACAAAGCGAGCCTCTTTTTTTTCAACTAACTTCCGGACACTGTCTGGAAAGATGACAAATGGATCGTTCAAACGAGAAGCACGTACACATATAACGGTGAAGGGTACCAGGAAAGCTATCTACGAGAAGCCAGCAAGGAGGATATACTTGAAAAGGTATCATTGTGGCTGTATACTTATGACGCTTCAGGAAACGTTGATACCACAATTCGGAAAAACTGGAACAATACTGATTAGGAGTATTTTTCAAAGTTCAATTACACATACGATTCCCTGAATAGAGAAACCTCCAACACTCTTAGCTTTTGGGATAACAACACCTGGAACCCATATTCAAAGGATACACTCTTGTATGATGACAATGGAAATCTGACCAGCAAACAGTCAAACGGTTGGTATGATTTTGGCTGGGACACAGGAGACCAGATATTATATAAGTATGATAACGCCAACAACATGATAGAACAACTCAACCAGGTTTTTCTTAGTCAGAAAGCAAGCTATAAAAACACAACACGATTGCAGTACAGTTACGACCAGCAGAGTCGCTTGTTAACAGAAATCGCCGAAGAGTGGGATGATGGATCAAATGGATGGACCAAAAAACACAAGAAAAGCTATACCTACGACGCGAACGGAAACTCAGTAGCAGGAGTGTATCAGGAAGGGTCGGGCGATACCTTGGTACTCAGTGACGACGGCGAGCTGAATGTTTATTCTGGCAAGGCTGTCCTCAATGACTTTAGCGAAATCTGTCGCTATGAAGCCCACTTCATTCCATTGGATAAACTAAGCGATGTCACCACCGATAGCGAGACAGGCATACATGTTTTCCCGAATCCTGCTTACGATATTGTCCGAATACAGGTGGACAGACCACAGAATCTACAGGTTTCCTTGTACACCATCCAGGGTATCCTCCTGAGCAGTCAGAGCGTGAGCAACCGGGACCTGGTCACCATGAACTTGGCCGCCTTCCCTGGAGGTATGTACACAGTACGTATCACTAATGATTCAGGCCTGGAGAGAAGCTATCAAATCATCAAACGGTAAGGATCTTTTATTATAATTTGTAATTAAAAGGGAGACGATATGTATTATAGATTAATACTTTTTTCTTCTACATTGATACTGCTATTCTGCTTCAATAGTATGCAGAGTCAGGAGATAAAGCACGATGGTGTACGACCTCAACACGAGAACGACAGCCACGTTTCCACTGAACTACTGAACGGGAAAGTCCCCTCCACTCAGGGTGTGTACTGGAGCTATGATACTGTAACTACGTACTCGGAAACCGATCAGCTTCTGCGACAGTATATCCGCACATACGACGAGCGTAGGAACATACTGACTGACTTGGAATTACGCCGGCAAAATGATATATGGGTTAAGTACGAATCAACCACAACCACGTATGATGAGAACAACCATCCAACATTAGTCCTCAGAGAGTCACGCCTGTCAAACGGTTCGTACAATAACTGGCGAACAACAAACAAATATGATGCTGCCGGTAATAATATTTACCAGCTAGTTGAACAGTCTTCATCGAACAACGAAAAGTGGTCACCATCGAGTGTCAGGCAATGGGAATATGACGAAAACCGGAACGTGATAAGAGAATTTGAAACAATCTATTCCGGCAAGACAGCAGAATCCACAAGAACCACGCGTACGTTTAACTCGGGTAACAAAGTGCTGACGGAGATCGTTGCCGAGCCATTCCGTCAGCAGAATGGAGATACTGCATGGATAAACACGAAAAGGTTAACAATCACATACAATGGAAGCGACCTGGTTCTTTCGACGGTGTACGAAGAACACGTTGGCGACATATCGAAAGACATCAGGGAAGTTCAATCAACTTTCAGATACGTTTACGATGCGAATGATAATATCATTAGGAGTACGCATGAAGCCTGGTCAACTAATTTTAACATTCTTTATCTGGCATCGGAAATCAATTACCAATATCAAAACGACGGGAACGGCAGAACAGTAACGAAGATCACTCAAAACTGGACTCCGACACTCACTAGCAGCTACGCCACCAGATTTTCAAGTGAAATCACCTCATATAATAGTGCTAAACAGGTAATCAGGGTTGAAAGAGGATCAAAGAAGGACTCGCTTGGCGAATGGCAGACAACGAGTATTGCGTCATACACATACAACCCTCACAGTACTGTTATAGTCAACGAAAATCCCAGCACAGATAAAAAATCCCGTACAACATATCTGCGTAACGATGACGATTTCTACATCGGTACGGTCGAAGAGTCATGGACTGAAGGCAAGTTCCAGGAAGTAAGAAAAGGTACCTATCAAACCGACGCAAATGGCAATACAGTTCACGGTGAGTCATTTGCAATGGTAAGTGGTTCATGGGCTAAACAAGGCATTAACAGTGGTGTAGCTGCTTTAAATGTTTATGCAAACGGGAAAATTATTCTTGACCTCTATGCACTAACCGGCGACCCCGCACAACGTTTTGAAGCACATTTCGTGACAATCAATCCACCGGTGGGTATCAAACAAGCTGAGAAATCTGAGTCTGTTCTTTATCCCAATCCGACTACAGATGCTTTTTCTGTTCGCACCGGTACTGCAGTGATTAACCATGCATGGCTATACAATAGCATGGGCGTCCTGATGCAGGAACAATCCCCCGTAACTCCCGGCTTTATTACGTTCAGCACCACTGGTTATCCCCCGGGTGTTTATTACCAGCGGATAGACACAGAAAACGGAGCACCGATATTTTGTAGGGTAGTGAAGCAGTAAATTGTACCATGCGATGACCTATCCCCTGGAAGTTCAGAGTATCCCCGTGTTTAACAGCACGAAACAGGATGACCCTCCTCAAGGATAATCATGATCTCTGATGTTTATCTGTGGCGTTTCTGTTACTTACGGAGTAATTATGTTGTACGTTAACAGCCGTCAGATGACAGTGTCCGGAAGTTAGTTGAATAAAAGAGGCTCGCCTTGTGGCTGGTAATTTGGAGAAACTAAACAACCAAACACCAAACAAAGGAGCCCCATGCGATCCAAACATACTCACTCAGATCTTAGTGCGGCAATCGAAACACTAGTGGAGCTGGCAGGCGACGAAGTCGCGGCACTCGTGTTACATCATCTGGAGCTGAGCAGACATGTTGGCGTTCTCATCAGGTTTATACATTGTTCACATTATAGCCGATAATGGAGTGAACGTAATTAGAACAATTTGCAAGGAGTAAGGAGCAACAATCCGTGATCTCCTGCAAGCTCCGTCAGTCGTGGGTATAGGAATCTGTGTTTCGGCCATACGCAAAAGGATGGAGCTTGGCTAATTTTGTCTGTCGAGTTCATCTACCGGTTTCGAAGACTCAGCCTCTGAGCCTTTGTTACCTACTCGATAACAGTTCGGCTTCGGAAGATGTTTCTAATGTTTACCTCCGCACTCATCTGTTTACTATGCGGTACTCCACCCTACTCAAGGAAAAATCATGATCAGGAAATTTTTTTCAATAGCGTTTCTATTGCTTTTTGCAGCACTTATCTTTCCTTCCTGCTCATCTGACTCACCAACAAAACCCGATGACGGTAAAGACAAGAACACCGAGTCTCGTAAACCGTTGGATTACGAGTTCACGATACCCGAGGGTAACAACACATGGAAATTTGTATCCAACGAAAAAGAATACACCGGGAACGTCACTACAATGAGTACTGAGAACAACGACAAGTTCGTCCCTATTCTGTTCGACGGAACCTATCCCATTGGTGGAATTCCATGGCTTCCACAGGCAGCAGGCACATATATTACAGGTGACAGTTTAGGGCAGGGGAAAGGTAGCTCGACAGGGTATTTTTACTTCACCTCATCCGTGACGCTGGATGGTGTGCAGTACTATGCATTCTCAACCAACCCGTATGGCGATCAGGAACTGTTCAGAATCAAGGATACACACGGCAAGGTTACCATTACAAAATTCGATGGGAAGTTCACCACCTACCGTATGGGCACCGTGACGCAGACCTCGTTCATTGGTAAAATTGATGGTCTGTTCGAAGGCACTTTTAAATCGTTCGACAAAACCCAGACTGTTACCGTTACCAGAGGAGAATTCAGGGTGGCGCTTGAGCTTCCCAAAGGCGCAGAAGTCATCAAATAGTATATTTTTCTAATCTTATTTATCATTGCTATGGAAACCATTATTCTCACACACCGATGGATGGAACATTTCATTTACTTACTGGCAGGACTTGCCGTTATCTTCCCTCTCATTGATGTTATCCGTAAAAAATCGTTATCTACTCCGGCAATCTGGGCCGTCAGAATCTACTCAATCGTTCTCACGCTTCAGTTCCTGATTGGACTTATTCAGCTGATACTACGATGGTCTGATTTTGGTGATGGATTGCGCTACCGGATAGAGCATGCCACCATCATGCTCCTTGCCCTCACCAGCGTTCACCTGGCACCACGGTACATGAAACTCGCGGACACCAAGGGGGCTCGCAACACCATGTTCCTCATGGTTGGCTCGATAATCCTGATTGTATTAGGCACAACACTCATCAAAGGAGCTCTGCACGGATAGCATACCATAGCCCCCTACCCTTATCCTTATTGCAAACATTCGTAACCAGTACTGCGTGTACCTTGCATGTTTGCACGATACCGGAACTATGATCGGCTGAAGTATTGTTCAGAAAACGAAAAACTCTTCACGGATTTGATAAAAAGTGAGTAGTTTAGTTCCGTAGTATTTATTGACTTACAAGGAAATGTTATGTGGGCAACCAGACTCTTTCTTTCCGCAGTACTTATGCTTTTTGCTGCCTGTGCAGCAGTTGTTACTGCGCAGTCGTACCTATCGTGGCAGCAGCAAACCGGTAATGGTCCGGTGAATGATCGAGAATCCCGTGAAGTGTTGTACACGTTTGACGGGTCGTCGTTGGTGCTGACAATCACCACGGATACATCTACGCCTGACAGACCGTTATTCATGCAGATTTCACTCCGTAATTACGTCGGCATTGGCACCTACACGCTGGGTACCGGTACATGGTGGAGGTACGGACAGCGTACCGACCAGACGTATCGCTGTCTAAGTGGTACGTTTAATGTTACTCGCGTTGATTCGGTAAAGAACCGGATTTACGGTACGTTTAACTGGTTCGGCGAAACAACCACTCCCAGTGGTATTACCCTTAATGTACGAATCTCTAACGGACAGTTTGATATCCTGGTTAAACCAAAACTGGTAGTGACGGCAAATCCCAAAACCGGAACCAAACTCAAACCAAAGGAGGACGGGAAATTTACCATTACCGTCACCAAGGAAATCACCAATACACCCGTCAGCAATGCAACGGTAGAAATCAAATGGCCGAAGAACACTTTTGAGAATACGCAGACAACCTACAAAACAAATTCATCAGGCGTTGCCACTGTTGAATTTAAGGTGGCCAAGTCAGTGGCAGACGGAGACTATGAAATCACTGCCAAGGCTACTAAGGAGAATTACGATGACAGCAACGAGGAAAAAGTCACTGTCACCATTGATGCGTCACGCCGGTACTGGTATGCAAAATGTAATGGAATCAGCTGGCTGATGTTTGACGCAGGTGAAGATTCGGTTTGGGAAGACATTAATGACCAGATTATTGAGGCAGATGGCCCTTCTATCGCAATCGGAGGCTTTATCAAATGCAACGGTACAATGCGGATTAATAAAGATGCAAATTCGGTCACCGGAAATGGACAACTGTACATCCCTTTATCTGACGGCACACAGTTCACCCTGTACAGCGGCGCTTTCGGCTTTGGCATTTTCCCCTGCGGCGAGCTCCTTGACCTGACAGCGGATGCGTTAGTACAAAAGTTTACCGGTGGAAGGATCAAGGATACTAAGATTTCAATAACGGAAGGCCTCGGAGAAATCTCCGGCGCAAAACTCTCCTTTACCATCGAGGGACCCAAGAATCTGTCATCCGGATGCAACCCTGATCTTAAGGGGGCAATCTGGCAGGCAAACAAGGAGCTCAGTATTCCCATCGAACTGTCATTTACCCGCGAAGGTTCAAACTACTTTTATACTGCCAAGCTTGGGGTTACCGAGCTGAGTCTTGGACCATCCTTCTGCCTAAAAGAAGCCAATATTGCATACGACAGTAAGGCCGACTCACTGTCGCTTGGCGCAACCGCCAAGTGTCCGATGTTCGAAGAAGCAGGCTTTACGGCGTATATGAAGAAACAAACACTGGAAGGGGGCTCTGTCAGCATTAAATTCAACTCCTGTATCCCGTTTCCAGAGACGCCATTCTGCTGGGCAGGCGGCAGTGCTGCTATTGACAACATCAATTCGCTTAACCCATTTAAAATGACGCTTCAGGGGCTGTTTGGCGTGATCGGCAAACCTGAATTATGTGAATTTGATATTCACGGTGGCGTCCAGTTTCCTCCGGTTGTGTTTAAGGGTGGTGCATCGGTAAAATTTATCAATGCTAAATTTCTTTCTGAAAAGAACCCGTGGCAGATGGAGGCTGGTGTTGACTGTGAAATTGACTTAGACAAGCGCTCAATCACCTTTGAAGGGAATGAAAAGATGCTGCACCTTGGAGGTGATTACTTCCTAACCGGGAAAACGGTCCGCAGTCTGGCATTCTTCAATGGTATTAACCTTACAGGCTCAAACTCCGCCACACTGCAGATTCCAAAACTATCACAGGAAAACGCTGAGAAAATTGGAATTGCAGGCAAGTTTATTAACACCTACACACCGTTGCACCTGGGGACGGTTACCGCAGCCCTGCGTTTAATTGAGAATGGTGAGAAAACGCTTTCAGTGGCCTATGACCTAAACAATGCAACCGGAGCACTCTCTGCAGAGGCAAAGGAACTGATGAGCCGGATTGGCAAGGGCACGTTAACGGTTGATTTCACCAAACTGCCTTCAGCATCGGCAGTATCATTTGACGGTGGCTTTACTGCCTTGGTAAAGGCATTCTGGGGCAGGCCCGGAGAGACTGCTAAGGGCGACAACGTACAGAAGACAGTATCACAGGAGGCAGTAGTACCGGCAAACTCCGAGATGCTGATGGTTATGATCGACAGCAAGTCCGCTGATTTAAAAACCACTCTTACCAATCCATCAGGTAAAACGTACAATGGTTCCGACGAAGCAGACAGTGTTCTGTTCTCGCCCGCCCCTGAAGGAAACGGCATCACGGTGTGGGTGGTAAATAACCCAGCGCCCGGGACATGGACGATTAGCGCAGATAACGTTGGCGACTCTGATTCAATTGCCGTTTATATTCGCTCTGCCGCCCGTCCGTTCGCGGTTACTGCGTTACAGGAAGGGAAAACCATAACAGCAACCTGGGATGCTTCAGGAGCCCCTGAGAAATCTACTGTCAGCATTTTTTACTATGAACCCAATACCGATTACCTTAAAGGTATCGAGATCGCCAACGTCCCGGAATCTGATGGTAAGGCCATTATTACTCTGGCCGACAGCACAGCACCGTGCGAATTTCTGCTCTGGGCACGGCGGAACGATCCGACGTCACTGGCAGACGCTCATATTGATGGACGTTTTAGCAATTCAAAAACATATTTACTACCTCCTACCAACGTAACTGTGATAGCTAATCAGCTTGGAGATGCGGTTGTACGCTGGACACCTTCACCTGATCTGAACGTTGCCAGCTATGGCATTATTCTTCGCCGGCTGCCCCTTGCTGATACCATTATTGCATCGGCATATGGTTCTGATACCGTAGCCGAATTCTCATATACGTTAACTGGATCTGAGCAAGTCCTTGTAAAGGCATTCGACTCAAGAGGTCGCGCCGGTTGTGAAAGCCAGGCATCCACGATTACCGTTGGCGTTGGTGAGTATGCGGTCACCGGTGATCATCCAGTTGCTGTGTATCCGAATCCAACCCGTGGGACTGCCACGGTAACGGTATCAAGCGATTTCGGAACCCAGGCTACTGAAATTGTGATCACCGATGCTTTAGGAAGAGTAGTTGCTACGCATTCTCTTCGGGCAGGTGAAACAAGTTTCCGCGTGAATACGGTTTCGATGCCTGTTGGTACATACCACATTGTTGTAAACAACAATACAAACAGTGTTCACGTACCGCTTACTGTGTTACGCTAACCCAGCACACTATCCCCTCCCCAATTATCTTCGGTGTTTGGGGAGGGGTTTCCTTGGGCAATTTTCTTTCTGCAGATGAAGGCAGAATTATGTGTCTCTCTGCCTGATGTTCAAAATTTGTTTAGGAATGTTCTGTCCGGTTATAGATCTGCCAGATACACAAGTCGCAGTTCACCGTTTATCTTCAGCCCGTACAGACATCGCCGGGGAAGCATGTGCGGATCTGTTATCAACCGACTGGCGGCTACCAAAACAACTTCGTTGCCCTGCAGGTCAACGGCTGTCGCAGTCTCCACAGTTGGCTTGGATAGAAGAGAAAGTAACGCATTTGGTGATATCACCTCGGTTTTCGAACAATCAGACGCAACCTTGTCGGGTACGCCTACTGTTTTCTCCAATTTGTAAACCCCATCATTCGCTGAAAGTATCAGGGAACCATCGTCAACTACCGTAAGGCTCACCGGCTCGATCAGTGCGCCTATGCGTTCGTCGGCTTCCCATGTTGCGCCATCATCCGAACTCCTATACACTCCCGGATATAGTGAGGCATAGAGCACCCCATCCTGACCAATCACGATGTTACCGGAATTCTTACGCCATGCACCATTATAGATTGGAGTAAAGACCGCTTTCCAGAATTGACCGTAATTATTTGATCGCATTATTGTCACATTTTTTACCGTGTAGCTTGACTCCTGCGCCGACGTAGTCCCCGGCTCCGGATATGCCGGCGTAGAATCCTCGATCATTTGCACGCAGGTAGCAAGGAGCGTGTTGCCTGGTGTACGCATGATATGTTGTACGTACACGCACTCTGAGTCGGGAAGGGGCTGAGGCATCCAGGTTTTGCCGTTGTCACTGCTGCGCAAAATCCCTCCCCACCGGAACAAGCGTTTTCCGCCTTCCGATCCGTCACGTCGCCACGTCCCCTGGAAGGACGCCAGCAATGAATTGTCGGCACACCGTATCATTGACGACGGGTAGCCCATACTGTCAGCACTCATGCCGGCGGGTATGGTAATCCGAGTAGTATCGGTAATGCCATCTCTTGTAATGCGAAGCGAATTCTTCCAGCCGGTTGCCAGTGCACCATTTGGAAGTACCGATGCAAAACTGGTGGGAGCATTGAGGAGCGTATCGGTACTCATGCCATCCAAACTGATACGGCGTACAACCGGGCCAGCGAAAACCAAGCCCCCTTCCACACTGGCAGGTACAGTCATGCCCCACTCCCGATAGTCAGTTGACGGGAAAAACAACTTGCTATCATCCGCGAACTGCATGTTATCGGGATGCTGCACCCGTCCCCGGCACAGAAAACCACGCTGTAGGCTATCAACGCGGACGATCTGTTCAAGATCGGTCAGAACCATTGTGGTAGTACCGTTCAGCCATGAATATATCATGGGGCGCCACGGGAGGATTGAAATTTCTTTAGTAAGTGACCCAACCATGCAAACACGATTAAACTGTGGCTGCATGATGTATTGCCCCGTTTCATTATCGTCAAGTGAAAGCCCCAAACCGCCTAAGTAGCAACTGAAGAATCCAATCGTACTCTGACTCCGAACTCCCGCAGGCAGAGTCATCAAATCAACATGAATCGGATTTGTTAGCTGTATTCTAAATAGTGTTACTATGTCCCCGGACTTCCATCGAATATAGGTATAACCCTTTCGGGGGGTGTACGATATTACCATACTGTTCTCCGGAACTGAGTACGAAAACGGAAGAATCTCGGCTGTATCACCAGAAAGTTTACATACATATCCGCTTCTGTCAAACAGAACAATTTCACCGTTATCCAGGCTGTAAACACCAAGTGGATTAACCTCGAGTTTTCCCTTTGGGCTTACAATCGAATCAACAGTTACGGATACTGTATCTCCCAGTTTCCCATATCTAAATTCCCGCTTTCTGCCGGCATCTTTGACCCAATACAATACGCTTTCGGAAGAGATTGCGGCCGATATAGGAAGAGAGCCGTATGCCTCCCCCCGAAGCGGGGTTTTCATCCATTGCAGAGTACCACTCCGGTCCATAGCAGACCAGTATTTACTTTTCGTGGAGGCCGCAAACATGTATCCCTTAACAAGACCAACAAGCTGGTGCTGAGCCGAGTCAAGACGCGGCACCTGCAGGAAACTCTCTCCTGCATCCATGCTTATCCAAATAGTGTCAATAGAGTTACTTGGAGCAATGGGACTGAGTAGGGTGGATTTATCGGTCCAGTCACAGGTTATACAAATGTGTTAGGCTGCATGGTTGTTGAATGCAGTGATTGGGGGTCGATAATTGTGCCTGCTGTGAGGTCGCTCATTGTTGTACATGTGCAGCCACATGTTTGAGATCGTTTGCCCCTCGGCTAGTGACATGAAGATTTCTGCATTTAGCACCTCACGTCGGTAGGTTCCGACGAAGCTCTCTGCAAAGCCGTTCTGCCATGGCTTCCCGGGCTGAATGTATGCCAGCGTAACTTTGCGCCGTTGAGCCCATTGCTGCACCACATACGCAATGAATTGTCCTCCGTTGTCGGAACGAATGTACTTCGGCATTCCATACCGAGCTACCTGCTCGTCAAGAACAGCCTCAACATCAGCGCCTTTGAATGACCGCCGCACGGTTATGCTGAGGCCATACGACGTGGCTTCGTCCTTGATCAGCAGTGCCATCATCTTCCGACCGGTCATCAAACGATCCTCAGCAAAGTCCATGCACCATACCTCGTGTGGCTGTATCGCCGTCGGATTGATCCGTACGCTGCGCCGGATCTTGCGTGAACGCTTACGCCACTGAGCCGCATGGCCACTTTGCCGGTAAACGCGGTGAACAGTGCACTCTGAGTAGTCATGCCCCTGCTCCCGCATCCAGCCGAACACCAATCGCTTGCCCCAGGCCGGGTGTTTCGCCACAACGTCATTGATGATCTTCTGTACTGGAGCATCCTTGGCTGGCTGGCGAGGCTTATACGTTACCATTGAACGTGAAACACCCATTAGAACACACGCGCGGCGTTGATCCAGGCCTCGTCGACTGACGTACTCCACTGCCTGAAGTTTCTGTGGGACGCCTACCATTTTTTTGCCGCAATCTCTTTCATCACTTCGATCTCAAGATCACGCTCGGCGACCAGCTTCTTCAGCCGGGCGTTCTCCTGCGTGATCCGCTTGAGCTCGGAGACCTGGCTCGGCTCCATGCTCCCGTACTTCTTGCGCCATATGTAGATCGTGTGTGACGACACCTTGTACTTCTTCGATGTCGCTGCTACGCCATGGGCGTGTGATTCGCGGACGATGCTAACGATCTGCTCCTCGCTATAATGGCTCTTCCTCATCAGTCCTCCTTTGAGAATTCCGTCTCAACTTAAGACTGGTCCGATTTTTTCACACCACTCCATTTGTTGGTACAAAACCGTCTGACCGAACACGAATACCGGCAACCAGAGCAACAAACCAGCGTACAGCATCATCAACCGCATGCGGTGTACACAGGAAATCTGCACAACGGGTAAGGTCTCAACCCCGTGTATGCTATCCGGTTGAATAGTAATAGAACACTCGAGATCACGATTTTTCGATAGCATAACAACTTTTTTTATTTGTTTAGAATAATGGCATCGGGATTTATTTCATTTTACAAATGCACAGGCTTGACGTCATGCCTCTTCGAGTGCAGCACGCAACGTTCTCAATAGCAATATATGAGATTTTGAGACTTTGAGATTTTGAGACTTTGAGACTTTGAGACTTTGAGACTTTGAGACTTTACGATACATCCGCACCTAGGTAACGTGTACTGTAGCGTATCTCTTACACGGTATTCCCACCTAAACCCAATGCCACGGTTGCGTCAAGCTCTTCCATCCGCTGGGCAATCAGCACATTATCCGGGAACAGGCAGTGTAATCGAGAAAACCTTGACCGAAACAACGTCAACTTGGTCGAATCGTCGTGCCGAAGTGCTGCCTTCATATCCTGTTGATACCGTTCGGACGTGTAGAAAGCAACTTCAAGTTCATTCCGGAGTGATTCAACATCATAGCCCAGGTCAAGGGCGCTTTTACTTGCATCAAAGCGTGACCAGTCCAGCGTTCCATCCTGTGAACGTATCAGCTTTCCCGAATGATACACTGATTTCCATAGTGCTGTTCCCGGAAAAGGAGTAAACACCGGCAGATAGGCAACGTGTAGATCACGTAACTGCATAAATTTTCCGAATCCGTTTCGTACCTGTTCAATCGTCTCGTCAAGGTTTCCAATAATGTAATCACCAACAATAATTAGTCCGTGCTGCTGTGCAAATGTGATTGCGCGTTGAACACACTCAAGGTAGTGGTTTACCAGTAGCCGATCCTGGGTGATGGTATCTGCCTGACGGTATTGCTGCTGTTGTTCGCGGCTCATCGTTGGCAGAATCATTAGCTCCTTGTTGTATGTGCGCAGGATATGCGGATTAAACGATTCTATACCAATTGTTAAGCTGTTAAAGCCAACACCTTTCATGCGGTCCAGCAAATCGCCGCAACCGTTTTTTTCCAGTTGATACAAATCATTAACACTTGCAAACGAGTCGAACGATACACCGAATCTATCGTGCAGGCTGGATTGTTCAATGAGTGCTACCAGTTGCTCAACCCATTTTACACTGGCAAAGAAATCCTCATCCGTAAACGTAATAACCTGTGGACGAAATGTCGAAACGACATGCTCGATTTGTTCTACAGCACGATGCGCGCTCATGCGCCGCACACCCCGTCCATACATTGTAGGCGTTGCGCAGAAGCCGCAATTAAAGCGGCATGCCCGGTTAAAGTGACAACTCAGATCAAGCATTCCCGTGCGCTGATCTCGGTATGTATCAACCGGGAGCCCCTTCCAAATCGGATCACTCAGGGTATCAAGATCAAGAACTTGTTCTGCAACGCTGAGCTTCAGTTCGGCTCCGGCAGCATAGCACACGCCCGGGAGATCGTGAGGCTGTCGTCCATCGGAAAGGCATGAACACAAGTCAATTAATATACGATCACCCTCTCCGGCAACAATGTAGTCGAACGGCGAGTTGCAAAAGAACATTTCATGTGCTGATTCGGTTTCCTGATTGTTCAGATACGCCTGAACGCATCCCGTGGCATGCCATCCGCCCAGCACCATGATTGCCTCAGGTAATGAGTGTTTTAGCATCCGCGCCAGCAGCTTCGCCTGAGTATAATTAGCTGTCATCGCAGAAATCCCTACCATTGACGGATTAAACTGCACGATGTCGCGGACAAGGGCTTCGTCAACCCCTGCATGATACATCTGCACAGAATACCCCGCTGTCTGCAGCTGCGCCGCAATAATCTGGATTGACACCGGGGACTTTTCGATACCCAGTGACGGGCCTGCCGGTATATGTGGCTGAACCAGGGCAATACATGAATTCACGGCACAAAAATACCCTATGGTATTTTTTGAGAATATGATAGCCGTCAGTACTGCTTCAATCCTTGGTTTTTTTGAGTTATTTGGAATCGCCCTATCCCCAAACACTCCCCAACCTCTGAATGTTGGAAGAGGGGTTGAGGTGCATGGTACGAGAGGGCCCTGCAGAGTCATCTTGCTATTCGCACTGCATATATGCGCCCTACCACGGGGCAGTTACTTTCCCGACCATTGTGTAATCCCGTAAACCCCGATTCGAACAACCGTGGAGGCAGGGGGCTCACATGCACATAACATCATAAACATCATTATTTTTCTGTTGGGGTGAGCCTAATGTTATCACCGCGAGAACCCGTAGGGGCGATCCCGCATGGTCGCCCTGTACGAATGCGAATACCAATAGATAAACCGTTGTAGAGGCGGTTAGCATCAGCCCTCCACGAAACAACAGAGTAAACGATAGTTCCGTAGGCGCGACCCCGCATGGTCGCCTTGTACGAATGCAAATACCAATAGATAAACCGTTGTAGGGGCGGTTAGCATCCGCCAATACGATACAGCGTAATTTTCGATATGATACCGGAGGGGCGACCCCGTGTGGTCGCCCGGTACGAATCCACATATCAATCGGTAAACCATTGTAGGGGGCGGTTAGCATCCGCCGACACGATACATCGTAATTTTCGATATGATACCGGAGGGGCGACCCCGTGTGGTCGTCCTGTACAATTACGCATACCAATCGATAAATCATTGTAGGGGCGGATGACATCCGCCCTCCACGAAACATCATGATTTTCGATATGATGCTGTAGGGGCGACCCGTGTGGTCGCCCGGTACGAGTCCGCATACCAAACGACAAACCATTGTAGGGGGCAGTTAGCATCCACCGACACGATATATCGTAATTTTCGATATGATATCGTAGGGGCGACCCCGCGTGGTCGCCCGGTACGAGTCCACATATCAATCGATAAACCGTTGTAGGGGGCGGTTAGCATCCGCCAATACGATACATCGTTATTTTCGATATGATACCGTAGGGGCGACCCCGCGTGGTCGCCCTGTACGAGTCCACATATCAATCGATAAACCGTTGTATGGGGCGGTTAGCATCCACCGACACGATACATCATGATTTTCGATATGATGCTGTAGGAGCGACCCCGCGTGGTCGCCCGGTACGAATCCACATATCAATCGGTAAACCGTTGTAGGGGGCGGTTAGCATCCGCCGACACGATACATCGTAATTTTCGATATGATATCGTAGGGGCGACCCCGCGTGGTCGCCCGGTACGAATCCGCATATCAATCGATAAACCGTTGTATGGGGCGGTTAGCATCCACCAATACGATACATCGTAATTATCGATATGATACCGTAGGAGCGACCCCGCGTGGTCGCCCTGTACGAATCCACATATCAATCGATAATTCGTTGTAGGGGGCGGTTAGCATCCGCCCTCGCGAAACAACAGGGTAAACGATAATTCTGTAGGGGCGACCCCGCGTGGTCGCCCGGTACGAATCCGCATATCAATCGATAAACCGTTGTATGGGGCGGTTAGCATCCACCGACACGATACATCATGATTTTCGATATGAAACCATATGGCTGCCCTGCATGTTAATCCACACGGGTACATCACGAACATTAGACACATGGCCGTGCGCTCCTACCTCCTGGAAATCGTGATTTAGACAAAGTGGGCGCGTCACATTTTCTATGATACTCCTACTTTACTACAAAAGCAATTGCTCCGGAATTTCTCAGACTTTAATGTAGGCTGCGCAACGCAGCCGACCGGTTGAGCTGTGTAGGTAGGTGGTGAGGCACGATGGTGGCGGAGGTGGGGGTGGGGCCCGAAGGGCCGTAGTCCGTCCGCTCGGGATTTATGGCGCAGTTCGGTTGTGCAAGAGGGTTGTGTTTTACCGCAATGTGGATGTGAAACCGTGGCGGCGGCCCCGTGTGGTCGTCCACATGGGTAGGTCACGACAATCGGGTGTGTACACCATTACCACGGTCGTACCCAAGATGGAGCGCAAGACTGGTCTGCTTCAAGGTTCAAATCTGGCTCTTGCCCCGTGTTGTCACTGCAGCAATTTCAGAGGTACTGGTTTTATTCTCATTTCTTCTGTATTCTAAAATGTCACCGGGCTGACAGTCCAGTGCATTGCAAACTGCTTCCAGAGTGCTAAATCGAATTGCCTTTGCCTTACCTGTTTTTAAGATGGAAAGGTTCGATAACGTTAAACCAACTCTGTCTGATAGTTCATTAAGAGAGATTTTGCGTTTGGCCATCATTACATCTAGGTTTACGATAATTGGCATTGCTTACACAGTTAAATCGTTTTCGTTTTGGAGATCGACACCTTTTTTGAATATCGTTGCGATGATATATACAACTGCACCCATCAGAATAAACGCCTGACTATCCACCCAAAACTGGTGTAAGTTGTCGGGCACAAAACCATAATGAAGCAAAGAATTGGTTAGCCGTCTGGCGATATAACTTAGAAGTCCAATTGATATGGTACAGTAGCTAATCTGCAAAATCTGTCTTGAAACAAAGCTGTTGAACGGCTTTGATAATTCCATTTTGTGCATCATCCTAATCACAATGTAGAATAAAACGGCTTTGAGGACCGATATAATCAGAATAAAGCCGTACACACCAAAAAACGTCAGCTTGCTCTGTGCAAACATTTCGGATAAGTCCAGCTTTTGATACAGATTCTGGATAGCACTGGGTTCGTACAGACTGAAAAAGAAGTTGACTACCAAGCCTCCTGCTTCTACAGACAGTCCAATAAAAATGAGCCATGCAACAATATAGAGGCCCCAATAAATGAAGTTTGGAGTTATTGACATCGTAAATTCCATATACATCGTTCACAACAAAATTAATCATAATTTATCGTTTATCAATATTTTTTCATGATTATTCGATATATTTTTTCTGATTCATTGTCCTATACACAAAAACAGGGCCTGCCTTCCTTCCCTGTTGCTACCAAGGGGAGCAGTTTGACTACTGAAGTAGATCTGGGCTTTTAATCTCAGGAGATTTGCAGCTCATAGATTCTGCTGGCAAACTGGCCGTACACAACGCGACAATGTCAGATACAACCTATCGGAACACAACGATTTATCGGTTAACAGTACGGCATCACTTCCTTGATAGGAGCGTACAGTTATTGAAAAACTCCCGTGGAACACTCATAATTGGCAAATGCATATCGTGGGTTTGTCCAGTTGTCTGGAACCATGCTTCCCGCAATCTGCGGCCGAGATTGCACTTTTTTTTGGAGTCAGAATCATGTGCATGCCAGGAGCAGGAGAGCAGCACGGAAGAATCGTTCTTAACTGATGTACAGCTACCGCTGGCCCAAACGAATCAGGCTCAGCGTATAGGTGGAACACGCCTCCGGGAAGAAGTAAATATTTTGTTTTCTTCTTTGCTCGCCTGCTGTTTTACTACTGTCTGTCCGCAAGAGGTGTTTCTCCGGATCTTCCTTTGCGCACTGTGCCCGACACCCCTGCTTCTCCCAATCACAGGTATTTCTTCTTTCAGTTATACATCTGATTTGCTGCAATACCGCGTTTACAGCTTGTCTGTGCTATCCCGTATTGCCCTGCTTCTTCCAGGATCGTCAGTTTCAATTCCTTACTTCTGTCCCATTTGTTACTCCTTGCTTGTGTGAAATTACAATTAGGAGCCTACTCCAGCTATTTAGGGGGCTAAAAAGGTGATACGTCACATTTTCTATGATACTCCTACTTTACTACTACAGCAATTGCTCCGGAATTTCTCAGACTTTAATGTAGGCTGCGCAACGCAGCCGACCGGTTGAGCTGTGTAGGTAGGTGGTGATGCACGATGGTGGCGGAGGTGGGGGTGGGGCCCGAAGGGCCGTAGTCCGTCCGCTCGGGATTTATGGCGCAGTTCGGTCGTGCAAGAGGGTTGTGTTTGACCTTAAGAATGCATATGAATTCGTTATGGCTACCCTTCATGGTCGCCCATATGGGTACGTCATGAACATTTGACACGAGGCCGTGCACTCCAACTCCCTGTCACGAACACTGCAGGAATCGGTCAGAATTTGCGCAAGGCTTGAGGAGAGGATACATTGCTCATTCCACCATGAAGTAGCATGTGGATACGCTTTTGGGGGTTCGTACAAGGCACAGGTACATTCCGTTGTTAATATGGTAACATCTAACGGTATTGCCGATGCTCCACTTGCTACTTGCACACCGCCGAGCTGCAGAATTGCACGTGAGCCTACTACGTTATAGACTTCGATATCCACCACTACTTCACCGTTTGTTATGATATCTAACAGGGCTGTGGCATGAGCCGGGTTGGGACGGATAGAGACCGAGGTAAGCGGAGCCCGTGCGGCCGGTGGCACTGTTTTCTTGTATGTCCGTTACCGAAAGCCCCTACGCAAAACAACTCCCCTACCAACAATGTGCAGGTACTTGCCAAGTACATTGCTTATAGAGAGAATTGGCTTCCCGCCGGAGGGGCATTGTCGTTGTTCCAGGTCTGACCGCCATCGGTCGTTACGAATACATTACCCGTAGTGTCACCAACAAATCCAAGTTGCGGTGTGATGAACTCGATGCACGTGATAGCCGAGGGAAAATCATAGTTAGCATGCTGCCACGTAGTACCGGCATTGGTGGTATAAACCAACCGCTTGTTCCATAATGCCGAATCTGTGCGTGAGCGCACATACGAGCCGGCAACCCAAACGGTGGATGTGTCTATAGCATGAATGAGGTTGGCGTAGAAGGCCTTGCCTTTGGATAAATTCAATCACCGAAACGAAGATTCTTTACATCATTACCATTACCTGCAACGCGCACCGTTTCATACACAGCAAAGACACCCTGTATAAACAAAAGGCCAAACCAAGACCCCTGCATGTTGCAGCCGTTCACCTGTGAAACAATAGGGCCACCCGGTTGGACGGTGTCCGAATTCCAGGTTCTTCCTTCATTACTTGATTGATGATGTACAAAGGTTTCCAACACGAGTAGTTTTGCATCCTGTTCGTATCCAAGAGCAACAAAACCTGAATCATCGGGATAACTTGGCTTTAGAATTATCTCCCAGTTGTTACCACCGTTTGTTGTCTTTTTAGTGACTGGCTTGACATGTAAATACCTTGGTGTCCATCGAACATCACCAGCCACTCAGTCGGGGTATTCGATCCATTAGCCACCTGCGACCACGTCCTTCCACTATCAAGTGAGCGATATACACCATTCTGTACAAGAAAGACCGTATCAGCAGAGGTTAAGAATGCATATGAATTCGTTATGGCTACCCTTCATGGTCGCCCATATGGGTACGTCATGAACATTTGACACGAGGCCGTGCACTCCAACTCCCTGTCACGAACACTGCAGGAATCGGTCAGAATTTGCGCAAGGCTTGAGGAGAGGATACATTGCTCATTCCACCATGAAGTAGCATGTGGATACGCTTTTGGGGGTTCGTACAAGGCACAGGTACATTCCCGTTGTTAATATGGTAACATCTAACGGTATTGCCGATGCTCCACTTGCTACTTGCACACCGCCGAGCTGCAGAATTGCACGTGAGCCTACTACGTTATAGACTTCGATATCCACCACTACTTCACCGTTTGTTATGATATCTAACAGGGCTGTGGCATGAGCCGGGTTGGGACGGATAGAGACCGAGGTAAGCGGAGCCCGTGCGGCCGGTGGCACTGTTTCTTGTATGTCCGTTACCGAAAGCCCCCTACGCAAAACAACTCCCCTACCAACAATGTGCAGGTACTTGCCAAGTACATTGCTTATAGAGAGAATTGGCTTCCCGCCGGAGGGGGCATTGTCGTTGTTCCAGGTCTGACCGCCATCGGTCGTTACGAATACATTACCCGTAGTGTCACCAACAAATCCAAGTTGCGGTGTGATGAACTCGATGCACGTGATAGCCGAGGGAAAATCATAGTTAGCATGCTGCCACGTAGTACCGGCATTGGTGGTATAAACCAACCGCTTGTTCCATAATGCCGAATCTGTGCGTGAGCGCACATACGAGCCGGCAACCCAAACGGTGGATGTGTCTATAGCATGAATGAGGTTGGCGTAGAAGGCCTTGCCTTTGGATAAATTCCAATCACCGAAACGAAGATTCTTTACATCATTACCATTACCTGCAACGCGCACCGTTTCATACACAGCAAAGACACCCTGTATAAACAAAAGGCCAAACCAAGACCCCTGCATGTTGCAGCCGTTCACCTGTGAAACAATAGGGCCACCCGGTTGGACGGTGTCCGAATTCCAGGTTCTTCCTTCATTACTTGATTGATGATGTACAAAGGTTTCCAACACGAGTAGTTTTGCATCCTGTTCGTATCCAAGAGCAACAAAACCTGAATCATCGGGATAACTTGGCTTTAGAATTATCTCCCAGTTGTTACCACCGTTTGTTGTCTTTTTTAGTGACTGGCTTGACATGTAAATACCTTGGTGTCCATCGAACATCACCAGCCACTCAGTCGGGGTATTCGATCCATTAGCCACCTGCGACCACGTCCTTCCACTATCAAGTGAGCGATATACACCATTCTGTACAAGAAAGACCGTATCAGCAGAGGTAAATATGCATTGCTTTACAGCTTGCCTGTTCTGATGCTCGTCGTATCCAACTAGTACTGTGTATTGGGCCAACAGTGGTGTTGCCCAACACATCAAACAAAACGCTGCCACGAAGAGTTCTTTTTTCATTGCTCACTCCACCAAGAAGTAGCATGTGGATATGCTTTCGGGGGTTCGTACAAGGCACAGGTACAGTCCTGCTGCTAATGTGGTAACATCTAACGGAATTGCCGATGCTCCGCTTGCCACTTGCACGCCGCCGAGCTGCAGAATTGCACGTGAACCTACTAGGTTATTGACTTCGATATCCACCACTACATTACGGTTTGTTACGATATCTAACATGGCTGTGGCATGGGCCGGGTTGGGGCGAATGGAGATGGAAAGTGGGTATGTTCTATGTGATAGAGGTAAACTCGAATCAAGCTGGCTTTCTAGTACAGATGTTCCACCCACCTTGGCAACCCACGTCGAACATGGCTGCTGAATCCGTGCATGAAAGTATCCTCCGGCATCAACTCTTGTCCCCGTGCGCATGTGTATGTACCTGCCCGAAGTAGTGGTAAGGTGTCCGTTATCCTTTACCCAAAGTCCGTTGCCTAATGGTGGGATACATGTTCGATATGCTCTGGTGCTTACGGCTACCGCAGGACTGTTATAGACATCGAATGTTCCGCAAGCATTTTCGCCCAGGCCTTCGTACACTCCAACGGCATGCCATGCATTAATTACGCTGTACAATGCGGGTGTGCCGTACTCAAGGTCTGTGTAGTATGCCGTAGCAATGCCGGCATCAACAAAGTCCGATGCCGATGTTAGATATCCATTGGTTAAAACAGCGTAACAGATATCCGAGGCGATGGTTGTTCCAACACCATCTACCACAATAAAGTTCTGTTGTGTTATCGGATAACAGCAGTGGTCATTCGAGGCTGTATCGCCCTCGGTAAGTAAATAGAACCACCGCGCCAACACACCCGACTTGGCATACACATCGCCACTCCAGTTGAGTCCGCAGTATGTACGAGCACCCTGGCTGGCCGTGGGCTCTTTTAGGTTTCGCGGATAATTGCTTTCGAGCGATGTACACTCACCACCGGCTTTCCATGTGCCGCACTGGTCCGACTGGCTACCCACATAACACTCTACCATCTCACCAAAGATGTCTGCAAAGCCCTCGTTTAAGACCTTAGCTTCAGAGGCACCTTGATTTTGGAGGTCTGCAAGTGTATTCTCGATAAAACCATGGGTCCACTCGTGTGCGACAACGTCGAGGTTGGTCATGTAGTCGTGGCAATGAGATGTAGAATTATCATCTGAGAAAATAGCGCCATTCGAATACATTGCCCCGACAATATCTGAAGTCAATTTCTGTACCATCACCTTTGTCGTATCCAATGGTCCCCCAGGTCTTCCCAGCCCATGCTGAAAATAGTCGTATGTTCTCATAGCCCCCCAATGTGCTTGGGTAAAGCCATCCAGGGCAGCGTACCACGTGGTGCCCTGGTTAGTAACATCATTGCTTTCATACTTGGTTTGGATTCTTCTGCATGGATCGTAGAGGCGATAGCGTGTTGGATTTGACTGTGGAATTTCTTCAGTGTGTATGGTCTGTTGGCCGTTGTACACAGTATAGACCGTTGCCGTTGTGGGATTACAATTGCCACTGCGCAGGGACGTGCGCCGAAGTTCGTTGCCAGTGGTGGGATCCAGGTAGATGCGGTATGCATAGCTCGGCGTTACGGAGTGGATATCTACCCTGTAGGCAAGGACAAGATTCTTTGCTTCTACGGCAAGTGTATCGGCATTCCTGGTAAACACCAGTGTTGGCGTTGGATAGTAGGTGGCATAGGCATTGCCGGTACTTAGTTTTATCATGGCCTCTTGGCTTTCGTTCTCCCAAGCGTATTCGTCGGAAGTAAGGTAAGCAAGTGCTAGCTCGCGTGCCCGCGCTACCGATACCGATGTTGCACCGGTGGCGGTAAGACCTATTACAAATTTCCCATTAACGCTTTGCACATTCCCCGACTTGTCGGCATGAAACACTACGTCAGCCCCCTCTATTGGTATGCCTTTGTAGTGTTGGAGATACTTGGTATGCGTCCAACCATTCTTGTCTATATGGCTTGCGATTATCTCTAACGCGTCGTTATCGGCAAAACCGAACCGAGAACTGTTCTTGGTAATGAATTTCTGTACCGATGTTTGGGCAGAATCAGCAACGATAAGCCAGCCATGCTTGCGCAGATCCGGTCTGGTGGTTAGTGCATCGGCCGTAGAAGCAAGCTGAGAGTACAGTGGTACTGATAGTACCGGTATCGCGATAACAAACCATGTCACGCGGTGCAGGGCACTGCATCCGTAATGCGCGGCTGCCGGTTGGCGTATAATCACCTTGGTATCCCTTCCAATTTAGCAAGACGTTCCTCCAGCGCTGTATTCTGTTCAGATAATTGAACAAGGTACAGAGTAAGCTCTTCGATCTTCTCCAAGAGCTTTGCATTCATTGTCCCAATGCCAACACCGCTGTGTTGTACATTCTGTGATGTGGGGATTCCCGGAAGGTGACCGTTGTTACTAATAAACCGTTTTACTTCAGCAAGGGACATTAGCTCATACCCCTTCTCGAACACATAGTCCGGCCAATCGTCAAGCGTCACAAAAAACTCCTTTGCTACGGCTGCACCATCAACATGCAGCTTAATGTTTTCTGTGGGAATAGATGTGCTGCATAGATTGTCGCCAATTACAACCTCTCCCATTGAGGTAATGCGCAATGCCGAGCGCTCTACCGAACTCACAACGTGGGTAATGTGCAGCATTGGATAGGTATTGCTTGCTGGGGCATGAATTTGCAACAATGCATCAGGGAAACGCTCGCCAACGCCTACTGTGCCGTTAGACTGAATGGCAATGCCCTTAAAGTCAGACTCGAACACCGTGCCGCTACTAACTGCATCTTGATCTACAGCAAGAACCAACGCTTCAAACGTCTGCGATGGCGGAACAATGTCTTCAGAAACACCGACGGTAGCCGATATTCTTTCACCAACTACGTTACGGAAATTTGCACCATCGTAGTATGCATTAAAGCCAAGGAACTTTCCGCCTCCGTCATGAAACGCTATAAACTCCCCAATCTGCACCAGCTCGTGGGCGTTGGTAGTGCCTATCGCAATTCTTCCAAGGTCAGTGATGCGCATACGCTCCACATCGGGTCCGCCATTTGGATGCGTTGTAGCAAATTTTATAGACGACCCCGGATCGCGCGTAGAAAGAATCAGGTTTGCAGCGCTCTGATCTACTACAATTGAAAAATCATTTACTGCCTCGAGCGACGAGAAGCCAGGGCCACCAGCGTTCAAGCTGAGTGTTGCGTGGACATCGCCAATACACGCTGGGGCCTGAGCTGGTCCGTTTGACGTAAACCGCAGGGAAGGGCTCCCGCTCTCCAGCAGATGCAGTGTGTATGGGAGGGTATATACATTGGCACATGTGCACATGTTATTTGGCTCGGATATACGAAGGCGGTAACCCATACGGTCTCCAGCTATCGCACCAACAGCACAACCCTGACTAGCAGCGGGGATTGGTGATGCCGTGACAAAAAAGACACATGCAGCCCATGGCAACAGTAGAGCGATTATTTTTGACTCTGCCGAAACGAATTCTGTTAGATACATACTATACCCCCGAGAATTGTGGCTAGAAATACACGGTGACCTCACCAAAATAACACCCCAATTGAGAACTGGTTACATTAATTTCTACAACAACTACTAAATAACTTGGACGGTACTGCTTCAGAGGAAACTGGCGATTAAAGAAGGTTGAGGCAAATTTGTGACGTTTTTCAGATGATTGTATGTGATTTTACAAATTTGGATATTCTCAAGAAGCATCATGCATTATTGCTCTGCTGATGTTTGGTCAGATCGTAGTGGCTCCGGAGAACATTTAGTGGCGTGACATATCTCGGTGCGGAGTGATATCTCTGCGTACCGGGCTAACCTCCGCTTTTTCGCAGGCGGATTCCTAATTGTCAGTTAATTGAATATCTCGTTAGTTGTTTCTTCAATGTTGATGATTGTGGCAATGATACGTTGTAGTTAGCTAACTACTCGGCTGTCGACGTATTGCCGATGCCGCTCTGTATGCGTTCGTGGTTGTAGGATAGCACCCATCTGGAAAGAACATTATTAGCATGTCTCAGATCGATAAAGGTGTATTGGCTGCAAATGACACTCTCGACGATGCAGTCGTTGTATCAACTCTTCACATCGAGCACCGCCAGCATCATGGATATGTATGGACTTAATATCGAATTCAAGATGCGTCAGTGGCTGCGTTGGATTCTGCGCCAGCTCCTTGATCCATTGCTTGCTGATCGTGCTCCGCACGGGCTTGCTGTTGAGCAGTCCGTGCTTCGACATCAATCGGTACACCTTCTTCTTGTTGATCAGAAGCTTGTGCTTGTGCTTACGCCGAAGCCACTTGGTGATCGTGATGTAGCCAACATCAACAAACTCCCGTTCCAGTTCCGCAATGATCACGGCAGGAAGCTGTTCTTCTGTCCAAACTCTGCCGGTGACATCCAGCGTCGTTGATGTAGCTCTCCGACCACGGATGCCGCCCTTCGGCAGTAGAATGCGCTCTCTGAGACACCCGCTATCGCTAAGACACTGCGTGTACAGGCTCCCGCGGCTACATACTCGCGGGCAATCATGAGCCGCTCCTGAGCCGTTGTTCTGTTTTTTTAGCAGACTATCTTTAATCCGCAAGGCTAGTGCCTGATCGGCGATCATCTCTTTTAGGGCCTGATTCTCTAACCGAAGTCGGTGGGTCTCAGGATCGTCTTTGCGTACTGTGCCCGACACCCCTGCTTCTCCCAATCACAGGTATTTCTTCTTTCAGTGATACATCTGATTTGCAGCAATACCGTGTTTACGGCTTGTCTGTGCTATCCCGTATTGCCCTGCTTCTTCCAGGATCGTCAGTTTCATTTCCTTAATTCTGCGGCGGTAGGTTCCCATTTGTTACTCCTTGCTTGTGTGAAATTACAATTAGGAGCCTGCTCCAGCTATTTAGGGGGCTAAAATGGTGATACGTCACATTTTCTTTGATACTCCTACTTTACTACAAAAGCAATTGCTCCGGAATTTCTCAGGTTTTAATGTAGGCTGCGCAACGCAGCCGACCGGTTGAGCTGTGTAGGTAGGTGGTGAGGCACGATGGTGGCGGAGGTGGGGGTGGGGCCCGAAGGGCCGTAGTCCGTCCGCTCGGGATTTATGGCGCAGTTCGGTCGTGCAAGAGGGTTGTGTTTGACCGCAATGTGGATGTGAAACCGTGGCGCCTGACCCGCATGGTCGCCCGGTACGAATCCACATATCAATCGATAAATCGTTGTAGGGGGCGGATGACATCCGCCCTCCACGAAACATCATGATGTTCGATATGATGCCGTAGGGGCGACCCCGTGTGGTCGCCCGGTACGAGTCCGCATACCAAACGATAAATCGTTGTAGGGGGCGGATGACATCCGCCCTCCACGAAACATCATGATGTTCGATATGATGCTGTAGGGGCGACTGATCCCGGCCTAATTCGAGGTACGAAAGTTTAAGTACAACATACTGATCGATTGCGTTGATACCAATCAACTTCGAATTGCACGGGCGAGAGTCCACCGATTGACGTGTGTCTGCGGCGTTGGTTGTAGAACAGATGTGTCCATCGATAGATGGCGACCTGCGGCATGTTCGACGTTACGAAATGGAAAGTGATGCATCAACTCGGTCTTCATCGTGGCCCAAAACGATTCCATCGGAGCATTGTCATAGCAGTCGCCTGATGAGCCCATGCTACTAACGAGGCCGTACTTCTTGAGCTCATCTTTGAATGCATATGAGTTGTACCTGCCCTCCTTGGTCGGAGTGGAAGATGATGGCGCAGCTCTAATGTCCTGTGCTTCAGCCGACGCGCGATCACGGCTTGATGGAATGCTTTGAACAACGCTCCAACATGCAAATCATGCGAAACGTGGATACCAAGAATGCGGTGCGATGCTTGATCCTTGATCGCCACGGCGTAGATCTTTGGACCGATCGCCGGAAGCTCAGAATAGTCGCTCAGCCACAGTTCGTCCAGTTCAGTCCTGTGGAACGCGCGCTGCACGAGATCCGATGAGGGGTGATACGTCTCCGATAGATTCGTCGTTGCCATGCATTTCCATGTGTTCTTGCATTGAACAGGCATACCGTTTTGCTTCATGAGCCGACGAACCCGAGTCTCTTCCGACACGTCTCCCGCCTTTCCTGATATCATGAGCGATCCACTCAGCACCATAGCTCCTCTCCGTTGCCTGATAGATCTCATTGATCTGAGCAAGCAGTTCGCGATCTTCTTGCTTGCGCTTCCCTCAACACCCTTGCGCCACTGATAGTAGCCATCACGGAAGCTTGCAAGACTCGACACATCACGTCTAACGGCCACGTTTCGAGCGATGACGCTCAATGAAGTCGTATCTCATCTCGGCCGTTGAGAGAAGATACCGATGGCATTTTTAGGATGTCGCGCTCCTGAGTCACCACCTTCAATTCACGACGCAGTCGGGCGTTTTCCTCGGCGCTCGCTTCCAAAGCATCTGGCTGTGATGATTTGCTCTTCTTATCTGCCTGTATCCAAGCATACAGCGTTTTAGCATCGATGCCAAGGTCACGGGCGATACTGGACTTCTGACGCTCGGGATGGTCCCTTACTAGACGCAGCGCTTCAGCTCTAAACTGAGCCTCTATTGGCTGCCGTGTACGTTTACCTGCCATTGCGGTTCTCCTTTCTTGAATTGAAAAATACAGTTTATCTTTCTGTACCTCAATTCAGGCCGGGTTCAGACACCGTGTGGTCGCCCGGTACGAATCGGCATACCAATCGATAAACCGTTGTAGGGGGCGGATGACATCCGCCCTCCACGAAACATCATGATGTTCGATATGATGCTGTAGGGGCGACACCGTGTGGTCGCCCGGTACGAATCCACATATCAATCGATAATTCGTTGTAGGGGGCGGTTAGCATCCGCCAATACGATACATCGTTATTTTCGATATGATACCGTAGGGGCGACCCCGCGTGGTCGCCCTGTACGAGTCCACATATCAATCGATAAACCGTTGTAGGGGGCGGTTAGCATCCGCCAATACGATACTGGTGTGGTCCTACAAAAATGGACACATTAGTGTAGGTGTTTTTGATTACGAAAGTAGTTGTTTTCAAAGTCAACGGGGGTTGTATATCCAAGTGTTGAATGCAGTCGTCTGCGATTATAGATGTTCTCGATGTAGTGTGCTGCCTGACGCTTTAGGTGCTCGAGATCAACGAAGTTGATGTCGTTGAATTCTTCGGTCTTGAGCGTGGCAAAAAAGGATTCTACTGGTGCGTTGTCCCAGCAGTTTCCCTTGCGGCTCATGCTCTGCGTTGCTTTGCAGTAGTCAGTCAGAAACTGGCGGTAGCCAGCGGCAGCATACTGCGAACCGCGATCACTATGAATGAGCATGCCGGTGGCATAAGAACGGTTCTTCCAGGCCTTCCAGAGTGCCGTGATGGTGAGCTGTTGCGTGATCGTCTCTGACAGATGCCAGCCAATGATGCGACGCGAGAACAAATCCATCACCACCGCCAAGTACACATAGCCACCGTTGGTCGGCACATAGGTGATGTCGGCTGCCCAGACGGTGTTCGGTGCCGTGACGGTAAAGTTGCGCTTGAGCCGGTTTTCGGCCACCGGGTGCTGATGCTGCGAATCGGTGGTCTGCACGGATGCGCGCCTGGGCGTGCGCTTGACACGGATGCCGTCTTCCCGCATCAGCCGGCGTACTTTGTGGCGGCCAGCCACGAGATTGCGTCGGTGGAGTTCCTCGATCATCCGGCGGCTGCCGATTGTATGCCTGGAGTTCTCATCAATCGTGCGTATGGCAAGCACTAGCTCACGCTCATCGGCACTGTGCCGAGGTTCGGGGCGCTTCAACCAGGCATAGTAGCCGCTGGCACTCACCTGCAGCACATGACACTGCAGGCGCACCGGCCAACAGTGCTGATGGTTTTTGATAAACATGTATTTCAGTCCCTTCCCGGCGAAGCGGCAAAGATCGACATCGCTTTTTTTAAAATAGCCAGCTCCATTTCTGCACGCTCGGCGCGCCTGCGCAAGGCCCGTACTTCGGCGGCTAGCTCGTCAGGTGTCTTCTGTCCGGCAGCTGCTGCAGCTCCAAGCGTACGCTTCCAGTACGATAGTCGCTTGACGTCGATGCCAAGCTCACGGGCCACCGAGGCCAGCGTACGTCCCGCAGCTACCATCTCCAGGGCGCGACGTTTAAATGTTTCATCATAAAAATGTGGTGCGTGTTTCATTGCTCTTTCCTAAGGTTTTGGGAAAATTACACCTTTTCCGTAGTGTCCACTTTTTCAGGACCACTCCAATACATCGTTATTTTCGATATGATACCGTAGGGGCGACCCCGCGTGGTCGCCCTGTACGAGTCCACATATCAATCGATAAACCGTTGTATGGGGCGGTTAGCATCCACCGACACGATACATCGTAATTTTCGATATGATACCGTAGGGGCGACCCCGAGTGGTCGCCCTGTACGAGTCCGCATACCAATCAATAAACCGTTGTAGAGACGGTTAGCATTCACCAACACGATACATCGTAATTTTCGATATGATACCGTAGGGGCGACCCCGCGTGGTCGCCCGGTACGAATCCACATTTCAATCGATAAATCGTTGTAGGGGGCGGATGACATCCGCCCTCCACGAAACATCATGATGTTCGATATGATGCTGTAGAGGCGACCCCGCATGGTCGCCCGGTACGAGTCCGCATACCAATCAATAAACCGTTGTAGAGACGGTTAGCATTCACCGACACGATATGGAGTGGTCCTGAAAAAGTGGACACTACGGGGAAGGTGTAATTTTCCAAAAATCTAAGGAAAGAGCAATGAAACATCCACCTCGCATTTATGATGAAGCATTTAAACGTCGCGCCCTGGAGATGGTAGCTGCGGGACGTACGCTGGCCTCGGTGGCCCGTGAGCTTGGCATCGACGTCAAGCGACTATCGTACTGGAAGCGTACGCTTGGAGCTGCAGCAGCTGCCGGGCAGAAGACACCTGACGAGCTTGCCGCCGAAGTACGAGCCTTGCGTAAGCGCGCTGAGCGTGCAGAAATGGAACTGGCCATTTTAAAAAAAGCGATGTCGATCTTTGCCGCTCCGCCGGGAAGGGACTGAAATACATGTTTATCAACAACCACCGGCACTGTTGGCCGGTGCGCCTGCAGTGCCATGTGCTGCAGGTGAGTGCCAGCGGCTACTATGCCTGGTTAAAGCGACCTGAACCTCAGCTTAGTGACGATGAGCGCAAGCTGGTGCGTGCCATGCGCGAGATTGATGAGAAGTCCAACCATACCTTCGGCAGCCGCCGGATGTACAAGGAACTGCGGCGAGGCAACCTTGTGGCAGGCCGTCACAAAATGCGCCGGCTGATGCGGGAAGACGGCATCCGTGTCAAGCGCACGCCCAGGCGTGCGTTGGTGCAAACTACCGACTCGCAACATCAGCACCCGGTGGCCGACAATCGGCTCAATCGCAACTTTACCGTCACGAAACCGAACACCGTCTGGGCTGCCGACATCACCTATGTACAGACCAACGCTGGCTATGTACTTGGCGGTGGTGATGGATTTGTTCTCGCGTCGCATCATTGGCTGGCATCTGTCAGAGACGATCACGCAACAGCTCACCATCACGGCACTCTGGAAGGCCTGGAAGAACCGTTCTTATGCCACCGGCATGCTCATTCATAGTGATCGCGGTTCGCAGTATGCTGCGGCAGGCTATCGCCAGTTTCTGACTGACTACTGTAAAGCAACGCAGAGCATGAGCCGCAAGGGAAACTGCTGGGACAACGCACCAGTAGAATCCTTTTGCCACGCTCAAGACCGAAGAATTCAACGACATCAACTTCGTCGATCTCGAGCACCTGAAGCGTCAGGCAGCACACTACATCGAGAACATTTATAATCGCAGACGACTGCATTCAACACTTGATATACAACCCCGTTGACTTTGAAAACAACTACTTTCGTAACCAAAACACCTACCCTAATGTGTCCATTTTTATGGGACCACCTCAATACATCGTAATTTTCGCAATGTGGATGTGAAACCGTGGCGCCTGACCCGCATGGTCGCCCGGTACGAATCCACATATCAATCGATAAATCGTTGTAGGGGGCGGATGACATCCGCCCTCCACGAAACATCATGATGTTCGATATGATGCCGTAGGGGCGACCCCGTGTGGTCACCCGGTACGAGTCCGCATACCAAACGACAAACCATTGTAGGGGGCGGTTTGCATCCGCCAATACGATACATCGTAATTTTCGATATGATACCGTAGGGGCGACCCCGCGTGGTCGCCCTGTACGAATCCAGATATCAATCGACAATTCGTTGTAGGGGACGGTTAGCATCCGCCGACACGATACATCATGATATTCGATATGATGCTGTAGGGGCGACACCGTGTGGTCGCCCGGTACGAGTCCGCATACCAAACGATAAACCGTTGTAGAGACGGTTAGCATCCACCGACACGATACATCATGATATTCGATATGATGCCGTAGGGGCGACCCCGTATGGTCGTCCGTCCCGTGTGGTCGCCCATTACGAAACATCATAAAAACGATAAACACGCAGGGGCAGGTTTCAAACCTGCCCGCACGAATCACCCTTGAAAACAATGCGAATCGCAGAGGCGCCCTCATGTGATCGCTCACACTTTGTGGTCACCCTACGCGGAACAGAAAAACAATTACCATGTTCATTCGGGATGTATTTCAACCCGTCCCCCCCCTTACATCCTGTTTACCCAAATATTCATGAATCTGGCTCCCCCTCCCTAAAACCATTAGGGGTTTGGGGAGGGGGCTGGGGAATGGGGCCGTAACAGCTACAATAATTAATTACTCTACTTGAATTTTGATTCCCTGAACAACATTGAAGTCCGACGAATCCATGGTAAGAATATACACTCCCTTGGAATCCTGTGGCAGAGGTAATGTTACAGATATTGGGCCACTGCCTTCCCACAGGGTTGCAATACGCCGTCCCTTCAAATCATATAGCGATATACGAGCCCGACACCGGGGACCCGTGATCTCTACTTCAACAGCACTGCCAACTGTTGGTTGAATGATTTTCATTTTCGGTACTGCCATTTCTTGTGTATACTGTTGATTTGTAGCAGCCACGCGGCTGAATGCAGTCACCGGAGGATCCAATGTCATTCCAATAGCCAGTGAGTCCGCCCGCTACACCTCAGCGCATGCCCAGTAATCATTCAGGTAACCCCGACCTTGCTTGTACGACAGATATACATTCATGAGTGGCTCAGGTAGCGACGTACTTTCGAAAAGTACCGGAGCGCATATACGCGCAGAGTCGGATTCATGATATGCAATCAAATCGTCAAGAATCCAGTGCATCAGGGTATCATAAAACGTTGGATGGTTGATCAGCCTTGATGGAGCACTTAATGTTGACGGCATTCCCTTATACAGGGTTGACATAGAGAAGGAGCTATGAATCATCGCCGAAGTCATTCCTAATGGGGAACTGCCCCAGCGGTACGGTACAGCACGGAGATAAACCGAATCGCCCCATGCAGAAGCTGGCAACGCGACAGAAAACATCGTTGATACAGCATCCGTTCCACCCGTTGCAACCAACATGTTTCCCGGGTTGGGCATAATGCAAACACTATCTATCGTAGCAATACTGCTATCCGTTAAATTCACCAATTCTACAATAAAAGATGATGTGTCTGGCAATATACCAGCATCCTGCAGTGATAGTTGCACCTCGCGCCACGTAGTCGGAACGTCGGCATTCGGATCTACTGGGTACGAGGAATTACCTGATTCAGTACATTTTTGTTCCACTGCCACCATGCGATAGAAGCTTACCGCACCGTGTGGCGGAGCAATAAAAGGCTTGGTTACGATAGTATTTTCTAACAAAACATCACGTCCTCTAACCGGACTACCTTCAGTAATTGAAGAAGGCAGATTCTCGTTGCGCCACTGCGACTCTGACAATTGCATGAGAAGGCGATCGGACGTACCCTGGGAAGAATGAATACGGAACTCACCAATCTGATAAATCACTGTAAGGGAATCAAATTTATCTTTAATTTCCCCATACCAGAGATACCGATAGTCCATTGGTTTAACGTATGTAATGTCTGTACTATCCCTCATGCTAAAGGCTATTGATGGCAATAGCAATTGGATAGCGAAAAAGGAACTAAGCAATCGGGTAAACATACCAACCTCACAAGTGTATTTAGTGGATTCTTATTGTGGTAAACAATACACAGTAACAGACTGACCACACTTTGATTCTCCGGAAAGCTTGCAGGCTAGTTCAGCCATTGCATAACATGAAGGGTCATAGATTTCCTTACAACTTGAAATCGGCTGCGTACAAGATTCAGTTGATCCCAGCAAATAGCCATACTTACATTTGAAGACAGGAGGACAAGAAAATGTTGGGCAAGTGAACGTTTCAGGTGTATTCTCATCACAATATGTAGTCGCTCCTACAACCCACGGACAACTTCCAACACAGTTCAGTGTACACTCGAACGGTTGCTCCTTACAGCGATACAATTTTTGTTTAGCACCGTGCCCAGTGGCAGGATCTATGAAATTCATTACTATGCAACATGGGTATTGACAGTCTGGTGTATTGCCGTTACGCACTGTTGCTGCAGTGGCAGTATGTAATACCGGCCACACTTAAATCAATAGCAAAGTCACTATTGACAACAGCGGAGTTTGCATGATCGTATCCCTCATAACGTCACCTTTTTGGTAGTACAAATAATGCGGATTATTGTAACACTGCTGTCAACTTAATAATCATAATAATGAAAAAAAAAATCTTTTTTATAAGTCTATACTTTTTGTCCCAAAATTTAGCCGTAGCCTATAAAAAAAGCCCCCAACCCAATGAAGGGAGGGGGCTAGGGAAAAAGTACCTGGCGACTACCTACTCTGCCACACCAGTTCAGATGCAGTACCATCGGCACAACGGGGCTTAACGACTCTGTTCGGAAAGGGAAGAGGTGTGACCCCCGCGTGATCATCACCAGGAAAGATTTCAAACGGAGCACAGCACGGTAGTGGTGTGCGTGACCTTGTGCCGGCAGTGGTGGTGTGTGTAAACAACGGGGCAGAAGCTGCAGAACAACGCAGGCAAGCGCAAGAGCTGAATGAGTCGGGCACGCGTCCATGGTGACATGAAGCGCGAAGCGTATTATTGGCAAGTCCTCGGACAATTAGTACCTCTCGGCTCCACCTGTTACCAGGCGTCCACCTGAGGCCTATCGACCGGGTCATCTCCCCGGGTCCTTACTTGTTGGGATGTCTCATCTTGGAGTGGGTTTCGTGCTTGAGATGCTTTCAGCACTTATCCTTCCCGGACATGGCTACTCTGCCGTGCCACTGGCGTGACAACAGATACACCGTCGGTCCGGTCATTCCGGTCCTCTCGTACTAAGAACGAGTCTCCTCAAACATCCTGCGCCCGCATAGGATAGGGACCGAACTGTCTCACGACGTTCTGAACCCAGCTCACGTACCGCTTTAATTGGCGAACAGCCAAACCCTTGGGACCTTCTCCAGCCCCAGGATGCGATGAGCCGACATCGAGGTGCCAAACCTTGCCGTCGATATGGACTCTTGGGCAAGATCAGCCTGTTATCCCTAGCGTACCTTTTATCCTTTGAGCGACGGCCCTTCCACGCAGTGCCGCCGGATCACTAAGACCTGCTTTCGCACCTGTTCGGGATGTCTCCCTCACAGTCAAGCTCCCTTTTGCCTTTGCGCGCTGTGCACGATTACCAACCGTGCTGAGGGAACCTTGGTAAGCCTCCGTTACTCTTTAGGAGGCGACCGCCCCAGTCAAACTGCCCACCTAGCACTGTTCCCGCCGATCCACTCGGCCGGGTTAGAATTCGATCACACCAAGGGTGGTATTTCACCATTGACTCGACAAGCCCCGCAAGGCCTGCTTCAGCGTCTCCCACCTATCCTACGCATGGGGTGACCAAATCCAATACTAAGCTACAGTAAAGGTGCATAGGGTCTCTCCGTCCATATGCGGGTAACCGGCGTCTTCACCGGTACCACAATTTCGCCGAGCCCGTGCTTGAGACAGTGCCCAGATCGTTACACCATTCGTGCAGGTCGGAACTTACCCGACAAGGAATTTCGCTACCTTAGGACCGTTATAGTTACGGCCGCCGTTTACCGGGGCTTCGATTCAAAGCTTCGCCTTACGGCTGACCTCTCCTCTTAACCTTCCGGCACCGGGCAGGTGTCACACCCTATACGTCCACTTGACGTGTTAGCAGAGTGCTGTGTTTATGGTAAACAGTCGCCTGGGCCATTTCTCTGCGGCCATCTTGCGATGGCACCCCTTCTCCCGAAGTTACGGGGTCAATTTGCCGAGTTCCTTAAGCACGGCTCACTCGCGCGCCTGAGTATCTTCTACCCGTCTACCTGTGTCGGTTTGCGGTACGGTCGCCATAGCTGGCTTTTCTTGGCAGCGTTCATACAATGCAGGGATAGCCATTAACCCTGATTGCACTACGGCTGCGTCACCTGTTAGTGCTATGGCGGGGCAGGAATATTATAATGTTGCCTGCTTCCCATCAGCTACGCCTCTCGGCCTCGCCTTAGGGGCCGCCTGACCCGGAGTCGACGAACGGAGCTCCGGAAACCTTAGACTTTCGGCGCGGGGGATTCTCGCCCCCGTTATCGCTACTCATGCCTACATAGGCTCTTCCATAACCTCCACCACACCTCACGATGCGGCTTCGCCGGTAATGGAATGCTCCCCTACCGCTCTAGTTTACACTAGAGCCCACGGCTTCGGTGAACTGCTTAGTCCCGAGTATTGTCGGCGCACCGTCGCTCGACCAGTGAGCTATTACGCACTCTTTGAATGAGTGGCTGCTTCTAAGCCAACATCCTGGCTGTCTCTGCAACGGTACATCCTTTCCCTGTGAGCAGTTACTTGGGGACCTTAGCCGGTGGTCTGGGTTGTTTCCCTCTCGGCTGCGAAGCTTATCCCTCGCAGCCTCACTCCCGTGGATCTGTCGTCGGTATTTGCGGTTTATCTGGGGTCGGTACCGTTGTGACAGCCCTAGCCCAATCAGAGCCCTACCTCCGCGACAGTTACCACGAGGCTGTTCCTAAAAACATTTCGGGGAGTACGAGCTATCACCGTGTTTGATTGGCCTTTCACCCCTATCCACAGGTCATCCGAGTAGTTTTCAACCCACACCGGTTCGGACCTCCACGTGGTGTTACCCACGCTTCATCCTGCCCATGGATAGATCACACGGTTTCGCGTCTGCCGCCACATACTAATCGCCCTATTCAGACTCGCTTTCGCTACGGGTGCGGATATCCATATCCTTACCCTGGCATGTGACGAGCAACTCGTAGGCTCATTAAGCAAAAGGCACGCCGTCACCCCAGTAAACTGGGGCTCCGACCGTTTGTAGGCACATGGTTTCAGGTTCTTTTCACTCCCTTCTGAAGGGTTCTTTTCACCTTTCCCTCACGGTACTGGTTCACTATCGGTCACAGAGGAGTATTTAGCCTTGGAGGGTGGTCCCCCCGGGTTCACACAGGATTTCTCGTGTCCCGCGCTACTCAGGATACCCCAGGGCCGTCAGTGATGTCGCATACCGGGCTCTCACCGTCTATGGCCGGCCTTCCCAGGCCGTTCTGCTATCACCTTCGGTCCCCTGGCGGGGTCCTACAACCCCGGCACTACTTGCGTAATGCCGGTTTGGGCTCTTCCCGGTTCGCTCGCCACTACTACGGGAATCTCTGTTGATGTCTTCTCCTCCGGGTACTGAGATGTTTCACTTCCCCGGGTTTGCTCCCTTGCGGGTGGTGGGACATGACTCCCACCGGGTTGCCCCATTCGGATATCCGCGGATCGGTGCATGCGTCCTGCTCCCCGCGGCGTTTCGCCGGTTGCTGCGTCCTTCATCGCCTCTCTGTGCCAAGGCATCCGCCATGTGCCCTTGTCAAACTTGCCTTGCTTCATGCTCCATGTTCTCATGGCGCGTGTGTCTCTCGACGTTCTTCTTTTCTTGTGCTCGCTTAATTGTTTTTTCTTTTCTTCTGTTCCCGAGTTCACGACCCCTGTGCCATTGCCGGCACGAAGTCACGTCCTCTGGAATTCTGTTTGCTCGTGTTTCGGTAATTACCGTGGTCGGGTAATTACCGCCAAGTATTGTTTCTTTCTTTCTTGGAAAAAAATGTTCATGTTGTCAAAGAACGGTGTGTGGACCCAAGCGGGATCGAACCGCTGACCTCCTACATGCGAAGCAGGCGCTCTCCCAGCTGAGCTATGGGCCCTTATGAACACTGCCGTGTTCGGTAAACGTGGGCCGGAGTGGACTTGAACCACCGGCCTCACGCTTATCAGGCGTGTGCTCTAACCAGCTGAGCTACCGGCCCCTATGAGCGGGTTGCGCATTGTCACCAAAGAACACTTGGTGTCCTTTAACAACGGGAAGCTTCAGCGCAAACAGCGCTGAGTAGATGGCTTACGCCATCGAACTCCTTAGAAAGGAGGTGATCCAGCCGCACCTTCCGGTACGGCTACCTTGTTACGACTTAGCCCCAGTCACCGATTTCGCCTTCGACGGTATCACTACCGGCTTCGGGCGCCCCCGGCTTCCATGGCTTGACGGGCGGTGTGTACAAGGCCCGGGAACGTATTCACCGCGGCGTGCTGATCCGCGATTACTAGCGATTCCACCTTCATGGAGTCGAGTTGCAGACTCCAATCCGAACTGAGACCGGCTTTGGGGATTTTCTCTGCCTTGCGGCTTTGCCCATTGTACCGGCCATTGTATCACGTGTGTAGCCCCGGACGTAAGGGCCATGATGACTTGACGTCATCCCCACCTTCCTCTCTACTTGCGTAGGCAGTCTCTCCAGAGTGCCCGGCCTAACCGCTGGCAACTGAAGATAGGGGTTGCGCTCGTTGCGGGACTTAACCCAACACCTCACGGCACGAGCTGACGACAGCCATGCAGCACCTCTGCAGGTTCCCGACTTTACGGGTCCGTCGACTTTCATCTCTGTACTTCCTGCACTTCAAGCCCGGGTAAGGTTCTTCGCGTTGCATCGAATTAAACCACATGATCCACCGCTTGTGCGGGCCCCCGTCAATTCCTTTGAGTTTCAACCTTGCGATCGTACTCCCCAGGTGGTATGCTTAACAGATTCCCTTCGGCACTGAATCATTGCTGATCCAACACCAAGCATACATCGTTTAGGGCGTGGACTACCAGGGTATCTAATCCTGTTTGATCCCCACGCTTTCGTGCCTAAGCGTCAGTGCCGAGCCAGGTGACCGCCTTCGCCACCGGTGTTCCTCCTGATATCTACGCATTTCACTGCTACACCAGGAATTCCATCACCCTCTCTCGGACTCAAGCCATGCCGTATCAAAGGCACCCTCCGGGTTAAGCCCGGAGATTTCACCTCTGACGCACACGGCCGCCTGCGCACCCTTTATACCCAGTAATTCCGGACAACGCTCGGGTCCTACGTATTACCGCGGCTGCTGGCACGTAGTTAGCCGACCCTTCCTTTGACGGTACCGTCCCAGAGCCCTGAAGGCTCCTTTCGTCCCGTCCGACAGTGGTTTACAGGGCTGAGCCCCGTCATCCCACACGCGGCATTGCTGGTTCAGGATTGCTCCCATTGACCAATATTCCTCACTGCTGCCTCCCGTAGGAGTCTGGACCGTGTCTCAGTTCCAGTGTGGCTGTTCGTCCTCTCAGACCAGCTACTGATCGTGGCCTTGGTGAGCCGTTACCTCACCAACTAGCTAATCAGACGCAGGCTCATCCCTATCCGCCCAAAGGCTTTGATCTCTCGACCTCATCAGATATTAGCGCCGGTTTCCCGACGTTATGTCTGTGATAGGGGCAGATCACCTACGTGTTACTCACCCGTCCGCCAGTGATATTGCTATCCCTCGACTTGCATGTGTTAAGCATGCCGCCAGCGTTCGTCCTGAGCCAGGATCAAACTCTCCGTTGGATCGTTTGAGTCCATAGTTAGTTTATCCCGGCTGTTGCGCTGTACATCTCAAACTGTTCAGTTGTATTGACGGGGTAGGTCGTGTGTTACCTACCCATTAAATTTTGCTTCCCGTTGTCAAAGAACACCGCTAAAAAAAGGGCCCGACTCGCGTCACACCCTTTTCCCAAAACGCAGTACTGTGCGTGAGGGATCACAAACATAGGTGATTTGGGGGAACTGACAAAATAAAAGTCAGGAAAAAAACGAAGAAAAAAAACCAACAGTCAGATTGAGTCCAGAGAAAGGACAATAGAAGGGGCTCAGGGCGTGGGGTAATGGTTGCAGATACACGTGGCCTTGAGAACTCAAGGCTGCTGCTTGGCCGGTATTGACGTTGCCCCAGCAATGATGATGCTCGTCTTGCGCTTGTTCGCTAGCTGCTGCTTGGCAAGTATTGATGTTGCCTCAGCAATAATGCACTGATATTCGAACGATTCTCGTGCCGCACGAAACCAAAGCCCCTTACAAAACCAGCAGGGGTTTAGCGGACACCAAATTCCATGCGGACGGTGATACTGGCGGTCTTGAGTTTGTCGGACGTGTTAAAGGCACCGCCCCAGGTGTACTCTTCATCGCTGTTCTGGGCAGTAATCTGGAAGATGCCCATTTCGGCACGCTGCAGTCCGCCTAACGATCCGCCACCGTTCCTAGCGATGGCTTCGGCACGAATCTGTCCATCGGCAGAGGCTCTGGAGAGCAGGTCGATTTTTAAGTCTCCCAGCTTGGTGTAATAATACCGGGGGGCCTGCGATGTAAGCTCCATGCCCCGGTTTAAAAGTTCGGTGATTTCGCGACTGACTTTTTCTACTTTTTCAATGTCCTTGCTCTCCACCGTTATTCGCTGTACCAGACGGTACCCGTCAAACTCATCGGTATATCGGTTGTTCACATACACCGAGCGGTAGGTTTTTGAGATGTTAATGGCTTCGATGGTGACTTCGCTGTCCTTGATTCCATGGTTGTCGAGATATGCCTTAACTTCAGTTGCATCGTTCTTAATCAGCGGGTAGGCTTCCTGGATCTGAAATGCCTTGCGCTCGATGGCGGCTTCCCACACAATAAGATCACTCATGAAATCCTTCTGGGCCATTCCGGTAACCTTGATCTTTTCCATCATAGGATGAGTGCGCTCCCATGCCGTACTTACAAACCAGGCGGCTACAATAACGGCAACACCAACGGCGATGCTGCTCAAGAGCTTCGTTTCCATACTCAACCTTCAGAGTTCGTTGCTGTAATGCAGACAGTACGGTTACCTGTACTGACTACGAAACTTTAAAGATAGAGTGCAGCAAACAGGTTTACAAGCCTATTGTGGTATTTTTGCAGCATCTATACCAAAATTTGACTGAGTGATCTGCCTATGTCTAAGTTTATTTCTGTTCTCATGGTAACACCCGAGGTGTACCCGTTTTTAAAGACTTCCGAACTGGCAGATTTGTGTTACGCCCATGCCCTTGGCTCCAGAGAGGTTGGCCACGACCTTCGTATTATGGCTCCTAAATACGGTTTTATCTCCGAGCGCAAAAACCGGATTCATGATATCAACCGGCTTAAAGATCTGCCCATCACGATCGGTTCAAAAACTTCTCTCGCAACCGTTAAGTCAAGTTCGATTAACAACCCGCGCGTGAAAGTACAGGCCTATATCACCACAAATTCAGACCTGCTGGATGCCAATAAAGGGGTGCTGGTTGATAACACCACAGGGAAAGCTTTTTCAAATAACGATGAACGGTTTATCTTTTTTAACCGTACCGTGGTGGAAACATGCTTACTTCTGGGCTGGTTCCCGGATGTAATTCAGTGCGTGGGCTGGCAAACAGCTCTGCTGCCGGCATACCTGCGGACAATGTATGCCGAGGAATTTAAAAACACCAGGATTATTCAAACCATCGTCAACTTCGAAGAACAGGGCGTTTTTGGTCTGAAAGCAATAACGAAATCCGGTCTGCCCGACAAGGCTGTCAAAATTCTTAAATACAAGGAAAAGGCTAACTTCCTCAGAGCAGGTATTGCCTTTGCCGATGCCGTTACCACCTTGTCACCAGAATACGCAGCCGAGGTGTCGGCTACCAAGGAATGGCAGTCTTCATGGGCACCGCTGCTTAAAAAAGGTACGCAACTTGTTGGAATTCCGCACGGCGTTGACAAAATGCAGTGGAATCCGAAAACCGATCCGTTCCTGCGCTCAAAATTCGATGTAAATCAGAAACAAAACAAGATCCGCATCCACGAACAGCTGCAACGCGCTGCCGGACTCAAGGTGCAGGGCAATTCCATCGTGGCATCATTTATCGGCCCGCTTACAAAGGCCAATGGCTGCGAAATCCTTGCTGCCGCCATCCCCGACCTTGTCAAAGAGGGCATTCAGGTTCTGGTTGCTACCGATGTTCCAACGGGGCTGAGTAAGACGTTTGAGGCTCTCGTAAAAAAATATCCGGGCATGGTGAGCATTAAACATGCTATCGATGAAGAGTTTCTGCATAACTGCATCGCAGGATCCACATTGCTGCTTAAGCCATCGGTTCATGAGGCAAGCGGTCAGTTTCAGCGCTGCGCTCTGCTCTACGGTACTGTGCCGGTAGTACGGAAAACAGGTGGGCTTGCCCATGGGATGACGGATGTTGATGCTTCAGCCGAGCCCTCCGGAAATGCCATCCTGTTTGAAAAAGCAACGGCAGCAGCCTTAACCGAAGCGGTCCTGAAGGCTGCATCACTCTATGCCAATCCGAACACCTGGGATATAATCGTAACTCATGCCATGAATACCGATGTGCGGTGGACGCTGTCGGCCCTACCGTACGACGAGTTCTACCGCAACCTGGTAAAGGATACTAAATAAACGTGTTTTCACTGAGCAACCTATGTCTGAGAGCAGTCTTCATCGGCTGCATCCTCGGTTCGATTCCTGCATGCAACGAACTGCCAACCGATCTGGGCTCCGATATTATTCCGGGTACCGATTCCATCTTTTCCCTTGCGTCTGACTCTGCTGGCGGACTCCTCACAAGCAAGGGTACGCATACAGAACGGCAGCCACTATACAATACGCCCTACCTGCTGTTTGGAAAAACCAAGGATACCGAGGCTCGATTATTCATCGAATTTATAAACTATCCTGCAGTAAAAGATCCGTCAGAATGGGACGTTGTCGAGAGCAGCCTGGAAATGTACCCGCAGCGTTACTGCCTGGGCGATACAACATCGAGTACCTTTCAGGTCCGCGGCTACAACATCACGCAAAGCTGGTCGAGTCAGATTACGTGGGACAGTGTATGGGCGGCTGATGGCTCTACGCCTTACTACAATGCCGCCGGTACTCCGGTATGCGATGCGGTTGGAACTGTTACCCACACCGACTCGGTTGTTCGCATCCCCTTCAACAACGATGAAACAAAGCGCTGGCTGGTTGTCGGTGCAGACTCCGCCCGCCGTAAGCAGGAACTATTTGGCATCGTTCTGCTGTGTCCAACCGTAAGCTCAATCCGCCAGTTTAGAAATTTCGACGGTTCAGTTCAGAAAATGCTGTTGCGTGTTGTTACAAAACATCGTGATAGTACAAGTCCCGACACACTGTTCCTTATGAGTTCGGTGGCTGGATTCGTGAACTCCCCGGCTGCTTCTGAAAACGAAATGGTTATCCAGGGGGCACGCGTCCATTCAACACAGTTCGGCATTAATGTTAATGGTGTACCCGAGCATTCTGTTGTGGTGGGCGCCACATTCAGGGTCTCACTCAATATGGCGCAAAGCGTTGTAGGCAACGAGGGCCCTGATGAAATTTTGGAACTCCGGTACACACCAGCTAACGGACGACAGTTGCGTTTTCAAACCCGGATTACATCGGCAAACGAATACGTTTTCCCAAATATCTCCGCCATTATTCAGCACCTGCGTGCCAATGGAGGAAGCGGAACCATCGAATTACTTCCCGCCGACTCGTATGTAACGTGGCGTACCAATCGTTTAGTACTCCATTCGTTAACCGACCCCGAGGGCGGCAAACCCAAACTCACGATTCTCTACACTGTTCCGACAATGCTCCGGTGATATTCCGACTAATAATATTTTTTAGCTTGCTTCTGCCGGCCTCTGTGTTTGCTCAGGGAGGCAGTACGTACAGTTTTCTGGGTATTGGGGATCGCAGAACAGGTGTTGGTGCGCAATACGATGCAATGGCAGGGACGGCCATTGCCGTACCGTCACCGTACGGCATCAACACCGTAAATCCTGCAATGCTGGGATTTTCAGCCACAACACGACTACAGGCGGGATACCGTTTCAATCAATCATACTCAACCTCGGGAACTGCGTCACTGGCACAGAACAACGGTAATCTGGACGGTATCGTTGCTTTGTTTGCCATCGACACCGGATATGGTCTTGGTGTTTCGCTGGGTCTGCTTCCCTACTCCAGGGTTAACTACCTGCTTAGCCGCACGATTGCCACCAGTGTTGAAGGACAGCAGGTGTATGGCACGAGTGAGCAACAGGGGCAGGGCGGAGTTAGCCAGTTGCAGGTGGGTACGTCGGTCCGCATTCTCCCGTCACTACGCATGGGACTCCAGGTATCGGGCCTTTTTGGCATCATCACCTATTCCGACAAGCTCCGTTTGGATGGTGTATATTCCGAGATTCTCACCAACAATACGCTTGATCTTCGGGGGTTGCTCTTTAAAGGTGGGGTGTATTGTGATGTAACCCGATCAGTCAGTGTGGGTGCCATTCTTGGCTCGGGCACACCTGCGTCGGTAACTACTTCGCGAAGTGTGGCGGGGAATGCATCGGGTGATGTGTTTTATGATTCAACAATCACAACCAAGGCTGAGTCGCCATTGCCACTGCAGACCGGCGTTGGTATCTCTGTAAAAACCAACTCAGGCATCGTTGGTGCCGAAGTGCGCACCGAGGATTTTTCGGCCACAACCATACCCAACGATTCACGCAGTGCCTACACCTCGTCACTTCGGGGCAGCATTGCCTACGCCAATTTTAGCTCAGAGAATCCTGCACTGCCTTTTCGTGAACGTATAGGCTGGTATGCCGGCATTGCAGCCGAGAAACTGTATGTAACATACAATGGAGGCACCCTGCTTGAATACACAGCATCGGGAGGGATCAGCTTTCCCCTGGGCGGCAACGCCATGCTTGATGCCGGTATCGCGGCAGGCATGCGGCAACCACAGGATGTAGGCAGCATTACTGAATACTTCTGCCGGCTTACAGTTAGTGCCAGCATCGGCGAAACCTGGTTCAAGCCTTTTGCACGCGATTAATAATACCGGTTGTTGACCGGCCTTCAAGTAGCGGGATCAGCACAACGGTGCCTCCGGCCTGTTCCACAATATCAGCACCAACAACGGTTTCTCGCGAATAGTCAGCCCCTTTCACCAAAACATGTGGTAGCAGTACGCTGATAAGCTCCAGGGGAGTATCCGTATCAAAGGGAACAACATGATCTACACAGCGCAGGGCCTGCAGTACCGTCAGCCTGTCGGCAAGGCAGTTTACCGGTCGGTCTGGCCCCTTTAATCGCCCAACACTGTCATCGGTATTCACACCAACAATCAGTACCGTCCCCAGATCACGTGCACGTTGCAAATAGGTAACGTGTCCGGCATGCAGAATATCAAACACGCCGTTAGTAAACACGATACGCGCACCGTTCTCTCGCAGTGCCTTGCCTAATGCGGCGAGCTCTCCATGGGAATTTACAGTCATGAGTGTTCTGACCGATAGCGGTGGTTTTCGTAAACAGCCTGCAACAGCATTTCGGTGGTGATGGCAACGATACCCGGTTGTGAAACAACAACGCCGGCGGCAAGATTTGCTACGGCTGCCGCTTCCTTAATTGTGGCACCGCCGGCATTCATTACGGCAAGTGTTGCAATCGTTGTATCACCGGCACCCGACACATCGGCAACGTACTGTGCCATTGTTGGTACTGAGCTTACCACACCTCCGGGTTCAAAGAGCATCATGCCTTCCGCACCAAGGGTAATCAGAACATTTTCACAGTGAATCTGCTCCTGCAGAATGGTGCCTGCCCTGATCACATCCGCCTGGGTGGTAAGTTCAAATCGTACCAGGTCCGATGCTTCTTTTCGGTTTGGTTTAAACACATACACGCCGGTATAGGCCGATGTAGTACGCCGCTTTGGATCAACAAACACCGGAATTGAATTCTCAAACGCAAATGTGTTCACGGCCGCAATCAGATTGTCACTTAAAAATCCTTTGTCGTAGTCTTCCAGTACAATGCCTGCCAGGTGCGGGCGGGAAGCCAGACGCTGAAGGATGGGCTCGATAACGGTGGCGGGGACCTCCGATCGTACCTCGGTATCCAAACGAAGGAGCTGCTGGTTGTTGCCGATGACGCGTGTTTTAACCGTGGTGGGACGGTTGTCCACTTCAATGATGCAGTCAGGATCCATGCCTTCGGCCTGGGCAATGTCTCGCAGCATCCTGCCTTCCGAATCGCTGCCTACAACGCCGAACAATACTGCATTATACTTCAGTCCGCGAATGTTGGCTGCAACGTTGGCAGCCCCCCCCAGGTGATACGAGCTGCGCTCCAGATCTACTACGGGGACAGGTGCTTCTGGTGAAACCCGATGTACTGTTCCCCAGTAATACTTGTCAAGCATCACATCACCCAATACTGCAATCTCGGACTGCGAATCATGCGCCGTCTCCAAAATTGCCTGAACCCTGTCAACCGTTACTTTATCCACATTATTACCCTGATTGCAAAAAATCGATGTGTTTTCGGGCACCGTTCCCCCGAAAGGTGTCTGAACAACATAAGCAAAATACGGCTGGGCCAAACAATCAAAAAAACCTTGTAGATTGCTGCCTCGGTACACGCAGTTCAGGCGGCGGTAGTCCATGCAGCAGGCAGGCGGTTGCTCCACACCATGGTATGGGGTTTGGTTTCTCAAAACCCGTGCACGGCTCTACGCCTGATACAGCCGTACCGGCAACCATCGTTTAGTTTCAGTTAATAACTCTTTCTCTCACACAACCGTAACTGTTTTATGCATTCTCTCGCCCGCAGTACCCGACTCACCCTTTCGAACATCGAATACTATGGCTACCATGGAGTGTATGCCGAGGAGCGACGTCAGGGAGCACGCTACCAGGTGGATTGTGAACTTGAATATGATGCCACCAAGGCGGTGGTGAGCGACGATTTAAGTGATGCCCTGAACTACGAAGAAGTGCTCTTCAGGATTAATGAGCACATGAACAGCGAACCGTGTGACCTGCTTGAAACACTGGCGTTCGACATTGCGGCTTCGGTCCTTGAGTCGTTTTCAAACGTTCACTCCTGCACCATCCGCGTCCGTAAACTCCATATTCCGCTGCAACAGATCATGGACTACGTTGAAGCCGAGATCACCGTTCGCCGCTCATCATGAAAACCTACAGCGTACTGTTAAACCTTGGCAGCAACATCCCGCCTGCCTTTACCCGTATTCGTGATGCCGCACAGCTCATTGCCTTCACGGCGCTCTACAACTGCGTTGCGTCGGCAGCCTACCATACTCCCCCATGGGGATATGAGCACCAGGATCCGTTTATAAACATTGCTATTACCGGAATCAGTACGATGTCGCCCCCGGAACTCCATAAACACCTGAAGGAAATCGAGATACGACAGGGAAGGATTGACAGGGGGCTTTGGCAGGCGCGGGAGATTGATATTGACATCATCCTGATGGATTCAGAAATCATCGAAACACCTGCGCTTTCCATCCCACATCCCCGGTTTCGGAACCGTAGATTTGTACTTCAACCGTCGGCCGACATTGCGGCCGGCTGGCGTGATCCGGTTAGCGGGCACACCATTGCGGAACTGCTGGCGGCGTGTACCGATCCGGCAGTCATAACCCGCGAAACCACACCGGTTCTTTTGGAACAACGGAGTCTGCCATAGCTATCATACCCGACTATATTGTTGAACAGATCCGGGAACAGGTTAACATCGTTGAAACCATCCGGCCACACGTACACCTGGTGCAACGTGGCAGAAACTACGTTGGACTGTGCCCGTTCCATAAGGAGAAAACACCGTCATTCAATGTCAGCGAAGAACGCAATCTGTTCAAATGCTTTGGTTGCGGCAGGAGCGGTGATTCCATTGCCTTTATTCAGGAACACCTGCACCTTGATTTTGTCGAGGCGGTACGCCATATCGCCACATCACTGGGAATCAGTATCCCCGAAAACGTGAGCGCCGAAGAGGTTGCCAATGCCGGTAAACGCGAGGCCGTACTCAAGGTGCTTGCCGAGGCGGTAGAGTTCTACCATGGAGTGCTGTATTCCAGCGATGGCGCACCCGCCCAGAATTTTTATAAAATTCGCAATCTTCTGCCCGAAACCATCGAACAGTTTTCGTTAGGTGCATCACCGGCAGCATGGGATATTGCAACAACATACATGCAGCAACATGGCTTTACCGTGGACCTCCTGGTGGAAGCCGGAATTTCGGTGCAGAATGAGGACGGGAGGGTGTATGACCGGTTTCGTGGACGGGCGATGTTCCCGATCAGAGATCATCTGGGACGTGCGGTTGGATTTAGCGGACGAACACTATCGGCAGACCCGACAACGGCTAAATACATCAACTCGCCGCAAAGCATTGTTTTTGATAAAGGACGGATTCTGTACGGGCTTGACAAGGCCAGAAAGCCCATTGCTGAACGCGGTATGGCACTCTTGGTCGAAGGTCAGGTTGACGTGATTGCAATGCACCAGGCAGGCTTCACTCACTGCGTGGCCACTTCGGGAACGGCCGTTACACCTGATCACGTTAGAATGATAAAGAAATATGCCGGCACCATGGTGCTGGTGTACGATGCCGATGATGCAGGCCGGAAGGCAATGCAGCGGGCAATCGGACTGGCGCTTCCGGAGGGGATGCATGTGCGGTGTGCTACCCTGCCCACTGGGGCCGATCCTGATAGTTTTCTGCGTGAGCACGGAAATAAAAAAATGGAGGACCTGATTGATAATGCCCCGTCGTGGATGCACTACCTGGTAGAGTTCTACGCATCGAATACTGTGAGTGACAACCCGGTGCAGCAAGGAAGGGTTCTCCGCTCGCTCCTTACCCTGATACGCTCTATCCCTGATGCGCTGCAACACCCGTTTCACGTACGGGAACTTGCCGGTCTCTTCCATCTGCCCGAGGAAACCCTCCTGGCCGAACTCGCCGGAACTAAACAACCGGAGAAACCAATGCAGCAACCGCAAACGGCTCGCACCCCACGTTCACCGGTGCCAACGGCCGGGAAGCCGCAGCCTCCGGAAATTCTGCCCGCAGAGCGTGCACTTCTCACAGCGGCACTGACCATTGAAAACGGTCTCACGGATTTGCTCAATGCATTTAACTGTACCGACGAAACATTTATCTCGCCTATGGCGCAAGCCGTGTACCGGCGAATTGTGGTATGCTCCGACGATTATCCGGATTTCCGACAGCATTTGCGTGAATCGGCCATCACCAACAGTGCCGAAGACAAGATTATCCAATCCATCCTGTCGGCCACCGGCGAACCAAGCTCCAAGTGGTCTTCCTTCGATGTGGATATTCCCGAGAAAGAAACAGCCCGATTTCTGCGCGATGCCATCGGTACGATGCAGGTGTACAAAATCGACGCTGAGATTAGGGCGCTGAAGGAACAGACTACTGTTGCGCAGACGGAATCCGACAGGAAGGTTATTTTGCACTCGATCAGTAAGCTGCTTCAGCAGCGTTTTGAAATTATCACTGCCATTCAGAATAACACCGGCTCCGCTCTATGGCCAGACGCAGATTCCGCCTCGGTATCGTAGCGGCATGCATTGTGCTTGCTGCCATCCTGTGGGGCTTTGTTACGCTTACACGGTATTACGAAACCGACGTCAGGGTGCCACTGCTGGTTGAGCCCCCTCCCAACCATGCTCTGCTCAGCACCATCCCCGAGGAAATCATCGTGCGCGTGCGAGGTACCGGGCTGCAGATATTAAACTTACTGTATTTATCGCAAACGGCAGAGTGCTCGATTAACCTGAGAGAGGTGCAGGGTACATCGCAGGGTGTGTACACGATTGAACGCGATCAGTTTATCCGTGGCATTTCATCGCCTGAGGCTGTTCGGATATTGAATATCTGGCCGGCAACGGTGGTTATTGCAACCGGTGATGTGTTCGAGAAAACCGTACCGGTACGCCTGACAACCAGTATTGCTCCGCGCAGCGGATTTACGATTGTTGGCCAACCCACGGCCGAGCCCACATCTGTTGTGTTGCGCGGCACCAGGTCAGTTGTTGAGGGTCTGAACGAATGGCCCTCCTTAAAGTACTCTGCAGAAGATGCGTACGGTCCGATCGACGATGTTGTAGGCATGAGCGATTCGCTCAAGACGCTTCTCAATGTTGTACCACCGCGGGTACGGGTTCATGCAGATATTCAGCAGCTTGTAACGGTAACGATCGCCGACATTCCGGTCACCGTCACCGGAAGCCCGGGTGCCCTTGTCATCCCGTCGCGGTTTGCCGTAACCGTCCGTACCGGTGTAAACGAAGCAGCATTGCTCAGTCCGTCCGATTTCCGTGTGCTTGTGTCACCCGATCCATCCGGCTACGCTCATACAATGGCTATTGTGCCGCAGAATGTTCAGCTTGTTGGTGTATCACCGCGCTGGGTTCGTACAATCAGCATGGCATCGCCGTAACTCAGAAAACGATATTGGTGACGGATGGCTTCCGCGTACGCATCTCTCCATAACGGTCCCATCACATCGGCAACAAGCAGCAACAGCGAGCTTGAGGGCAGGTGGAAATTGGTGAACAATCCATCGGTTAGCCGAACCGGTGCTCCCGGTGCAAGCATCAGGGCAGTGGTTGCGTGCAGGCAATCAAGGGCATTAGCCTGCATGAACTCCTGTATTGCCGCCAAACTATCGGCCGCCGAATATTTATACAATTTTTTATCAAATGCGATAAACTGCGGAATGGTCGGCTCTGCATCAGTGAAGTTCACCCTGCCTTCACGCAGCATGCATCCCAGCCAGTGCACGCTCTCGATTGTACGCAACGAAGTGGTCCCCACGGCTACGACCGGCATACCGTTCGCAACAGCCGAGGCCAGCCCCTGAAGCGTTTCAGCATCAAGACTGATGCGCTCGGTGTGCATGATATGATTGCGTGCATCATCTGCCTGTACCGGCATGAACGTACCCATGCCTACATGCAGCGTACTGAACAGCACCGAATTCCCGCCAACGCGTAACCGCCTTAGAATATCCTCCGTGAAGTGCAGTCCTGCTGTAGGTGCCGCAACACTGCCATCGGCATGCGCATACACCGTTTGGTACCGCTCTGCGTCGGCACCCGTATCAGCACGCTTGATATACGGAGGCAACGGAACACTCCCCGCATGGTCCAGGATTTCTGAAAGGGGCTTTGGCTCAGCCGGCAGAATTCTAACATGGGCTTGCATCCCATAACGGTGCAGTACCCGGATGCTCAGGAGCCCTGACGGGTGTGTGAGCACCATTGACTCATGGATATTTCTGCCACCAATCATCGCTGACCAATCGGACTGACCCCGGGCGGCAAGAACCACCTGGGGATCGGTTGAGGGTATGAGAGGCTCATGCAGAAGCACCTCGGCATGTCCGCCGGTAGGCTTCTGCATCCGAAGCCGGGCACGAACAACCCGTGAGTTATTAAAAACAATGGCCGCTCTACCCAGGTAAGCAGCCAGCAGATCCGGGAATTCACGAATACTGCGGTGCTCATATCTGCCGTTGGGCAAGCACACCAGCAAGCGTGACGCATCGCGCACGGCTTGTGGCACCTGAGCAATTAAATCCTCAGGCAAATCATATCGGTATTCGTCCATCAACAACGAAAAAGCCGGTTTATCGTTATAACAATCCATAATTTTGCACCACTATACACCTGCAGAACTGCGATGATTAACATGGATCGCAGTCACACAACCGGAGAACAACTATGCAAGATACCGTACCGCCCTCACACGAAATGTCATCACACGGCTCCGGCCACCTTCCTCCGCCGCCGCTATCGGCCACCAGAAAAAAAACCCGCTGGTGGATACCGGTAGTTGTAATCGTCGGCTTATTTGTTGCGATTCTCGGCGCAATAGTAATCGGAATTATGATATTCGTTGCAAGCCTTGGAAGTATGGCTGACTTTGGAGGATCGGGAAAATCGAAAACGATCCACAGCAATACGGTGCTGCTTCTTAACCTTCGCAACGGCGTGGAAGAATACAGTCAGACAACACCATTCTCGTTTGATGGCTCCGGACAGCCTGCCGACCTGCTGTCCTTGCTGAATGCTATCAGGGATGCAAAGGATGACGATAAGATTGCCGGCATCCTTATCGAAGCAGGAGGTATCACCGGCACTACCAAGCTTGCCGAATTGCGCGAGGCACTTGCCGATTTTAAAACATCAAAGAAGTTTATTTATGCCTATCTGGAGAACGCCTCACGTCAGCAATACCTGCTGGCAACCGTAGCCGACAGTATTTTCATGCACCAGGAAGGTATTCTTGAGTTTAATACCATGGGCACCACGGGAATGTTTTTTAAACGTCTCAGCACCTCACTGGGCGTTGACTGGCATGTTGAACAGTTCGAAGAGTACAAATCGGCCGCCGAACAGCCCAGCCGCGAGAACTGGTCGGAACCTGCAAAACGCGAACTGCGTGCTATTATCGAACAACGTCAGCGCTCGTTTGTGAATACCGTGGCTTCGGCCCGCAGCATGGATACCACCGCCGTGCTTTCACTCATGAATACCGGCGTATTTATTCCGGATTCAGCACTGAAGTATAAACTTATTGATGGTCTGTCGAGAAGTGAAGACATTCGTGAACACATCGCACGGATTGTTGATCCTTCCGACACCACCAGGCATCCCAAACTCCGCACCCGCACCCTTGCCGATTATGCAAACCGAGACGCTTCTGGCGATCACACCGGCACGGATGACGGTATTGCAATCGTCTATGCCTCGGGGCCCATCTCCTCTGGCTCCAACAGCGGAATGAATGCAGGCATTTATTCAAAGTCTCTGATTAAGCAGCTCCGAAAAGCGGCCGAGAACAAAAACGTAAAGGGAATTCTGCTTCGCATCGATAGTCCAGGGGGCTCAGCACTTGCTTCGGACGAAATTTGGGAAGCAATACGGGACATCAGAAAAACGAAACCGGTTTATGCATCGATGAGTGACGTTGCCGCCTCCGGCGGTTATTACATTGCCATGGCATGCGATACCATTATCGCCCACCCCTCCACAATCACCGGAAGTATTGGCGTGATCATGGCGATTCCAAACATTTCGGGGACTCTTGGCAAAATCGGTATTACGGTTGACACCATTTCGCTCGGTGCGTCATCGCAGTTTATGAACGGTGCACTACCCCTTAACCCTGCAGACAAAGTGCAGTTGCGCGCATTTGGAGCCGGTGTGTACCACCGGTTTGTTGATCGTGTTGCCCAAGCCCGGCACAAGGAATTCGAGGAAACCAGAGCGCTGGCCAAGGGAAGAGTATGGACCGGTACCGATGCACACAGGAACGGTCTGATTGATGCCGTAGGGGGCTTGTACACAAGCCTGGACATGCTCAAAAAGCGGATCGGCGTTGAAGCCGGTAAGAAAGTAAAAATTTATATCTACCCCGAAAAAGTTGAGTTCATACAGGCACTGCTGAAGGCGTTTAACATTGGCGGTGCTGACGATGATGACGAAACGTCGGCCGCTGCTCCCAAACTGCTCACCCGCATGGTGCAGCACCTTGCCGGCACTAACACCGTTGCACAGGAAGTGTGGAAGTCACTATCGCCCGCACTGCAGCAGCAAATCAGGCACATGGCATCCATCGGTGCAATTGCCGCTCAGGGGAACAATGAGAACGTCATGCTTATGATGCCCGACCCGATTCCCTATTTACCGTAAATTTGTCGTCTATGGAACTTGACGTCTTCCCAAATCCGAATCCGGACCGTGATTATGTCATCACGCATGCAAATCCGGAGTTCACCTCGATGTGTCCGAAAACCGGACTGCCGGACTTTGGTACCGTAACGGTGGAATACATTCCCGACGCGGTATGTGTAGAGCTGAAATCTCTGAAATACTACTACCTGGAGTACCGCAATCAGGGCATTTTTTACGAAGCAGTTACCAATAAAATTCTGGATGATCTGGTTGCTGCATGTAAACCCCGGTGGATGAAGGTAACAACGGAGTGGACAACCCGTGGCGGACTGCACAGTATTATCCAGGTAGAACATACTGCCTGACCCCGATGCTTACCACAATTTCAAAACGGTTTCGCTGGGAGATGGGCCACCGCCTGCCTAACCATCCGGGCTTGTGCCGGAACATCCACGGACACAGCTACGCCATGGAAGTCAGGCTTGCCGGCATACCGAATGAAAACGGTATGGTGATGGACTATTTTGACCTCACCGAACTCGTGCGCCCGCTTATCGAGCAGTTGGATCACTGCTTCATCATCAATGCAGCCGATGCTGAACTGCTCATGTTTTTACAGCACCACGGCATGAAAACCGTTGTTGTTGACTTTGCTACGACGGCCGAGAACCTGGCAGAATACGCTCTCCGGTTTGTTGTTAACGCACTGCCACAGTCACACGCCATACAGCACGTTACTGTGAGCATTCACGAGACCGAAAAAACATCCGCCCGCGTGGAACTGCAGCTGTAAGCTGTGTACTGCGGACATCTCTTATAGCAATTTTATTTACGAATAATCCCCAATAATGACACGCGTACGTTTTGCACCCTCACCTACCGGTTTCCTTCATATCGGCTCGCTTCGCACCGCACTGTACAACTACCTGTTTGCCCGGCATACCGGTGGCGTGTGCATCCTCCGTGTGGAAGATACTGACAGGACCCGGCTTGTGGAGGGCGCAATTGAAGAACAGACCGCATCGCTTGAGTGGGCCGGCATTACCTTTGACGAAGGACCCCATGTTGGAGGCAACTACGGACCCTACGTTCAGAGCGAACGCTTCCACATCTATCGCGAGTATGCCGGGAAGCTGCTAGATTCCGAAAAAGCATACTACGCCTTTGATACTGCCGAAGAACTGGATGCTATGCGGCAGCGTCAGCAAAATGCCGGCATAGCCCCACGGTATGACCGCAGCACCATGCGAAACCAGTTTACGCTAGGCCCGGCTGAAACCAAACGACTTCTGGAAAGCGGTGCCCATCACGTTGTACGCTTATTTGTACCCCTCCACCACGAGGTCCGCTTTCACGATTTGGTGCGCGGCGACATGGTGATTAACTCACGCGAAGTTGATGACCAGATCCTGCTTAAAAGCGACGGCTTCCCCACCTATCACCTTGCTAATGTTGTTGACGACCATTTGATGGCCATCACCCACGTGATACGCGCAGAAGAATGGCTGCCCTCTACTCCAAAGCATGTGCTGCTGTACCAGGCCTTTGGCTGGGACATGCCCGCCTTTGCACACGTGCCGCTCATGCTTGATTCACAGCGTAAAAAACTCAGCAAACGCTTTGGTGCCGTTATGGTTCAGGAATTCCGCGACCAGGGATACTTCCCCGAAGCTTTGATTAACTACGTGGCATTATGCGGATGGAACCCAGGTACTGAACAGGAAGTGTTCTCCATGGAAGACCTGATACGCCAGTTCTCACTGGATCGGGTAAGTAAGAGTGGCGCCATTTTCGACTACCAAAAACTACAGTGGATGAACGGACAGTACCTAACCGGTAAAGACCCTCGTGCACTTGCCGACGCTATTAAACCTGCTCTGGATGCCCGCGGTTATTTGCATACAGATATCAGTTTTGTTACGAACGTCACTGAACTCCTGCGGAGCAGAATTCATTTTTTAAACGAACTTGCCGACTTTGGCGATTACTTCTTCACTGACGCACTCAGGGAGTTTGACGCCGAAACAGCAGCAACGCTGACCACCGATGCAGCACTGGTAACAGCATGCCGGTACCTGACAGAGAACCTGACGCCGGACACACTTGCCAGCGCCGACGCGTTTAAAACGCTCATCGGCAACGCGGCAGACCAGGCAGGCACCAAGGCCGGGAAACTGATGAAGCCATTACGCCTGATTATTACCCGCCATCCTGTTGGTGCCGAGATGTACGATACATGCGCACTTCTTGGCTCCGACCGTATTGTACGCAGACTATCGGATTTCTTACTGTTGGCGAAAACATCATGAACTATCAGATAACAGTAACAAGGGGGCTTTGGTTATTGCTCATGACGCTGGTTTGTGCCTGTTCAACGGTTCACAGACCATCGGCTTACGCACCCTGCATTTCCGAACAACAGCGGTCACTCAGCGTACGGTGGGGCGAAGATGACGCAGCCAACCGGCAGAGTTTCTGGTACAAGCTGGATGCACGCGGACAGTTGTTCAGGACGTCCGTTCGCGGTACTGACACTACTGATTCGTATCTTACGGCCATTGATCACGGAATCTACTGTACCGCCGTAGCCGACGTCAGCGCATCATTCATAAAAGTTCAGGCATTGCACAGTGGTGGAACCCGATCACGGTATATTGAGTATGCAAACCCTGCAACCGGCGTATTTTTACGTGCTGTCTGGAATCCCGAACTGCAGACTTTTCAAAGCAGAGAGATGCGGGTTCGGTATGACTCGTTAATGAAACTGGTTCCGAACGAATAACAACACCATAGCGAAAGCCCCCTACCATACCATGCATGTATTGATTGTTGACGATAACAGAGACTTTTGCAGTACCCTTGCCGATGTAGTATCCACGCAGGGGTGGAATCCTGATGTGTGCTTTAGTCCGGAATCAGCCCTTACACGCCTGGAAAATGATGCATCAAAGGTCAGCCTGATGCTGCTGGATATCGAGTTCGGCAGCGAGAGCTCATTGTCGGGTCTTGACGTTCTGGAATATAGCATCCGCAATTACCCCTCTGTACCAATCATAATGATTTCCGGCAAGGGTACTATTGAATCCGCAGTCCGCGCTACCAAGCTGGGTGCTATTAACTTTATTGATAAGAGCACGCTAAACAATGACAGGCTGGTAGGTATCCTTACCAGCGCTATGGAGCGTTTACGGGCAGACCAGAGCAACGATGAGCTCCGGAAAATCATGGAGGCTCATGGTATCGTTGGCTGTAGTACAGCCATGATGGATGTTGCCGACAAGGTCTTACGTTACGGCCGTACGGGCCTCAACGTGCTGGTAACCGGTGAAACCGGTACTGGCAAAAAACTGGTTGCACAGGCCCTGCATGCCGTCAGTCGGCGTTCCAAGCATCCCTTCATCACAGTTGACATCCCAAACATCCCGCGCGACCTGTTTCAGAGCGAGCTGTTTGGTCACGTACGTGGTGCATTTTCCGGTGCCATGGAAAACAAGCGGGGGTTGTTTCACCAGGCCCACAAGGGAACTCTGTTTTTTGATGAAATTGGCGACATGCCCATGAACCTGCAGGCCAACCTGTTGCTCCCGCTTGAGCAGAAGGCTGTCCGCCGCGTTGGTTCGGTTGAGACCGAGGAGGTTGATATCCGGTTTGTCAGCGCTACTGACCGCGACCTTATCGCGTCGATGGCCGACGGACGATTCCGGGACCAACTGTATCACCGACTACGGGAGTGCGAAATATACATCCCGGCACTCCGGGAGCGCACTGATGATATTCCGCTGATTGTTGACCACTACCTGCAAAAACACAACAAGGAGATGGAGGACAAAAAAACTATTGCGCCTGCGGCAATGGAGTATCTTGCCGAATATCAGTGGCCGGGCAACGTCCGCGAACTGGCAAGCGTCCTTCGGGTTGCATTACAGACACTCGCTACCGATCAGTTAGAGGTTACGGATCTGCACCGGATTTTATCACGGGTACCATCGGCTGCTGTTCCATCGTCCGCCGCCATGCATGCGTCCAAGCCGGCTGGGAATGGCACTACGCCGCAGCCGCATACAACAGAGGCTCTCTCCAGCGATCTTGGGCTGAAAGATGATCTGGCCCGGATGGACCAGCTGAAGGTTGAACGCACACTGGAGAAAACAAACGGCAACGTCAGCAAGGCTGCGGCAATCCTTGGCGTCAGCAGAGAAACACTGCATAATAAAATTCGCAAGTACGGTATCGACGTGCAGAAGTACCGTGCCTGAAACAGGCACACGTTCTGTAGGACAGATCGTCCCGGGTTAGGAATTCACACCACGTAACGCTGACCGAATTTGCAGCAGCGCCCGCAGGTTTTGTACGTTATGAACGCGGGCGATGGTGACCGGTGCATCAATCAGGAGGGCATGCAGCACTGCTGTTGCCGGATCGCGGTCAGCCCCATGCTCTATACCGGTAATCTCGCCGATAAAACGCTTTCTGCTGATGCCCAGTACAATGGGAGCAACGTCCGAAAGCCTGTGAAGGTTACGAAGCAACTCAAGATTGTGTGCAGTGGTTTTACCAAAACCAATACCCGGGTCAACATAAACCGGCGATCCGGTATCACCAAGTTCACGTATCCTGCTCACCAGGAAGTTACTAACTTCTGAGACAACATTGATGTAGAACGGATTCTGTTGCATTGTGCGCGGTACGCCCTGCATGTGCATCATGATGTACGGAACACTCAGCTTCCTGATGAGTGAAAACATTGCTGTATCGCCCTGACCGGCAGTAACATCGTTTACCATCGTAGCCCCGGCAGCAACCGCTTCTGCAGCAACTTCAGCCTTGTAGGTGTCAATCGAAATTGGAATGTGGGGGTTGAATTCACGGATTCTGGCAATCACCGGGACAATGCGCTGGACTTCTTCAGCAACCGGGAGCGGAAGAGCTCCGGGGCGTGTGCTCTCACCTCCAACGTCAACAATATCAGCGCCATCGGCAATAAGTTGCATGGCATGACTAACGGCAAGATCGGTAGTGGCGTACTTACCGCCGTCACTAAACGAATCAGTGGTTACATTCACGATGCCCATGATTTTCATGCACAACTCCTGTTAGTCAGGCAACGAATCCCACAGTGCGTCAATACGACCAGTGGTAGCAGCAGACGGTGGTACCAGCGGCAAACGATACGTTAGCGAAACCCCATACTTGCGATGCATGATGTACTTCACCGGAATGGGATTGCTTTCAAGGAAGTTCGCCGTGTACCACGGTATCAGTTGTTTTTGAATACGCTGTGCAGAGCTGAAATTACCGGCGAGTGCGTTGTTCACCAACCGTCCAAACGTAACCGGCGCATAATTGCTGATAACGGCAATCACGCCTGAGCCCCCTACACCAATAATCGGCAGCGTAAGGTCATCATCGCCGGCAAGCACGCTAACATGCTCCGGGACCTGAGCAGCAAGTCTGGAAATCTGGGAGAGATTGGCGCTGGCTTCCTTGGACCCAATAACCAGGGGAACGGCATCCATAACGGCAAGCTGGACGTCCACACCAAGGTTGGTAGCCGTCCGGCCGGGCACATTATACAAAATCTGAGGCAGGGGGCATGCATCGGCAATTGCGGAATGGTGTGCTACCACACCGGCAGGGGTTGGTTTGTTATAATATGGCGTTACAATCAGCAGTGCCGCCACACCGGCTTCAGCAGCCTGCCTGGAGGCCTGAACCGAATCGGCCGTGTTGTTGGAGCCGCTGCCTGCGATTACCGGTACACGTCCGGCCGACACCTCAACAGCCGTACGCCACAGCGTTGCTTTTTCTGCGGTCGTGAGTGTGGCAGCTTCACCGGTTGATCCGGTAACAACCAATCCGTTAACACCAGCAGCAATCTGCTGCTCCGTTAGCATAGTAAATTTTTCTACATCCAGACTGCCATCAGCGGTAAATGGGGTAATGACGGCAGTGTACAGCCCTTGAAGTTTCATATCCGTTTTGCTCGTTTCACGATGTACTCACGCAATGCTACATCGAAAGGTTTGTTCGTTGTAATGCGAATGTAATCAACATTCAGTGCCCTGCATCCCTTCTTTATGTCGGCACAAAAATCCTGAACCGCCTTTTGGTAACTGTTCCGGAGTTGCAGCGGGTGGGTGGGCAGCTCCTGTCCGGTTTCCATGTCCTTGAACACTGCAGATGATTGAAAGTCGAAATCCACTTCGCGTGGATCCAGCACATGCATGACCAGAACCTCATTCTTGTTATGCCGGAAGTGTCGGAGTGCCTTAAAAATCTCTTCTTTCTCATCGAACAGATCACTAATCAGCACCACCAGCCCCCTCCGCGTGAGCCGCTCTGCCAGCGAGTTCAGCGCGGCAGCAGTTCCGGTTGTGTTATGTGGCGTGGCAGCCTCGAGAGCCCGTATCAACTCACTGATATATGACTTCTTGCTGCGCGAGGGCAGGTACTGCTCTACAGTGTTCGTGTATAGGGTAAGGCCGGCAGCGTCACGCTGCTGAAGGATTAAGTAGCTGAGTGCCGCGGCAAGATAGCTGCCGTAGGTAAACTTAGACAAGTTCCCGGGTGCTGCATACCCCATACTGGCACTGCAGTCAAGAGCGATCATGCACCGAAGATTGGTTTCATCCTCGTACTGTTTAACGTAGAAGCGGTCACTGCGACCATAGATTTTCCAGTCAATATGCTTTAACTCGTCGCCCGGGCGGTATTGGCGGTGTTCGGAAAACTCGGCAGAGAAACCATGGAACGGGCTGCGATGCAGGCCTGTAATGAAGCCTTCAACAACCAGCCGGGCACGCAGTTCCATACTACCCAGCTTGGCCACTACATCGGGGTTCAGGTATTGGCTAACGGTTTCCATCTGTGGTATTTCCTAATACAGGAATAAGGTGCCGACCTAGACTTACTCCTCGGGGAGTTCAACCTTTGAGTCGAAATAGGTTGAATGCAGTAATGCAAACCGCACCAGCCCTGCCGTGTTATTAACGCCAAGTTTATCCATAATCCGCGCACGGTGAGTTTCAACGGTTCGCGGACTAATATACAATTTTTTAGCAATTTCCTGACTGGTGTGTCCCTTAGCCACCAGCGATACAATCTGTTCTTCACGTTTTGTTAAACTAACAGCGGGCTTACCTTCACTGCCTGATGCTTCTTCGGGCGACTGAATTTCGCCGTCGAGCATATTTAAAATCCTGCGGCTGAACACCCGTTGTCCCTGCAACACACTTCTAATTGCAGAGATAAGCTCCGGTGCCGATACATCCTTCGTCAGATACCCATCGGCCCCCGTGTACAGCGCCTGATGAACGGCATTGGAATCGTCAACCGAACTCAGCATGATTACATGACATTTATGACTGTCGTTCTTAATTGCCTTTGCGGCATCAATACCGGTTGATTCCGGCATATACACATCCAGCAGGACCACATCAGGTTTTGCAGCACGAACTTCCTCAATTGCCTGGTTGCCATTCGAGGCCTCGGCAACGACTTCAATCTCCGGGGCACTTGCAAGAAGCCGTCGTATTCCCAGACGTGAAATTTCATGGTCGTCGGCAATGACCATCCGTATGGTTCGTGTTGTGTTACTCATAAGAATCCGTGGGTCAGTCTAATCCTTAGGGCAAAAATACAATACAGCGTGAAAGCTCACTAACCCACAGCTCGGCCGATGTATCGCTGGGCATGCGCCAGTCGGTTCGTGGTGAGAGCGACACCGGACCAATTTTGATACCATCCGGAGAACAGTTCCGTTTAAACTGATTGGCAAAGAACCGACGCAGAAATATCATAAACCAGTCGTGCAGTTGCTGCGCATTGTACAGCCCCTTAAAAACAATGCATGCAAGGTAGTAGGTGTTGGTTACCGGACGCTGGAGCCCGACAAAATGGTAGAGGAAGAAATCGTGAACGGCGTATGGACCCAGAATTTCTTCGGTGTGCTGTGTTGCTGTGGCAGTGCCGGTAGCCGGTAACAGTTCGGGCGACACCGGGGTTTGCAGGATATCGCGTAGCACCGTGGCCAGTTGTGGATCTCCGGTTTCGGCCCACCATTCAACCATTGTACGAATAACGCTCTTGGGGATACCGCTGTTAACGTGATACATTGCCATGTGATCGGCATTAAACGTAGCCCAGCCCAGTGCAATCTCGCTCAGGTCAGCCGTACCTACTACGATTCCGTTTACCTGATTTGCAACGTCCATCAGGATTTGAGTACGTTCCCGTGCCTGTGCATTTTCGAAAACAACATCATGAATATCGGCATCATGTCCGATATCGCTAAAATGTTGGTGTACTGCCGTATCAATCGGAATCGAGCGTAATGTAATGCCCAGTACCTGGGCCAGCAGATCCGCATTGGTACGGGTACGGTGGGTGGTGCCCGGACCCGGCATTGTTATGGCCAGAACAGCACCGGTATCCAGACCAAGCTGCTGTACCGCCTTCACGCATACAAGTAAGGCAAGTGTACTATCCAGTCCGCCCGACACCCCAATAACCAGCTTTTTCGCGCCAGCCCGCTTCATGCGTACGGCAAGCCCTGTTGCCTGTATTGCGCTGATTTCTGCACAGTACTGCGAAACAGGCTCGGACAGAAACGGGTTTTGGGAAGGGGGCTGAAGCAATGCGGAGGGCACGGTGAACGGACGTCCGTCATACACCATACGGTGCATAGGCTGACCGGAATGCTGGTAAAACGTTCCCGAGTGGCGGCGCAGACACAGCAAACGTTCAACATCGATATCGGCAACAAGTATGGCCGATGCCATTGACAGCGGCTCGGTCTCGGCGACTACATCACCGCCGGCAGCAATGATGCAGTGGGCACTGTACACGGTATCGGTTGTACTTTCCCACGGGCCTGCAGAGGCATAAATGTACCCCGTAAGCGTACGGCGGCTATGCTCAGTGACAACCGCCCGCCGTTTATTGGTCTTACCGGCCAACTGATTACTTGCCGAAAGATTAAGGAGCAGCGTTGCGCCCTGTCTGGCAAGCCGGCCTCCGGGCGGCTCAACCGCCCACAAATCCTCACAGATTTCAACTCCAAATACAACGTCGGAATTCTCTGTATCGGAAAACAGCAGGTCTGTACCAAAGGGTACCGGCACCCCCGCCAGCGATACTGAACTTCCGGCAATGGTATGTCCGGATGCAAACCAGCGCTGCTCGTAATACTCACCCGACGTAGCCAGATAGGTTTTAGGAACAACGCCCAGCACCCTGCCCCCGCCAATGACGGCAGCGCAGTTATACAAACGTCCCCCGTGCATGCATGGGAAGCCAACCACAAATACACCGTTAACGGTGCGGCTCCAGCCTGCCAGTGTGACAACGGCATCCCTGGCAGCCGATAAAACAGTAGCCGACCTGAAAAGGTCGGCTACCGAATAACCTGTGACCGAAAGCTCCGGAAACACAACAATGGATGAGCCACGGTTGAGAGCTTGGACTACACTTTTTTGAATTTCTGCAATATTGTAATCAATACCACAGACGTCAAGCACCGGAGAACACGCTGCTACTCTGCACCAACCGGTTAGCACAGTAGAATCGGTGCTCATTAACCCCAGCCAAGAGCCTGTACAAGTGGCTTATACAGCTTTTCGCTTCCACCCTTGCCAAACGTATTGGATTCAATTTTACCAAGCTGTTTGGCAGCATTCTTAAGTGTGGCTGCACCTGACTTTGTCAGCTTTACTGACCATGCACGCGAATCTACCGGGTGAACACGACGCTCGATGAACTTGTTTTCTTCAAGTGTGCGGATATTTTTTGACACAAGCATGGCGTCGGCGCCTACCAAACGGCCAACCGCTGCTTGTGTTACGTGCTCTTGGGTCTCGCTAATGATTTGCACACCGCTCAGCAACAGGTACTGTGTTGTTGAAAGCTTAAGAGGGGTTAAAACTTCATGAGCCTGGTTATGCCATCTGAATGCGAGGCTGGCAAGAGCAACTCCGGTATTAACTGATGATTCTGCCATAGCAAATAACTAATTGTGAAACAAAACTGTACTAATAGATACTCAAATCTACGAGATTTTTTTCTAATTATAAACAGGTTTCCTAATGCACAATAAAAAACGGGATACACGTCACAGACCAACCTCATTTATAAATTTCACACCAAAATACCGTTCCTGCATGACACGGCCAATTGCTTTTTGTTCACTGGTTTTCCTTACATTTATTTCAATTTCTGACGTATTAGCAAATCACAGCGTACGCGGCCGTATCATCAATCGCGACGGGGAGCCCCTGCAGGGTGCTACGGCTAGGTTAACCAACACAAGAGATACTACAAAAATACTTGGCGGTATATCAAATCGCCGCGGTGAGTTCAGCATCGCAGATGTACCTCAGGGAGCGTACACGATTAATTTAACATTACTTGGCTACGCTCCTCTTGCCATGCCGGTAACGGTTGGCAGTTCCGATGTTGAACTTCCGGAAATTACATTGAACGCAGATACTTTAACACTGAAAAATATTTCGGTGGAGGCCGATGCCATCGCGGTAGAAATGAAGGGTGACACTACCCAGTTTAATAGCAAAGCTTATAAAACAAATGCCTATGCCAGCAGTGAGGACCTGGTAAAGAAAATGCCGGGCATCAGCATCGAAGATGGTACGGTAAAGGCCCAGGGCGAAGAGGTGAAACGGGTACTGGTTGATGGGAAGCGGTTCTTTGGTGATGACGCGCGGCAGACGCTGCAGAATGTCCCGTCTGACATGGTGGACAACGTCCAGGTGTACGATGCCCGCTCAAGCACGTCGATGTTCAGCGGCTTTGATGATGGCGGCACCGAAAAGACAATCAATCTTGTCACCAAAAAAGATAAACGCAAAGGTTCTTTTGGTTCTGTGTACGGTGGCTACGGCACTGACGACAGATATTCCGGAGGCCTTACCTACAATGCGTTTAACGATACTCAGCGTCTTACGGTCCTGGGTATCTCGAACAACATTAATCAGCAGAACTTTAGCGTGCAGGACATTCTGGCCGGCATGGGTATTACCGGTGGGCGTGCCCGAATGATGGGTGCCATGGCAAGCCGGATGGGTCCATCGCGATTCATGGGCAACAGCGGTTTGTTTGTTGGCCAGCAGGATGGGATCACAGCCACTCATGCTGTAGGCGTTCAGTACAGTGACAGCTGGTTTGACAAATTCGATGTTAGTGGAAGTTACTTTTTTAACTATGCCGATAACAACAACAGCTCCGTTACTGACCGGCAGTATGTAGATCCCGATACTCAAACGTATTCGGAAACCAGCAACAACAACTCGATTGGACGGAACCATCGTTTTAATTTACGGATGTCGGGCCCTTTAAACAGCAGGTCACAGATTCTTATCGA